>VBCA01000001.1 GCA_005881575.1 Betaproteobacteria bacterium
CGGCGCGACGCCGACGCCGACCGAGACCAGCGACACCGCGAGGCCGCGGTGCTCACTGATCCAGCCCATGACGGCGGCGATCATCGGCGAGAAGAAACTGCCGACGGCGATGCCTACCAGCAGGCCGAAGGTGAGCTGGAACTGGAGCGCGGTCTGCGCATGGCTCGCTAGGAAGAGGCCTGAGCCTAGGAGCACCGCGCCCGCGAGCACCACGGGTCGCGGGCCGATGCGGTCGCTGAGCGCGCCCCAGCCGAAGCCGGCCGCGCCCATCGCGAGGAAGTTGAGCGTCATTGCGGTCGACACGGCCGTCGTCGACCAGCCGGTCGACTCGGTGATCGGCCGCAAGAACACCGCGAGCGAGAACATCGCGCCGATGGCGATGCAGGTCATGAAGGCGCCGAGCGCCACCATCACCCATCCGTAACGTGGCTCTTTCATGACGTCTTCTCCGCCGCGGCCTTCAGCGCCGCGATATCGATCTTCTTCATCTTGAGCATCGCTTCCATGACGCGCTTCGCCTTCTTGGCGTCGGGGCTGGCGAGCAGCTGGCCGAGGATGGCGGGATTCACCTGCCACGACAGGCCGTACTTGTCCTTGAGCCAGCCGCACATCGATTCCTGCCCGCCCTGCGAGAGCTTCGTCCAGTAGTGGTCGACTTCCTTCTGGTCCTTGCAGTCCACCGACAGCGAGATCGCCTCGGTGAACTTGAACTGCGGGCCGCCGTTCAGCGCGATCATGCGTTGCCCGTCGAGCTCGAACTCCACCGTCATCACGCTGCCCTTGGGCCCTGGCCCGGCCTCGCCGTAGCGGGCCGTCTTCAGGATCTTCGAGTTGGGGAAGACGGAGGCGTAGAACTTCGCCGCCTCCTCGGCCTGGGTGTCGAACCAGAGGAACGGGGTGATCTTTTGCATGGCTCTTGCTCCATCCTGTCTAACGGGGCTGGTTCTCACTAACAGTCTTCAGATTGGCAAGACCGGCCTCGAAGTCCTTGCCGACCATGCTGTCCATGTTGACGAATACGGTGATGAGCTTCGAAATATAGAGCATGGGGCCCTGCATGACCCAGGTGACGTTGGTGGAGTCGCCTTGGGGTTCGAGCGTGAATTCGACGATGTTGCGTGTTTCGAACGGCTTCACGAAATCCAGCTTGATCGCGACCTTGGAAGGCGACACCGACTCCGCGATCTCCATGCGCCCCTGGCCGACGTCCCTGTTGCCTTCCCACGCGTACACGGCGCCCTTGCCGCTGGTTACGGCGCTGAAAGTCCTTTTCATCGCGGGGTCTTTCTTCTCCCAGGGCGACCAGGATTCCCAGCGCAGAAAATCGTTGAGCACGGCAAAGATCCTCTCCGGCGGCGCCTTGATGCTCGTCGCGCGCTGGATCCGGAACGTGTCGGGCTTGGTCGCGGCATAGATGAGAAGAGCGGCGAGCAGAGCGACGACTGCAATGGCTATCCTCTTGATCATTTGTTTCTCCGTTGGGGTCGGACGCTCGCCGGCCCGCCGTTGACCATCCGCGGCGTGCCGAAGCGCTCGACCAGCATACCAAAGGCTTCGACCCAGAAGGTCTTCTGCAAAGGCATCGTCATCTCGCCGCCCTTGGCGACGGCGTCGCTGTTTCCCCTTCCGGAGCAGGGGCCAGCGAGTTCGCCGCGGGCTGCGGCGCGGCGCGAAGCAGCGCGGCGCTCGCCAAGGACGCCGCGGCCGCGAAGGCGGCGCCGATGGCGAAGGCGATATGGTACCCGCCGTTGAGCGCGGCGAGCGAATCCGCTCCGAGCGCGAGCAGCCTGTCGGTGCGTGCGGCGGCGAGGCTGGCGAGGACCGCGAGGCCGAGCGCCCCGCCCATCATGAACGCGGTATTGACGACTCCCGAGGCGAGGCCGGATTCGCTTTGGGGCACGTCGCTCATGGCGGCGAGCAGGACGGGGTTCATGGCCATGCCGCAGCCGATGCCGAGCAGCGCCATGCCGGGGAGCACGTGGAGGGCGAAGCTGCCGTCGACCGGCGACAGCGCGAACAGCGCGAGTCCCGCGGCCGTGAGCGCAAGGCCGGCCGCGAGCGGCACACGGATGCCGAAGCGCATCACCATTTTGGCTGAGAGGCCGAGCGAAAACGCCGCCATGATGAGGTTGGCCGGAAGGAAGGCGAGGCCCACCTGCATCGCGCTGTAGCCGAGCACGAGCTGGAGGTAAAGCGCCGAAACGAAGAACCACGCGAACATCGCCGCGGACCAGAGGATGCCGACGACGTTCGCCGTCGCGACGCTTCGCAACCGAAACAGGCGCAGCGGCATCAGCGGGTCGCGGACCCACGTTTCGAGCGCGAGGAACAGGGCGAGCAGCCCCGCTGCGGCGCCGAGAAGCGTTAGCGTCTGCGCGGAAGTCCAGCCGACCTCGTTGCCGTTCACGACCGCATAGACCGCGAGCATCAGAGATGCCGTCACCGTCACCGCGCCGCCGACGTCGAGGCGCGCGGTTCCGGCCGGCGCGCGGCTTTCCCGGAGCAGAATCACGGTGAGCGCATAGACGGCGACGCCGATCGGGATGTTGACGAGGAAGACCCAGTGCCAGCTGAGCGCGTCCGTCAATAGGCCGCCGAGCAGCGCACCGACCGATCCGCCCCCTGCCATGACGAAGCCGTAGATGCCCATCGCCTTCGCGCGTTCGACGGGCTCGGTGAAGAGATTCATGATGAGGGAGAGCACGATCGCCGAGACGACGGCGCCTCCCAGCCCCTGGACAGCTCTCGCCGCCACGAGCAGGCCCTGCGAGCCCGCCAGCCCGCACGCCAGCGACGCCAGGGTGAAGAGCGTGGTGCCGAGCAGGAAAAGCCGGCGTTGCCCATAAAGGTCGCCGAGGCGCCCGCCGAGCAGGAGAAACCCGCCATAGGTGAGCATGTACGCGTTCACCACCCAGACGAGCGAAGTCTCGGTGAAGGCGAGGTCTTCGCGGATCGACGGAAGGGCGACGTTCACGATCGTCGTGTCGAGGACTATCATCAGATCGCCGAGGCAGAGAACGATCAGCGCGAGCCAGCGCTTGCGGCTGCTGTCGGACATGGCGGTCAAAGTATTTCTCCTTTCTTCGCAGTTCGCGATTACTTCTTATTCCCGATTTCCATCTCGCGAAAGCGCTCGACCGCCTCGCCCGGAGCGAAGTCCTCGAGCTCGAAGAACTGCCGGACCTCGATTTCGGCCTCCTTGCCGTCGATGGAGGGATTGGGAAAGCGCCTCGCCCACTCCCTCGCCTCTTCGCGCGACTTCACCTGGATGATGGTGTAGCCGGCGATCAGCTCCTTCGCCTCGGCGAAGGGGCCGTCGATCACGGTGCGCTTCGCGCCCGAGTATTTGACTCGCCAGCCCTTCGAGCTCGGCTTCAACCCCGAGGCATCGAGCAGCACTCCCGCTTTCTGCAGCTCCTCGTGGTACTTCTGCATCTCCGACATAAGCTTCTCGGAGGGCATCACGCCGGCTTCCGAGTCCTTCGTGGCCTTGACTATCATCATGAATCGCATGTTGTTCTCCAATCGACGAACGAGCCCCGTGAAATCGACACACCCCGGGTTCGGCGCCACCCGCTACCTTTTCTTCTTCGCGGCTATCTGCGCGCGCAGGCGCTCCTCCTGCTCCCTCAGCTCGGGCGTGAACTCGGCGCCGAAGTCCTCCGCCTCGAACACCTGGCGGATCTCGATCTCGGAATCCTCCCGCATCGGATTGGGGCAGCGCTTGACCCATTCGATCGCCTCTTGCTTCGACTTCACCTGCCAGATCCAGAAGCCGGCGACCAGCTCCTTGGTCTCGGCGAAGGGCCCGTCGATGACGGTGCGCTTCGCACCCGAGAACCTGACGCGCGCGCCCTTCGAGCTCGGGTGCAGCCCTTCGCCCGCGAGCATCACGCCAGCCTTCACCAGCTCCTCGTTGAACTTCCCCATCGCGGCGAGGAGCTTCTCGTCGGGCATCACCCCGGCTTCGGAGTCCTTGCTGGCTTTGACTATGATCATGAATCGCATGGTCGCGTCTCCTTCAAGGTTGGGAGCCGGGCCTCCGGACGCTTCGGCCGGATGAAAAACCCCGCTCTTAACTGTACGACGAGCGAGGCTTTGAGAAATCGACAGCTTGAACGAACTTTTGTTAGTCGTCGATCGCTTGGTAGGCGGTGGTCGACACCTCCTCCGCCAGGTACTCTTCGAGGCGCGCCAGGGTCTGGTGCATGCCCTCGACGGCCCCGTAGTTCTCGACCACGAAGGCGCGCGCCTTGGCGGACGGGAACACCGAGCGCATGTCGAGGCGCGTCTTGCCGCCCTCCTCCGTCCCCCGGATCTCGCGTTCGCCGACGAGCGCGGCGTTGCTACTTTCTGCGGCCATGCTTCGTCTCCTCGGCGATCAGGTCGGCGAGGCGCTCGAGGGTCTCGCTCCAGCCCTGGTTCTGGCCGAGGCCGGGCACGCCCGGCGGGGTGGTCTGCCGCACGGTGAGCTTCGTGTTGCCGCCCTCGTCGGCGAACGTGACGGTGGTGAGGAGCTCATGGCCGGGGAGATTGTCCAGGATCGCGGTGAAGACGATGCGCTCGTTCCGGACGACCTCGCGGTATACGCCGTGGAAAGGATTGTCCTCGCCGTCGGGCCCGCGCATCACGAAGCGGTAAGCGCCGCCCGGGCGGAAGTCCATCTCGCAGCCGGGCAGCGTGAAGCCTTTCGGGCCCCACCATTTGCGGATGTGCTCCGGCTCCGTCCACAGCTTCCACACGAGCTCGCGCGGCGCGTCGAAGACGCGCGTGAGGATCATCTCTCCTGCATGCTTTCCCTCGACGAAATTCTTCAGCGAAGTACCGACGATTTCGGTCCAGCCTTGCTCGAAATTCTTTCTTGCGAACGCGGGGAGCTTCGGGAAAGTCTCGAGGCCTTCGTGCGTCAGCCTCACCCTCGTCTTCGCCCCTTGCGCGAACAGCTCGAAGGTCACCAGCGAATCCCCCGCGTAGCCTTCGTAGCGCCACGTATACGCCAGCCGCTTGTGCGGAATCGCCTCGGTGACCTTGCAGCGGTGGCAATATCTGAAGCCTTCGTGTTCGACGTCGAACTGGAACTCGAAGCCGACTGCTGGAGCGAATTCACGCAAGTCGAAAGACCATTGCTTGATGTCCTCCTTGTCGGTCAAGGCCTTCCAGACCAGGGAAACCGGGGCGTCGAAAGTGCGTTCGACGACGAGCGGTTCGTCTTTCGTCACGACCTTAGGTTTTGCGGCCATCTTTCCTCTCCTTGCGTTGAATTTCCTGCACCTTGTTCTTGCGCTGCAGTTCCTTGAGGTAGCGGTCCAGCTTGTCGAACCTCTCCTCCCAGTGGCGCCGGTAGACCTCGACCCAGTCGGCGATGTCCTTGAGCGGATTGGCCTGCAGCCGGCAGGGCCGCCACTGCGCCTCGCGGCCGCGCTCGATCAGGCCTGCGCGTTCCAGGACTTTGAGATGCTTTGAAACAGCAGGGAGGCTGATATCGAAGGGTTCGGCCAGCTTCAAAACCGAAGTCTGGCCCGAGGCGAGGCGTGCGAGGATCGCGCGCCGCGTGGGATCGGCGAGGGCGGCAAAGGTGGCGCTGAGGCGGTCGGGTTGCATTTAACCTGTAGGTTAAATACGGACGATCCGTTTGTCAAGAGCTTGCGATTTAATTCTTGAGCCGATAACCGGTCCTGAAGATCCACGCCACCACCGCGAGCGACACCGTGAGAAACACGCCGGTCATGGCGAGGCTCAGGCCCACGCTCACGTCGGCGAGCCCGTAGAAGCTCCAGCGGAAGCCGCTGACGAGATAGACCACGGGGTTGAAGAGCGAGACCGTCCGCCAGAAGGGCGGCAGCATGTCGATCGAGTAGAAGCTGCCGCCGAGAAAGGTGAGCGGCGTGATGATCAGGAGCGGTATGGCCTGGAGCTTCTCGAAACCGTCCGCCCAGATGCCGATGATGAAGCCGATCAAGCTGAAGGTCACCGAGGTCAGTACGAGGAACAGGATCATCCACAAGGGATGCTCGATCTTGAGCGGCACCAGCAGCGCCGCCGTCGCGAGGATGATGAGGCCGAGGACGACCGACTTGGTCGCGGCCGCCCCCACGTAGCTCAGCACGATCTCGAAATAGGAGACCGGGGCCGACAGCAGCTCGTAGATCGTCCCGACGAACTTGGGAAAGTAGATGCCGAAGGACGCATTGGAGATGCTCTGCGTCAGCAGTGACAGCATGACGAGCCCCGGCACGATGAAGGCGCCGTAGCTGACCCCCTCGACCTCGGGGATGCGTCCGCCGATCGCCGCACCGAAGACGACGAAGTACAGGGCGGTGGAGATCACCGGCGACACGATGCTCTGCATCAGGGTGCGCCGGGTGCGCGCCATCTCGAACCTGTAGATCGCGCGTATCGCGTAGACGTTGATCGCGCTCATTTTCTATCGCTCACCAGCGTGACGAAGATGTCTTCGAGCGAGCTTTGCGTCGTCTGCAGATCCTTGAAGTGGATACCGGCTGCGGCCAGGTCCCGCAAGAGCGCCGTGATGCCGGCCCGATCGACCTGCTCATCGTAGGTATAGATCAAGTCGGTTCCGCCGCTCTTGAGCTCGAGGCTGTAGGAGGACAGCCCGGTCGGGATGCGCACCAGGGTCTTCTCCAGGTGGAGCGTCAACTGCTTCCTGCCGAGCTTGCGCATCAGCTCCGCTTTTTCCTCCACCAGGATGATCTCGCCCTTGCTGATCACCCCGATGCGGTCGGCCATCTCCTCGGCTTCGTCGATGTAGTGCGTAGTCAGTATGATCGTGACCCCGGAGGCCTGGAGCGAGCGCACGAGCTTCCACATGTCCTGCCGCAGTTCGACGTCGACGCCCGCGGTCGGCTCGTCGAGAAAGAGGATCCGCGGCTCGTGCGACAGCGCCTTGGCGATGAGCAGGCGCCGCTTCATCCCGCCCGAAAGCGTCATGACCTTGCTGTCCTTCCTTGCCCACAAGGACAGGTCCCGCAGCACCTTCTCGATGTGTGCGGGGTCGGCGGGTTTGCCGAAGAGGCCGCGGCTGAAGGACACCGTGTTCCATACGGTCTCGAATGCATCGGTCGTCAGCTCCTGCGGCACCAGGCCGATCATGTACCGCGCGGCGCGGTAGTCTCCGATGATGTCGTGACCACCGACCCGGATCGTCCCTTCGCTCGGATTGACGATCCCGCAGATGATGCCGATCAGCGTCGTCTTCCCCGCGCCGTTCGGGCCGAGCAGCGCGAAGATCTCTCCGCGGCGGATGTCCAGGTTGATGTTCTTGAGAGCCCGCAGGCCGGATGCGTAGGTCTTGGAGAGGTTCGTGACGGAGATAACGGTCTGCATGGAAACGGCGATGGCTGATGGGTTGGAGTTTCGTATCGAAGACGGTTCCCTGTCCAAGGGAGCCGGCCCTGGCCGGCTCCCTCAGCGCCGGCGCCTGGATTGCTTGCCGAACCCGCCTCGGTTCTTGCCGTGTGGATCGCCGCCGGGCCTGGGATTGCCGGGGTTGCTCGGGGCGTTCCGCCGGGCGCCGTGCTCCGGAGCGTCCTGTCGATTGCCCGAAGCGAGCTTGATCTCAAGCTCATTGAGCTCGTCCCATTGAGCGTCGCTACGCTGCCCCTCCGGTATCGCGAGCAGCTCCTGCAGGCGCTGGCGGGGGGAAATCGGTTGGGACCCGTTCATGGCCGCATTATCCCATCGTTGCGGAAAACGCCGCGGGGGATAAGCCGGTTGGGGATCGAGTACCACCCCTCAGGCGTCTAGCCCGCCTCAGGCGCAACTGTCTTTTTGCTGCTGGTACTCGGCCACGGAAATCAGCCGACGACGCGGGTGTCCCACAGGGCAATCCAGGCTGCCCCAAGAAGGGGCGGCCGAAATCTTGCCGTCGCCGGGCGAGCCTGGTCAAGCGCTGGAACGCTCTTGCACCACCGCCGCCATCAGACCTCGCTTTGACCCAGGAACCGTCCGCCGTTAAGCTCGCCTTTCCAATGTCCTCGAGCGCTGTCATCCTCTTCGCCCACGGCGCGCGCGAGCCTGAATGGGCGCAGCCGTTCGAGAGCATCCGCGACCGGCTGCGCGCGGTCGCCATGCCGATCGAGCTCGCGTTCCTTGAATTCATGCCGCCCTCGCTTGACGAGGCGGCTGCACGCCTCGCCGGCAAGGGAATCGAGACCGTGGTCATCGTGCCGCTTTTCCTCGCGCAAGGCGCGCACCTGAAACGCGAGCTGCCCGCAATGGTGGAAAAGATCCGCAAACGCCACGCGAAGACCGAGTTCCGCGTGACGCCTGCGCTCGGCGAATCACCCGAGATCGTCGCGGCGATTACGGAGTGGGTGCTGCGCGCCGCGCGCTGACGAAAAAAGAAGTGAAGCTGGCCGATAAGCCGGGTTCTGTCGTGGACAGTCATTCCTCTAGGCCCCGGGTCACCCCGAGGCTCGAGCCATCTACCCGCGGACTCGGCGAGCCACGTCGTCGTCCGCCTATTTGATGTTGCTCCAGGTGGAGGTTGCCTCGTTTCACCCGCAACGCGCAGTCTTATCGACCACGTGTCACGACTCGTCTCTGTGGCCCTCTTCGTCGCCTCGCGGCGCCTGGGCGTTACCCAGCACCCTACTCTGTGGAGCCCGGACTTTCCTCTGGCAGCTGAAACATTTGCCAGCGACTGTCTGGCCAGCTTCGGCGGCGATTCTACCGCATTGCGACACGGACGGCTTGACTTCGGGAGTGCCGCGGGGTAAGAACGATCGGCGAGTCGTGTTTCGGAGAGGAGACGAGCATGAGACGCAGAATGTACTTCCTGCTGCCCGATCTGGGCAGCGCCATCCAGACGGCCAACGATCTGCTGCTCGCGCGGGTCGAAGATGGGCACATGCATTTCCTCGCCAAGCGAGGGATGTCTCTAGGCCAGTTGCATGAAGCGAATTATCTGCAGAAGTCCGACGCGGTGCATGGGGCCGAGTTGGGATTTGTAATCGGCGGCTTGGGCGGGTTTCTGATCGGCATCTATATCTATCTCACGCCGCCCGAAGGGGTCACGCTGCAGCTTGTCACGGTGTTGATCGCCACCGTGATCGGCGCGATGTTCGGCGCCTGGGCTGCAAGCCTCGTCGCGATGTCCGTGCCGAACACGCGGCTGAAGCCTTTCCAAAGGGACATCGACGCCGGCAAGATCTTGTTGATGGTGGACGTGCCGACGTCGCGAGTCGAAGAGCTGCGGGAACTGGTCAGCCGCCGCCATCCGGAAGCGATGGCGCACGGCATCGAGCCCACCATTCCGGCGTTTCCGTAAAACCGGGGACAGACCCCGGTTTATCAGGCGCGGGCTCAAAACCGGGGTCTGTCCCCGGTTTTACTTCGCGGCCGGAATTGCGAGGGGTCGTCGTAATATTCCTCGCAGGCGTTGGCCGGCTCCCAGCCCGGAATCCCGAGAATCGGCAGCGGCGAAAGGTTGCGGGTCGAGGCAAGGGCTTGCGTCCCGGAGAAATAGTCCGCCGCGCGCGCGTCCAATTCCCGGAGTCGCTGGGCGAGCGGCGCCTTCAGCAGGCTGGGCGCAGCATCGATGATCAGGGCCTTTGCCGTCACGCCCTTGTAAGGCTCGAGGGCCTTTTCGTAGATCGCGTGGCCGAACACATAGAAGCGCATGGATCGCAGCACCTCTGCGCGGCGCCTCCAGAAGAGCTCCTTCCACCTGAATTCGCGCAACAGCGCCGACAGCTCCGGGTCCGCCGCAGCGACGACGATCCCGCCTTCGTCGAAAAGGGTCAGCACGTCGCGGGCCGTACCCCTCAGGCGCTCGCCGGGACGCGCCCGGATCTCGTCGTAATGGTGGCCGTTCAGTACCGCCTTGGTTTTCGGAAACGCGAGCCACACGAGAGCATTGAACAGATCGTGCCAGCTGCCTGGGCGCGTCTCCACTTCTCCGCTCTCGAAGATACGGACTTCGTATTGGGGGGAAGCCGCAGGCGGCACGAACCGTATCGGCGCGCCGCCGCCGCTCACCACCGACGGGGTCCTCAGGGCGTTGAGCTCGTCGTGTCTGGGAAACCGATCTCGCGGCAGGCGTCCGAGCAGAGGCCTGAGCGCCGTGAAGATCGGCGCGTCGAGCGCCGGCATCCCGCGCCCGGCCATTCTTGTCAGGCGAGCCGCCACCCGACCGATTCGCCCGCCCGCAGCGGCACGAGCGTCGCCGCGCCGAACGGGATCTCGCCGGGCACGGTCCAGGTCTCCTTGCGCAGGGTGATCGTGCCGCGGTTGCGCGCCAGGCGGTAGAAATCCGCTGCGTGAAAGCTGGCGAAGGCTTCGAGCTTGTCCAAGGCCCCGGCCCGCTCGAAGACCTCCGCGTAGAGTTCGATCGCCGCATGCGCCGTATAGATGCCCGCGTGTCCGCACGGAGTCTCCTTGTCGGCGCGGGAATGCGGCGCGCTGTCGGTGCCGAGGAAGAATTTTGGATTGCCGCTCGTCGCCGCGCGCACTAGCGCCTCGCGGTGCTCCTCTCTCTTCAGCACTGGGAGACAGTAATAGTGCGGCCGAAGGCCGCCCGCGAACAACGCGCTGCGGTTGTAGAGCAGGTGGTGCGCGGTGATCGTGGCGGCAATGCGGGGCCCTGCCGCCGACACGAAATCCACCCCCTCGCGGGTAGTCACGTGCTCGACCACGATGCGAAGCCGCGGGAAACGGCTGGCAACGTCGGCGAGGACCGTCTCGAGGAACACGCGTTCGCGATCGAAGACATCCACGCCCAGAGTCGTGACTTCCCCGTGAACGAGCAGGGGCAGGTCGTGCTCCTGCATCGCATCGAGCGCGGGATAGGCGCGCTCGATGCTCGTGACTCCGGCCCCCGAGTTCGTGGTTGCACCGGCCGGGTAGTATTTCACGCCGCATATGAAGCCCGATCGCTTCGCGCGCGCGATCTCCTCGGGGCGCATACCGTCGGTCAAATAGAGGGTCATGAGGGGCTCGAAACCGGAGCCCTTCGGAAGCGCCTTCAGCACGCGGCTGCGGTAGGCAGTGGCGAGCGCGCTGTCCGTGATCGGGGGCCGCAGATTCGGCATCACGACGGCGCGCGCAAACGCGCGCGCCGTGTGGGGGAGCACGCTCGCGAGCGCGGCGCCGTCGCGAAGGTGCAGGTGAGCGTCGTCCGGCCGGGTGAGGGTCAGGGATTGCACGGAATCAGGATCGCCGGGCGGTCGCAGCACGCGCGAGTTGCAAGGCGCGCGCGTACACCGCGTTCTTCTTCGCTCCGGTGAGCTTGCAGGCGAGCTTCACAGCGTGCGCAAGCGGCAGCTCGGCGAGGAGCGTGGTGAGCACGCGTTCCCAATCGAGCTTCGTGCCTTCGCTTCGAGCCGCAATGCCCTCCGCGATCAGCACGAACTCGCCGCGCTGGCGGTGGGTGTCCTCGCGCAGCCAAGCCGCCGCTTCGCCCAAAACGCACCGATGGATCTGTTCGAAGACCTTCGTGAGTTCGCGCGCGATCACGAGGACGCGCTCGGGACCCAGCTCGGTCGACATGTCCTCGGCGCACTCGACCACGCGGTGCGGCGCTTCGTAGAACACCAGCGTGTACGGCAAGGTGCCAAGCCGCTCGAGCGCCTTGCGCCTAAGGCCCGGCTTTGCCGGAAGAAAACCTGCGAACAGAAACGGGCCGTCCGCGATGCCCGCGGCCGAGAGAGCGGTGACCGCGGCGTTAGGCCCAGGAATCGGGACCACCCTGAATCCCGCGGCGCGCGCTTTTTTGACGACCGTCGCGCCTGGATCGGATATCGCCGGCGTGCCCGCGTCCGTGACCAGGGCAACGGTCTTGCCTCGGGCGAGGTGTTCGACTATAGAATCGGCGGCGCGCTGTTCGTTATGCCCGTGCACCGCCATCAGATTTCCCTGCAAGCGATAGTGCGCGAGCAGGCGCGCCGTCACGCGCGTGTCCTCCGCCGCTATGGCGTCGGCATGAGCGAGCGAATGAAGGGCGCGCGGGCTGATATCCTCGAGGTTCCCAATAGGCGTGGCCACCACATATAATTGACCTGCCCCACTCGGGCTCCCACTATGCTTCCCCGTCCTCGCGCCCAATTCTGCTTCGCTCTGTTGGCGTTGTTGAGTCCGGCATTGTGCGCGGCCGTCGACGATCCGGCAAGCAGACCCCCGGACGCTCGGCCCTTCATAGGCCTATTGCTTCCGCTCAATGCTCCCGAGTTCTCGCGAGCGGCCGAGGCCGTGCGCCTGGGCTGCCAGGCCGCACTCGTATTCGCGGAGAACCGCCAGTCCCTGCAGGTGGCGCGCACCGATGCCCAACCCGAGAGCATCCTCGCCGAATACCAGGCCGCCGTGCAGCGCGGCGCCGCCGTGATAGTCGGCCCCCTGACGCGCTCGGGAGTCACGGCGCTCGCTCAGGCGGGCCGCGTCAGCGTGGTCACGCTCGCTCTGAACGTCGCCGATGGCGACGCGCCGCTCCCACCCCGCCTCTATACCTTCGGACTTTCCGCTGAGACCGAAGCGCGTGCGGTCGCGCGCACGGCTTTCGCGCGCGGGCTGCGCGAGGGCGCAGTCGTCCAGGCGTCGAACTTGCTCGCCAAGCGCCTGAGCCGGGCGTTCGCGGATGAATGGTTTTCGCTCGGCGGAAGGATCAGCGACGTGCGGGAATTCGGAGCGCGAGCCGACTTGGTCGACTTGCGTCGGGGTCTGGCGGACTCGCAAGCACAATTCATTTTTCTCGCCGCGGAAGCAGACCAGGCACGCACCGTGCGACCCTATCTGAACAACCAGCTCCAGGTTTTTGCGACCTCCCAGGTCAACGACGGCAAGAACGATCCACTCGTCAACGCGGATCTGAACGGGATTCGCTTCGTGGACATGCCCTGGCTTGTGCAACCGGACCACGCGGCAGTGATGGTCTATCCGCGTCTGGAAGGCCTTTCGACCGAGCTTCAACGTTTTTACGCGCTCGGGATCGACTCGTGCCGCATCGCGGGTGAGCTGATCGGGGGGCAACAAACCATCAACCTGGACGGAGTGACCGGCAGGATCTCCTACCGCGGAGGCAATACGCTTCAGCGCGAACCGATCCAGGCGGTGTTCCGCGACGGCGTGGGTGTGTCGCTCGAAAACGCGAGATGAAAGCGGGATGAAGGCGAGATGAAGACCGGTGATCGTGCCGAGCAAATCGCGGCGGGCTATTTGCAGCGCAAGGGCTTGGCTTTGATCGAAACCCATTACCGCTGTCGCTGGGGCGAGATCGATCTCATCCTGCGGGATCTGGATACTGTCGTTTTTACCGAAGTCAGGCTGCGGCGCTCCAAGGACTTCGGGGGCGCCGCTTACAGCGTCGACGCGCGCAAACAAGCGCGCATTATCGCCACTGCGCGCCATTACCTTGCGGGCAAGAAGGAAGGGGCTTGCCGGTTCGACGTTGTGCTCCTCGATCGCCTCGAGTCGCCGCGGGTCGAATGGATACGCGACGCATTCTCCGCCTAAGCCTTTGCCGGGCTCCGCTCGCGCGCGCCCACGGCGATGCCCACGGCCGGCCCGGCGCGTCCACAAGGAAGGTTACGGTAGAATAAGGGTCGTATGAAAGCCGTCACCGCCCGCGCGGCCGAGGACAGCGTAGACCTTCTGGCACGTATCCGTCGCCAGTTCGACGACAGCGCTCGACTGAAACTGAAAGCGCACGACGCGCTCGCCGAGCCGATTGCCCGCGCCACGGAAATCATGGTGAAATGCCTGCTCGCCAACGGCAAGATCCTCGCTTGCGGGAACGGCGGCTCGGCCGCCGATGCTCAGCATTTTTCCGCTGAGCTGCTCAACCGCTTCGAGCGCGAGCGTCCCGGGCTCGCCGCGATTGCGCTGACGACCGACACCTCCACCTTGACCGCGATCGCTAACGACTACGAATACGAACAGGTATTCTCCAAGCAGTTGAGTGCGTTGGGTCAGGCGGGTGACGTGCTCCTCGGCATTTCCACGAGCGGCAATTCAAAAAACGTAGCTCGCGCGGTCTCGGCGGCTCACGAACGTGAGATGCGCGTGGTCGCTCTCACCGGCCGCGGAGGAGGCGAGATCGGAAATCTGCTCGCTTCGGAAGACGTGCATATCTGCGTGCCCCACTCGCAAACCGCCCGCATTCAGGAAGTGCACCTCCTCACTCTGCACTGCCTTTGCGACGGCATCGATTGCATGTTGTTGGGGGCCGAATGAAAAACTGTCCGACAGCAAGGCGATACACGGCGGTAGCGCTGATTTTCGCTTCCGCCGCAGCGCTCCAGGCTTGCGTCGATGCACTCATTGTCGGCGGGTTTGCGACGGGGGTGGTGGTCGCCGCCGATCGTCGCCAAGCTGAAGTGATGTTCAATGATCAGCGGATCGAATTCGCCGCGGGCAGCCGCGTCGGCGAGGCGCTCAAGGGCCAGGGACATGTCAACGTCACCAGCTACAATTACACGGCGCTGCTCACCGGCGAAGTGCCCACCGCGCAGGCAAAAGCGGAAGTGGAAAAAATCGTGAGCGAAATACCGCAGGTGAAGACCGTGGTCAACGAACTGCAGATCGCGGGAGCGAGCTCGGCCGCATCGCGCAGCAATGATGCCTACATCACTAGCAAGGTCAAAGGCAACTTCATCGGGAACGGGAAATTTCGGCCTACGGATATCAAAGTCGTTACCGAGGCAGGGGTCGTGTTTTTGCTCGGATTGGTCACGCGCGAAGAAGCGGACGCCGCGACCGAGGTCGCGCGCGGCACCGGGGGGGTACAAAAAGTCGTCCGCGTTTTCGAGTACGTCGCCCCGCCCGCCAAGAAATAGGAAAACGCCGAAGCCGCGTCTAGGGTCGGGGTTCGGACAGCATCCGCTCGATCTCTCCCACGAGCTTGCGGTCGCCGGGGGTTACTCCGCTGCCGAAGGACAGCACTTTCTCGCCCGAACGGTCGATCAGGTATTTGTGGAAGTTCCACCCGGGGCGCTGGCCAGTTTTCGCGGCAAGCGTTGCGTACAAGGGGTTGGCGTTGCCCGCCGACACGCCGGATTTCGCGAACATCGGAAAGCTCACACCGTAGTTCATCTCGCAAAATTTGGCGATGTCGCGGTTGCCGCCCGGTTCCTGGCCGCCGAAATCGTTGGCGGGAAAGCCCAATACAACAAGGCCCTTCTCGCGGTAGCGGCGGTACAGCGCCTCCAGTCCTTCGTACTGGGGTGTGTACCCGCATTGACTCGCGGTATTCACCACCAGCAGCACCTTGCCCTCGAATTGGCACAGCGGCGTTGCCTGGTCGGTCAGGCTCGGCAGGGTATGGTCGAGCAGCGGCGGGCACGCGGCGAGGGCGGGCGCGGAGATCGAAGCGGTGAGCAACAGTCCGAGAAGAATACGCATCGGCGGGAACCTGTAGATGAGGTCGGCCTAAGTTACAGCCAGCAGGTCGTTCTGTCAAAATAAGCGAGATGGAGGTCCCTTTCGAGCAGAAGATCTGCCCGCCGCAACAGCTCGCGGTGCGGCTCGGCTCCAGTGCGCGGCCCCTGGTATTCACCAATGGGGTGTTCGACATCCTGCATCGCGGGCACGTCACCTATCTCGCCGAGGCGAGTTCCCTTGGGGCGACGCTTCTCGTCGCAGTCAACAGCGACGCGTCGGCGAAGCGTCTCGGCAAAGGCGAGGAGCGTCCGTTCAACCCGCTCGCCGACCGCATGGCGGTAGTAGCGGCCCTTGAATCCGTGCACCTCGTGACGTGGTTCGAAGAAGACACGCCGCTCGCGCTGATACTTGCCTGTCGCCCGGAGGTGCTCGCCAAGGGCGGCGACTGGAAACCCGAAGCGATGGTCGGAGCCGCCGAAGTGCGGGGCTGGGGCGGAAGCGTGCATTCGATCCCCTTCAGGCACCAGCGCTCCACGACCGCTCTGGTCAAGAAGATTCTTGGCTAACTCCCTCTGCGCTTTTCCTCCGGCGGGCAGTCCTTCAGCTCGCTGCCCGCAAAGCTCTGGCGCAAGTCGTTCAGTCTCGAGACCAGCGCATCGGGGACTTCGCGAACGGTAAAGTAGATTTTCTGCACGGACGTTTCCCTGGGATCGACCCGGGCCGTTCGAACACCCTTTTTGCGCAACTCCGCGAGACGCGACCGCGCCGCCTCCTCGGTTTTGAACACGCCCAGAGAAATCGCAAATCGGAACTTGGAATCTTCCTGCACGATATAGAAGTCTTCAACGCCGAGCTTCTTGAGTTCGGCGGCCTTCTGGTTTGCCGCCGGCCGGCTGCGCTGCGGCGGCATGAATACCCAGTAGCTCGCGATCTCTTCCACGCGGCGCTGCGAGAGTCTCGACCCGAGGGCAAGAGGTTCAAGAGCCTGTTGCACGCGCGCAGCGTCACCCGGGCTGAAAGCACCGAGCTCGAGGCATGCGGCGAGAGTCGCCTTGGGCGGCGGTTTGGGGCGCTCTGCCGCCTGCTTCGTTCGCTCGGTGGCAAGCGCCGCAAGCTGATCCGCACGGAGCAATCGGATCGCCTGCGGGTTGAGCTGCTGCTCCATCAGCTGCGGCTCGTCCGATGCACGGCCGGCGCCAAAATAGATCCAGGCGAAAAAACCGAGATTGGCGAACAACAGCAGGAAGGTTACGGTTTTCACGATTTCCCGTGGATCATTTCACCGTATCGTGTGCAATTCTGACCACGCCTTCCAGCACCAGATTATCCACGAGCCGCACGGGGATGCTGAGGTGCCGGGCGATCCGGCGAGCGGCCCCCCCCGACAGCACGCAGGCTGCGCCATGTTCCATCGTCGCGAAAGCGCGCTCTATCGCGCCGGCTTGCGCGAGCAGGCAACCGGTTTCGATGGCATCCGCCGTATTCCGGGGTGCGACGGAAAAGCGCCCTCTTGCGAGCGGAAGCTCCGCCGTGCCGCGGGCTAGCGAGCGTTTCATGAGATCGATGCCGGGAAGAATCACGCCGCCGACGAACCTCCCATCGCCCCTCAGGACATCCGCCGTGGTTGCAGTGCCTGCGGTGACCACGAGGCACGGCCCGTGGAGGATCGACCAGGCTCCGATCAGCGCGGCCCAGCGGTCAGGCCCGAGCTGGTCCGGACGCCCATAAGCGTTCGTAACGCCGCACTCGTGCCGCTTCGCCTCTACCCAGGCAGGGACCATGGATCGTCGGGCGAATAGGCTCTCCAGCCTTTTGCGCACCGACCGCCCCGCGACGTTCGCGACGACGACCTTGTCGGCGGGCAGGAGTCTCCTCCAGCTCCTCTCGAGGCGGCCAAGCTCCGAGACAGGTACCGCGCCGGCTTTGCGCCAGCCCCCGTTCTCGTGCAGCCCCCATTTCAGCCGCGAATTGCCGCAGTCGACGGCGAGGATCATCCCGGCCTGAGCGAGAGCTCACCACTGTGGAAACGCTCTATCCCCCCGACCGAGGCGAGCATGAGCGCGCCGTCCTCCGCGACCCCGACCACCTTGCCTTCGGCCACGTGCCGACCGGCTTGCGACAAGGCGACTCGCCTCCCCTTCCAAGCGTGGCGTTGCAGCCACTCCTCCCGAAATGGCCCGAAGCCTTCCCGGGAAAACCGTGCGAGAACCCGGGCGATGGACTCGAGCGTGGCGACGAGCACGGTGGTCCGCGACGGCACCGCCTCGTTGTGGCTCGCGATGTCGGTCGCCGGGTCGCCGATCCGCTCGCGCGCCTGGGCGCCGAGGCACACGTTGATGCCCACTCCTACGATCACGGCGCTCGGACCCTGGATGTCGCCCGAGCTCTCGATCAATATCCCGCCGAGCTTGCGCCCCTCACAATACAGGTCATTCGGCCATTTGACTGCCACGCCGTGCGTACCCAGGCGCTCGAGCGCCTTCGCGGCACCTACCGCCACCGCGAGGCTCAAGCCCCCGAGCGCTCCGGCGCCTCGGGGAAAACGCCATAGCATGGAGAAAGCCAGGCTTCCTCCGACCACGGAGACCCAGGAATGTCCGCGGCGACCGCGCCCGGCGCTCTGGTGTTCACAAGCGAGCACCGTCCCGTGCGGCGCACCCGCGGCGGCGCGCTGGGCGAGAACGGTATTGGTGGACGGGCATTCATCGAGCACTTCGACGCGAAGCTCCGGCGAGACCTTCTTCAATCGCGCCGCGAGTCCGTCCAGCTCGAACAGGTCGAGGCCCTCGGCCAGCCGATAACCGCGGCCGCGCACCTTGACCACGCGCAGACCCAACGCTTCGATCCGCCTGATGAGGGTCAGTATGCCGCCGCGGGAAAGCCCCAGCGCCGTCCGGAGCCGCTCGCCGGAGTGAAACCTGCCGTCGGCCAGCATACGAAGCAGCGAGAAAGAAGCTGTGCCCATGCGCAAAATCGCGAGGAAAAACCGGACAAATACTAGCACCGGGGGAGCGTACGCGCGGGAGGCTTCTGCGATTCGTGAAAAAGTCACTAAGGATCGATTTTCAATTGTTCCGCAGGGAGTCAGGTGATATGATGTCGTCATAGCGAATCTCATGACGTCCAGCGAAGAGTTTCTTGTGGGCGTCTCAGGTTGCCCGCCGGCCCAGCAAACGGCGGCTAAACGGGGGAAACCCTCCCTTCCCCCGTTTTTTTTTCGCCCCTGCGCCCCGGAAGTCGCTGCCTTAGCGGCTGTCTATAATGGTTAGCCTGATCCCGAGCTTCACCTCCGAGACATGCATCGACCCTGGCCTTACCCGCGAGTAGTGGGCCATCGCGGCGCCGGCACGCTCACCCCCGAGAACACCTTGGCGGGTATTCGCAAGGCGGCCACGATGGGATTCGGCGGCGTGGAGTTCGACGTCATGCTCTCGGCGGACAAAGTCCCGTTGCTGATCCATGACGAAACCCTGGACCGCACCACGAGCGGACGGGGCAGCGTCGCCGCGACGCCCTACGCAAGGCTCGCGAGCCTGGACGCCGGCGCCTGGTTCAGCCCGGAATACCGCGGTGAGCGCGTGCCGTCGTTCGAGGAGGCCGGGAAGCTGTGCGCCCAGCTCGGCCTCTGGGCCAACGTCGAGATCAAGCCGGCGCGGGGGTTCGAGCGTGAAACCGCTGCGGCGGTCGCGAAGCTCGCTTTGGAGTTATGGCGCGCTCCCCCCGCACCCCTGTTGTCCTCCTTCGAGCCGGTCTCGCTCGACGCGGCGCGCGCCGCTGCACCGGGTCTCGAACGCGGATATCTTACGGACCGCCTCGCGCCGGGTTGGGATGAAACCGCGCGAGCACTCGGCTGTGTGTCCGTGCATTGCAACTCCAGGTATCTGACCGAGGCGCAAGCCGATGAAGTCCGCAGCGCCGGCTACTGGCTGCTTTGCTACACGGTCAATGAACCGGCGATCGCGCGGCGTCTGTTTTCCTGGGGCATCGACGCGATCTTCACCGACCGGCTCGATTTGATACCGCCGGACTTCGCTTGAGTTGCCGTTCCAGGAGCGCAGGCGCCCTCAATCGATCTGCATCGCCACGAGGAACCTCGACACGAGGTTGTACCCCGCGATCGTCGCGGTGAGCTCGACCGTTTCCCGGTCGTCGAAGTGCCGCCGCACTTCGGCGAAGATCGGATCGGGTACGCGGATCCCGCGGGTCATGCAGTCGGTATAGGCGAGCACCGCGCGCTCGCGATCGTCGAAGCGCTTCGAAACCTGCCAGCCGGGAAGCGCATCGATCTGCTCCTGGCTCATGCCGTCCTTCAGGGCGAAGGGCACGTGCGCTCGGTATTCGTATTCGGCGTCGTTGAGGAGCGCTACGCGCAGAATGGCCAGCTCGCGGTAACGCCCGGCCAGTTTCGCTTTTTGCCGGATCGCGGTGAAAAGCTTGAGCCAGCCCTCGGCCACCGGCGGGCTGTTCAGCAGCGCGCGATAGAGGTGCAGCAGCCTGCCTCCGCGCTCGGATTTGATGGTCGCGATCAGTCCGGCCAGCTCGGGGTGGTCTTCCTCTTCGATCAACGGTACGCGCGTCAAAATGCCTCCCTCACGACACTAGAACGGCAATTTCGCATCCGGTTTGGCAGAAAGAAGAACACGCCGGAATTCGGATTTGATGCGATCAAGGCCCGCCTCGTCCTCCGCCTCGAAGCGCAGGACGACGACCGGCGTCGTATTCGACGCGCGCGCGAGCCCGAATCCATCGGGGTATTCGACCCGTAGCCCGTCCAGCCTGATCACCTCGGTCGCGCCCGGGAATGAAGCGCTCTTCCCCAGAGTTTCGATCAAGCGATGCGGTTCGCCCTCGGCGAGTTTTAGGTGCAATTCAGGCGTACTCATCGAATCGGGAAGTGCGTTGAGCGTCGCAGTAGCGTCGGGCGTCTTGCTCAGGATCTCCAGCAGGCGCGCCCCGGCGTATTGCGCGTCGTCGAACCCGTACCAGCGCTCGACGAAGAACGTGTGGCCGCTCATCTCGCCGGCGAGCGCGGCGCCGCGCTCACGCATCCTCGCCTTGATGAGGGAGTGACCGGTCTTCCAGAGGCTCGGCACGCCGCCGTGTCGGCGGATCCAGGGCGCGAGGTTGCGCGTGCTCTTTACATCGTAGATGATCTCGGCGCCGGGCTGGCGCGAAAGGACGTCCTTCGCGAAAAGCATCAGCTGCCGGTCCGGAAAAATGATCTTCCCCTCGGCGGTGACCACACCCAGCCGGTCGCCGTCGCCGTCGAAAGCGAGCCCGACCTCACAGCGCTTCCTTTGCACCAGAGAAATCAGGTCCTTGAGGTTCTCCGGGTGGGACGGATCGGGATGATGATTGGGAAAGCGGCCATCGACCTCGCAGTAGAGCTCCAGCACTTCGCAGCCGAGGCGGCGGTAGAGCTCGCCCGCCGTGGCTCCGGCCGCGCCGTTACCGCAGTCGACCGCGATTTTCATGGGACGCGCGGGCCGTACGTCGGAGGCAATGCGATTCAGGTAGGCTTCGCGGATGTCGACACGACGGTGCCGCCCCGCGCCGCGAGCGAGCCGGCCGGACTCGATTCTCTTGCGCAACCGCTGGACCTCCTCGCCGGCGAGAGTGGTTCCCGCAAGGACCATCTTCAATCCGTTGTACTCCGGCGGGTTGTGGCTACCCGTGACTGCGACCGCGCTGCCGCACCCCAGCTCGTGCGCCGCGAAATAGGCGATCGGAGTTGCGAACATCCCGATCTCCGCGACGTCCACCCCGCTTGCGCGAATGCCCTCCATCAAGGCCCCGGCGAGCTCGGGCCCGGAGATGCGCCCGTCGCGACCCACTGCGATCTCCGGCCGCCCGCCCGGGCTGCTGCGGTCGAGCAGCTCGCTTCCGAGCGCCTGCCCGATCAGGCGCACGCCTTCGGTGGTGAGCGATTTGCCGACGACGCCGCGGATGTCGTAGGCCTTGAAGATTTCCTGAGGGGGTAAATTCATCGGGAACGGCGCCTCACATTATCCATCCGCAGCCAGTACGTCTTCGAAGAACGCAGTCACCCGCCGCGGCATCCAGCTCAGATTTCCGGGAAACGGACCGCTGACAAACGCCGCGTGCCCCCCTTCGCCGGGAAATTCGCAACTCACGTGCATGGAAACCTCATTCGGGCGCGGCAACGCCGCAGCCGGGAGGAAGGGATCGTTACGGGCGTTCAAGAGCAAAGTCGGCACCTCGATTCGGCCGAGCACCGGCTTCGCGCTGGCGCGCGTCCAGTAATCGTCGGTATCTCGGAATCCGTGCAAGGGCGCCGTCACGACGTCATCGAACTCGCGCAGCGTGCGCGCGCGCCGCATCGCCTTGCCATCGAACAGTCCGGGGAAACGCTCGATCTTATGCTCGCCCTTTTTCTTCATCGTCGAGAGAAACGCTCGCGTATAGACTAGGTTGAATCCCCGGCCGAGCGCGTCGCCCGCCGCCATGAGATCGACCGGGGCCGACACCGCGGCCGCCGCGGCGAGAACCTCCTTCGCCCGCGCGCCCCCACCGAGCCACTTGAGAAGCGCATTGCCGCCCAGCGACACGCCTACCGCGAAGAGCGGTGCGCCGGAAGCCTCGCTCGAAAAACGCCGAAGAATCCAGCCTATCTCCTCCGCGTCACCGGAATGATAGGCCCGGGGTAGTCTGTTCGGCTCGCCGGAACAGCCGCGAAAGTGCGGCAATGCGCACCGCCAAACGTTTCGGGCGAGCTCCCGCGCAAGCGCCCCGGCGTAATGGCTGCCCGAGCCGCCTTCGAGGCCGTGAAACAGCACAACGAGCGGAGCATCGGCCGGACCTGCCAGACGATCGACATCGATGAAATCTCCGTCCGGCGTGTCCCAGCGCTCTCTCTTCCAATCAACTCTCGAACCGTAGAATAGCGCCCCGTACAGAGTCTGCAGGTGTCCGCCCGGCAGCCACCAGGGAGCTCGGTAGGGCCCTGGACTCAATGCAGGATTTTCGGCGACTCGGCGGGAGCGCGGGGCCCCTGCGGCGCGGGTGAGCCGTGATGCAGGATCATTCGCCAGCCGTTGCCGGTGCGCAGGTAGACGTTGGTGGCGGCGACCGGCGGGCGCGAGCGCGGCTCGCCCTGCACCAGGATATTCTCGTGCACGCTGTGGACCGCGAGCATCATCCCCGAGAGCACCACCTGGTCGGAAACATGCACCTTGAGCCGCTGGCCTGAGCCGAAAATCTGCGCCCAGCTCTCGCGTACCTGATCGTAGCCCGCGAGCCTCGCTCCTCCCGGATGCACGCACACGATCTCCTCGTCTTCGGCCCACACTTCCATCATGGCCTCGAGCTCACCCGCCTCGAGCGCCTCGTAGAACGCGGCCTCTGCATCCTGCGGCGTCGGAAAGGTGCTTTTCTTCACGAGGGGCGGCTCCGGAGCCGCGTAGCGTAGCCGAAAAGGCGAGTCGCCGCCAGCGTACAAGACCCGCACCGAACGCGTTTTCGCGATTCACCCGGGAGAATCTCTGAAACCGATCACCGCTTCGCACCAGCTTGCGACGCGCAAGAGGCGATCGTCGCCGCCTGCGGGACCGGCGAGCTGCATTCCGTAGGGCAGGCCGCCGTCGGACAGACCGGTAGGCAGCGTAAGGGCCGGGAATCCCAGGAGCGTCCAGAGCGTGCAGAAGCTCGGATCTCCCGTGACATCGAGCCGCTCCGGGGCTGCGCCGGGCGCAGGCAACGATGCGAG
Source organism: Betaproteobacteria bacterium (assembly GCA_005881575.1). Classification (GTDB taxonomy): domain Bacteria; phylum Pseudomonadota; class Gammaproteobacteria; order Burkholderiales; family SG8-39; genus VBDM01. Next base: position 23,057 of record VBCA01000001.1, read on the forward strand.
CGCGTCGCAGTCCTCGAACAGGTCGAGCGCGAGCTCGGCGAGCGCCGCACGCTTCACGAGCGCGCCACGATACTCGTCGTGCGACATCGCAAGCCCCTCGTCGATGGCGGCGTTCAACACTGCGCTCATGACGCGCCGATAGTTCGCCTGCCGAGTAGCGTGTTCGCGGGCTCCTTCGTAGAGCATGATCGTGCGGTGCACCCGATGCGCTTCGTCGAAGTCGTCGGGCAGCGCGACGGTTTTCAATTCCGTTCCGGCGTCCGCGAGACGCTTCAAGCTCGCTTGCAGATGCCGTGCTGCGCCCGGTTCCGCCGCGTTCCACGGAAAGCGCGGCAAGACTGCGATTTTCGGCGGACGCGAGAGCCCCTCGATCTCGGGGGCAAACCTACCGGACTCCGCGACGCTGGCGGCGAAGTAGGCGGCGTCGGCGACCGCGCGCGCAAACACCCCCACCTGGTCCAGGGATTCGGCAAAAGGAAGCGCGCCTTGAATAGGCAGACTGTCCAGGCTCGGCTTGAACCCGACCACTCCGCAAAACGCCGCAGGCCGGATCACCGAACCGTTGGTCTGCGTGCCCACGGCGACCGGAACATGGCCGGCCGCAACGGCCGCGGCCGACCCCGAGGAGGAACCGCCCGGTGTGTGCCTCGTGTTCCAGGGATTGCGCGTCTCGGCCGGATGCATGTAGGCGAATTCGGTGGTGGCGGTCTTGCCGAGCGCGTAGCCGCCAGCGGCGAGGATCCTTTCGACGAGCTCGGCGTTTTTTCCGGGCTGATTGCCGACGAACGCGGGCGAGCCCATTTCCGTGGGCAAGTCATCGGTGTCGTAGACGTCCTTCACCCCGACCGGAACACCGTGCAGCGCCCCGGTGTGCCCGCCCTGCATGCGCTCGGCGTCGCGGCCGGCGGCGAGGGTGAGCGCCCGCTCATCGTCGAGCGCAACCCAGGCTCTCAGCCTGCCTTCGCCTGCGCGGATGCGTGCGAGGCAGGACTCGCAGTAGGCGCGAGCGGTCAGCGACCCGTCGGAGAGCGCCTGAACGGTCGCCTTCAAGTCCTCGGGCGAGGCCGGCTTCGCGGCTGGGCTCCTGAGCGGCATGCAGCGATGGCGCGTCCTAGCGGCGCCGCTTCGGCCAGGCTTCCGGATTCAGCAGATTGGGCGGACGTCTTCCCGACAGCGCAGCACTCAGGTTCTTGCTCGCGAGTAGGGCCATCGCCGTGCGCGTCGCGCGCGTGGCGCTGCCGATATGCGGAACAAGAGCGACGTTGTCCACCTCGAGAAACCCGGGGTTGAAATTCGGCTCGCCTTCGAACACGTCCAGGCCCGCCGCTGCGATGCGACGTTCCTTGAGCGCCTGGACGAGCGCCGCATCGTCGATGATCCCGCCGCGAGCGGCGTTGACGATCACCGCGGCCGGCTTCATCCGCGCGAGCTGCGCGGCGCCGATGAGATGGTGGACTTGCGGCGAATACGGCATGTTGAGGCTGATGAAATCGGATTCCTTGAGGAGCCTCTCCATGTTCACGTACTTCGCGCCCAGCTGCTTTTCGACCGCCTTCGGCACGCGCCCGCGGTTATGGTAAAGGACGCGCATCGAGAACCCCTTCGCCCGCCGAGCGATCGCCTGGCCGATGCGGCCCATGCCGATGATGCCGAGCGTCGCGTGGTGCACGTCGACGCCGAGAAATTGGTCGTTCTTCCAACCCTTCCAGCTCCCGGCCCGAAGCCAGCGCTCGGCTTCGGTTACGCGCCGCGCAGCGGCCATGAGCAGCGCCCAGGTCATGTCCGCGGTCGTGTCGTCGAGTACACCCGGCGTATTGGTCGCGAGGATGCCTCGCTCGGTGCAGGCCGCGAGGTCGATGTTGTTGTAGCCGACCGCGATGTTGCACACGGCTTTCAGTCGCGGCGCCGCGGCGAGCGTCGCCGCGTCCACGCGGTCTGAGCCGGTGGGAAGGACGCCGTCCTTGTCGGCAAGCCGGCGACAGAATTCCTCGGCGCTCCAGGGCGCATCTTCCTTCTGGTTGTCCTCGACTTCGAAGCGCTCGCGCAACTTGTCGATGACGTCGTCGAAGGTCGCGCGCGTCACGAGAATCTTGGGTTTCACGACTTCTCCGGAACGCTATTCCTGCGGCAGGCCGGCTACGCCGGCAGCAATACGAAATATAAGGTGAATCTCGGGCAAAAGGAAAGGGCGGCTCGAAGCCGCCCCTCTCTAGAGAGCGAACCCGGATTCAGCGGCCATAAACCAATTGCGGCAACCACAGGCCGATGCCCGGGAACACGTACAAGAGGACCAGAGCGATGAGCTGGATCCCCATGAACGGCATCATCCCTGCGAAGATAGCATTGAGGGTCACGTGCGGCGGCGACACGCCCTTCAGGTAGAACGCCGCCATCGCCACCGGCGGCGACAGGAACGCGGTCTGCAGGTTCAGCGCGACCAGCAGCCCGAAGAACAGCGGGTCGATGCCGAAGTGCGGGAGCAGCGGCAGGAAGATCGGCATGAAGATGATGATGATCTCGGTCCACTCGAGCGGCCAGCCGAGGATGAAGATGATGAACTGCGCGAGGATCATGAACTGCACCGGCGTCATGTTGAGCGACAGCACCCACTTCTCGATGACTTCCTGCCCGCCGAGCAGCGCAAACGCCGCCGAGAAAATCCCAGAGCCGACAAATAGCCAGCACACCATGGCGCTCGTCTTGGCGGTGAGGAAGGACGACTCCTTCACGATGACGCCCAGCTCCTTCACCGTGCTCCAGACCGCCTTGCCGGTATCCCTGCCGCTGGATTTCTCCTCGCGCCAATACTCGATGAAGCGGTAGACCCCCGCCAGGATGAATCCGCCGAATCCGCCGATTGCCGCCGCCTCGGAGGGTGTCGCCAGCCCGAATACGATCGAGCCCAGCACCGCCAGGATCATGAGCGCCAGCGGAAAGAACGAGGTGAGCAGCATCTTGAATACTTCCAGCCGCTCCCAGTTCCAGAGCCAGTAGATAAGCACGATGATGACGATACCGACGGCGAAGGTGATCCAGAGCCAAACGGGCACGGGTAGTCGTACGGATTCTGCCGCGGTCGGCGGCTCCTTCGCACCCTCCGCGGTCCTCGTCTCGGCGGGTGGAGTCTCCTTCGCCCCTTCGACCGGGGGCTCCGTGACTCCCGGTTCCTTTTCATCGGCTGCGGGTGCGCCGATGAGGCCCGTAGACTGCTCTCTTTCCTGTTCGGGCGCCGCGATGAGGCCCCCGGCCTCGATCAGCCCGGCCGTGCTGGCCTCGACTTCCGGCGCCGTCGCCGTGCGATAGGTGACGCCCAGCAACGCGGCGATGAAGAGTGCCGGCACCAGCGTGACGAAGAGTTGCGCGAGCACGGTGCGTTTTGCGACACCGGCGTTGCCGCCGATCGCTGCGCGCCCGAGCCCGGCCAACGCGTTTCTGCCGCGCGGCGCCAGCGTCTGCGCCCAGCGCGGAAGCTCCACGCGCCGCTCGCTCTCGGGGAGCGGAGGCATGAGCCTGGGTTTCCACTTTGCGAGCACGATGATGTAGCCGATATAGAGCCCCGCGAGCATGAACCCGGGCAGGAAGGCGCCGGCGTAGAGTTGCACGACCGACACGCCCGCAACTGAGCCATAGACGATCAGCAGCACCGAGGGCGGAATCAGGATGCCGAGGCACCCTCCCGCGGTCACCGCTCCCGCGGCCACCTTGACGTTGTAGCCCGCCTTGAGCATCGCCGGAAACGCGAGCAGTCCCATCAACGTCACCACCGCACCGACGATGCCGGTCGCGGTCGCGAAGATCGCGCAGGTGACGACGGTCGCTACCGCAAGCGACCCGGGCACGCGCGCGGTGGCGAGATGCAGGCTCCTGAACAAGCGGTCGATCAGCTGCGCCCGCTCGACGACATAGCCCATGAACAGGAACAGCGGCACCGCAATCAGCACGTCGTTCGACATCACGCCGTAGGTGCGCTGCACGAAGAGGTCGAGCACCTGCCGGCCCGCGGTCGCCGGATCCACGCTGCGGTAGGCGAGCCAGGCGAAGAACACGCCCATCCCCATGAGCGTGAAGGCTGTGGGAAAGCCGAGCATGATGCCCACGCAGATCAGCGCGAGCATCATGAGCCCCAGGTGGCCGTTCGTGAGATGCCCCCAGGGCATGAGCACGACCACCGGGATGACGATCGCCGCCATGAGCGAGAAACCGAACCACAGTTCCTTGCGCAGCTTCATTTGTGCTGCTCCTGCTGCACGACGAACTGGTCGAGCTTCGCGATATCCTCGTCCTTGACGTGCACCATTTCCTTGAGTTTCTCGACGTCGACTTCCTCGACGTCCTCTTCGCGCATGGGCCACTCGCCCTCTTTGATGCAGATGACGCAGCGGATGATCTCGACGATGCCCTGCACCAGCACGAAAGCGCCGGCGAGCGGGATGACCGTCTTGAAGGGATAGACCGGCGGGCCTTCGGAGGTGATGTTCGAATGCTCGTTGATCGACCAGGACTCGGCGGCGTAGGTGTAGCCGGCCCACACGAGCGCGATGACGCCCGGGATGAAGAACACGATGTACAGCGTCAGGTCGAGCACCGCCTGCGCCCGCGGCGTAAAGAAGCCGTAGATGACGTCCCCGCGCACGTGGCCGTTCTTCGCGAGCGTATAGGCGCCCGCCATCATGAACAGCGTTCCGTACATCATGATCATCGCGTCGAAGGCCCAGGCGCGCGGGTGGTCCAGAACGTAGCGCGAGAACACTTCCCAGCTGACGTGCAGGGTGAGCGCCACGATGAACCAGGAAAACGCCTGCCCCACCCAGGTGCTTATCTTGTCGACGAAAAGCAGCAGTTTCTGCATGGTTGAAATCCTGCGGCGATAGGGCGGAGGATGAAGCCTATTCCGCCGATCCTGTCACAACTCTGAGGAGAATCCAAAAAAAACACCATCCGGTCGGCCGGATGGTGTTCCCACGGGTGCGCTCGCCGTCAGGCCTTCTTGGCGGCGGGCTTCTTGCCGAAGTAGTAGTTATAAGCCATGCGCGCGCCCACCTGGGTGTCGAGATACCAGCGCACGGTCCTCTCCGCATATTTTTTCTGGGATTCGGTGATCTCCTTCCACATCGGATTCTCGGCCGCCTTCTTCTTGTCGACCTGGTCAAAGATTTCGAGCTGTTTCTGCAGCACCGAGTCCGGAGTCTTGTAGAATCTCACCTTGTCCTTGGTCTGCAGCTCGATGTAGTCCTGCGAGTAGCGGTTGATCGCCTTCCAGGACATGTCCGCGGATGCCGCTTCCACCGCGTTTGCGATGATCGCCTGCATCTTGGCCGGAAGGGCATCGTACTTGGTCTTGTTGAACGTGATCTCGAACTGCTCGCCGTTCTGGTGGTAGCTCTGCAGCATGCAGATCTTGGACACGTCGGGGAAGCCGAGGATGCGGTCGGAGGTCGCGTTGTTGAACTCCGCGGCGTCGAGCAGCCCGCGGTCGATTGCCGGGACGATCTCGCCGCCGGGCAGCGCGTTCACAGCGGCGCCCATTCCGGTGAACAGGTCGATCGAGATGCCGACAGTGCGGTACTTCATGCCCTTGAAATCGTCCGGCTTGGTGATCGGCTTCTTGAACCATCCGAGCGGCTGCGTCGGCATCGGACCGTACGGGAAGGACACCACGTTGGCGCCGATCGAGGCGTAGAGCTTGTTGAGCAACTCCTTGCCGCCGCCGTACTTGTGCCAGGAAAGCAGCGTGTTGGCGTCCATCGCGTACGCGGGGCTCGATCCCCAGAGCGCGAGCGCGTTCTGCTTGCCGTAATGGTAGACGAGCACGCCGTGCCCGCCGTCGAGCGTACCCTTCGACACTGCGTCGAGCAGGCCGAAGGCCGGCACCACCGATCCGGCCGGCAGCACTTCGATCCTGAGATCGCCGCCGGTCATGTCGTTCACCTTCTTGGCGTAGTCGAGAGCGTATTCGTGGAAGATGTCTTTTGCAGGCCAGGTGCTCTGCCAGCGCATCGAGATCGGGCCAGCCTGACCCTTGGCGATCATGGGAAAGCCGAGCGTCGCAGCGCCGGCCGTGGCCACCGCAGCGCTCGTCAAGAACTTGCGGCGCGAAGCCGTCTCGGTTTTCTTGGATTGTTCCTTGCTCATTAGCTCCTCCTTCGGATGGTGACATTCATGGATAGTCGTCCCGGCGTCGTTCTTCTTGTTCCCCGGAACCTTCTGCGGTAAACGATTCATGGGGCCTAGTTGTTCTTCCCGCGGGCCCTTGGGGCGTGCCTACGCCAAAGCCCGCGAATCGTATTCCTAGTGCGTCCTGAAATCAAGCTGCCTCGGGCGCCTTCCGCATTGTGAAACCGGGGGTCTTGCTCGCCTCGGGATTCCCATGGCGCGGTTCAAGGGCCTCAGTGCCCCACGTAAAACTTGCTCGGCAGGTAAAGGATGATCTGGGGAAAAATGATGCACAGAGCGTTGCCGACCGCCTGCAAGCCGATGAACGGCACGGCCGCCTTGAAGATCATCGCCATGCTGATCTGCGGCGGCGCCACGCTTTTCAGGTAGAAGAGTGAATAGCCGAAGGGCGGCGAGAGGAACGCCATCTGCATGTTGACGATGAAGATCACCCCGTACCACAGCGGGATGTCGTCCGGTTGCACGCCGGGAATGCCGAACACGCCCGTGAAAGTGAGCTTGGTGAGAATGGGCACGAAGATCGGCACGGTGAGGAGCAGGATGCCGACCCAGTCGAGGAACATGCCGAGGACGAACAGGATCAGCATCATCAGGCCCAGGATGCCGTAGGGCGCGAGGCCCGTGCCGATGATCGAGTCGGCGACGAAGGTCTGGCCGCCCTTCACGATGAAGAAGCCGACGAACATGGTCGCGCCGAAGAAGATCCACATCACCATCGAGGTCGCCTTCAAGGTCGCAATCGCCGCCTCGTGGACGTTGATCCAGTTCAACCGCCGATTCAGCGCGCACACGACCAGCGCACCGAAGGTGCCGATTCCGGCCGCTTCGACCGGCGTCGCGATGCCAAAGAAGATCACCCCCAGAACAAGCAGGATCAGGGCGATCGGGGCGATGGTATTGCGCAGCAGGCGCAGCTTCTCGCGGAAATTCACCCGTTCCTCGGGCGCAAGCGCCGGTCCGAGCGCCGGGTTGATGTAGCAGCGGATCGTGATGTAGACGATGTACATCCCGGAGAGCAGCAGGCCGGGGAAGACCGACCCGATCAGCAGTTCGCCCAGGGATTGCTGCGCCACGACGGCATAAACGATCGCCATCACCGAGGGCGGGATCAGGATGCCGAGCGTGCCGCCGGCGAGGAGCGACCCGCAGGCGAGCTTGGCGTCGTAGTTGCGTCTGAGCATCGCCGGGAGCGCGATCATGCCCATGGTCACCTCGGTCGCGCCGACCACGCCCACCATGGCGGCGAGCACGGTGCACGCGAGCACGGTCGCCGAAGCGAGCCCGCCCTTCAAGAAGATGCGCGCCGGCATCATGTTGAGGATCGCCGGCGTGCCGAAGACGAACAGGAAGATGGTAGCGAGGCTGCCGGTGCAGAACGCCATCGGCAGGCCGAGCATGAGCAGCAGGGCGAGCGAGCCGAAGAGCAGCAGGGTCAGCCACGCGATCGGAATCTCGATTCCCACTCTTCTACGCCCCCTTCCCGCGGACCAGCAGGATGTCCTTGATCAATTTCGACACGCCCTGCAGCACGATCAGCGCCGCCCCGACGGGGATCGTCAGCTTTACCGGCCAGTACTGCACCGTCCATTCGGTGAACGACGTTTCGGAGTTCTGAACCGCGTCCCAGGCGAATTTCCAGCCCGTGTAGAGCATGGTGAGGGTGAAGACGAAGAAGAAGACGGAGGAGAGGATGTCGGCGATCGCCTTCCCGCGTTCCGACAGATGCGAGTACACGACGTCCACGCGTACGTGCTGGTCCTCGCGGTAGGCGTAGGCGCCCGAGATCATGTACTGCATGCCGTACATCAGGAACATGCTCTCGTGCACCCAGTTCGTAGGCGAATTGAAGACGAAGCGCGCGACCACCTCGTAGTAGTAGGCGAACACCGAGATCACCGCCCAGTAGGCGACGTACTCGCCCGCCTTGACGTTCACCCATTCGATCGCGTCGGTGAAGCGCGAGTGCAGCCGCATGGTCGGGTCTTCCGCCGTGCCGATCGCGGGGACGTCCGGTGGCGGCGCGTGCGGCGCGGCGGCTCCGGCTTCGCCCTTGGCGTGCAGCCGGCGCACGATGCCGGGCATCAGGAAGGCGTCGACGAGGAGCAGCAGCGCGAGCGCAATGCCGAAGCCGCGGGACAGGTCGAACCAGTGGTCGGACACCGCTTTCGCCTCGCGGTATTCGGCCTCGTCCCTCTTCACCGCTTCCCGCGCCTGCTCCAGCGCGGCGGAATTGGAGGGCTCGACCTGCTCCACAGCCGTGTGCGCCTGCTCGAGCGCGGCGAAGGTGCGCGATACGTCGTCGCGCACCTCGCGCAGCTGGCTGTTGCAATAGACGACCGCGAGAAAAAGAGGCACGAAGGCGAAGCCCCACCAGCTCTTCAGGTAGAAGCGGTGGATGCCGGCAAAGCCTGCCGTCAGCCAGAACAGGTAGGCGTTGAAGAGAATCGGCTCGCGCGGCGCGCCGCGGCGGCGCTGCTGCGCGACCAGGTACATCGCGACCAGCGGAAACAGCGCCAGCCCGCCCCAATACATCCAGTGGGGCAAAATGAAGTTCAGCGTCGGCATGCGGCGGATCCCCCCCAAGAGCGCGCGAAGGGCGGAGGCGCCCATGCGGGCGCTTGCCCCTCGTGCGGGAAAAAAGGCCCGGCGAACCCGCCGAGCCCGCGGGCTTCACGCGATGAGCTTCAATCCCCTGGTCATGTCGGGCGTGACGTAGCCGAACGTCGGCGACTCCATGACCTCGAGCTGCAGCTTGAAGATCCGCGCGGCATCGGCGTCCTTGTTCGCCCACTTGTACCAGATCGGCACGGCGACACGCTGGAACTTCGGCAGGTCCTCGGCGGGCAGCCGGGTGACCGTGGTACCGGCTTTGGCGAACTTGCCCCAGGCTTCCATGTCCGCCTTCTGGATCGCCGCATGGTGGATGTTCGAGTACACCTGGATCTCGTCGTCCAGCCACTCCTGCGTCTTCTTCGAGAGCTTCTTCCACACTTCCATGCGCACGACGAAATCCATCAGGTCGACCGGCTGGTAAATCGACTCGAGGCCCGCGGGCCCGGTCCAGATGTACTTGGTGACCTGCTGGAAGCCGAGGTCCCAGTTGACCGCCGGGCCGGTGTAGTCGGCCGCGTCGACCGTGCCTTTCTCCAGCGCCGAGAACACTTCCCCGCCGGGAAGCAAGGTCGTGCGCGCGCCGATGGCGGCGAAGCCTTCTGCAATCATGCCGCCCGGAACGCGCAGCTTCAGCCCCTTGAAGTCCTCGATGGTGCGGATCGGCTTCTTCGAGTGGATGATGTTCGGGCCGTGGTGGATGCGGTTGACGTAGTACAGGCCCTGCTTCGCGAACAGGTCGCGCGCCGCCTGCAATCCGCCCTTCGAGTAGAAGAACACGTCCCACTCGTGCGGATAGCGCAGCCCCATCAGATACGAGCTGAGGAACGCCGTCGCCGGGATCTTGCCCGCCCAGTAGAGCGTGAACGAGTTCATCGCCTCGAGCACGCCGTTCTTCACGCCGTCGAGTAGCTCGAAGTCGCCGACGATCTCCTTCGCGGCGTAGGGCTTGAACTCGAGCTCGCCCCCGGTCTTTTCCTTGATGGTGTTGCACCAGGCTTTGAACGTCGCCAGGCCGACGCCCGCGGGCCAGGATGTCTGCACCTTCCAGGTGGTGGTCGCTGCCGCCGCGGTGCGGATGAACGGCGCCCCGACCATGGTCGCGGCGCCCGCCGTGGCGGCCGCCGTGGTCAGAAATTTCCGCCGCGATGCGGCGCCCGGTTTCTTGGTTTCTTCGCTCCTCATCAGGGTCTCCTTTGGTGAAAACGGTTGAACGTTGGTTCAGCGTTATCCGGTATTGTTGTTCCGGCACGACCCAATTCGTCGCCACCCGGCCGTGGAAATCCTCCCTGAGGACTGTGACGCCAAGCGGGTGAAATCCTATGCCCTTGCCGGGATCATGGCAAGGCGGGTGTGGCGGCCTTCCGCAGGGTGAAACGCCGCAGACCGGGAAACCGCGGTCGGGTCGGCGCCTGCTGCGGCGGCGCGGGTGCCGCTCTTGTGGGGCGCGTTGGGATGCCAGCCCATTACGAGGAGCAGGACGAAAAAGCCGATCACGTAGGCGAGGGTCACGTGCCAGCCGTGGTAGAGCCAGCGGCCGACCGACTTCGCCTCCGGGAACATGTTCGACAAGGCGACCCCCGCGGACGACCCGAACCAGATCATGGAGCCGCCGAAGCCCACCGCGTAGGCGAGATACCCCCAGTCGTACCCGCCCTGCCTCAGCGCGAGGGCGGTGAGCGGGATATTGTCGAAGACCGCGGACACGAAGCCGAGTCCCATGGCGGTGTGCCAGGAGGCGGCGGGCAACTTCTCCACCGGCATCATCGTCGCCGCGGTGACGAGCGACAGCAGGAAGATGCTGCCCTTGAAGCTCTCGGGCAGCACTTCCCAGTCGGGACGGCGCAGGGGAACGGTGAGCAGCAGCGCGATCACGACTGATGCGCCGATGAAGGGGAAATGATCCGAGCTTTCCGGGAATTTCACGTTCATGGCTACGTTGGTCACGATCGCCGCGATGAGGATGAAGAACACGATTCCGAGCCGCGGCCAGTCGACGTGGATGTGTTGGTGCTCATGCTTGAGGATCGGCGAATAGCGCTGCTGCTGCAGCGCCGCCGGGATGCCGCAGATCACCACGGCAACGGAGGCAGCCACGTAGGCCTCGAGCACGTCGAGCGGGTCGACGCCGTCGATCCACATCATGGTGGTGGTGGTGTCGCCGACCACGCTGCCCGAGCCGCCCGCGTTCGACGCGGCCACGATCGCCGCGAGGTAGCCTATATGCACCTTGCCGCGGAACAGCGTGTGCGCCATGGCGCCGCCGATCAGCGCCGCCGCGATATTGTCGAGGAACGAGGACAGCACGAAGACGATCACCAGCAGCACGAAGCAACCCTTCCAATCGTGCGGCAGGAAGCGCGGCAGCACCGCGGGCAGATGCGTTTTCTCGAAGTGCCGCGACAGCAGGGCGAAACCGAGAAGCAGGCAGAGCAGATTCGTGAGGATCACCCATTCACTGTGCATGTGGGCGCCGAGCCCGGCCAGCCCGGCGCCTTCCTTGAAGCCGGGGAAGCCGAGCTTGTACAGGGTAATGGCCGCAAGGCCCGCGAGCGCGACGTAGAGCGTGTGGCGGTGAAACAGCGCCACCCCGAGCAGCGTGACGCCGAAGAGGATGAAATCGACCGAGACGCCCAGCACGGCCGGGCCGGCGGCGGCGCAAGCCGGGGCCGACGCGGTCAGCGCGATGACGCCCACAACGATTCTGTGTGCAGACTGCAGCGTTCCTCCCCGAGCGAGGCGGCGATTGTAGCATCCGCCCGGGGCATTTTTACTCCGGGTCGTATCGTGTTACATTGCTTCCGAGCCCCCGTTTTCCGCACGACCCAGAAACCCGACAGGAGTCCGCATGAGACTGTCGCTTCGGTTCATCCTTCCCCTCGCCCTCACGCTCGCGGCCATCGCGTACGCGGTCATACCGCTCGTCGACAAGTTTACGCTCCAGTGGTTCGTGCGCGACCTCGACATCCGCACCTCGCTCATCGCGAACACGATCCAGGATCCGTTGCGGGACCTCGTTCGCGAGGGCTCGCGAACGAAGGTATTGCGTTTTTTCGACCGGATCATGCAGGACGAACGATTGTTCGCGGTCGCCTTCTGCGACCCGTCCCGCAGGATGATCTACAAGACCGCGGTGTTCCCCGCTTCGATCACCTGCGCGAGCGACGGCGGCGACGCGCTCGTCAGCGAGAGCCGCCTGGTGAACCTCCAGCGCGGCCCGATCCACGTGGCGATCCACCGTGTCGAATCCGAAGGCACGGCCTACGGCTATCTGATGCTGGTGCACGACATGAGCTTCGTGCAGCGGCGCAGCGACGACACCAAGAAATACATCTTCTATCTCTTTGCCGCGATCGGGGCGATCGTTTCGCTGGTGACCGTGGTGATAGCGGAAATCAGCTGGCGCGGCTGGGTCGCGGGCCTGAAGGCCGTGATCCGGGGCGAAGCGTTCGGTCGCGGCGAGACGACGAAGGTGCCCCCGCGCGAATTGCGGCCGGTGGCGCGCGATCTCCGGGCGCTGATCCGCGATCTCGAGTCGGAGCGCAGGGCGCGGGACGAGAGCCAGATCAACTGGTCGGCCGATACGCTCCGGGGAATACTGCGCAACGACCTCAAAGGCGAGGAAGTGCTCATCGTTTCCAACCGAGAACCCTACATCCACATGCGGCGCAACGATCGCATCGAGGTGCAGCGGCCCGCGAGCGGCCTAGTGACCGCGCTCGAGCCCGTAATGCGGGCGTGCTCGGGAACCTGGATCGCGCACGGCAGCGGCAACGCGGACCGCGAAACGGCGGATTCAACGGACCACGTCATGGTCCCGCCCGAGCGTCCCGCTTACCGGATCAGGCGCGTCTGGCTCTCCAAGGAGGAGGAGGCCGGGTACTACTACGGGTTCTCGAACAGCGGCCTGTGGCCCTTGTGCCATATCGCGCACACGCGCCCGATCTTTCGCACCGCGGACTGGAACACCTACCTCACCGTGAACCGCCGCTTCGCCGACACGGTGGTGCGCGAAGCCAAGACCGCCGATCCCATCGTCCTGGTCCAGGACTATCACTTCGCGCTGCTGCCCCGCATGATCCGGGAACGGCTGCCGGAAGCGACCGTCATCACGTTCTGGCACATCCCCTGGCCCAACGCCGAGGCCTTCGGAATCTGCCCGTGGGGCGAAGCGATCATCGACGGGCTTCTCGGCAGCAGCATCCTGGGATTTCACACCCAGTTCCACTGCAACAATTTCATCGACGCCGTGGACCGCTACGTCGAGGCGCGAATCGACCGCGAGACCTTCACCATCTCCTACGGCGGAGACCAGACCGCGGTGCGTCGATATCCGATCTCGATAGAATGGCCGCTCAACTCCAAGACCATGCAAAAGCCGCTGCTGGAATGCCGCGCCGACGTGCGCAAGCGAAACGGCCTCACCGCGGACGCGGTGATCGGCGTCGGCGTGGACCGCCTCGACTATACCAAGGGGATACTCGAACGATTCCTCGCGGTCGAGCGCTTTCTCGAGCTCGAGCCCGAATGGATCGGCAAGTTCGTGTTCGTCCAGATCGCGGCGCCTTCGCGCTCCAGCATCGACGAGTACCAGAACTTCGACGCGCGCGTGCGCGCGCTCGCCCGCCGGATCAACGACAAATTCTCGAACAAGCTGCACGAACCGATCCTTCTCAAGATCGAGCACTACGATCCCGATGACGTCTACGAGTACTACCGGGCGTCGGATCTGTGTTTCGTGAGCAGCCTGCACGACGGCATGAACCTCGTCGCCAAGGAGTTCGTGGCGTCGCGCGACGACGAGCGCGGGGTGCTCATCCTCAGCCAGTTCACGGGGGCGTCGCGGGAGCTGCCGGAAGCCCTGATCGTCAATCCCTACAACGTCGACCAGTGCGCGGGAGCCCTGAAGACGGCGCTCACGATGCCGCCCGCGGAGCAGCGCGACCGGATGCGCAGCATGCGCGGCCTCATCCAGGAATTCAACGTGTACCGCTGGGCCGGGCGCATGCTGCTCGACGCGGGCCAGATGCGCATGCGCTCGCGCCTGTTCGCCCGCGCGGACCGCGGACGCAAGCGCGTTCCCCTGCGCAGCGTCTGATCACGGGTGCCGATGCCGAAATCCAGCAGCCGGAGTCGCGACGTGGCCCCCGCGCGACCGCGAAGACAGCCGCTCCAGGACGGGGCGGTCGCGGACATCGGGTTCCCGCTCGGAACCGTGCCGCGCCTGCCCGCGGACGCGGGATTCTTCCTGGACATCGACGGGACGCTTCTGGACATCGCCGAAAGCCCGCACCTCGTGCGGATCGACGACGATCTCGGGCATCTGCTCGCGACGATACGCGACGCTTCGGGCGGGGCGGTCGCGCTCATCAGCGGGCGCTCGGTCGCGGAAATCGACCGGCTTTTCGGCAGGAATTTCTGCGCAGCCGGGCAGCACGGGGCGGAGCGCCGCGACGCCGCGGGAAGGATGCACCAGCACCGCGTCCCGCTCGCGGGACTTCGCAGGGCGCTCGAGCGCCTGAGGGCGATGGCCGCCGAACACCCCGCGCTCGTGCTCGAGGACAAGGGCATGAATCTCGCGCTCCATTACCGCTCGGCGCCGGAGCTGGGCGCGACGGTGCGCGAAACCCTCCGCCGGCTGGTCGAGGAGCTCGGCGACGACTTCGAGCTGCAATCGGGAAAAATGGTGTTGGAAATCAAACCGAGCGGAAAGGACAAGGGTACGGCGATCGAGGAGTTCCTCGCGGAGGCTCCGTTCCGGGACCGCCTCCCGGTGTTCATCGGCGACGATCTCACGGATGAATTCGGTTTCGAGCTCATCAACCGGGTCGGAGGCTGCTCGGTCAAAGTGGGCGAAGGCAGCTCGGCCGCGCATTGGCGGTTGCGGAACGCGGACGCAGTGCGGGCGTGGCTCAAGCGCTTCGTCGAGCGAGAGCGGCACAAGCCGTGACCAGCCTCGACCTCGCACTGATCGGGAACTCGAGCGTCGCGGCGCTGATCGATGCGAGCGGGACGATCGTCTGGTCCTGCCTGCCGCGCTTCGACAGCGACGCGGTGTTCTGCTCCCTCTTGCGCGACGCGCGCGGCGCGGATGACCACGGGTTTTTCGAGATCGAGCTCGCCGATTTCGCCCGCGCCGAGCAGGCCTACATCGCGCACACGCCGATCCTCAAGACCCGGCTTTTCGACCGGCACGGCAGCGGCGTCGAGATCACCGACCTCGCCCCGCGGTTCGAGCAGTTCGGCAGGCTCTTCTGCCCCGTGATGCTCATGCGCCAGGTGCGCCCGATCTCGGGCAGCCCGCGCATCCGCATGCGCATCCGGCCCGCGTGCGAGTACGGAGCGCGCCGCCCCGCGACCACCTGGGGCAGCAATCACGTGCGCTACGTCATGCCCGAGATGGTCCTCCGGGCGACCTCCGACTACTCGATCACCGCGATCCTGGAGGAGACGCCGGTCGTGCTGCGGGAGCCGGTGTCGGTCGTGCTCGGGCCGGACGAGACCCTGCAGGGCTCCGCCGGGGAAGTGTTTCGCAGGTTCCTCGACGACACCGCCGCCTTCTGGCGGGCCTGGGTGCGCAATCTCGGCATCCCGTACGAATGGCAGGAGAACATCATCCGCGCGGCCATCACCTTGAAGCTCAACGCCTACGAGGATACCGGCGCGATCGTGGCGGCGGTGAGCACCTCGATCCCGGAGTCGCGCGCGAGCGGCCGCAACTGGGACTACCGCTACTGCTGGCTGCGCGACGCGTACTTCGTCGTGAATGCGCTCAACCGGATGAACGCAACGCTACCGATGGAGCGCTACCTCGACTACATCATCAATATCGCCACGAGCACCAACGGCCGCGACCTGCAGCCGGTGTACGCCATCAGCGGCAAGGCGGGGATCGAGGAGCGTGAAATCGGATCGCTGCCCGGCTACCGCGGCATGGGGCCGGTGAGGGTCGGCAACCAGGCGTATTCCCAGGTCCAGCACGACGTCTACGGCGCGGCGATCCTGGCCGCGGCGCACGTGTTCTTCGACGCGCGGCTCGCGCTGCGCAGCGACGAGTCGCTTCTCCGCCAACTCGAGCAGCTCGGCGAACGCGCCGCTGCGCTCTTCGACCAGCCCGATGCGGGCCTGTGGGAGCTGCGCGGGTCGAAGCGCGTCCACACTTTTTCCAGTGTTATGTGCTGGGCCGGGTGCGACCGCCTCGCAAAGATCGCAGCGCGTATCGGGCTCGCGGACCGCGCGCGCAGCTGGCGCGCGCGCGCCGACACCATGCATTCGGCGATATGCGACCGGGCCTGGAACGGGAAGCGCAAGACCTTCGCCGCCACTTTCGGCGGCGAGGACCTGGACGCGAGCCTGCTCCTCCTGCACGAACTCAATTTCCTGCGCGCCGACGACCCGCGCTTCGCCGCGACGGTCCAGGCGGTCGAGCGCGAGCTGCGGCGCGGCGAGTACCTGTTCCGCTACAGCGTGCCGGACGACTTCGGCGTCCCCGAGAACGCCTTCGTGGTCTGCACCTTCTGGTACATCGACGCGCTGTCGGCGCTGGGCCGGAAGGACGAGGCCCGCGCCCTGTTCCAGAGCATACTCGCCCGCTGCAACCGCCACGGGCTGCTCTCAGAGCATATCGACCCGCGCACCGGCGAATTGTGGGGGAATTTCCCGCAGACCTACAGCATGGTCGGCATGATCAATTCCGCCATGCGTCTCAGCATCCCCTGGGACGAGGCCTATTGAATTCCCGCGCCTTCCGCCCGAAATGATCCGCATCGGCGTGGACATCGGCGGCACCAAGATGGAGATCGCCGCGATCGACGAATCGGGCGCGGAGCTGCTGCGGCGCCGCGAGTCCGCACCCCGCGCGGGTTACGCGCAGGCGATCGAGGCGATCGCGCAATTCGTTCTCGCGGTCGAAAGCGAGCTCGGCGCGCGCTGCACCGTGGGAATCGGCACGCCGGGCGCAGTGTCGCGCACGACGGGGGTGCTCAGGAACGCGTACGCGAGCGCGCTGAACGGGATGCCGGTGAGGCCCGATCTCGAGCGGCTGCTCGGCCGCGAGGTGCGCTTCGCCAACGACGCCAACTGCTTCGCGCTCTCGGAGGCGATCGACGGCGCGGCAAAAGGCGCGGGGATCGTTTTCGGCGTGATTCTAGGCACCGGCGTCGGCGGCGGGGTCGTCGTCGACGCCCGCGCCATCGAGGGCGCGAACGCGATCTGCGGCGAGTGGGGCCACAATTCCCTGCCGTGGCCGGCGCCCGAGGAAATGCCGGGCCCGCGCTGCGCGTGCGGCCGCGACGGGTGCATCGAAGCCTTCCTGTCGGGTCCGGGACTCGCCCGCGATCACCTGCTCGCGACGGGAGAGGCGCGCGCCCCCGCCGACATCGCCGCGCGCGCCGAATCGGGC
The DNA here is from genome assembly GCA_005881575.1 of Betaproteobacteria bacterium. Classification (GTDB taxonomy): domain Bacteria; phylum Pseudomonadota; class Gammaproteobacteria; order Burkholderiales; family SG8-39; genus VBDM01. The sequence continues at coordinate 40,242 of VBCA01000001.1, forward strand.
GACCGCGGCTGCGCGGCTACGCTCGAGCGCTACGAGGGGCGGCTCGCGCGCGCGCTCGCGAGCGTCATGAATCTGCTCGATCCCGAGGTCATCGTGCTCGGCGGCGGGCTGTCGAACACCGCTCGGCTGTACCGCAACGTGCCCGCGCGCTGGGGACCCTACGTTTATTCGGAGTCCGTCGTGACGTCGCTCGTAAAGGCGGCGCACGGCGACGCGAGCGGGGTCCGCGGCGCGGCGCGGCTTTGGTGACGCCCCTCCGGTCAGGAGCGCACCAGGACGATATGCACGCGGTACGGACCGTGTGCGCCGAGCACGATCGTCTGGTCGATATCGGCGGTGCGCGAGGGTCCGGAGACGAAGTTGATCGCGCGCGGCAGTTGCCCGAGTTCAGCGCGCGCAAGGTCCCAGGCTTCCTCCATGTGCGCGACGATGCGGCGTGCCGATACCACCGCGACGTGCGTTTCCGGCAGTAGGCTCACGGCAGCGGGCGTATCCGGACCGGAGGCGAACATGAGCGTTCCCGTCTCGGCGATGGCGGCGAACGCGCCGGTCACGCCGACGGCGTCCTGGGAGTTCGCTGCCCGCGGCTCGAGCGCGAGCCCGGCGCCCTTCCAGTCGAGATCGTCCAGCTGCGGCCAGACGCAGCCGGCAAGCGGCAAGTCGCTCGACTTCAAGTAGCGCGCGACTGCGGCAGGGACTTCCGCTTTTGCGGTAACCTCCTCGGTCGTGCACTGCGTCGCTTCGGCGCGGGCGCGGAAGCGCGCGACGAGATCCGCTTCGACCTTCGGCAGAGTACCGCGCGGGTGCGCGCGCAGATAGGTTTCGACCGCTTCCAGCTCGGCCCCGGAGGGCTTGCTCCCGCCTCGGCCTTGCGCCTTGCGGATGCGCTCAAGAATCCTCTCGCGGCTGCTCATTCAAGCGCCTTCACCAAGTCTTCGACGACTTTCTTGGCGTCGCCGAACACCATCATGGTCTTGTCCATGTAGAAGAGCGGGTTGTCGAGGCCCGCGTATCCCGCGGCCATCGAGCGCTTGTTGACCAGCACCGTGCGCGCCTTGTGCGCTTCGATGATCGGCATTCCGTAGATCGGACTGCCCTTCTCGTGGGCGAGCGGATTGACCACGTCGTTGGCGCCGAGGACGAGCACGACGTCGGTCGTTCCGAGCTCGCCGTTGATGTCCTCCATCTCGAACACCTGATCGTACGGCACTTCGGCCTCGGCAAGCAGCACGTTCATGTGGCCGGGCATGCGGCCCGCCACCGGATGGATCGCGTAGCGGACGTTCACGCCCTTCGCGATGAGCTTCTGCGCCATCTCCTTCACCGCGTGCTGGGCGCGCGCGACCGCCAGGCCGTAACCCGGCACGATAACCACGGACTCGGCGTTGGCGAGAAGAAAGCTCGCGTCTTCCGCCGATCCGGAGCGCACCGTCTTGTCGGCGCTGCCCGCCGCCGCCGCGCCTTCGGCCGCGCCGAACCCCCCCATGATCACCGAGATGAAGGAGCGGTTCATCGCCTTGCACATGATGTAGGAGAGGATCGCGCCCGAGGAGCCGACGAGCGACCCGGCGATGATCAGCATGCTGTTGTTGAGCGAGAACCCGATTCCCGCGGCGGCCCAGCCCGAGTAGCTGTTCAACATCGAGATCACCACCGGCATGTCGGCGCCGCCGATGGGGATGATGATGAGCACACCGAGCGCGAAGGCGATCGCGAGCATGACGAGAAACGGCGTCCAGGCCTTGCCCTCCGCGAGGAAGAACGCGACGCCGAAGCCGATCATCACGATCGCCAGAATCAGGTTGAGCGGATGCTGGCCCTTGTAGACCACGGGCGCGCTGGAGAAAAGACGGAACATTTTCCCGAGGCCTGCGAGCTTGCCGAAAGCGATCACGCTGCCCGAGAACGTGATCGCGCCGACGAAGCTGCCGATGAAGAGCTCGAAGCGGCTGCCGCCCGGCAAGGGATCGTGCTCGCCGAAGGCCGCGGGGTTGTTGACCACGGCGACGGCTATGAGCACCGCCGCCATGCCGACCAGCGAATGCATGGCCGCGACCAGCTGCGGCATCTGCGTCATCTGCACGCGCCTTGCGACAAAGGCGCCGATCATTCCGCCGATTACGGCGGCGATGAGGATGAAGGCGACTTTCTTGGTGATGGCGAGCGTGACCAGCACCGCGATCGCCATGCCGATCATGCCGAAGAGATTGCCGCGCCGCGCCGCCACGGGCGAGGAGAGGCCTTTCAGCGCCAGGATGAAAAGCACGCTGGCGACGAGATACCAGAGCGCGAGCTGGTTGGCGCTCATGCCTTTTCCTTCTCCGCCTTCGGCGCCTTCTTCTTGAACATCTCGAGCATGCGCTGCGTGACCAGAAACCCGCCGAACACGTTCACCGCGGCAAGCCCGACCGCGACCGCGCCGAGGATCGCGCCGAAATCGGTCTCGTACGGACCCGCCGCGAGGATCGCGCCGACGATGATCACGCTCGAGATGGCGTTCGTCACGCTCATGAGCGGCGTGTGCAGCGCGGGCGTCACGTTCCAGATGACGTGATAGCCGACGAAGACCGCCAAGACGAACACGACGAGGTTGACGATGGTGGGGTCGATGGCTCCGGTCATGATTTCTTCACCACTTCTCCGTTGATGCACACCAGGCTTCCCGCGATGATCTCGTCTTCACGGTTCAACTTCAGTTCCCCGGTCTTGGGATCGACGAGCAAGTTCAGGAAATTGAGGAGATTCCGCGCGTAGAGCGCGCTCGCGTCCGCAGCGACCAGCGCCGGCAGGTTCGCGAGGCCGACGAGCTTCACGCCGTGCTTCACCACGATCTTGTCCTTTTCGGTCAGCGGGCAGTTGCCGCCCTGCTCGATCGCCATGTCGACGACGACCGAGCCCGGCTTCATGGCTTTGACCGTTTCCTCTCTCAAGAGGACGGGAGCAGGCCGGCCGGGAATGAGTGCGGTGGTGATGACGATGTCCGCGGCCTTGGCGCGCTCGTGCACGAGCTCCGCCTGGCGGCGCATCCAGTCGACCGGCATGGGCCGCGCGTAGCCGCCGACGCCTTGCGCGATCTCGCGCTCCTCGTTGGTGAGGTAGGGAACGTCGAGGAATTTCGCGCCGAGCGACTCGATCTGCTCCTTCACCGCCGGACGCACGTCGGACGCCTCGATCACCGCGCCCAGGCGCTTCGCCGTGGCGATCGCCTGCAGCCCCGCGACGCCCGCGCCGAGGACGAGCACGCGCGCCGCCTTCACCGTGCCGGCGGCGGTCATCAACATCGGCATGAAGCGGCCGTATTCGGCGGCGGCGAGGATCACCGCCTTGTAGCCGCCGATGTTCGCCTGCGAGGAGAGCACGTCCATGCCTTGAGCGCGCGTGGTGCGCGGCAGCCATTCCATGGCGAAGCAGGTGAGCCCCGCGGCTGCATAGGATTCCATGGTCGCGCGGTCGTAGGGATTGAGAAGCCCGATGAGGATCGCGCCGCGCTTGAAAAGGCCCACCTCCCCGTCCTGCGGACCGCGCACCTTGAGCACGATGTCTGCGATGGAAAGGTCTTTCGCCTCCGCGACGATTTTCGCGCCGGCCGCCTCGAAATCCCTGTCGGGAACGCTCGCGGCCACGCCCGCGCCGGACTGCACCAGGATCGCGTGGCGCCCGCCGGCGGCGAGCTTCTTGACGGTCTCGGGAGTGGCAGCGACGCGCGTCTCGCCCGCGCGGGTTTCCGCGGGTATGCCGATGTTCATGGATTTTTTCTCTCGCGGCCGAAACGAAGCCCGATGATACACGGCCTCGTATAATCGGCTCAACTCAACAGGGAGGAGTCATGACCCTCAAGGTGCGGCGCGTGGTGACGGGGCACGACGGCAATGGGCGCGCCGTCGTGAAGATAGACGAAGTGTCGAAGAACATCGTCTCGAACCGGCCCGGGGCCTCGGCCTGCGTGGTGTGGACCACCGACACGATCCCGGCCGACAACTCGGGCGATTCCGACGCTTCCACGAAGAAAGTCGGCACCACGCTTCCCGGCGGAACGGTTTTCCGCGTGATCGAGTTCTCGCCCGGCGTCGCGCCGCGCGTGCACCGCACCGACTCGATCGACTACGCCGTGGTGATCTCGGGCGAGATCGACATGGAGCTGGAGAAAGGCAGCGAGGTGCACCTCAAGGCGGGCGACGTCCTCGTGCAGCGCGGCACCGTGCACTGCTGGATCAACCGCGGCAAGGCCCCGTGCGTGATGGCCTTCGTGCTGGTCGACGCAAAACCCGCGATGGCGGGAGGCAAGCTGCTCAGCGCGTTCGGATGAGGCCAAGCCTCAACATTTGCCGATCGCAGTCAGCCTTCCGTCGTCCTCGATCTTGATCCTCAGCGCCCGCGTGAACAGCGCCGTGCCGACATAGGTGTCCACCGTGATGGTTATCTCCACGATTTCCTGCGTATCGAAGAATTTCTCGAACGCGGCGAAGGTCGCGTCGTCGACGTCGCCGCGGGCGGCCTGGTCGACGTAGGCCAGGAGCGCGCGTTGCCGGTCGTTGAACAGAGTGCTCGCACGCCAGTTGCCGACGGCCTCGATCTGCTGCGGCGTGTAGCCGCAGGCGCGCATCATCGGACGGTGCTGGTTCATTTCGTAATCGCCCTCCCAAAGCTGGGCCGTGCGCAGGATGGCAAGCTCCACCAGCGGACGCGGCGTCTTGGTGTCGAAGCGGATGGCGTAGGCCATGGCCGAAGCGGCCCTGGCGAGTTTCGGCGCGTTGCCCCGGACAAGGGCGAGGTTGATGACCTGACCGCCGCGGCTGCGCGCGTTGTCGAACATCGCCTTCAGATCCGGATCGGTGGAATTTTCCTGCGCCGCCGGCACGCGGGCGACCGGCCCTTCAGCGCGTGCGGGGATTGCGAACGCTGCCACGATCGTCACAAGAGCGGAAACCGGCAGCGACCGCTTAGTTGGTTTGTTCATCGCGTCATTCCTTTCTGCGCTTCGTGAAGAGACCGGGTAGTGGATAGCGTTTTATTGCGATTTTAGGTAGTCGCCACTAGCAGTTCCTCTGAATTGTTTGGCGGACGAAGGCCATCTGTCCTGCCCGCGAAGTAGCGTTGGGCAAGCGTAGCTGCCGATACGTGCTGGACATCTCTAAAGCCGGCATCGCGGGCGAGTGTCAGCATCTCCGTCGGTGTGAAGAAGCTGATGAAGGGCGTGCCGTTTGCTCGCGCCCCCGCTGCCGCTCGCTCAATCCCGGGACGCACCTCGGGGTCCGCCAGCTCGATCGGAAGCATGAACGACATGGCGAGCGTGGAGCCCGGAGCGAGCGCCGCGACCTGGCGCAGCGTCGCCGCGATCGCCTCCTTGGTCAAGTACATGCTGACACCGGTGGACGCGACGAGCGCCGGCCGCCCGGAATCGAAGCCCGACGCGACCAGCTGCTCCCACCACGCGTCGCCTGCCTCGAAGTCGACTGGCACGAGCCGCAGGAACGACGGGACGCCGAGGCCGAGGTCGACGAGGCGCTGGCGCTTCCACGCCTGAGGGCCGGGCCGATCGATCTCGAACACGAGCAGACGGGAGGCAAGCTCCGGCCGACGCTGGGCGAAGGTGTCCAGGCCCGCTCCGAGGATGACGTACTGCCCGACGCCACGCGCAGCTTGTTCCGCGACGAGATCTTCGATGAAGCGGGCGCGGGCCACGATGGAGGCGCGGAATGGCCGCGTGAACGGGCTCATGTCCGGACGGCTGCGCCATCCGTCGTCTGGAGCGGCCAGCTTCAAGCCGACTTCGTCTTCGAGCACGTGCGGCGGCGAATCGACTTCAACGTGCAGCGCCCGCCACAAGGCGACCCGCACCGCCGTGTTGTCTGGCGCCGCCACTTGCTTATCATGCATGACGGAATCCCTTAGGACTTCGCGGAGCTCCATGACGCCGACCGCCGAGAAATCTCTTCATCACGAATAACGCCCTGCGCCTGGAAGTGCAGCAACCTCCTCAGCTCACCGCTTTCTTCACGAGCGCGCCGATCCTTGCCTCGTCGGCGGCGGTCAACTCCTTCAGCGCGAAGGCGACCGGCCACACTGTGTCCTCGTCGAGGTTCGCCTTGTCGCTGAACCCAAACGTCGCGTACCTCGCCTTGAACTTGTGCGCGCTTTGGAAGAAGCAGACGACATTGCCGTCCTTGGCGTACGCTGGCATCCCGTACCAGGTTCTCGGCGAGAGGGCTGGCGCGCTGGCATTGATGATGGCATGGACCCGCTCGGCCATGGCGCGATCCGGTTCCGGCATCTCGGCAATCTTCGCGAGCACGTCGCTTTCCCCGTCCGCCTTCTCTGCGCGCGGGCCGCGGCGCGCTTCCGCCTTCAGCTCTTGGGCGCGCTCCTTCATCGCGGCTCGTTCCTCGTCCGTGAATCCCTTGACCTTCTTGCCGGTCACGGTGGCGCTCTTGGCGGACTTCTGTGTATCCTTCTTTGGGCTCATAGAGCCTCCGCATACTGACTTTGGTTGGACACCTCGCCGCAGTGCGAATGCGGATCCGCGCTATTCTGACATGCGCCGCCTAACGTTCACGCCCACCAGCGCGCGCTTTCAGAGCCGGCGCAAAGCACGACGCTCGCGCGCGCGTCCGCGTTGGGCGTGCTGTTAGTCCGCCGCACTACGCCTCACGCTCGAATTCAATGATGCCCCTCGTTGTTCGGCTGGGATCAAACGGGCTGGGCGCCCACTTCGAGATGAACTGCAGCCTTGATCCCACGAAGCGGCAAGTGCGAACCTGCTCGGCGCCCGTCCATTCCACCAACGATGCCACATCCACATCGGTGACGAAATTATCGCCGTCGAACGTATATTTGCCGGAGTACGCGAACATCGACTTGAAGGCTCTTGCGCGGTCCGCTTCCGTATTCGCGGGTTGTCTGCCCTCGGCAGTCAAGATCACCATCATGTATCCGTCCGGCATGAGCATCAGGCGCCCTCTCGGTGATTTGCCAAACGTGGGCCATCGCTCCCCGGTCGCTTGGTCTTCGGCATCAAATGAGGCCAGACGCCAGGTGCCGATGATGGAGCTGTCACGGTTCTTGTGATTGTCACGTTCAGGGTTCACGATAAGCTCCTCCTCTCGTGCACTATTAGAATTTCGAATTGACGCTCGAGACCAATCTAGCGGACTAACGTTCACGGTAAGGGGCGGGCGCCAGCTTGCTGGCGACCGTCCCGCTCGACCGTGTGGTTAGACGGCAACCTCATAGGTTTGCTCCAACGGAGCGTTGCGTCGACGGAGTATTTGAAACTAGGACAAGACGGAATTTCCCGAAGTCTTTTCCCAGAATCAGCTTCATCGGAATTATGGAAAGAGCGATGCCGATCGCGGCACCTATGGGAGCAGTAACAAATTGAATTGTGGTTACCGGCACTCCGAGCATTCCCATCACAAACCCGAGAATGCCGCCCACTATGGCACCGATAACTACAGCAGCAATGAGCGCAATGAGATTCCGCCAGAAGTATGCCCACCAAACCCGAATTACATTACCCCAGGTGATCTCCATTTCCATAGTGCCTCCCGTTTTTCTCTATTGCCGTCTAACGTATAGTGAACTTCCGAAAAGTCTCCTATATTAGACACCCGAACGCCCGCCCTTGCCATCCCTTCTAAGAATCAACGCGTTACGGTACTGTATGTACGTATAGTCTTGTTGTTGCGATGCGGTTTCGTGCCAATCAACACAGGATAGGTGGCGCGGAGGGAATTAATGGCCGGTGAATCAAGGGGATTCTACGGACGGATTCTACGGACGCGCGGGATGAAGGGAAGCGCCCCGGTCCGCGGCTGCTCCACGGGGTGCGGTGCCGCCGCTGCAATTGAGAGCCGCTACGAACGCCCCTGCGCGCGCGCCATCCAGCCGAATTGCCGTTCGCCGAGCTCGAACGCGCCCTGGATCAACAGGGCGAGCGCGGCCGCGGGTATGGCTCCCGCGAGCAGGGTCACGTTGTCGTTCAGCGCGAGCCCCGAGGCGATGCGCTCGCCGTAGCCGCCCGCGCCTATGAACGCGGCGATGGTGGCGGTGCCGACGTTGATGACCGCGGAAGTCTTGACGCCGGCGAGGATCGAAGGCAGCGCGAGCGGCACTTCGACGAGCCAAAGCCGGTCGCGCGGCTTGAGGCCCAAGGCCATCGCCGCCTGCCGCATGCCGCGGACGATGCCGGTGAGCCCAGTGCAGGTGTTGCGCACGATCGGCAGCAGTGCGTAGAGGAGAAGCGCTATGAGCGCAGGCCAGGTGCCGATCGTGCCCGTCAGCGCGATGAGGAAAGCGAAGAGCGCGAGCGACGGGATCGTCTGGATCACGCCCACCGTTCCGAGAATCGCCTGCTCCGTCTTCGGCAGCTTCGCCGCCGCGACGCCGAGCGGCACGCCGAGCACGATGCTCGCGGCGAGCGACACGAACACGAGCAGCAGGTGCTCGCCCGTGAGCCGCAGGAAATCCGGACCGAACAGCGCGCTAAAGAAATCCCGCCGGGCCGCGCGCTGCGGTCCGCCTTCGACGTCGATAAGCGCCGCTGCTTCGGCGAAGCTCTTTCCTTCCAGCTCCGCCGCCGCGTTCATGCGGATCATCTTGCGCGCGTCGATGCGCCCTTCGAGCTTCTCCAGCGCGCGCCAGGCTTCGGGAAAGCGCATCGGCACCTCGAGCCGGTAAAGGAGCGCCGCCTCGTAGCTCGGAAAATATTTCCTGTCGTCCTCGAGCACGCGAAGTTTGTAGCGCTCGATCTTGGCGTCGGTGGAATAGATGTCCATGACATCGATCTTGCCGGCGGCGATCGCTTCGTAAGCGAGGCCGTGATCGAGACCCGAGGGTGTCGCGTAGGGCAGCCGGTACGCGGACTTCAGTCCCGGCCAACCGTCCCCACGGCCGATGAATTCCTGCGACAGGCCGAGCTTCAGGCCCGGGTGCCTCGCGAGGTCCGAGAGCGTGCGGATCCTGAGCGCCTCCGCGCGGTCCTCGCGCATCGCGAGCGCGTAAGTGTTGTTGAAGCCGAGCCGCACCGCGACACCGAGGCCCTGAGGCGCGAGGGCGGCATTGAGATCCCCGATGCCCGGATTACCGTTGACCTTGAGGATCTCCCTCGCGATCGTCCCCGTGTATTCGGGGTAGAGGTCGATCGAGCCGGCCTTGAGCGCGGCGAACACGATGCCGGTGTTGCCGAGGCCCGGTCGGTGCTCGACGGGGATTTTGCCTTCGACCGTCCGGCGCAGCACCTCGCCGAGGATGTAGGACTCGGTAAAGCGCTTGGAGCCGATGCGCAGCGCGTCGGCGTGCACCGGCAGCGCGATGAGCAGCGCGAGGAGCGGGAGGAGCCTCGTCATTCAACCGCCGCGGGCGAGATTTCGCCGAGAAACTGCAGCGCGGCGAGCCTCGCGTACAAACCCTCCTCGCGCACCAGCTCCGAGTGCGTGCCCGCGGCGATCACCCGGCCCTGGTCCATGACCACGATGCGGTCGGCGTTCTTCACGGTGGCGAGGCGGTGCGCGACGACGAGCGTGGTGCGGCCCCGCATCAGATGCTCGAGCGCCTTCTGCACGTAGCTTTCGCTTTCGGCGTCGAGCGAGCTCGTCGCCTCGTCGAGGAGCAGCAAGGCGCGGTCGGCGAGCAGCGCGCGGGCGATCGACAGGCGCTGGCGCTGGCCTCCAGAAAGGCGCACGCCGCGCTCTCCGAGAAACGAGTTCATGCCCTCCGGCAAACGCTCGATGAATTCGCTCGCGTAGGCGGCCTTGCAGGCGGCGAGGACCTCGGCGTCGCTCGCCTCCGGCCTGCCGTAGCGCACGTTCTCGGCGACGCTCGCGGCGAAGATCACCGGGTCCTGCGGCACGAGCGCGATGCGCCTGCGCACCGCCTTGGGGTCGGCTTTTTTCAGCTCGACGCCGTCCAGCGTGATCGCGCCGCCGTCGGGATCGTAGTAGCGCAGCAGCAACTGCAACACCGTGGACTTGCCGGCGCCGGAAGGCCCCACCAGCGCGACCTTCTCGCCGCGCGAAACGGAAAGCGAAAAATCGGCGAGCGCCGCGGCGTCCGGGCGCGAGGGATAGTGAAACGTGACGCGCTCGAAGCGCATTTCCCCGCGCGGAGGGTCGGGCAGCGCCTGCGGATTGGCCGGCGCGCGGATGGCGGGCTCGGTCACGAGCAGCTCCATCAGGCGCTCGGTCGCGCCCGCCGCGCGTTGCAGATCGCCGATCACTTCGGACACCGCGCCCACCGCGCCGGCGACGAGCACTGCGTAGAACACGAAGGCCGAGAGCTCGCCCGCGCTGATCCGTCCGGCAAGCACGTCGTGGCCCCCGATCCAGAGGATGACGCCCACCGCGCCGAACGCGAGCAGCATCACCAGAGCGACGAGGAGCGCCCGCTGGCCGATGCGCCTCACCGCGGTGCCGAAGGCCTGCTCGACGCGCTCGCCGAAGCGCTCGCGGTCTCTGTCCTCGTGGACGTAGGACTGCACCGTGCGGATCTCGTGCAGGGCTTCGTCGATATAGGCGCTCACGTCGGCGATCCGGTCCTGGCTCGCGCGCGAGAGTTTTCGCACGCGCCGGCCGAACAGCAGGATCGGAGCGATCACGAGGGGCACGCCGAGCACCACGAGCGCCGTGAGCTTGGGACTGGTGATCACCAGCATCACCAATGCCCCGAGCATGATGAGCGTGTTCCGCAGCGCAAACGAAGCCGAGGAGCCGATCACCACTTCCAGGAGCGCCGTGTCGTTGGTGAGGCGCGAGATCGCTTCGCCGGTGCGTATGGTCTCGAAGAACCCGGGAGACTGTTCGAGCAGGTGCCCGAACACCGCCCGGCGGATATCGGCCGAAACGCGCTCGCCGATCCAGGACACGGAGTAGAAACGCGTATAGGTCGCCAGAGCGAGCACGCAGACGATGGCGAGCAGGGCAAAGAGCGCCGTGTCCAGGGACGCGGGGTCGCTGCCCGAGAAGCCGGCATCGACGACGCGCTTCAGGCCCTGGCCCAGGACGAGCACGCAGCCGGCGGCGACCCCGAGCGCGACGCCCGCGACCGCCATGCGCGAACGGTACGGCCAGAGAAACCGCAACACCCGTTTGAGCTGGCGGATGTCGCGGTTGGGCGGGCGCTCGGGGATGTTGTCTGTTAGACGCGCCATGGGTTTGCTGTCATGACACCTCCTTCAGTCGTTCTTCCAGCGCTACGATCCAGTGCTGCACCGTCAATCCGGCAATGGCCGCGAGATGCACTTGGCAGCCGATGTTGGCGGTTGCGATCAGCTCGGGGCCGCCAGAGCGGAGCGCAGTGAGCTTGTTCCGCCTCAACTTCTCGGACAGATCCGGTTGCAATAAGGAATAAGTCCCGGCGGAACCGCAGCACAGGTGCGAATCAGGCACCGGCGTCAGCTCGAACCCCGCGCGCGCCAGCACGCGCTCGGTCAGGCCTTTTATGTTTTGCCCGTGCTGCAGGGTGCAGGGGGGGTGGAAGGCCATGCGAACGCGCGCCTTCTTGGCGAGAATCGGCTCGATGCGGCCGAACTCCGCTTCGATCACCTCGCTGATGTCGCGCGTCATTGCGCTGATTTTCTCAGCCTTTCCGGCGTATTGCGGATCGTGCCGAAGGAGATGCGCGTAATCCTTTACGACCACCCCGCAGCCGCTCGCGGTCATGACGATGGCCTCGACCCCACCGCGTTCGACCATCGGCCACCAGCGGTCGATCATCGCGCGCATGTCGGCGAGACCCTCTTCCTGGTAGCCGATATGGAAGCGCAGCGCGCCGCAGCAGCCGGCGCCTTTCTCCTCGACGAGCGAGATGCCGATTCGATCGAGCACGCGCGCCGCCGCCGCGTTGATGTCGGGGGAGAGCGCAGGCTGCACGCAGCCGGCGAGCGCGAGCATTTTCCTGGCGTGGCGCGGCGCGGGCCACTCGCCCGCTGCCGGCGTCGCGGGCGGCACTTTTTCGGCGAGGCTCTCGGTGAGGAACGGCCGCGCGAGCCGGCCGAGCTTCAAGAGAGGCGCGAACAGGGAACGACGCGGCACGATCGCCGCGAGCGCGCGGCGCTTGACGCGTTCCCACGCGGGCCGCGCCGTTTTTTCCTCGACCAGCTTGCGCCCGATGTCGAGCAGGCGCCCGTACTGCACGCCCGACGGGCAGGTCGTCTCGCAGGCGCGGCAGGTGAGACAGCGGTCGAGGTGCAGCCGCGTCCTGTCGGTGATCTCCTGCCCCTCGAGCGCCTGCTTCATGAGGTAAATGCGGCCGCGCGGGCCGTCGTTCTCGTCGCCGAGGAGCTGATAGGTCGGACAGGTGGCGGTGCAGAAGCCGCAGTGCACGCACTTACGCAGGATGGAGTCGGCCTCGCGTCCTTCCGGCGTGTCGCGGATGAAATCGGCCAGAGCGGTCTGCATCAGGGAATTCCCGTCACAGCTCCGGGTACATCCGCCCGCGGTTGAAGACGCCCTGCGGATCGAACTCCCGCTTGAGCTCCTTGTGGATCTTCATGAGGGCCGGGGCGAGCGGCTGAAAAACGCCGACCGACTTGTCGCCGCCGCGAAAGAGCGTGGCGTGACCGCGCGCCCGTTTCGCCGCATCGCGGACGGTGCGCGCGTCGGCGCGCGAGCAAAGCCAGCGCAGCGCCCCGCCCCACTCGATAAGCGGCTCCCCGGGAAGCTTGAGGGGCGGGGTGGTCGACGGAACCGAGATGCGCCACAGCGGCGCGTCGTTCCTGAAAAACGGATCGGTCTGCTCGCGAATCCCCGTCCAGAAGCGCTCGCCTTGCTCAGGCTCGACGAGCTCGCCGCCGATTTGTTTTTGCGCGGCGGCGACCGCGGCAGCCGCGCCCGAGAGGCGCACCGCGAGCTCTCCGCCGGTCCAGGCGCTCGCGCCGATCGGCAGGGGCTTTCCGCCCCAGCGGTTGAGTTGTTCGATCGCCTTGTCCTCGGGCAGCTCGAGCCTGAGCGTCGCCTCGGCCGCGGGGCGAGGCAGCGCCTTGAGCGAGACGTCCAGGATGATGCCGAGGGTGCCGAGCGACCCCGCCATCAGGCGCGAGACGTCGTAGCCGGCGACGTTTTTCATGACCTGCCCGCCGAAGCTGAGCACGTCCCCGCGCCCGTCCATGATCTTCACGCCGAGCACGAAATCGCGCAGCGCGCCAGCCGCTTGGCGGCGCGGTCCCGAAAGCCCGGCCGCCACCATGCCGCCTAGCGTGGCCCCTTCGCCGAAATGCGGCGGCTCGAAGGCGAGCATCTGCCCGCGTTCGCGCATTGCCGACTCGGTGGCGGCGAGCCGTGTGCCGCAGCGCGCGGTGATCACGAGCTCCGAGGGCTCGTAGGTAACGATGCCGCTGTAGCCGCGCGTATCGAGAACCTCGCCTTCGAGAGCGTTGCCGTAGAAGTCCTTGGTGCCGCCGCCGCGCAAGCGCAGCGCGCGCTTCGAGCGACTCGCCGCGCGTACCGTTTCGGACAGCTTCTCGAGCACCGCGTCCATTGCGTCGGACAGTATCACCGGAGCCTCAATTGAAGGAAATCCCGACGATGGCCTTGACGGTCCAGTTATCGGTGGCGGGCGTCAGCCCGTGGCCGACTCCGAAATTGAGCGACCAGGACTTGCGCTCGATTTCCATCACCGCGTACAGCGTGCGGTTCTGCTGGTCGCGCGGCAGCCGGTTCGCGAGCGTGCCGATGTCCCCGTAATACTCGGCACCGAGCGCAACTCCTTGAGCGACGTCGTGCACTGCCTTCCAGGCGAGGTTGACGTCGGGACTGCCGCGAAACCCCGGTGAAAGCCCCCACTCGAGTATGGGATTCACTCCGATCAGCCAGTCGGGGCCGCGGTAGCCTCCGATGACGCGAACCTCGTCGTTCCAGCGGGAGTCGGAGAAGGCCTTGGTGAGGTTGGAGAGCTCGTTGTTGATCCCGAAGTACCAGCCGCCCTTGCCTTCCACGCCGTGCAGCGGCAGCCATTTCGTGCGCAGCTTCACGCCTCCGAAATGATAGTGCCACTGCGCATCGGTCGCTGTCGGAAGATACAAGCCCCAATCGAAATCATTGCCCAAGCCCCAGGAAAATTCCGGCGTGATCCGGACTCCGTGATGAGGCGGTACATCGCCAGGGTAATCGGGCGTCCTTCTTCCGCTCGGCGTGGTATTGACGTGGAGCTCGAGGCCGCTCTCGCCGCGGTAATCGAGATCGTCGGTATACACCTGGATCTCGTCGACGATCGCGAGCGCATCGGGCCACCAGCACAAGCCGGCGCCCAGCATCAGGGCCGAGGCCAGCCAACCGGCACGCACCTAGAATCTCGGCAGCTCGGGATGCGGCAGCTGCCCGGCCTTCACGCGCGTGCGGCCGAACTCGGCGCAACGGTGCAGGGTCGGGATGTTCTTGCCGGGATTGAGGAGGCCCTCGGGGTCGAAAGCGCGTTTCACGCCTTGGAAGCGCTCGATCTCGGCCGGGGCGAACTGCACGCACATCTGGTTGATCTTCTCCACGCCCACGCCGTGCTCGCCGGTGATGGTGCCGCCGACCTCGACGCACTTCTCCAGCACTTCGCCCGCGAAGCGCTCGGTGCGCTCGAGCTCCCCGGGGTCGTTCGCATCGAAAAGGATGAGCGGATGCAGGTTGCCGTCGCCGGCATGGAACACATTGGGACAGCGCAGGCCGTACTTCTTCTCCATCGCGGCGATGAATTTCAGGATCTCGCCCAATTTCTTCCGCGGTATGGTCCCGTCCATGCAGTAGTAGTCCGGCGAGATGCGGCCCACCGCGGGGAAGGCGGCCTTGCGCCCGGCCCAGAACTTCTGGCGCTCCGCTTCGGAGCTCGAGACGCGGATGGCCGTCGCACCTGCACGCCGCAGCACCTCCGTCATGCCGGCAATGCCCTCCTCGACTTCCTCGGGCGTGCCGTCCGCCTCGCAAAGCAGAAGCGCCGCGGCCTCCAGATCGTAGCCGGCGTGCACGAATTCCTCCACCGCGCGCGCGGCCGGCCGGTCCATCATCTCCAGGCCGGAAGGCACGACGCCCGCCGCGATGACGTCGGCCACCGCATTGCCCGCCTTCTCCACGTCGTCGAACGAAGCGAGGATGACGCGGGCCGTTTCGGGGCGGGGCAATAGCTTCACCGTGATCTCGGTCGCGACCGCGAGCATGCCCTCGGACCCGATCATGAGCGCGAGAGTATCGAGCCCGGGCGAGTCGAGCGCCTCGCTGCCGAACTCGACGACCTCGCCCTCGATCGTGATTGCGCGCACCCGCAGGACGTTGTGCAGCGTGAGGCCGTATTTCAGGCAGTGGACGCCGCCCGAGTTCTCGGCGACGTTGCCGCCGATCGAGCAGGCGATCTGCGAGGAAGGATCGGGCGCATAGAAGAGACCGAAGGGCGCGGCCGCATCCGAGATCGCGAGATTGGTGACCCCGGGCTGCACGCGCGCCGTTCGCTCTACCGGGTCGAGCGCGAGGATGCGCCGCATTTTCGCAAGCGACAGCAGCACGCCGTCCCCCATGGGAAGCGCGCCGCCCGAGAGGCCCGTGCCCGCGCCCCGGGCGACGACCGGTGCTTTCAGCTCGTGGCAGGCGGCGAGCACCTGCCGCACTTCCTCCTCGTTCGAGGGCAGCGCCACCACCATCGGCAGCTGCCGGTACGCCGAGAGGCCGTCGCATTCGTAGGAGCGCGTGTCTTCTTCCGCGTGAAGCACGGCTTCCGCAGGCAGTATTTGGCGCAGACGTGCGGCGACTTCCGCTTGGCGGATAAAGTTGATTCCAGTCACCGCGATGTTCATCCCGACCAGCTTACAAGTATTTCTTTACCCACGCCAAGCCGTCTTCGGTTCTCCCCGCGGGCGCGTATTCCGCACCGATCCAGCCCTTGTAGCCGAGCCGGTCGATGAGATCGAACAGGGGCGGGAAATCGATCTCTCCGGTTCCGGGCTCGTGCCGGCCGGGAACGTCGGCGACCTGCATATGCCCGATCCTCGCGATATTCGCCGTCAGGGTCCCGGCGAGATCGTCTCCCATGGTCCGCATGTGAAAGAGGTCGTACTGCAATCTGAGATTGGCGGCGCCCACCTCGTCCATGAGCGCGAGCGCCTGCGCCGAGTTGTTCAGATAGAACCCGGGAATCGTCCGCGTGTTGATGGGCTCGACGAGCAAGGTCATGCCATGGCGCGCCAGCTCCACCGCCGCGTAGCGCAGGTTCCATACGTAGGTCTCGTGCAGCGTCGCTACCTGAACGTCCGGTGGCGTGACGCCGGCGAGACAATTCACTTGTTTGCAACCGAGGGCTTTGGCGTACTCGAGTGCCTGCGCGATGCTGTCACGGAATTCCGGGACGCGAGAAGGCAAACAAGCGATGCCGCGGTCGCCTTTCTCGGGATCGCCCGCCGGGATGTTGATGAGCACCACCTCGACGCCGGCATGCTGTGCGATCTGCGCGAGCCGGCCCTTCTCCCAGGTGTAGGGAAACTGGATTTCGACCGCCTTGAAGCCGGCGTGCGCCGCCGCCTCGAAGCGCTCGGGAAACTCGAGCTCCTTGAACAGCATGCTGATGTTGGCGCAAAACCTCGGCATGGTTCCGGGCCTCGAGCGAGAACCTCAGGCGGGCACGGGCTTGCGGGCAACCGGCCGCTCGTCGATCGGCAGATTCACGACCACGGAAATCACCGACAGCCCGATCGCGATCAGCCACACGAGCTGGTACGAGCCGGTGCGATCGAAGAGGTAGCCGCCGAGCCAGCCGCCGAAGAAGCTGCCGAGCTGGTGGAAGAAGAACACGAAGCCCGACAGCATGGCGAGGTGCTTCACGCCGAAAATTCCGGCGACGACGCCGTTGGTGAGCGGCACGGTGCCGAGCCAGAGGAAGCCCATCGCTGCGGCGAAGAGGTAGGCCGACATCGGCGTGAGGGGAAAGACGAGCAGCAGGGCGATTGCGAACCCGCGCGCGGCGTAGAGGCCGGAAAGCAGGTAGGTCTTCGAGAAACGGCTGCCGAGTTGTCCGGCGAGGTAGGATCCGAAAATATTGAACAAGCCTATCAGCGACAAGCAGATGGTGCCGTCGCGGGCGCTCAGTCCCTGGTCCATCAGGAATGCGGGAAAGTGCGTGCCGATGAAGACGACCTGGAAGCCGCAGGCGAAGTACCCCACGCCGAGCAGCCAGAAGCCTCTGTGGCGAAAAGCCTCCGCGAGCGCTTCCTTGAGCGACACGCCCGCGCCGGCGGCTAGCGTACCGTGGTAGCCCTTGTCGGCCACACCGAATGAAGCGGGCACCACCACGGCCACGAGCAGCGACAAGGCGATCAGCGCGGAATACCAGCCGAGACCGGTGATCAGGACGAGCGCAAGGGGCAGCAGCGCGAACTGGCCGAAGGAGCCCGCGGCGCTCGCGATGCCGAGCACGACGCTCCGCTTCTCCGCGGAATAGGCGCGCCCGAGCGCGCCGAAGACGATATTGAAAGTCGTGCAGCTCATGCCGATGCCGACAAAGATGCCGATCGCGAGCGTGAGCCCGAGGGCGCTGCTCGAGTTCGCCATGAACACGAGACCGAGCGCGTAGAGTAGCCCTCCGGCGAAGAGCACCCGCCGCGCGCCGAAGCGATCCGCGAGCATTCCGGTAAAAGGCTGCGTGATGCCCCACAGCAGGTTCTGCAGCGCCACGGCGAAACCGAACACCTCGCGGCCCCAGCCGTTGTCCATGCTCATCGGCTGCAGGAACAGCCCGAAGCCGTGGCGGATGCCGAGCGCGAGCGTGAGGATCAGGCTCGCGCACACCAGCATGACGGTAGGACTGGATTTGCGGAAATCGGGCATGTCGGGATTTCAGCGCGGGAAAAGCGTGACAGGATATCACGCAGCGAGCTTCGTGACGGCGTTTGATACCATAGGGATTCCGGTCTTCACCACGACGTGACGCTTTCGACCTTTCCCTTCGATGATGCCGCTGGAAATGATCTGAACAACAAAGCGAAAGTCACGATGGGAGAATCCTATGGATTCCTTATCGTGTCACGGAACTGGCCCTATACCACTCACTTGGTACGTTGCCCGAACCGACTTACCACAAATTTTACTGACGAGGGTGTTTAAAGAAATGCTCTGCAATGGCCTTGGCAATGATGCCGTTTGCCAATTTATTATGGTGACCACTTTCCTCATAATACAGGCTAGCAAAGTCGCCAGGTTTCGGTTTCGCCATCGACTCAATTAAAACAGGTTCGGTATCAAGATAAGGTATTCCCCAACGTTCGATTTCTCTTATTAGGAATGCCTTTCGCCAGCCGCCGCCAGAAGTGGGGACGAAGATTACGAAACGTAAATCGAGGCTGTTGGCGTTTGCCTCTTGCACGATTCCTTCAATTAGGCTTTTGCTAACCCGCTCTATTTCTCCTCGCCGATGCTCACTGTCCATTAAATTCCCACCCGTTTCTAGATACTCCGCAAACTGGACAAGGGCAGCTCCGAAATAGCTTGTTATTCCGACCGGATTTTTCTTGAGATAGGAATCATTATTCGTTTCGACCGGGACGCCGCTTAGGACAAGCTCATTCTCTTTGATCAAGAAATATGGCTTGGGACGACTTCGATTTTTCATAATACAGCGATCCAGGTCGACCGTAAGAATCCCAATAATGACCACAGGTTTCTTAAAATGGTCGTGAGATTGCTTAAATCGAAGATAGATTTGGTCCAAGCCATAACCCGGTACACCGAAATTGTAGACTGTCTTACCCGGTAATAGGCTTTGCAATTGCTGAGGGATTTTATCCGCCATCAGCTTTCCAGCTCCAACAAAGGAATCACCGTAAAACAATACACTCCCTTCCGTCGCTTCCAAAACATAAGGGGTATCGGCAATTACACCCAAGGGGTTCTGAGGGGTCCTTTTGTAAGCCCACCCCAAAATAGGATCGTACGCTAGCCCTGAACTGCTTCTTTGGAATTCGTTGAGATCGGCACTTTCGGCCATTTCCTTATCGATATTATCTAATCCCCATACGATTCGAAGTTTGTAGTAATCGTCATCGGAAAGTACATTCGCATATAACCCAGGAGTACGAAACTTAGGGTGCCCAATGGCTATGCCGGTTCGAAGCGTGATTTCCATTAACAGGGGACTCATTATGACAATACTAACAAGAAGGAGATTAAGATTCGCGACCAGATCCGTTCTCCGGTAGGTAATAGTGGTAAGCCCCCAACAGACCAGGATGAAAACAACGCTCCCCATCACAATTAGAACCAGTTCTCTATGCCTTGGAGAGATAGGTCCCAGTTGGTAAAGCAAAAAGTTTCTCACAGGCAAAAATGCAACTGCGCCTCCCACAATCCATGTGACACCAATCAAAATGAGGACCTTTTCTCGGATACTTGTCTTCATAAAACCACTTCAATTCCTTGAAAACACTTCAGGCAATTCTTTTATTAGAATTTCTGCAACAATCTTATTCCCCGACGGATTAAGGTGTCCATCGTGACTCCAATACAGATCCCTCAGGCGCAAATGACTCTCGCGAAAATGAAATGTTAGATCGATAAACCTAATGCCATCATGAGTGAGAAACTCTCGTAACTGTTCGTAGTATTTCGCGTCGGAATACACCGTTTTGAAAGGCATAAGCACCATTACGAAGGGAATGTTATTCTCAGTTGCGAACTTCTTGAAGGCTAGGACTGCTTTCTTATTCTTAATCGCTTTTGGGTTATTACCATACCAATACTGTCCATTGCTGTCCATGTGGTCTCTATACTGTCCATTCGAGTCTTTATCGACAAAATACAAATTCCTAACCGAGGGCTTTTCGGCTGAAGCCGTCTCAGTCGAATCCGTCTTTTCTACCAACGATTTCACTAGATGTGCTGACAGCGAATATTGTCTGAGGAAATATTTGACTCTTTGCGACCATGTCCGTCCTTCCAGACTACGTCCTCGCAGACTAAGATCGAGTAACCTTTTATCAATGAATCTTCTTAATTCTATTTCCGGAATCTTCACACGCCTATCATCTTTATCAAGGCCTACATTATCCACTAGCCAACCATCCATTACAGTAGAATGAGGATAGGCATAGTCATTTGCAATATCATTCGCACAATAAAAAACAATTATCGCCTTAGGCAAAATTCCAATTTGTTCTACTATCTCAACGAATTTGTCGTATTGGTGTTGCTGGCCTGTATGTGTTACCCCGCATTTTAGTATTTGAGTGCCGGTCAAATTCTCGATTACAGTGCCAAATTTTTCATCGAAAGGTGCATACCCCCACGTATAACTGTCTCCCGTTAAATAAACATATTCTTCGTATTGAGCATGCTCTTTATCAAAGCAGCCTATTGAGTTCGACCAAATCGGATAAGTGATGCCATTTACCCAGTGATAGCCCTTTTTGTTTTTGCCATTATCAAATCCTCTTTTTTCATGTTTTACAAAATAGCCTTTGGAAAAAGGACCTTGGATCCCAATATCCGGCGCAAGTGTGTCGCGTTGAAAATCCTCACGATATTCATTGAAGTTAAGCGCATACTCATTAGGCAAGAAGAAGAACGTTATGACATCGAAAAATATGATGGTTAACAATACAAGTAAAAGAGTTAATAGGATTTTCATCATTTCTAGACGATCGGCGGTTTAAATCGTTTGTACAAACTAAAGCGGGATTTGAGTGATGGGAAAATCAATTTGGCTGTTGCCGGCGTCCCCTGCGGCTGAAACCTTGTAGCGCCGCCTGAGCGGTGCACCCGCACTCGGTTGCGCTCGATCCAGGTTGCCGGCGCGCGTTCGGCGGTCGGATCGACGCTCCCTGGGCGCTGCGTAACGGGCGTTGCGGCAAATCATGCAGTCGCCGGGCGCAGCAAGTCAAGCGCAGAGGCGCTCGCCTCGGAAAATCAATCGCAACGGCGTTTGATACCATAGGGATTCCGGTCCTCACCCCGACGTGACGCCTTCGACCGCATCGATCACTCCGCTCTCGCGGCGCTTGCTCCCGCTCCTCAGGTGGTGGCCGCGGGTCGACCGCGCAACGCTGAAGGCCGACGCGCTCGCGGGCCTCATCGGCGCCATCGTGGTGCTGCCGCAGGGCGTGGCGTTCGCGACTCTCGCGGGACTCCCTCCCGAGTACGGCCTGTACTGCGCGATGGTGCCCACCATCGTCGCGGCTCTGTTCGGCTCGTCCCTGCATACCGTCGCCGGCCCGACCAATCCGGTCTCGCTCATGGTGTTCGCGGTGCTGAGCCCTCTCGCGACGCCGATGACCCCGCATTACATCGAGCTCGCCTTCACACTCGCCCTGATGTCGGGAATCATCATGCTGGCGATGGGCCTTCTGCGGTTCGGGTCGCTGGTGAATTTCATGTCGAGCTCGGTCGTTGTCGGCTTCACCGCGGCGCTCGGCGTGTTCATTTTCGCGAGCCAGCTCGGCAACTTTCTCGGCATCGCGTCGGCTCCGGCGGGGTTCGCCGGTCTGGTGCTCGCGACGCTCAGGCGCCTCGGCGACGCGCAACCGTGGGTCATCGCCGTGGCAACCGCAACGATCGCGATCGGCGCGCTGTCGCGCCGCGTGCTGCCGAAAGTCCCGCCGATGCTGGCGGCGATGGTTTTGGGAAGCCTCATGGCCTACGTCATCAGCCATGCGCTCGGCGCGGAGCGCACGGGCCTGCGCACGCTCGGTCCGCTGCCCGGCGCGCTGCCGCCGCTCTCGTTCCCGGACGTCTCTGCGGCGACGCTGCAAAATCTCCTGCCGGGCGCAGTCGCCGTCGCGCTCGTGTCGCTGACGCAGGCGCTCTCGATCGCCCACGCCATCGCGCTCAAATCGGGACAGCGCCTGGACAACAACCAGGAATTCATCGCGCAGGGCCTTGCCAACGTCGCCGCGGCGTTCTTCTCGGGCTTTCCGACGAGCGCCTCAGCCAACCGTTGCGGCATCAACTACGACGCGGGCGCGAAGACGCCGATGTCGGCGATATTTTCCGCGCTGCTGCTGGTGCTCGTGCTCCTCGCGGTCGCGCCGCTCGTCGCCTACCTGCCGATCGCGGTCGTCGCGGGGCTGCTTTTCCTCGTCGCCTGGAACCTGATCGACTTTCGGCGCATCCGGAAGATCCTCGCGACGAGCCGCGGAGAGAGCGCGGTGCTCGCGGTCACCTTCTTTGCGACGCTCCTGCTCGACCTCGAGTTCGCGATCCTCGTGGGCGTGCTCGTCTCGTTGGTGTTGTACCTCAATCGCACATCCCACCCGATCCTGCGCAGCCTCGTGCCCGATCCGCGCCATACCGGGCGCAAGATGACGGAGGTCGAGGACAGCCTGCTCGAGTGCCCCCAGCTCAAGATCCTGCGCATCGAGGGCTCGATCTACTTCGGCGCGGTCGGCCACGTGGAGCGGCACCTCGACACGCTGCGCGAGCACAGTCCCGGCCAGAAGCACCTGCTCCTCATGTCGAAGAGCATCAATTTCGTGGACATGGCGGGCGCCGAGCTGCTCGTGGAGGAAGCGCGCAGGCGGCGCGCGCTCGGCGGGGAGCTCTACTTCTACAGCCTGAGGAAACCGGCGGAGGAGCTGCTCGAGCGCGGCGGCTACATGGCGGAGCTCGGCCGCGAAAACGTCTTCCGCGGCAAGCGCGAGGCGATCGGCGGGGTGTTCACGCGGCTCGACCTCTCGATCTGCGCCACCTGCCGCGCGCGCATTTTCGAGGAGTGCGCGAGCGTGCCCGGACCCGGGGAGGCGGGATGACTCTCCGCCGCACCGCGGTTTTTCTGCTCGCGCTGCTCGCGGCCTGCGGCGGCCAGCCGAAGCTCCCTCCCCTCGCACCGAACGCGGTGGTGCTCGCCTTCGGCGACAGCCTGACCTTCGGGATCGGTGCGAACGCGGGCGAAAGCTATCCGGCGCGGCTCGAAGCGCTGATCGCGCGCAAGGTGGTGTCGGCGGGCGTTCCGGGAGAAGCGAGCGCCGAAGGGCTTGTGCGCCTGCCCGCTGCGCTCGACGAGGCCAAGCCGCAGCTCGTCATCCTCTGTCACGGCGGCAACGATTTCCTGAGAAAGCTCGACGAGGCGCAGGCGGCGAACAACATCCGCGCCATGGTGCGCCTCGCGAGAAGCCGGGGTGCTCAGGTCGTGCTCATCGGCGTTCCCAAGCCCGGCCTGCTCCCTTCGCCCGCGGGCTTCTACGCGGATATCGCAAGGGAATTTCGCCTGCCCTACGAGGAGACGGCGCTGAAGAAGATCCTCACCGACAACGCTCTGAAGTCCGATCTCGTTCATCCGAACGCGGCCGGCTACGCGCGGCTCGCGGAAGCGATCGCCGCGCTTCTGAGGAAAACCGGGGCGGTGTGAAGGCGCACTACGCCTGAAATCGGGATGTCCTGTCAGGGCGCACCCTCGACTCCGTGTCCGGGGGCTCCGTGAGCTCGCGCTTTTCCGCGGTTCTAGGGGGACAACGACTATCTTCCGGGCACGCGCCGTACTATGCTGACGACATAGTCAATCTCGTGGATGTCCCGTGGAACACCCCGCAGTCGACCACCACCTCTGGATCGAAGTCACGGAGTATATCGTGGCGGTGGTCGGCGTCATTCTCATCGCCTGGTTGCTCGCCGAGGATCTCGCCTCGCCCCTGTGGGGCGGGCTCACCAGCATTCGCCTACGCTGAAGGCGCTCCGGTCCCGGCTATCTCGCGCCGAGCAGCCGCGACGTCCGCGCGATGTCCTTGGGCTTCACCCAGAAAATCGCGCCGAAGCGGCGGTTGCCCGCGGTCACCGCGTCCATCGCGACCATGTTGATTTTCGCCTTGGCGAGCTTATCGAGGACGCGGAGAAGCGCGCCGACGCGGTCCTCGCCCTGGACCAGAAACGCCGTTTTCCGTTTGCCCAGATTCACGCGGTGCTTCTTCGCCCCCTTGGCGAATTGCACCGGATTGGCGGGAACGAAGTCTACCTGTGCCTTGCCGCCCTGGGGAAACCCGGTGAAGGCGAGCAGATTTTGCTTGCCCATGGCGATCGATTTCAGCATTTGCAGGCCGATGCCCGGGCGGTTCGGTACTTTCATCGAAAAATAAACGACTTTTCGGATCATGGTCCCTCCTGTGGTGTGTCGCCGAACCGGTATTGTCCTACGAAGCGACGGTCGATGCGATCCTTCCAGCGCCACACCCAGGCACCTTCCAGGGCGAGTCCTCCCCAGGAGGCCACAGCGTAACGATCGCCGCAGCTGATGAGCGCGAGCGAGCGCGAGGGCGGGCGGAAGCGTTCGGGGGCTTCGCCCGCGAGCGCGCGGCGCAGGTTGCGCGCGAGAACCGGCCCCTGCCTCACGGCGAAAACCCCGGATTTCGGCCTGGGCTCGTCGATCACGGTCGCGACGTCCCCCGCGGCGAATATCTCGGGCCGCGACCGCGATTGCAGCGTTTCGCTCACCGCGAGAAAGCCCCGCGCGTCGGTGGCGAGCCCGCTCTGCGCGATCCACGAAGGGGCGTACGCTCCGGTTGCCCATACCGCGGCCTGAGCCTCGAAGCGCCCGCCGCCATCGAGCTCGATCCCGTTTTCGCCGGCGGCAATGACCTTTCGGCCGAAGTGCACCGGGACGCCGCGAGCGCCGAGGATGCGAGCGATACGGCGGCGCGCGCCGTGTCCGGCGAGGATGGGCAGCTCGCTGAACAGCGCGAATTGCGCGGCGGATCCGGCGAGTCCGTGCCGCATGGCGAGCAGCACCTCGACCCCGGCCGCGCCGCCGCCGATCACGGCGATGCGCCGCACCTCGCCCCTCCTCGCCCGCTCGCGCAGCCGTTCCCAGCCCGCGAGAAACGGCTCGACCGGGCGGACACGGAGAGAGTGTTTTGCGGCGGCGGCCGGATCGCCGGCGCTCGACCCGGTGTCGAAGGACAGGATGTCGTAGCGAAGACGCTCGCCCCGGGCGGTGGTCACCTCGCGCCGCGCGGCATCGACGCCGGCCGCGGAGTCCAGGAGAAAGCGCGCGCCTGCGCGCGCGGCGAGCGCTCCGAGATCGATGCGGCAATCCTCGGACCGGTAGTGCCCCGCGACGACGCCGGGAACCATGCCCGAGTAGAAAGCGTGGCGGCTCGGACTCAGCAAGGCAAGGTGAACGCCCTCGGCCGGCGCATCGCCGAAGCTTTTCAGTACAGCGAGATGGCTGTGCCCTCCGCCGACGAGAAGAAGATGTTTCACCGGGTCCTGGACGGGTGTTGGGTCATTCTAACAGGCGTGATACACTTCTGACGGTTTGTATCTCAGCAGACAGGTTATGCCCAAATCCCTCCGACTGGGAACCGAGCTGGAGAAGACGCTCGAGCGCTACTGCACCGAGACCGGGGAGACGAAGAGTGCCGTCATCCGTCAGAGCTTGGCGGAATATATCGCCCGCCGCCAACGCAAGCGGCGCGCACCTTCCGCGTGGGAACTAGGCAAAGACTTGTTCGGCGCCGACCGCTCCGCGGCGGGGCAAGGCAACGTCTCGGGGCGGGTCAAGACGCTGATCCGCGCGAAGCTCCGTGCGAAACATCATCGTTGATACGGGGCCGCTCGTTGCGCTGTTTCACGCCCGCGACAAGCACCACGAGGCGGCCAAAGCCGTTCTCGAATCGAACCCGGCGGCATTGGTAAGCACCTGGCCCGTAATCGCCGAGGCCTGCCACTTCCTCGCTGAGGCCGGGAGGCGCGCGCTGCTTACTTTTGTCCGTCGCGGCGCATTGCGTCTGGAAGCTCTTTCAGTTGAAGATGTGCCGCAACTCGATGAGCTGCTCGCGCGCTACGAGCGGATGGATTTCGCCGACGCCACGCTCGTGCTGATCGCGGAAAAGACCGGGATCACCGAGATATTCACGATAGACCGCCGCGATTTCGAGGTGTACCGGACGCGTTCGGGTCGCCGACTCCGCCTGCTGCTGGCATAAAGCTCTCCTGCATCTCTTGCGGGAGGCGCTCGAGATCTTCGGGACGGTCTACGTCCCACAGGGCGGGAAGTTCGCTCAGGCGCCAGCCGAGCGCGGCAATGCGACGGCGGGTCTCCGGCAAAACCTTTGGGCCGCCCCAGGGAATGCCGCGAAACAGTTCGGGATCGCAATGCGAAAGGCCGACCAGCACGTACCCACCGTCTTCCGCCGGCCCGATCACGGCGTCATCGCCGCCGGCAAGGGCCCGTTCTGCGTCGCGGAGGTATTGCGCCGAAAGCGCAGGGATATCACTGCCGATCAGGATCGCGCGAGCGGCGTGCACGAGCGCCGACTCGAACGCGCGCTGCATGCGCGCGCCCAGATCGCCCTCGCCCTGCGCCCAGAGACTGATCCCGAGTCGGCGCTCGCATTCGCGGAAGAAGGGATCACTCGTATCGGGCGCGCACCACAGCTCGACCGGCCCGAGCCGCGAATCCCTCGCCGCGCGCAGGCAGTGCATCACGAGCCGGCGATGCAGAGCGCCGGCGCCCGCGGCGCCGAGCGCCGGAATCAGCCGGGTCTTGGCCTCGCCCGGCGCCTTCGCGAAAACCATCACCGGGCAGACGGTGTCAGCCGCGCTCGCCGTCATAGAGGCGGGCCAGCTTGGCGGGAGCGGC
Source organism: Betaproteobacteria bacterium (assembly GCA_005881575.1). Lineage (GTDB taxonomy): Bacteria > Pseudomonadota > Gammaproteobacteria > Burkholderiales > SG8-39 > VBDM01. The sequence goes on from VBCA01000001.1 coordinate 66,759, forward strand.
GCCGAAGAAAAACGCGAGGCGCAGCCACGCCATCAGCAGCACCGTGCGCAGGACCCCGCGGCGCTCCCAGCGCCGGCCCGACGTGACCGCCTTGTCCGCGAGACACAGCGGCCGCGACACGCGCTTGAGCGAGCGCGACAGCGCGATGTCTTCCATCAGCTCGAGTGGCGGGAAGCGCCCGGCGCCCTCGAACGCCTCGCGCCGGACGAAGATGGCCTGATCGCCGGTGGCGATTCCGGTCGCGCGCGAGCGCAGGTTCATGAAAAACGCGATCACGGGTAGGCAGAGGCTGGCGCCTTCGATGCGCACGTCGAACCGCCCCCATGCCTTGCCGCTCGCGGCGAGCCCCTGCAGGACGCTCGCGTCGGCATTTTCCGGAAGGCGCGTGTCGGCGTGAAGGAATAGGAGGACTTCACCGCGCGCGAGCGCCGCTCCCGCGTTCATCTGGCTCGCGCGACCGCGCGCTGCCGAGGCGACGCGATCCGAGGCGCGACGCGCGAGAACCGCAGTGTCGTCGCTCGAGCCGCCGTCGACGACGATCACTTCGTGACCGCGCTGGCGCAGCGATGCGAGCCCCGCGAGCTCCGCGGCAATCCCTTCCGCCTCGTTCAGCGCCGGGACGATGATCGAAATCCTCAACCGCGCCTCCACGCGTGGAACTTCTCCGCCCACTTGAGCAGCCCCTGCGGGGCGTGCGCTCTCTTCCAGCTGCCCGCCGCGTACTTGTTGCCCTCGGCGAGCGTGGGGTAGATGTGGATGGTGCCGAGGATCTTGTTGAAGCCGATGCCGTGCTTCATCGCCGTGATGAATTCGACGATGAGATCGGCTGCGTGTTCCCCGGCGATCGTTGCGCCGAGGATCCTGTCCTTGCCGGGCACGGTGAGGACTTTCACCACTCCTGTCGTCTCCCCGTCGGCGATCGCGCGGTCGAGGTCTTCGAGACGGTAGTTAGTGACGTCGTAAGCGACGTTTTTCTCCCTGGCCTCGGTTTCGTTCAACCCTACGCGCGCGACCTCGGGATCGGTAAACGTCGCCCAGGGGATCACCGAGTAGTCGGCGCGAAATCTCTTCACTCCGCCGAAGAGCGCGTTCACCGCCGCGTACCAGGCCTGGTGCGAGGCAGTATGCGTAAACTGATACGGGCCGGCGACATCGCCGCAGGCGTAGATGTTGGGATAGAGGGTCTGCAGGTATTCGTTCGTGCTCACAGTGCGCGCGCGGCTCAATTCGATGCCGAGCTCCTCCAGGCCGTACCCCTCGGTATTGGCGACGCGCCCGACCGCGCACAGCAGCTCGTCGAACGGGATGCGGACCTCGCTGCCGTCGTTCTCGCACAAAAGCAGCTTCTCGCCGCCCTCCCGGAGTACGCGCACCGCCTTGTGATCGGTGCGGACGTCGATGCGCTCCTCGCGGAACTGCCGCGCGACCATCTCGGAGATCTCCGGGTCTTCCCGGATCAGGATGCGCGGAAGCATCTCGACCTGCGTCACGCGCGATCCGAACCTCGCGAAGCACTGGGCGAGCTCGCAACCGATCGGCCCTCCCCCGAGGACGATCAGCCGCGGCGGCAACGCCCTCAGGTTCCAGACCGTATCCGAGGTGAGGCAACCGATTTCGGCGAGCCCGGGGATCGGCGGCACGAAGGGCTGCGCGCCCGCGGCGATGACGATCGCCCGGGTGGTGAGCACGCGCCTGCCCGTTTCGCTCTTCACCTCCACCGTCCAAGGCGAGGTGATTTTTGCCTCGCCCTGCAGGCATTCGACGCCGAGCTCGGTGTAGCGCTCGGCCGAGTCGTGCGGCTCGACGGTTCTCACCACGCGCTGCACGCGCTCCATGACGTCGGCGAAATCGAAGTCGACCTGCATGGCCCTGAAGCCGAATTCGCGGGGGCGCTTCGCCTGCGCCACGAGCCGCGCCGACTTGATCAGGGCCTTCGAGGGCACGCAGCCCGTGTTGAGGCAGTCCCCGCCCATCTTGTCCTTCTCGATCAGCGTCACTTTCGCCTTGACCGCGGCCGCGATGTAAGCCGACACCAGACCGGCGGAACCCGCGCCGATCACGACGAGGTTGCGGTCGAATCTGGCCGGCTTCGGCCATCTCGCAAGACGCCGGCGCGCTTTGGCGGACTCGATGACGTACCTCGCGACGAGCGGAAATATGCCGAGCAGCGCGAGCGAGCCGATCAGCGCCGGGGAAAGGATCCCCGAAATCGATTGGATGGTCGCAAGCTGCGTACCCGCGTTCACGTAAACGATCGTGGCGGGAAGCATGCCGATCTGGCTCACCCAGTAGAACGTCCGGGCCCGGATCGGCGTGAGCCCCATGAGGAGATTGACTACCACGAACGGAAACGCCGGCACCAGCCGCAGGGCGAACAAGTAGAACGCCCCCTCCTTCTCCAGGCCCGCGTCGATCGCCCGCAGTCTGTCCCCGAAGCGGTCCCGCACCAGGTCGCGAAACAGAAAGCGGGAGGAGAGAAAGGCGAGCGTTGCGCCGATGCTCGAGGCGAACGACACGACCAAGGTACCCCACAAGAGCCCGAATATCGCGCCGACCGCGAGCGACAGCACCGCCGCCCCGGGCACCGACAGGCCGGTGACGGCGACGTAGATCGCGAAAACGATTCCGGCGGCTGCGAGCGGATTCGCCCGCCGGAATTCCTCGATCGCCGACTGCTGTGACTTGAAATATTCGAGCTGCAGGTACTGGCCGAGGTCGAGCGCGAAAAACGCCGCGATCAGGCCAAGGACAAGGGCCGCAACGAGCAGCCGGCGACGCGACATGGTGCGCGCCGCTTCAGGCCGCGCGCGAGAAAGCGCCCGTCCGCACGGCCTGCTCCACCTCGTACCCCGGACCGGAAGCGATGCGCTTGCGATACGAGAGCGCGGCGGGCGAGCCTGCGGGCCAGACGCGGTCGAATCGCGCCATCCACGCTTCGTGGTCGTAGCGCACGGGAACGGCTTCGACGACCGTCGCTCCGAGCCGCGCCCCGTAGAGCGCCTGCGCCGAGGGTGTGCTCGCGATGCGCGTCGCGAGGCCGAAACGCGTGTCGCGGAAATTCGGCATTCCGGCGGCGCCGTTGTTGACGATGAGCGCCTTCCCGCGCGGCGCATCGAATTCCCGCATCACCGGCAGGCAGGTATGCGTACAGGCAAAGACGTCGACGCCGGATCCGGCGAGCAGCGCCGCCGCGCGTTCGGGACGCTCGCGCAGCGCCTCCTGCGAGAACTGCCAGCCGGCGAGCGATTCGGCGTCGCCGTGCACGATGCCGATGCGCAGGCCCGCGATTTCCGCGACGAGGTGCATGGGCAGGACGCCGAGGCGCTCGCGCAATTCCGGATACGCGCTTGCGGTCCCGCGCAATCGCGTGAGAATCTCGTTCGAGCGCCCCACTTCGGCCTCGCCCACCCATTCGGGGTAGGCGCAGCCGCAGCCCGCGCCGGAATCCTCGCCGGCGATCTCGGTCTCCACGTTGCCGCGCACGGCCGCGTGCCGAAGGACAGTCTCGTTGATGCTTTCGAATTCCGCCGGGTCGACGTTGAACCAGTTGAAATCGCCGTTGAAGGCGAGCGTCGCGCCCTCCCGCCGCGCCATGGCAAGGACCGCTTCGAGCGCGAAGGGATTGCCGTAGAGTCCGCCGACGATGAAGAGGGATTGCGCCCTGAGTTCTGCGGCGCGCGCGAAGACCGCAGGCGAGTAACGGTAGTGGCGCGGACAGGACCGGCCGGGCCGCGTTCTAGCCATCGAGCGCGCCACCGCAGCTCGAGCCCTGCCCGGCCGTGCACCCGAAGCAATGGTCCTTCACCACGATCGGGTTGCCGGCGAGGTCGCGGCCGACGAGATCGGCGAGCCTGACCCGCTGCCGGCCCGCGATTCTGAGAGGCAGACCCAGCATCTGGTTGAAATCGCAGTCGTAGACCGTGCCCTGCCAGTCAACCGAGATCAGGGTACGACACATCACGGCGCCCAGATTCTCCTCGCGGTAGGACTCCTGCAGCAGCTTCATGTAGGCGTTGAACTGTCCCCTGGAGATGAGCGTCGAGCCGAATCGGGCGATCGGCATATTGGCGAGCGTGTAGAGCCGGTTGAAGCGGATGCCGAAACGCTCGCCCAGCACCCGCTTGTAATCTGCCTCGAGCTTTTCCTGCGGGGGCGGGAGCGAAGCTCCTTGAGGGTTGTACACGAGGTTGAGCGCGAGGCGCGAGCCCTCCACTGCGTAGCCGAGCGCGTTGAGACACCGAAGAGCACGAATGCTCGTCTCGTATACGCCTTTGCCGCGCTGCCTGTCGACCAGCTCCTCCGTGTAGCAGGGAAGCGAGGCTATGATCTCGACGTCCTCGCGCGCGAGAAACTCCGCGAGGTCCTCCTGGCCGGGCTCTTCGAGAACGGTGAGATTGCAGCGGTCGATCACGTGCGCGCCGAGCGCGCGGGCGCGCTCGACCAGCTCCCTGAAATGCAGATTCAACTCGGGCGCGCCGCCGGTAACGTCGAGCGTGCGGACGCCCGAGGCCTCGAGGTAGCGCAGCACGGTATGCACCGTCTCGCGGTCCATCTCCTCAGTGCGCGTGGGACCCGCGTTGACGTGGCAGTGCACGCAGCTCTGGTTGCATTTGTAGCCGAGATTGACCTGGAGCGTCTCGAGACGCTCGCGGCGTATTCCTGGAAAGTTTGAGACTTCGAGGAGAGGGAGCATCGCGTGCACGGGCGGTTCTCCTTCTCCTCTATCTGGCGCCGGCGAGCTGTACGGGCGGGCACTTGACGGAACCATAAGCGGCCGCGGCGATGAGCGCTCCGAAGCTGCCGACCTTTTCAGGATGAGTTTTCATCGTGCGCATGCTAGAGGATACACCGTGCAAGTGTGCCAAACGGCGTCGTAACCTTTCGTCGTACGGAATCCGTGCTTGCTTACATTTTCTGCATGGCCCAGAGCGTATCCAGGTCCCGAAGCAGGTACAGCGTGATGCATGCGGCGAGCATCGGCCACGCGGCGAAGAAGAGCAGATTGTCGAGCGGTGCTAGATATTGCTGATAGGACGAGAGCGTCGAGATCGCATGAAGCAGCAGCACCAGCCCGTAGGTGTAGCGCTTGGCGGTCCCCGTCACGAAACCGACCAGCAACAGCAGCTCAAGAGCGGCGATGACGTAGAACACAGTCGGGGAAATGCCGTCGATGCCGTAGAACTTCTTGAAGATCCCGGCAGCGTGTCCCGGGCGGATGAACTTGTCGAGCGTCCACATCAGCATAACGATGAAGACGCCGATGCGAAGCAGAAAGAGCGGCAGGCGAATGCGGTCCATGACTCCTCCTTTGGCTGTTATACGAACAGATTGCTGCGAGAAGCGCTATCGAGTGTTTGTCTCATTGTAGCCGAGTGCTTTCTCCGGCGTTTCTTACGGGAAATAAATCACCTGACTATTCTCGGCATGCTACATTAGGAGCCGCGCAAAGCCTCCGCTCGCTCATGGGCCACCGCCTCTCCAAGATCTACACCCGCACCGGCGACGGCGGCGACACCGGGCTCGGCGACGGTTCGCGAACGCGCAAGGACAGCCCGCGCATCGCTGCTCTCGGCGAGATCGACGAGCTGAATTCCGCGATCGGCGTGCTTCTCGCCGAGCCGCCGCCGGAAAAGATTCGCGCAATTCTCGAGAGCGTCCAGCACGATCTTTTCGACCTGGGTGGCGACGTCTCGATCCCCGGCCGCGCGACGATGACCGAAGATCAGGTCAAGCGGCTCGAGGCGCTGCTCGACGAACTCAACTCCGCGCTGCCTCGGCTCAAGGAATTCATTCTTCCGGGCGGAACGCGCGCCGCGAGCCTCGCGCACCTCGCGCGCGCGGTGTGCCGGCGCGCCGAGCGCTCGATAGTCACCCTGTCGTCTTCGGAAAAAGTCGCCGACCCGGCGAGGATCTACCTGAACCGGCTGTCCGACCTGCTGTTCGTCCTCGCCCGTGTCCTCAACCGCGAGGGCAGCCGCGGCGACGTGCTGTGGCAGCAGGGGAAGAACCGCTAGCTCACGCCTCGACGAAGGCTTCCTCGCGCTTCTTGCGCACGGTCGGCGCCACAACGATAGTCAGCAGGAGACCCGCAATGACAAGCATGGTGAGGCTGATCGGTCGCTGGAAGAACACCAACGGGTCCCCGCGCGACAAGAGCATCGCGCGGCGCAGGTTTTCCTCCATGAGCGGCCCGAGGATGAAGCCGAGAATCAGCGGCGCAGGCTCGCATTCGAGCTTCACGAAGATGTAGCCGACCACGCCGAACGCCGCCGTCTGCATGACGTCGAACGGGCTGTTCGAGATGCTGTAGACGCCGATGCAGCAGAAGACCAGTATCGCAGGGTAGAGTATCCGGTAGGGCACCATCAGCAGCTTGATCCACATTCCGATCAACGGCAGGTTGAGCACCACCAGCATCAGGTTGCCTACCCACATCGAGGCGATCATTCCCCAGAAGAGCTGCGGCCGCTCGGTCATCACCTGCGGGCCGGGTGCGATGCCCTGGATCATCATCGCCCCGATCATCAGCGCCATCACCGGATTCGACGGGATGCCGAGCGTGAGCAACGGGATGAAGGAGGTCTGGGCGCCGGCGTTGTTCGCCGATTCGGGCGCCGCCACGCCCTGGATCGCGCCCTTGCCGAAGTTCGCCGAATTCTTCGAGACCTTTTTCTCCAGCGTGTAGGCGGCGAACGAGGCGAGCAGCGCTCCTCCCCCGGGCAGAATGCCGAGGAACGAGCCGAGAGCGGTCCCGCGCAGGATCGACGCCCACGAATCCTTGAAGTCCTGCAAGGAAGGGAGCAGGTTGCTCACCTTCTTGGTGAAGACTTCGCGCTGCTCCTTCTGTTCGAGGTTGGCGATGATCTCGGCGAAGCCGAACACGCCCATCGCCACCGAGACGAAGCCGATACCGTCGGAGAGTTCCGACACGCCGAAGCTGAACCGCGCGACCCCCGAGTTGACGTCGGTGCCCACCAGGCCCAGCAGCAGGCCGAGAATCACCATCGCGATCGCCTTGATGAGCGAGCCGTGGGCGAGCACCGTCGCCGCGATCAGGCCGAGCACCATCAGCGAAAAGTACTCCGCCGGGCCGAACTTCAGCGCGACTTCGGCGAGCGGAGGCGCAAACAGCGCGATGATCACCGTGGCGACGCATCCGGCGAAGAACGAGCCGATCGCCGCGATGCCGAGCGCGGGCCCCGCCCGGCCCTGTCGGGCCATCTGGTAGCCATCGAGGCAGGTCACCACCGACGACGACTCGCCCGGAATGTTGACCAGAATAGCGGTGGTCGATCCGCCGTACTGCGCGCCGTAATAGATCCCGGCAAGCATGATCAGCGCGGAAGTCGGGTTGAGCGTGAAAGTAACCGGCAGCAGCATGGCGATGGTGGCCACCGGCCCGATGCCGGGCAGCACGCCGATCAGCGTGCCGAGCAGACAGCCCATCAAACAGTAGAAAATATTCTGGAAAGAGAGCGCAACCTGGAAGCCGATGGCGAGATTGTGAAAGAGTTCCATCCCTTACTCCAGACTCGGCCAGACGTTCATCGGCAGCCCCAAGCCGTGGACGAACGATGCTACCGAGAATACCGCAAGAGCGAAGCTGAGGACGGTGACGTGCCCCGCCGTGATCTGCGGCCACTTGTACCGACCTGCGAAAAACGCGAGCACTGCGCCCAAACCGATCTCCATCAATAGGAGCACCAGCACTGGGGGTAAATTTAGACCCACTGCGCCGAACACAGTGAGCACAGGATGCTGTATCCACGATGACACGACCAGCGTAAGGTAGGTCAAGAGGACTCCGACGGCTACGTAGGCCGGCAACATCTGGAAATCCTTGCGCGTCCACGCGAACCCTGGTACCGCCGAAACGATCGTCAGTACGAAGACCGCCATTACGAGTCCGAGAGGCTTCAACAGATAGCCAAAAAGAACGACCGCGAACAGGACCACCCACAGCGAACGCTCACCGAAGGCCGCAAAGAGCAACAGGATTGCGACGCCCGCAAGCAACGCGTGGGCAATCTGCGCGAATATCGTCGCGTCGCGCTGTGGCTGGGTGTAATAGGCGATTACGCCCAATATCAGCCCGCCGACGATCAGCCAGAAACGAAACGGAAAGACAGCCAGCGGATTGGATATCTTTGACACGAAGCCCCGGAACAATACGACCGCCCCGAGCACCGCGAGAATGCCCCCGAGCACCGTGGGAAAATATGCCGGCCCCATGCGCACCGCGTTCCCCATGGCGTAGTTCTGGGCCACGGCCATGAAAGCCAACCCGAACGCGATGAACATCACCCCGGCCCAGAAATCCTTGCCGTTCGTTATTTTCATTTCACCCTCCACCACTCCGGCCGCGTATTGTGCCACAGGTTCTTCGGCCGGTATGACCCCCTGATCAAGTCTTTTCGCGATCCATGTAGTCGAGCAGCTTGGAGCTGGTCAGACGCAGCCGCTGCGACAGTATAAGCACCAGTTCCATTAGGATTTTCGCCCCGAGCGTTGTCTGCTCCAGAATGATGCGGGCCAGGCTGTCGCGCGACAGCACCGCGATCATGCAGGACTCCGCGGCGATGCAGCTCGCAAAGCGTGGCTCGCCGTCGATCATCGACATTTCGCCGAACGACTGCCCCGGCGCGATCAGGGCAATCAGCCGCGGGGCGTTCCACCGGTCCTGCTTGAACACTTCGATCCGACCTTCGATGAGAAATACCATGAAATCGCCCGCGTCACCTTCGCGGATGATCTCCGCTCCCGGGCCTGCGCGGTAGACCTGCATGAACTCGCTCAGCACGCGGATCTCTGTCAGGTTGAAAGTTTCGAAAAGCGGCGAGAAGGTGATGAGGCCGTGAATCCTCTTGGCGAACCGCGTGGGATCGCCCAGCGATTCCAGCTGTGCCAGCCGGGCCCTTTCCGCTGTTTCTGCCATCTTCGCACTCGCCTCGGTGAGCCGCCGCGCGCGGGCCCGGCGTCCCGCCCCTCGCGCCGGTGACGGCGAGATTATGCCCAAACGCCGTACCGATCACAAATACCGGAGTCGCGTCTCACCCGGCAAGGAACCATCCGGTCGCGCCCAGCCACCCCGCTGTCGCCGCGATCAGGTGCGGATTGCGCAGCATCTCCCAGGCGGGATCACTGCCGCCCCCCTTCGAATACACGACTTGCAGGTACCGAAACAAGCCGTACAGCACGAACGGAAACGTGAGAAAGAGCCGGTCGGTGCGATGCAGGGCTATGGTGTCCGGGTCCACGGTGTACAGCGCGTAGCCGAGCGCGGCGCAAGCGACGCTGACCGCGATCAGGCAATCGAGCAGCGGCATGCTGTAGCCGTCGAGCGCGACGCGATGCCCGCTCCCTGAATTCGCGGGGTCGGTCACCGCGAGCAGTTCGGCCCGCCGCTTGCAGAAGCCGAGAAACAGAGTGAGCATGAGGCCGCAGAGCAACAGCCAGTTCGACGGGGGAATGCCGATTCCCGCGGTGCCTGCGAGGATGCGCAGCATGAATCCGCCGGCGATCATGAACACATCGAGAATCGCCACGCGCTTGAGCCCGGCGCTGTATCCGATGTTGAGTACGATATAGGCGGCGGCGACCAGCAGCGCCGCAAGCGAGACGGCGGCCGCGAGGGCGACCCCGGCCAGCGCGAGGGCGATGCACAGCGCGATCGGGACGCCCAAGCCGATCTCGCCCCGCGCCAGCGGCCGCTCGCGCTTGTACGGATGCACCCGGTCGGCATCCCGGTCGGCGATGTCGTTGAGGATATACACCGCGCTCGAGGCGAGGCAGAAGGCGACGAACAAGACGAGCGCTTCCGCGACCAGCCTTGCGTCGTTCCATCCGTGGCCGAAAACCACGCCGATGAAAAGGAACCCGTTCTTGATCCACTGGTGGGGGCGCATCAGGCGGATGAGGGCGCTGGTCATCGGGTCAGTCCTTTGCAGGGCAGGTCGGCGTGCCCAGATAGCGTTCGCAGAAATAGCAGTATCCCTGCGGCAAGTACCAGGGAATGGCGTAGTACCGCTGTTGCAGCGGCTTCAGGATCTTCTCCCGGTACGCGGCGAAATCGAACCCGTGGCCGAGGACCACATGAAAGGTCGCGCCGGCGGATGAGATCGTGCGGTATCCGACGGACCGGAAGTAGGGTCGGTAGTCGGCATCCACGGGGGGGTCCTTGCGCAGCACCAGGATGTTCCTGCCGTCGAGTCGCCTGAAATCGGTCAGGATGTCGTCGTGGCGCGCGTGCGAGGAGGCGACACCGAATACGGCCACGTGCCGGCGCGAATGAAAGGACGCGACCGCCGACATCGAGTACCCGTCGGTGGCGAAATCAAATTCCTCGGCATAGGTTTCCATCTCCCTGAGGATTTCAGGCATGCGGGCGTGATACACGATGCCGTCGTAGAAACGCACGCTCTTCCAGGTGTCGAGCGGCAGCATCGCCGCGGCGAGGATCGCCGCGACGTGGAGGGCGCTGAACGCCCCGAGATAGAGCACCGAGCGCAGCAGCTGCTCGCGCGACAGCAAGCCGCCCGCCGCGACGAAAAAGAAAGGCACGAAGGCGAGCATCCAGTGCAAGCCGATCAGCTTGACCGCGGAGAGCAAGGCGAAAAATCCGAAGGGGAGCGCGAAGACGACGGCGAAAAACCGCGCCGCCGGCTCGCCGAGCGCGACCGCCACGCGCCGGCGCTCTTTTGCGAGCTGCCACAGGGCGACCGGGCTGAGCACGTAGAGCACCGAGACGCCATAGACGAGCGGCGTCTTCCAGGACCAGCCGGCGGTGTCGTGCCGGTTGTAGAGATTGAACATCAGGTTCGCCCAGCAATGCTCGTAGTTCCACCACAGGTTGACGGCGGCGAAAGGAAGCGAACACAGGAGGACGAGCGCAAGCGCGCGCCAGTCGCGCTGCCCGCGCGGGGAAAGCGCGACATGAGCCACGTAGGCCAGTCCCAGCAGGACCGCGAAATACTTCGAGAGAAACGCCAGCCCGAGAAAGATGCCGGCGAGCGCGTGCCAGCCCGGTGCGCGCCGGACGATCCCCAGCCAGAAGGCGAACGCCGAGGCGAAGCAAAAGAAAACGAGCGGCGTGTCGGTGGTGATGAAGACGCCCCAGACATTGGCGGGCAGCAGCATGAACGCGAGCGCGGCGAGCGCCGCCTTCGTTCCGTCCGCGCGGCGCAGAACGACGTAGATTCCCGCCGCGAGCGCGAAGGGCAGCAGGGTCACCGGCAGGCGCAGCAGCCATTCCGCGCGCGACAGCTTGAGCAGAAGAGCGAGCAGCCAGCCGATCATCGGCGGATGATCGTAATAGCCGTAGTCCGGATAAGCGCCCCATTCGGCGAAATACGCTTCGTCGCCGGTGAAGGGAAAGACCGCGGACAGCCACAGCTTGAACGCGAGGATCAGCACCGCGGTGCCCCAGAAAACCGGGGACAGACCACGTTTATCGCTGGATCCCGGGTCGCCGGTTTCCCTGACTCGATGGAAAAACGTGGTCTGTCCCCGGTTGTCGCTAGGATTCTTCGGCTTTCACCAGCCGGCGCTTGCGCACCGCTTCGGCGAGATTCCTGAGCAGCGGCACGCTGTCCTCCCAGCCGACGCAAGCGTCGGTGATGCTCTGGCCATATACGAGGGGCTTTCCCGGGACGAGATCCTGGCGGCCCGCCTTCAGGTGCGATTCGACCATGAGGCCGATGACTCGATCCTCGCCGGCGGCGACCTGGCGCGCGACCTCGCGCGCGACGTCGATCTGACGCTGATATATCTTCTGGCTGTTCGAATGGCTGCAATCGACCATCAGGCGCTGCTCGAGCCCGGCGCCGGCCAGCTCCTTGGCCGCAGCGTCGACGCTTCCGGCGTCGTAATTAGGATGTTTTCCGCCGCGCAGGATGATGTGGCAGTCCTCGTTTCCGTTGGTCGAGACGATGGCGGAGTGCCCCTCCTTGGTCACCGAAAGGAAATGGTGGGGAGTGCGCGCAGCCTTCAGCGCGTCGACCGCGATGCGCACGTTCCCGTCGGTGCCGTTCTTGAAGCCGACCGCGCACGACAGCCCGGAGGCGAGCTCGCGATGCACCTGCGATTCCGTGGTGCGTGCGCCGATCGCGCCCCAGCTCACCAAGTCCGCATAGTACTGCGGCGAGATCATGTCCAGAAACTCCGTGCCGGCAGGCAGCCCCGCCTCGTTGATGTCCATGAGCAGCTCGCGCGCGAGGCGCAGCCCCTTGTTGATTTGAAAGCTGCCGTCGAGGTCCGGATCGTTGATCAGCCCCTTCCAGCCCACGGTCGTGCGGGGCTTCTCGAAGTAGACCCGCATGACGATGACGAGGTCGCGCTCGAGTTCCTTTCTCATTTCGACGAGCCTGCGCGCGTACTCGAGGCCCGCCTTGGCATCGTGGATCGAGCACGGGCCGATGATGACGAGAATCCTGTCGTCCGAACCGTGAAGCAGGCGGTGAATCGCCTGCCGCGTGTTATAGGTCAGCTCCTCGGTTTTTTCCGAGCAGGGAAATTCGCGCAGCAGGAGTGCGGGCGGCGCGAGCTCCTTGATCTCCCGGATTCTGACGTCGTCGACCTTGAAGTGCATGCTTGTCGCCGGTCCGTGGCGGGCCTTCTCTAAGGAGCTGAAAAGTTTGAATTTTACCCGAATAAATCGGTTGCGGCCGGTCAGCGGCAAGCAAGCCTTGCAGCCCCATAACGACGGCCTCGGCTCCTGCCAGTGCCCAAAAAGTCACGCCGCTGGCAGACGCGGCGCGAGAGTGCCAGAAACCGGCGGTCAACGCCGCGAAACCGCAGGCCGTTGAAGGTGTCAGATTGGATTGTGGGCATCGTTCCTGCGTGATAAGTTGCATTCGCGTGGAGAAAAACCAGATGACGACAGCAGCGGTCAACATCCCGATCGGAGGATTCAAGGATGTCTATGACGTCGCGGAAGTCGACCGCGCGCTGCAGGAGCTTTCCGCTTCGGCGAACGAAGCGCTGAAGTCCACTTATGAAAAAATGATCAAGGCGGGCGGCACCCGCCTCACGGTGAAGCCCTCGGGGATTCCGGCGATGGAAAGTCTCTACGAAGAGCTTCCCAACTTCGCGGGGGTCCTCGACGACGTCAAGAAGCACATCGCGCTGTGCGCTTCGTCCAACGACTGCCTGGAGGTGCCGCCGATGCTCCTGCTCGGAGAACCGGGAATCGGCAAGACCTATTTCGCCAGGCGCCTGGCGCAGCTCCTTTCCACGGGTTTCGGCCTGTGCTCGATGAGCTCGATGACTGCAGGCTGGGTCCTCTCCGGAGCTTCATCGCAATGGAAGAACGCCAAGCCCGGAAAAGTATTCGAGACCATTCTGAACGGTACCTACGCCAACCCGGTGATCATGGTCGACGAGCTCGACAAGGCAGGCGGCGGCAATCAATATGATCCTCTGGGCGCGCTCTACACGCTGCTCGAGCGCGACACGGCAGCGGAGTTCGTGGATGAGTTCGTCGAGATCCCGATCGATGCCTCGGGCGTCGTGTGGATCGCGACTGCGAACGACGGAGGCAAGATCCCGGATCCCATCCTCAACCGGATGAATGTCTACGAGGTCGCCTCGCCCGACCGGGACGGATCGGCCCGCATCGCGCAGGCGATCTACGCGGAGATCCGCGGCAGCCACGACTGGGGCAAGGACTTTCCCGAAAGGCTCGCGGAGGAGGTGCAGGAGCGGGCCGCGGAGCTCTCTCCCCGGGAGATGCGCCGCGCCATCATGAACGCGTTCGGCACCGCGAAGCTCGCAGGCCGGGATGAAATCGACGTCTCCGACATCGACGACGCTCGCTCGCCGAAAAAGCAGCGGATAGGCTTCTAGCCGATCGCTCTCAAAGCCGCTGCTCCACCCACTGGCGCACCGAGCCGAGCGCGGCCGGGACTTTGGCGGGTTCGGTACCGCCCGCCTGCGCCATGTCCGGCCTGCCGCCGCCTTTGCCGCCCACCTGCTGCGCGACGTAGTTGACGAGCTCGCCGGCCTTGAGCCTCGCGGTGAGATCCGCTGTCACGCCGGCGATGAGGTTCACCTTCCCCCCTTCGGTCGAGCCGAGCACGATCGCGGCGGATTTCAGCTTGTCTTTCAGCTTGTCGAGCGTCTCGCGCAGGGTTTTCGCATCGGCGCCGTCGAGCGCGGCCGCGAGCACCTTGATGCCCTTCACCTCGACGGCCTGCGCCGCGAGATCGTCGCCCTGGCTGGCCGCGAGCCTGGACTTGAGGCGCGCGAGCTCCTTTTCCAACGCCCTCTTCTCCTCCCGCTCCGCCTTGAGCTTTTCCTTCAGCGCGTCGCCCGACGCTTGATAGAACCCTTCGACGAAATGCCGCTCGTCCTCCATGGCCTGCACCCAGGCGAGCGCGCCCTCGCCGGTGGTCGCCTCGACGCGGCGCACGCCCGCAGCGACGCCGCCCTGGGAGATGATCTTGAAGAAGCCGATGTCGCCGGTGCGGGCGACGTGCGTGCCCCCGCACAGCTCGCGCGAGGAGCCGATGTCCAGAACCCGCACCTCGTCGCCGTACTTCTCGCCGAACAAGGCCATGGCACCGCCTTTGACGGCGTCGTCGAACTTCATGATGCGCGCCGAAGTCGCCTCGTTTCTGAGAATTTCCGCGTTGACCATCGCTTCGATGCGGCGGACCTGTTCGTCGGTCATCGTCGCGTCGTGCGAGAAGTCGAAGCGCGTCTTGTCGGCGTCCACGAGCGACCCCTTTTGCTGCACGTGCGGCCCCAGCACCTCGCGCAGGGCCCGGTGCATCAAATGGGTGGCCGAATGATTGCGCATGGTGCGCGCGCGCCGCTGCGCGTCCACTCGCGCCACCACCTTGTCGCCAACGGCGAGCCGGCCGGTCGCGAGCGCGCCGTGATGGCCGAACACTTCTGACTGGATTTTCTGCGTGTCGGAAACGACGAAGGTCCCGCCCGGGGCGACGATCTCGCCCGCGTCGCCCACTTGGCCGCCCGATTCGGCGTAGAACGGGGTCTTGTTCAGCACGACGATGGCGGCTTCGCCCGCCGCGATGGCCGGCACCGAAGTCCCCTCCCTGTAGAGGGCCTCCACTTTGGCGTCGTCGAGCGCAAGCGTGTCGTAGCCGCGGAACTCCGTCGCGCGGCCGGAGTACTCGACGCCCGCGTCGATCTTGAATTTGCCCGCGGCCCGGGCGCGCTCGCGCTGGCGCTGCATCGCCGCCTCGAACCCCGCGTGGTCGATCATGATGCCGCGCTCGCGCGCCATGTCCGCGGTCAGATCGACCGGAAAACCGAAGGTGTCGTAGAGCTGGAACACGGTTTCGCCGTCGAGCATGCGGTCTTCGCGGTGCAGCGCGCCCTCGAGCACTTTCATGCCGTTCTCCAGCGTCTCGGCGAAGCGCTCCTCCTCGACCTCGAGCACCTGGGTGACGCGCTCCTTCGCCCGCGGGAGGTCCGGATAGGCCTCGCCCATCGCGCGCGACAAGTCCCCGACGAGGCGGTGGAAGAAAGGCTTCTTGCGCCCGAGCTTGTAGCCGTGGCGGATGGCGCGGCGGATGATGCGGCGAAGCACGTAACCGCGTCCTTCGTTTCCGGGTATGACGCCGTCCACGACGAGAAACGCGCACGCGCGGATGTGATCGGCGATCACGTTCAGCGAATTGTTCGCGAGGTCTTTCGTCCCCGTCTCCCGCCCCGCGGCGCGTATCAGATCCCGGAACAGGTCGATCTCGTAGTTCGAGTGCACGCCCTGGAGAACGGCTGCGATCCGCTCCAGGCCCATGCCCGTGTCCACGCAGGGTTTGGGCAGCGGCGCCACCGCGCCCTTGTCGTCCCGATTGAACTGCATGAAAACGAGATTCCAGATCTCGATGTAGCGATCGCCTTCGGCTTCGCTCGAGCCGGGCGAGCCGCCAGGGATCCCGGGCCCGTGGTCGTAGAAAATCTCGCTGCAGGGACCACAGGGGCCCGTGTCGGCCATCTGCCAGAAGTTGTCGCTCTGGTATCTCGGGCCTCCGGGCTTGTCGCCGATGCGTATGCAGCGCCCTTTCGGCACGCCGATCTCCTTCGTCCAGAGATCGTAGGCTTCGTCGTCCTCGTGATACACCGTCGTCCACAGGCGTTCCGGTGGCAGCTTGTACACCTGGGTCAGCAGGTCCCAGGCGTAGCGGATCGCGTCGCGCTTGAAGTAATCGCCGAATGAAAAGTTGCCGAGCATCTCGAAGAACGTCTGGTGGCGCGCGGTGTAGCCGACGTTCTCCAGATCGTTGTGTTTTCCGCCCGCGCGCAGGCACCGCTGTGCGGTCGTGGCGCGCTTGTAGGCGCGGGTCTCCCTGCCGAGAAACACATCCTTGAACTGCACCATGCCCGAGTTCGTGAAAAGCAGCGTGGGGTCATTTACCGGCACGAGCGGGCTCGAGGCGACGACCGCGTGGCCGCGCTCTTCGAAGAACTTGAGAAACTTTGCCCTGATTTCGGACGATTTCATGAATTCCCGGGACGACTCCTTGAAGCGCCCGATTTTCGCCCGATTCACCGGCTCGTGCAACGACTCTTCGGTATTGAGTTAAGCTTAGCGCGGCATGCTGGGACGGATACTGAAAGATCTATTCGCGCCGAACGTCCGCCTGCGGCCCGGGCAGACCGCCTTCCAAGCCGGGGTGGAGGCGTACAAGGCGGGTGAGCTTGCCGCCGCCGCAGAGCATTTTGCCGCCACGCTGCGCGCAGAACCCGAACACCTTGAGGCGCACAGCTACGCAGGCGGGATCGATTTGCGGACGGGGCGCTTCCGAGAGGCGCTCGGGCATTTCGAGCGGGCCCGCATGCTCGACCCGCGAAACGCCGAGTGCCATTTCGGCGCGGCCGTGGCGCAGCGGGAGCTGGGCGCGAACGAGGCCGCGCGCGAATGCTGCGAAACGGCGCTTGCGCTCGACCCCGGGATGCACCCCGCGCATGACTTCCTCGCGGGCCTCAACTTTCCCGGCCCCTACTATCTCGAAGTCATCTCGATGTTCCATTCGCATTTGCGTCCGCGCACTTACCTGGAGATCGGCGTCGAGACCGGGCAATCGATCGCGCTCGCCCGGCCCGAAACGCGCGCGATCGGTATCGACCCCGAACCCAAGATCGCCCAGCGACTCCCTCCCGGCGCGAGCATACATTCGACCACGAGCGACGAGTACTTCGCCGCTCACGACGTGCAAGCGGAGCTCGGCGGCTTGCCCATCGATCTCGCTTTCATCGACGGGATGCACCGATTCGAATTTGCGCTGCGCGACTTCATCAATATCGAGAAGCACTGCACGTCACGATCGACGATACTGATTCACGACTGCTACCCCTTGTCCCGCCACACCGCCGAACGAGAGCGCCGAACCACCTTCTGGAGCGGCGACATATGGCGACTCGTCCTCCTCCTGAGGAAATATCGTCCCGATCTGAGCGTGAAAGTGATCGGCACGGCGCCGACCGGCCTGGGCGTGGTGCGCCGTCTCGACCCCGGTTCGGGCGTCCTGCGAGAGAAGTACGATGCGATCGTCGGGGAGTTTCTGGCGCTCGACTATTCGGTGCTCGACGCCGACAAGCCGGGAATGCTCGCCCTCTATCCCAACGACTGGGAGAAGGTGAAGGCGATTCTCCAGTAAGCCTCCCCGCGCGGGCTCAATACAGCATGCCGACGACCGAGCCCGCGACACAGGTCGCGAGCGTTCCGGAGAGGATCGTCTTTCCGCCGAGCGACACGATCTCGTCCCGGCGCTCCGGGGCCATGGTCGCCAGTCCCCCGATCATGATGCCGAGGCTGCCGAAATTGGCGAAGCCGCACAGCGCATAGGTCATCATGAGTCGGCTGCGCGGGCTGAGGGCGCTCTCGGGGAGCCTCGCGAGATCGACGTAGGCGAGCAATTCGTTGAGCACGGTCTTCGTACCCATCAACGCGCCCGCTGCCGTCGCCTCCGCCCACGGAATGCCCATGATCCATACAAGAGGCGCCAATGCGATGCCGAACAGCCGCTGCAGCGTAACCGGGGCTCCCGCGATCTCCGGAAGCAGCGCGAGAACCTGGTTGGCGAGGCTGACCAGCGACACCAGTACCAGCAGCATCGCGACGATGTTGACGAGGAGCTGCGCCCCGTCGACCGTCCCGCGGGTCACCGCGTCCATGCTCGAGGTCGCGGCCTGCGATGCGAGCTTTCCCTCGGTGGCCGACGCCTTCCCCGGAACCATCAGCACCGAGATCGCGATCGCCGCCGGAGTGCTGATGATCGACGCGATCAGGATGTGCCCCAGCGCGTCGGGAATCACCTTCGAAAGGATGCTCGCATAGAGCGCCATCACGGTGCCGGCGACGGTCGCCATGCCGCAGCTCATGAGAATGAACAGCTCACCGCGGCTCATGTTCCGGATGTAGGGCTTGACGATCAGCGGGGCCTCGACCATGCCGACGAACACGTTCGCCGCGGAGGACAAGCCGATCGCGCCGCCGACGCCCATCGTCTTCTCCAGGACGAGCGAAAAACCCCTCACGATCCAGGGCAGCACCCGCCAATGGAACAGCAGCGCCGACAAGGCGCTCACCACGAGCACGAGGGGCAGCGCCCGGAACGCGAGCACGAAGCTCGCACCGGGATAGGTTTCGGCGAAAGGCAGCGGTCCGCCCCCGAGAAAGCCGAACACGAACGCGGTCCCGTCCCGGGTCGCTTTCTCGAGCGCGTCGAGCGCGCCGTTCAAGGCGAGAAAAGCGCCCTTGGCGTAGGGCGCCTTCAACAGCACCAGTCCCAGCCCGAAGGTCAGCAGCATGCCGGCGATGACCGGCCGCCAAACGATGGTTCTGCGGTCTTCGCTCAGAGCCCAGGCGATGGCATGCAGGAGGAAAAACCCGACGAGACTGTGAAGGACGAGCCCTGCCTCCATTTCCGGTTTTGCAGCCGGTCAGGCGAGGCTCACGCCGAGCAGCGCGCCGACCAAGTAGGTGACCGCCCCCGCGCCGCCGCCTATCGCGAGCATGCGTAGGCCGTCGCGCACGGCGCTGCGGCCCGTGAAGAGGCTGATCATCGAGCCGACCCCGAACAAAGCGACGGCGGTCAATGCGACCGCCGCGACGAGCGCGCCTTCGCCGCGCGCGAACAGAAACGGCGCGAGGGGCACCAGCGCGCCGACGCCGAAAGAAAAAAACGAGGACAGCGCCGCTCCCCAGGGCGAGCCGAGCTCCTGGGGATTGAGGCCGAGTTCTTCGCGCGCCAGCGTGTCGAGAGCCAGCTCGGGATTCGCGATGGTGCGTTGTGCGAGCCCGTGGGCGTCACCCACGCTCAGCCCGCGTGCCGCATAGATCAACGCCAGCTCCTCGGCTTCCTCTTCCGGGTACTCGGCAAGCTCGGCCCGCTCCAGCCCGATCTGATGCTCGTACATCTCCCGCTGCGAGCGCACCGAAACATACTCGCCGGCGGCCATTGAGAAGGCTCCCGCCAGCAGGCCGGCGATACCGGAGAGCAGGATGGTGCTGTTGTTCGCCGAAGCACCCGCCACACCCAGGATGAGGCTTGCGTTCGACACCAGTCCGTCGTTGATGCCGAACACGGCGGCACGCAGATTTCCGCCCCCCGCAATGCCGCGATGGCGCTTGCCGACCTCATCGGCCGAAGTCGGCGCCGGGTGCCCGGGCGCGGCGTGGCTGTATACGGAGAGCCCGCGTACCTTAATCGCGGCGAGGATGCCGCGCATCGAGCGCGGGCCGTAGCGACGCACCAGTCCCGCTACGATGCGGGTGCGCAAATCGGGAACGAAGGCGGGCACCGACGCGAGCCCCGCGTTCTTCGCCCAGATCGCGGCCTGCCCTTCGGCCTCGTTCGCGAGCTTCCGGAACAGCTCCGAGCGCGGCGAGCCGCGCTCGACCTCCGCGATCACGCGGTAGAGATACGCGGAGCGTGTCTCGTCGAGCCAGCCTTCCCCTGATTGCGCCATGCCTGTCCCGGTCCTCAGCCGGGATTCTAGGCGAATTCAACCCTCGCCGGGGCCGCCGACGACGGCGCGAATCGCATCGAAGGAAAACCCTCGCGACTGAAGAAAGCGCATCTGCTTGGCCCGCTCCTCGCGGGTCCTCGGCGCGACCCGGAATTTTCTGCGCCAGACTTCGCGTGCGCGATCGACTTCGGTCGCGCGCGCGGCCCCGGATGCCTGCTCGGCAAGCTCCTTATCGAGGCCCTTCGCGCGCAACTCGTGGGCGATGCGCGCCGCTCCATACTTGCGCGAAAGAGCGTGGGCGCGCGATTCCGCGTAGCGCTCGTCGCACAGGAGCCTGCGTCGCGACAGGTCTTCGAGCAGGGCTTCGAGGTCCTCCTGCGGACTCGCGTACGTCCGGAGCTTCCCCGCCAGCTCGGCGCGGCTGTGCTCGCGCCGCGCGAGAAGTCGCAGGGCCCGCTCGCGCAGCGCCGGCCGCTTTTTTTTCACACCTCGGCGGTGACGGGAGCCAATGCCTCCGGAGTCTTGATGCCGAGCTTCTCGCGGATCTTCGCCTCGATCTCGGCGGCGAGCTCCGGGTTTTCTTTCAGGAAGTCGCGGGCGTTGTCCTTGCCCTGGCCGATGCGGTCCTTCTTGTACTGGTACCAGGCCCCGGACTTGTCGACCACGCCGCAACTGACGCCGAGCTCCAGGATCTCGCCCTCGAGGGACACCCCTTCGCCGTAGAGAATATCGAACAGCGCCTCGCGGAACGGCGGCGCGACCTTGTTCTTCACCACCTTCACGCGGGTTTCGGAGCCGATCACCTCGTCGCCGCGCTTGATGCTGCCGATGCGCCGGATGTCGAGGCGGCACGACGCGTAGAACTTGAGCGCGTTGCCTCCGGTGGTCGTCTCCGGATTGCCGAACATGACGCCGATCTTCATGCGGATCTGGTTGATGAAGATGACGAGCGTGTTGGTGCGCTTGATGTTGGAGGTGAGCTTCCTCAGCGCCTGGCTCATGAGGCGCGCCTGCAGGCCCATCTGCGGCTCGCCCATTTCGCCCTCGATCTCGGCCTTGGGGGTGAGCGCAGCGACCGAATCGATCACGATCACGTCGACCGAGCCCGAGCGCACCAGCATGTCGGCGATCTCCAGCGCCTGCTCGCCGGTGTCGGGCTGGGAAATCAGCAGCTCGTCGATCTTGACGCCCAACTTGGCCGCATATTGCGGGTCGAGTGCGTTCTCGGCGTCGATGAAGGCCGCAGTTCCGCCCATCTTCTGCACCTGGGCGATCACCGAAAGGGTGAGGGTCGTCTTTCCCGAGGACTCGGGCCCGTAGATTTCGACCACGCGGCCGCGCGGCAATCCGCCTACTCCGAGCGCGATGTCCAGGCCCAGAGACCCGGTCGACACCACTTGCACGTCCTGCGCGGCCTGAGAGTCCATCTTCATGATGGAACCCTTGCCGAACTGTTTTTCGATCTGGGCCAGAGCGGCCTGCAGGGCCTTGGCCTTGGCTTCTTCCATGACTTTCCCTTCGTTGACCATTTTGATTATCTCCTAAATTTGTGCGTTGAAGCGGGCGCCCGCTGCCGTCATCGTCGCCGCCCTGACGCCGTTCCAGGGCTCCCAACGCGCAAAGCGAGAAGCCGGTTGACCTGGATTTTTATACAGGTTCAGGGGAAATGCAACCCCCCAAGTCAAATCAATGACTTAGGGATAGAATCGCTTCTGTGTCCAGCCCGTGGCAGGTGTTGAACGCTCGTGCGCTCCGCGAAGCTCCTCTCGTCGCGGAGCCCTTCCCCTATCTCATCGTCGACAACCTCATCCGTCCCGAGGTCCTTGCCGAGGTGGTCGAGAGCTTCCCACGCATCGACAAGCGGGGGAGTTTTCCGCCGGAAGCGGTTTCGTGCTCGGGCCGCTTCGCGACGCTCATGGCCGAGATGCACAGCGCCGAGCTCAGGGACTTGATCGGCGAGCGCCTCGGCATGGATCTCAAGGACAGGCCTCCGATGCTCACGGTTCGCGGCCGCACCGGGAAAAAGGACGGCCGGATCCACACCGATTCCAAATCCAAGCTCGTCACCGTGCTGCTTTACCTGAACCCCGGCTGGAGCGCGGCCGAAGGGCGCCTCCGGCTCCTCTACAACGACCACGACCTGACTCGCTATGCTGCCGAAATATGCCCCGACGCCGGACGCTGCCTGATTTTCAAGGTTACCCCGAACTGCTGGCACGGACACGAGCCTTTCGAGGGCGAGCGGCGCACCATCCAGCTCAACTACGTCGCTTCCGAGGAAGCTCGCGAGCGCGACCTGAAGCGGCATCGCTTCAGCGCATTCCTGAAAGGGCTGCTTTCGAGGAAAGATGAGAAGAGTCCTGCTCATTAAGCTCACGTCCCTGGGCGACCTGATCCACGCGCTCCCGGCTCTGAGCGACGCCCAAAGCGCCCGTCCAGGGCTCGAGTTCGACTGGGTCATCGACGAGAATTTCCGGGAAATCGCGCTCTGGCACCCGGCGGTGAGCCGCGTCATCACCACCAATCACCGCGAATGGCGCGGGGCGTTGGCGAGCGCGGAGACGCACGGGTCCATTTCCAAGACGATCGAAGAGATCCGGGGCTCCGGGTACGACCTGGTCATCGACGGGCAGGGCAATTTCAAGACGGCACTGCTTTCCCTCTTCGCCAGGGGGACTAGAGCCGGATTCGACAGTCATTCGGTGCGGGAATGGATCGCCCACCTCGCCTACCAGCGGCGGTTCGCCGCCTCGAAGGATGCGCACGCCATCGAGCGCCTGCGGCGACTGTTCGCCTCCGCACTGGGCTACCCGATGCCCGTCTCGGCGCCCGATTTCCGGATTCAGAGGGACAAATTCATCAAGCCGAAACTCGATCTTCCCGGCGAGTATCTCGTGTTCGTCCACAACGCGAGCTGGAAAACCAAACTGTGGCCCGAGGCCCACTGGGCGGCGCTCCTCGAGAAATCGGTTCAGGCCGGATTCAAGGTGCTGCTGCCATGGGGAAACGAGGCGGAGCAGGCGCGAGCGCGGCGCCTCGCGATCCGCTCCGAGGTCCGCGTTCTGCCCAAGCTCACTCTTTCCGAAATCGGCTACGTGATCGAGAGGGCCCGGGCATGCGTCTGCATGGACACGGGCTTGAGCCACCTCGCGGCGGCGCTCGACGTACCTTCGGTCACCCTCTATGGGTCGACCGACTCCGGGCTCATCGGCGCATCGGGCGCCTCGCAGGTGCACTTAAAATCCGATCTTCACTGTTCTCCCTGCCGGGAAAAAACCTGCCGCTACACCTCGGGAGACAATCCCTGCCTGGAGAAAATCGGCCCGGAAAGGGTTTTCGGGGAGCTGCTGCGTCTCACCCGACGCGCACCCGAGCTCAGGCAAGTCCCAGTCTCACCGGTATCCGCTTCGGCCCGAAGGCTTTCTTGAAGAGCTCGAAGCGCCCGGCGATCGCACCCCCGCACTGCTTGCACCTGCCATCATCGGTGACGCGATAGTCGAGGATGCTGTACCAGTCGCGAGCGATCACGGCGCTGCCGCAGCCCGGGCAGTAAGTCGATCCGCCCTCAGGGTCGTGCACGTTGCCCGTATACACGTAGCGCAGGCCGTGCTCCAGCGCGATCTTGCGCGCGCGCGTCAGCGTCGCGGCCGGCGTGGGAGGAATGTCGGTCATCTTGTAGTCGGGATGGAAAGCGGTGAAGTGCAGCGGAACGTCGGGGCCGAGCTCTTTGGCGATCCAGCGGCACTCGGCGTCGATCTCCGCGTCGCCGTCGTTCCTGCCCGGAATGAGCAGCGTGGTGATCTCGAACCAGACTTCGGTTTCGTGCTCGAGGTAGACGAGCGTCTCGAGCACGTCCTTCAAATGGGCGCTGCAGGTGCGAAAGTAGAACTCCTCGGTGAAAGCCTTCAAGTCGACGTTGGCCGCGTCCATCTTGGCGTAAAACTCGCGCCGCGGCTCGTCGTGCATGTAACCGGCGGTCACGGCCACCGCCTTGACGCCGACCTCACGGCAGGCATCGGCGACGTCCATCGCATACTCCGCAAAAATCACCGGATCATTGTAGGTAAAGGCGACGCTGCGGCACCCGTAATCGAGCGCGGCGCGCGCCAGCTGCTCCGGGCTCGCCGCATCGGCTAGCGTGTCCACGTCGCGCGACTTGGAAATGTCCCAGTTCTGGCAGAACTTGCAGGCGAGATTGCAGCCCGCGGTGCCGAAGGACAGGATGCCCGAGCCCGGATAGAAATGATTGAGCGGCTTCTTTTCGACCGGATCGATGCAAAATCCCGAGGAACGTCCGTAGGTCGTAAGCACCATCTGGTCGTGCTCGCGCATGCGCACGAAACACGCGCCGCGCTGGCCCTCGTGCAGCCGGCAATCGCGCGGACAAAGGTCGCACTGCAGCCTGCCGTCCGCGAGCCTATGCCACCAGCGGCCGACGTAGGGTCCCTCTCGCACGGCGCTCATCGACGAAGATCCGCTTCGCGCCACTTGAGCACGGTGTAACGTTTCACCCGGCAACGCCGGATATCGGTGCTCTGCGCGATCCCCGCCTTTTGCCTCAAGTGCGCGATGAACTGCTCCGGATCCGGGAGGCCCTCCCAGACCTGCGGCAGGAAGGTCGCACGCTTGCCTTCCTCACCTTGCTCGAGAATGATTCCATCCACGCCGGGGCGCAGACGAGCAATCAGCTCGGCGTGGTTTTCGAACGCCAGCCGCTTGGGCGTCGACAGGAGCGATACTTCGATGTCGATGCCCTCGAGCTCGTCGGGCGTGAGCGGCTTGAAGCGCGCGTCCTCGAACGCCGCAGCGCGGGCGTTCTCGGCGACGTCTTGCGCGAGCGGCCGCTGGGCCTCGAGCGCACCGACGCAGCCGCGCAGCTCACCACTTTGCATCAGGGTGACGAAGCTCGCGCGCGATTCGCGCAGCCAGGACTCCTCGGCGACCGGCGCGCGGGACTCTGCGCTTACTCCCAGCGCGGCGGAGATCGATTGACGCGCGATTTGCAGCAGCTTTCTTCCGTGCTCTGCCCCGTAGCGCGGGCTTTCGGATGCGAGCGCAAAGGAGGCGTAGCCGACGACCCGGTTCTTGTCGCCGGCGGTGTCGCCCGAGTTGCGGCAGTCGAGCAGCCTCGGCGCGAGTCCTTTGCGCTTGGCCGCGATCAGCATGCCGGCCACCGGCGTCGCCCCGCAGGCCTGCTCGTGACGGATTGCGGCGTCGAAGCCGAGAATCGCCTGCACGGTGGCGCCGTCGATCTCGCGCGCGGCCTCGTACGAATGGTAGTGCGAGAGGTCCGAGCTGATCACGATCAGCGTTTCGGTTCCGCCCCAGATGCGCTCCAGCACGTCGGCGACTTTCTCCGGAGCGGCGTCGCCCACCACCAGCGGCACCAGCGAGAATCCGTCCAGGACCTGCTGCAGGAACGGCAGCTGCACTTCGAGCGCGTGCTCTTCGGCGTGCGTCGCCGCCGATTCCACGACCTGGGGCAGGCCGCGGATCGAGGCGATCGCCTCTTCGTCCAGCGGGATCCGGCCAAGGGGTGTGTCGAATGCGCTCGCCCGCGGCAGCGCGAGGCCGTGCACGGGAATCCGGTGACAGGGACCGAGGATCACGACGCGTCTGACGATGCCGCGCGCCGGGCGCAGCTGATCGTAGGCGCTCGCCGCGACCGGTCCGGAATAGATAAAACCGGCGTGAGGGACGATCACCGCCTTGGGGAATCCCGGCGCGAGAGGCGCCTCCTCGGTCTGGTCGAGATAGGAAGCGACTTCTTCGGCGAGCACGCGCGCGTCCGCGGGGTAGAACAAGCTCGCGACCGCGGGCGGGCGCACTTCGGCGTCACGGAAGGAGCTCATGCTCTCAATATAGAGCACGGGCCTCCCGGACCCAAGCCCCGCGCGCGCCTTCAGCGTGGCGGCGATGCGCGGTGCCGGGCAGTCCAGGGCCCGCGCTGGTCGCGGGTCCGCACCTCGCCCGTCATGGCGTCCCCGGCCACGGTCCCCTCGAACGCCAGCAGCCGGCCCTTGTGGAGCAGCCCGAAGCGGACCTGCTCGCCCCGCACCGCCAAATCCTTGAGGGTGAGCTCGGCGCCGCCATCGCGCACGAATCCGCCGATGGCGTCGGGTTCCTGCGTGATCTGCAGCATGAGCGCGGCGCCCGCAAGCGTTTTGGGCAACGTGAGCTCCCACGCGCCATGCACGCGCGCCGGGA
This sequence comes from Betaproteobacteria bacterium, assembly GCA_005881575.1. Lineage (GTDB taxonomy): Bacteria > Pseudomonadota > Gammaproteobacteria > Burkholderiales > SG8-39 > VBDM01. The sequence continues at coordinate 92,904 of VBCA01000001.1, forward strand.
CGACGTAGTAATAGAGCCTCGTCCAGGAAGTACCGCTGATCATCTCCTTTTCAGGGACGTCCATCGAAAGCTCCTTGTCGGGCGGCCAGGGAGAAAGCGGATAATCGTGGGACACGATGCGCGTTCCGGGACGCAGTTCCGCGCGCAGCTTCGGCACGAGACGCGTGACGAAGTGCGGCAGCAGGTACAGCATCACCACGCTCGCCGACCGGATATCGGCCTGGAAGAGGTCGCCTTGCACGAACTTGACGCGATCCGCCACGCCCTCCTGTTTCGCGCCGATTCTCGCCGTCTCGACGAGCTCCGTCTGCAGCTCGACGCCTACCCCGCGCGCGCCGAAGCGCTTGGCCGCGGTGATCACCAACCTCCCGTCTCCCGAACCGAGGTCGTAAACCACGTCCTCGCCGCGGATATCGGCGAGTTTGAGCATCTCATCCACGATCACCCACGGCGTCGGTACGTAGGGGCCCGCGACGTTGTCCTTCGCATCGTCGAGGTCCTGCGCGAATGCGGCCACGGCCGCGCAGAGCGCGAGCGCGGCTGCGACGCCGCGGAAAAACGAAATCATCCTGTTTCCTCCAGTCGTTCGAGCAGGCCTTTCAGCGCGAACGCCACCGACTGCCGGCGCACGCTGTCCCGGCCGCCGCGGAAATGCCGGGTATCGCTATCCATCGCGCCCCGTTTCCGCGACCAGGCGAAACACACCGTGCCGACGGGTTTCGCCTTCGTGCCGCCGGTCGGCCCCGCGACGCCGGTCACCGCGATCGAAACCTGCGCGCGGCTGCGCGCGAGCGCACCCGCCGCCATTTCCTCCGCGGTTTCGCAGCTCACCGCGCCGCGCCGCGAGAGAGTCCGCTCGCGCACGCCGAGCAGCTCTTTCTTGGCTTCGTTGGAGTAGGTCACGAATCCGCGGTCGAACCAGCCGGAGCTCCCCGACACGGAAGTCACGGCCTGGGCGATCCAGCCGCCGGTGCACGACTCTGCCGTGGCGAGCTTCAGATTGCGTTTCTTCAGGCGGGCGCCGATGCGTCCCGCGAGCAGCTTGAGCGCATCGCGAGCCATCAGCCGAGAATTCTTTTCACTAGAGCGATGAGGAGCAGGGTGTAGAACGCCGCGACGGTGTCGTCGAACATCACGCCCAGGCCTCCTTTCATCGCACGGTCGATGTGGCGGATCGGCGGCGGCTTGACCACGTCGAAGAAGCGGAACGCGAAGAACGCGAGGGCCCACCAGGCCCAGTCCGACGGTGTTAGCAACAGGATCAGCAGCATCGCGACCACCTCGTCCCAGTTCATTGCGCTGTGATCGGCGATGCCCAGATCGCGCCCGGTGCGCGCGCACGCCCAGATCCCGATCCCGAAGAAAACGACGATGACACCGAGAAGGGCGAGCGGCGCAAGCCAGAGGTCGAGCAGGAAGAAAAGCGGAAACGCGAGCAAGGTGCCTACGGTGCCCGGGGCGAGCGGCGCAAGCCCCGTTCCGAAACCGAGCGCGATGAAATGGGCCGGGTGGGCGAAGACGAAACCGGGGGCGGGCCGCGGGATCATGCGAAGTGATCGAAGCCCTTGCGCGGACGGGAAGCGAGCTTGCCCCGGGCGTCGCGCAGCCTCGCCACCGGATCGCCCGGAACGGCCGCGCCGATGAGGGCGAGCGGGATTTCGAGGTCCCTTCCCACGGCCCCGATCTGCGCGCGCTTGACCTTCGGCGCGGTGAATAGCAGCTCGTAATCGTCGCCGCCGGCGAGCAGGCAGTCCTCGGCGAGCGCCTTGTCCGGACAATCCGCGATCGCCCTCGCCCGCGGCAGCTTGTCCGAGGCGAGCTCGGCGCCGACGCGGGATGCCTCCAGAATGTGGCCGAGATCGGCGAGCAGGCCGTCGGAGACGTCGATTGCGCTGCGCGCAAGGCCGCGCAGCTTCACGCCGAGATCGACGCGCGGCTCCGGCGCGTGCAGCCGGGCGAGGCAGGCTTCGAGCGCCGCGCCCTCCAGCTTCACGCGCCCTTTGAGGTGGGCGAGCGCGAGCGCCGCTTCTCCGGTCGCGCCCGAAAGCCAGATATCGTCCCCGGCGAGCGCCGCGTCGCGCCGCAGCGCGAGCCCCGCCGGCACCTCGCCCATCACGGTGACCGAGATCGCGAGCGGCCCTCTCGTCGTGTCCCCGCCGATGAGCTCGGTTCTCCAGCGGCCTGCGAGACGGAAGAACCCTTGCGCGAACGCGGCGATCCACGTCTCGTCCGCCTCGGGCAGCGCGATCGCGAGCGTGGCCCAGCGCGGGCCGGCGCCCATCGCTGCGAGATCCGAGAGATTGACCGCCAGCGCCTTGTGCCCGAGCTTCGCCGGATCGGCGTCCGGGAAGAAATGAATTCCGGAGGTGAGCATGTCGGTCGAAACGGCGAGCAGCATTCCGGGGTCGGGCCGGAGGAGCGCGCAGTCGTCGCCCACCCCCAGGATCGCCGTCGGCGCTTCCCGGGTGAAGTATTTGCGGATGATGTCGAACTCGGAGGCCACGTCTTCAGGCTTTTCTCTCCTGCGGGCGCAGCTCGGGGACGAGCTTGTCGAGCACGCCGTTCACGTACTTGTGGCCGTCGGTGCCGCCGAAGTCCTTGGCGAGCTCGATCGCCTCGTTGATCACCACCTTGTACGGGATATCGGTCGCGTTTTTCAGCTCGAACGCCGCGAGCAGCAGGATGCCGCGCTCCACCGGCGAGAGCTCCTTCAGCTTGCGATCGAGCAGGGGCGCGATCAGGCGCTCGAGTGAAGCGGCGTGCGTTATCGTCCCCTGCAGGAGCCGCGCGAAATACTCGGCGTCGGCCTTACCAAAGCTCTTTGATTCCGCCAGCTGGGACTGAAGGCCCGCCGCGTCGTCGCCCCCGAGCTGCCACGCGTACAGACCCTGCAGCGCGAGCTCGCGCGAACGGCGCCGCGCCGATTTCATTTGTTGCTCTTCGCGATGCTCTTGGAGAGGTTCGCCATTTCCACAGCGACCTCGGCGCAGTCCCGGCCTTTTTGCGCAGCGCGCGCCTTCGCCTGTTCCTCGGTGTCGGTGGTGAGAATGCCGTTTGCGACCGGGATGCCGCTGTCGAGCTGCACCTGCATGAGGCCTGAAGCGGATTCGTTCGCGACGACGTCGAAATGGTGCGTCTCGCCGCGTATGACCGCGCCGAGCGCGATCAGCGCATCGTACTTCTCCGTATTGGCGAGCTTCTGCAGGGCTAGCGGCGCCTCGAGCGCGCCCGGCACGCTGATCACGGTGAGGGCGGTCACATGCAATTCCGCGAGCCGCTTGCGGCAGGCTTCCAGCATCGCGACGCCGATGCGCGCGTTGAAGCGCGAGCGCACGATCCCGACGCGCAGGCCCTCCCCGCCCGAGTCGGGCTCGATCTCCGCCATCAGCCGTCCCGCGCCCTGGCGGCCTTTTCGACGTAACCCGCGATCTCCAGCTCCCACCCCGCCATGCTCGGCATCTTGCGTGGCGAGGCCATGAGGCGCATCTTGCCGACCCTGAGATCGCGCAGGATCTGCGCGCCGATTCCGTAGGTGAGGAAATCCATCTTGGACGGTCGATCGGGCCGCTGGGGCGATGCGACGCGCTCGATCAGCTGAGACGCGCTCTCCGCGCAATTGAGCAGCACCATGACGCCTTTGCCCTCCGCGGCGATGCGCTCGAGCGCGTCGGGCACCGACCAGGAGTGCGCCCGCCGTCCGGCCTCGAGCAGGTCGAGCACGGAGAGCGGCGCGTGCACGCGCACCAGCGTCTCCTTGTCGGGTGCGATCTCGCCCCGGACGAGCGCGAGCTGGGTCTCTCCGCTGATCTTCTCCAGGTAGGCGACCAGCCGGAACGGCCCGAAGCGGGTTTCGATCACGCGCTCTGTCACGCGCTTGATGAGCGATTCGTTCTGGCTCCTGAAATGGATGAGATCGGCGATCGAGCCGATCTTGAGCCCGTGATGTTTCGAGAACTCGACGAGGTCGGGCAGCCGCGCCATGCTTCCGTCGTCTTTCATGATCTCGCACAGCACCGCCGCCGGATGGAGGCCGGCGAGCTGCGCGAGGTCGCAGCAGGCCTCGGTGTGCCCGGCGCGCACCAGCACCCCGCCTGCCTGCGCGATGAGCGGGAACACGTGGCCCGGCTGGACGATGTCCGCGGGCGTCGCCTTCGGGGAAGCCGCCACCTTGATGGTGTGCGCCCGGTCGGCCGCCGATATTCCCGTGGTCACGCCGGAGGCGGCTTCGATGGACACGGTGAAGTTGGTGCCGTGCACCGAACGGTTGCGCGCCACCATGGGCAGGAGATTCAGGCGTTCGGCGTGCGCCTCGGTGATCGGCATGCAGACCAGGCCGCGGCCGAACTTCGCCATGAAATTTATCTTTTCCGCGGTGACGAATTCCGCCGCGAAGATGAGATCGCCCTCGTTCTCGCGGTCCTCGTCGTCGACGAGCACGGCCATGCGGCCGGCTTTCAGCTCGGCGATGATTTCCTGGATCGAGTTGAGGCTCATGGTGTCGTCCGTCCGAGCGCGAATTTTACGCCTAACGGCGCCGCGCCGTTCCAGCAGGAACGCATTGCGGGAAAGGGGCATTAAGTTCCCCTCCTTGGATAAGGAGGGGTGGCGCGAAGCGCCGGGTGGTTTGACCGGATCACCCGACCACCCGCCGCCTACGGCGGCACCCCTCCTCGTCGAGGAGGGGATGGACCGTGCTTACTGCTCGCCGCCCTGCTCGTGGCCTTCGATTTTCTCGCGGATGCGCGCGCCCTTGCCCGAGAGCTTGCGCATGTAGTAGAGCTTGGCGCGGCGCACGTCGCCTTTCCTCTTCAGCTCGATCGAATCGATCATCGGGGAATAAGTCTGGAAAGTGCGCTCCACGCCCTCGCCCGAGGACACCTTACGTACCGTGAACGAGGAATTGATGCCGCGGTTCCTCTTGGCGATCACTACGCCCTCGTAGGCCTGCACGCGCTTGCGCTCGCCCTCGACGACGCCGACGTTGACGATCACCGTGTCGCCCGGGGAGAACTCGGGGAGCTTCTTCCCCATGCGCTTGATTTCTTCCTCTTCGAGCTTTTGAATGATGTTCATCGCTTCGCTCCTTGGTCCAATTCCTGCCTGAACTCTTCAAGCAGTTTGCGTTCGCCCTCGCTCATCCCGCGGCGCTCGAGCAGCTCGGGTCTCCTCAGCCACGTGCGGCCGAGCGACTGCTTCAGCCGCCAGCGCTCGATCTGCGCATGGTGCCCCGAGAGCAGCACCGGCGGCACCGCCTCGCCCGCGTACGTTTCCGGCCGCGTGTACTGCGGGCAGTCGAGGAGCCCGTTCACGAACGAGTCCTGCGCAGCCGACAGTCCGTCTCCGAGCGCGCCGGGCAACTGCCGCACCACCGCGTCGATCAGCACCATCGCAGCGAGCTCGCCGCCGGAGAGGACATAGTCGCCGATCGACAGCTCCTCGTCCACACTACGGCGAATCAGGCGCTCGTCGACGCCTTCGTAGCGTCCGGCGAGCAACACCCACCGTGCCCCCTCCGCCAGCTCCATCACCTTGCGGTGGTCCATCACCGGCCCTTGAGGCGAGAGATAGATCACTTTCGTATCGCCTCGCGCCGCGGCCTTTGCCGCGGCGATCGCCTTCTCCAGCGGTTCGGCGAGCATCACCATGCCGGGCCCGCCTCCGTACGGCCGGTCGTCGACCGTGCGGTAATTGTCCGTCGTGAAATCGCGCGGATTCCACAGCGAGAGACTCCACAGCCCCTGTTCCAGCGCCCGGCGCGTCACGCCCGAGTCCGTGACCGCCGCGAACGCCTCGGGAAACAGCGTCACGCAATCGAAGCGGATCACCAGTCCGCTCCCCAGTCGACTTCGACCGTGCCTGCGGCGAGGTCGACTTTGCGGATCACCTCCGCGGTGGCCGGCACGAGGCGCTCTCCGGATTCGTGCGCGACTCGCATCACATCGTTCGCGCCGGTAGTGATGAATCCCGCCACGCGGCCCAAACGTTCGCCCCGTTCATTGACAACTTCGAGGCCGATCAAATCGACCTGGTAGAACTCGTGCGCGGCCGGCTCAGGCAGATCCTCGCGTTTGAGCGCCACCTCGGCTCCGCGGTAGGCTCCGGCCTTCTCCGGACTGTCGCATCCCCGGAAGCGCGCCACCAGATAGGCGCCGTGCGCGCGGCACTCCGCCACTGCGACCTCGCTGAGCTTCCCCGGCTTGCCGACCCACCACGCGGAATACTTGCAGAGGTTGCCGCTTCCTGAGCCGAAAGGCTCGATCTTCAGAGCACCCTTCACGCCCCAGGGCGCCATCACGCGCCCCATCACCACCCACCTGGTTGGCTCGCTCGTCGCCAACCCGCTTCGCAAGCCTGAGCTACTTGGCCGCGGCTTCAGCCGGCGCCTTGTAGCCCTTCAGAAGTCGAGCCACCGTCGGGCTCAACTGCGCGCCCTTGCCGCGCCAGTACGTCAGGCGGTCGGTGGCGAAGCGCAGCGACTCGCGGCCCTCGGGCGCCTTCGGATCGTAGAACCCGACGCGCTCGATGAAGAGCTTGCCTGCGGCCCTGCGCGAATCGGCAACCACCACATTGAAAAAGGGCCGCTTCTTGGCGCCGCCGCGGGAAAGACGAATCACCACCATGACGAATTTGACCGAAGCCGAAAAGGGCGTGATTTTACGCGAGCTTAGGTGAGCTTGGCAAGGGAAAACGGGGTCTACCTCACCCGTCTCCACACATTGGTGTTAACTCGGCCCGCCAGCGTCGACGGATTGATGTAGACCAGGTCCTCGGCGGTCAGAGTCTTGACGACTCGCTTGAAGGACGAGCCGTTCTGGTTGGGGAACGAGCTTCGCTCGATGTTGAGCGTCAGGACCCCGTCGCCTTCGCTGAGCGAGTAGGTCCCGTAGTACGAGAGCACGCCGTGCGCGACGGCCTTGTTTTCCTCCGGCGTCGTCTTCAGGCGGTCGTTGGAGGCGAGCTTGGGAAACTCCGACATGATCTGGAGCGAGAAGCGGATGCCGTCGAAGATGAGCAGGCCCTTGGGATTTGTTCCCTCCACCAGCGGAAACCTGGTGCCGTCCTTGGCGACGGACTCCGCCCTGACGTACGACCAGTTTCCGACGAGCAGCTTCTTCGAGATCGGGCCTCTTTGCTGCGCCCAGGCTTCCGAGGCTCCAACGAGCATCAAGACGGCTAAAGCGGCAGCGATCGATCTGTGCATGGCGTTTCCTTCCTCCAACAGTCTATACCGGCTAGTCATGCTTCGGTGAGGCCGGGCTTGCCATTCTCGACCACGAAGCTCTTGCGCGTCGACAGGCGGCCATCGCGTACGCTGACCTTGTCGAGCACCTGGTAATCGGCCTGCCAGCGCTGCGGCGTCACGGTGTGGCGAACGTAGCCGCGCTGGCCGTTGAAGAACTTCAGGTGCGGGTCCTGCTGCATCAGCGCCTTGAAGCGATCGTTGATGTCGAAGCCGTCGCCGAGCGAGGAAACCGACGTCGCCACGAACTCGACGCCGAGCGTCGCAGATTTCTCGTCGGCGAAATTCTTCTTCAGCTCCGCCGCCCAGTTCTGGTGAACGTCGCCGGTGACGACGACCAGATTCCGGAGCTTCGCCGCCTCGACCGCGGCGAACAGCCGGTCGCGCGCGGCCACGGCACCGTCCCACTTGTCGAGGCTGGGGACGAAGACGTTCGGATCGGGATCGCGGTCGTTGCGCGCGACGATGACTTGCTGCGCGAGCAGGTTCCAGTGCGCCTTCGAGCTCCTGAACCCGTCGTAGAGCCAGCGCTCCTGCGTTGCGCCGAGCATGGTCCGGTTCCCCTCCAGGGCCTCGGCGCAGTTCGCCTGCTGCCGAGGTCCGTCGGCACACGCCTGCGGGGAACGGAAGAGTCGCGTATCGAGCACGTTCATGGAGAGGAGATCGCCCACCGCGAAGCGGCGGTACGCCAGGATGTCCGGTCCGCGCGGCAACTGCGCGCGCCGCAGCGGCAGATGCTCGTACCACGCCTGGAACGCCGCGGCGCGGCGCAGCACGAAGAGCTCCGGGGGCGCTTTCTTTTCGTTCGTGTCGCCGGCCCAGTCGTTCTCGACCTCGTGATCGTCGTAGCTCATAACGAACGGAGCGGACGCGTGCGCGGCCTGCAGGTCCGCGTCGAGCTGATGCAGACTGTAGCGATGCCGGTAGTCGTCCAACGTGTAGCACTCGTCCGGATCGCCAGGCATGACGCGCACGACGGGCAGCTTGCGCTCGTTCGGGCGTAGCACGGGCCCCTCGTAGATGTAGTCACCGTAGTGGAACACGAAGTCGAAGCGCTCGGCCGCGATGTTCCGGTATGCGGTGAAGTAGCCGTCTTCGTAGCGCTGGCACCCGGCGGCCGCGAAGCGCAGCCGCGGCAACGCCAGGCCGGTAGGCGGCAGGGTGTGCGCCCGCCCGATGCCGCTGCGCTCGCCGCCGACCGTGAACCGGTAGTAGTACTCCCGCGCCGACTCGAGCCCACCGACCTCGACATGGACCGAGTGCCCGAGCTCTGGGGGCGCGATCGCCTTTCCGCTACGCACGAGCTTGCCCATCTGCGGATCCGCCGCGACCACCCACTCGACCTCGACCGCCTTCTTCGGCATGCCGCCGCCGCGCTCCAACGGCTTCGGCGCGATCTTGGTCCAGATCACAAAGCCGTCCGTCGCCGGGTCGCCGGAGGCCACGCCCAATGGGAACGGGTAGGTCGCGAATACCGGGTTTCCCCAGAGAGATCGCGCAAAGAAGCCTCCCGTCGAAGTAAGGAGGGCCGCGGCACCGAGCGCGCGCAGTAACCCGCGCCGATTCACGGTCGCGAATTCGTCGATGTTCAAACGTGCGGGAAAGCGAGACGACATGTGCACTCCCATGAGCTGATTAGATTACAAATGGGGAATAGTTGAAAATGATAGCTATGCTCACCTCGTCCCCGGCATGAAGCCTTTCATGCCGCGCATCATCTTCGCAAGCCCCCCCTTCTGTATCCGCTTCATCATCTCCTGCATCTGCTCGAACTGATTCAGCAAGCGATTGACTTCCTGCACCGGCACGCCCGCACCCGCGGCGATGCGGCGCTTGCGCGAAGCCTTGAGGATCTCTGGCCGCATCCGCTCCGCAGGCGTCATCGAATCGATGATGCCCTCTACGCGACGCAGCTGCTTTTCGTCCATCTGCGAGGATTGCGCGGCTTGGGCGAACTGCGCGGGCAGCTTGTCGATCATGGATGAGATCCCGCCCATTTTGCGCATTTGGCCGATCTGCTGCTTGAAGTCCTCCAGGTTGAAGCCCTTGCCCTTTTTCAGCTTCTCGGCGAATTTTTTCGCCTCGTCGAGATCGACCGTCTTTCTCGCCTCTTCGACCAGCGAGAGCACGTCGCCCATGCCGAGGATGCGCGAGGCCATGCGCTCGGGGTGAAAGAGCTCCAGGCCGTCGGGCTTCTCGCTCACCCCCGCGAACTTGATCGGCTTCCCGGTGACCTGCCGCACCGAGAGCGCCGCGCCGCCGCGCGCATCGCCGTCGAGCTTGGTGAGGACGATCCCGGTGAGCGGCAGCGCGTCTCCGAAAGCCTTTGCGACCTTCACCGAGTCCTGACCCTGCATCGAATCGACGATGAAGAGCGTTTCGACGGGCTTCAAGGCAGCGTGCAGACCGGCGATCTCCTGCATCATGGTCGCGTCGATCGCCAGGCGTCCCGCCGTGTCGACGAGCAGCACATCGTGGTAATGCTTCTTCGCGTGATCGAGAGCGGCGAGCGCGATAGCCATCGGCTTCTGCCCGATCGCCGAAGGAAAGAAATCGACTCCGATCTGGCCCGCGAGCGTCCTCAGCTGCTCGATCGCCGCGGGCCGGTAGACGTCGCAGGAGACGAGGAGCGGCTTTTTCTGGCGTTCCGCCGCGAGCATTTTCGCGAGCTTCGCGGCGGTGGTCGTCTTGCCCGAGCCCTGCAGGCCGGCCAGCAGCACGACCGCGGGCGGCGTCACCGCGAGATCGAGCGCGGCGTCCTCCCCGCCCATGAGCGCGGTCAGCTCGCGGTGCACCACGCCCACCAGCGCCTGGCCGGGGGTGAGGCTACCGACGACTTCCGCTCCCAGTGCCGCCTCGCGCACGCGCTCGATGAAGGCTTTCACCACGGGAAGCGCCACGTCCGCCTCGAGAAGGGCCATGCGCACTTCGCGCAGCGCCTCCTGGATGTTCGCCTCGGTGAGGCGCGCTTCGCCGCGGATCGTCTTCGCGATCCGGGACAGGCGCTCGCTCAGGTTCTCAAGCACGGGAGGGCGTGGCGTCGGTGTAAACTGCGAGGATGCCGGCGATTCTACTCTACGCTGCCGCGTCGCTCTTCTACGCCATCCTCGCTTTTCATTTCTGGCGCACGCGCTGGCGCGGCGCGAGCGCGCCGCGGCTCGCGCGCCTGGAGCGGGCAGCGATCCTCGCGCCGTTCGCGCTGCATACCTGGCTCGTCTACGACATGCTGTGGGCCCAGTCCGAGCTGCACTTCGGTTTCGGGCAGGCGCTCTCGGTGATGCTGTGGCTCGCGGTGCTGATCTACTGGATCGAGAGCCGGTTCCTCGAGCTCGAAGGCATGCAGGCGCCGATCCTCGCGCTGGCCGCCGTTTGCGCGCCGCTGCCGGCGCTCTTCCCGGGGCTTGCGGGTGCGCCGTACACGCATTCGACCGAATTCAGGCTGCACCTCGCGCTCGCGATGGTCGCCTACGGCATGTTCACGATCGCGGCGCTGCACGCGCTCTTGATGACGCTGATGGAGCGCCGGCTGCACGGCGGAGCGCTCGCCGGGCCGCTCGCCGCGCTGCCGCCCCTGCTGACGATGGAAAGGCTGCTTTTCCAGATCATCCTCGCGGGATTCGTGTTCCTCACGCTGACGCTCGCCACCGGAATCGCGTTCTCGGAAACGCTCTTCGGCCGCGCGATGAAATTCGACCACAAGACGGTGTTCGCCGTGGCTTCCTGGCTCATTTTCGCGGCGCTCCTCGCCGGGCGCTATCTCTACGGCTGGCGGGGACGGGTCGCGCTGCGCTGGACGCTCGTCGGTTTTGTCGCGCTGCTGCTCGCCTATGTCGGCAGCCGCTTCGTGCTCGAAGTGATCCTGCGGCGCGGTCTCGTCTAGGCTATACTCCGCTCCCTTTCTGTCCCTGGGCGCCCGCTTTGGACGACATTCGGTTGGCGGTGCAGTTCGTCGCGCTCGCCGTCCTGCTCGTAATCTCAGGTCTTTTCTCCATCGCCGAAACCAGCATGATGGCGGTCAACCGCTATCGGCTGAAGGCGCTCGTTCGCATGGGGAACCGGGGCGCCCAGTACGCCGCCGAGCTGCTCGCGAAGACCGACAAGCTCCTCGGGGTCATCCTGCTCGGCAATAATCTGGTGAACGCCGCAGCCGCGTCGCTCGTCACCGTCATCGGCATCGAGCTATTCGGGGACGACAAGTACGTGATGATGGCTGCCACCCTGGTGATCACCTTCCTGATTCTCGTCTTCTCCGAGGTCACGCCCAAAGTCATCGGTGCGGCCTACGCCGAACGCATCGCGCCCCTCGCGAGCTATGTGCTCAAGCCGCTGCTCAGGATCCTCTACCCGGTCGTCTGGTTCGTGAACCTGTTCGTCGCCCCGCTGCTCTACGTGTTCCGCGTGCACTCGAAGAGCGGCACCCACTCGCAGAGGATGACGATGGAGGAGCTGCGCCTGCTCGTGCTGGAATCCGGTCAGTTCATGCCGAAGAAGCACCAGAGCATTCTCGTCAACCTGTTCGACCTCGAAGCGATCACCGTCGAGGACGTGATGACGCCGCGCGCGCAGATCGAGGCGATCGACCTCGAAGCGTCGAACGAAACCATCCTCGCGCAGCTCACCACCGCGTATCACACGCGGCTCCCCGCCTACCGGGGCGAGCTCGGCAACCTCGCGGGTATCCTGCATCTGCGCAAGGCGATGTACCTCGTGCGCTCGGAAGACTTCGACCGGAAGGCGCTCGCCGGACTGCTGGCGGAGCCCTATTTCGTCCCGGTGGGCACGCCCGCGTTCGCGCAACTGCAGTATTTCCAGGAGAACCACCAGCGCATCGCGCTCGTGGTGGACGAGTACGGGGAGCTGCAGGGGCTGGTCACCCTCGAGGACATCATCGAGGAGATCATCGGCGAGTTCACCACCACTGCGCCGGTGAAATCGGAGACCTATTTCTGGGACAAGGACGGCAGCGCCCTGGTCGAGGGCTCGAGCGTGCTGCGCGAGCTGAACCGAAAGCTCGGGCTTGCGCTGCCCCTGGATGGGCCGAAGACCCTAAACGGTCTCATCCTGGAACACCTGCAGGACATTCCCGCGGCAGGGGTTGCGCTCAAGATCGCCGACGTGCCGATGGAGATCGTGCAGACCCAAGACCGGGTGATCAAGACCGTGCGGCTTTTCCGCCCCCGCGTATCCGATCTCGCGCGGGCCGCCTGAAGAGCTCCGCGGGTCGCGCGGCGCAGGAAGTATTTCACGGTCCGCGCACCGCCTATTTACGTCTTGTCTTCAATGCATTGCGGGAAGTACTTGAGACTTTACAAAGAGCCTTTGCCCATGCATCATCGCGGGACCGTCCGCGAGCGTCCCGGCTTCGCCGGAGGAAGTCGCAGGCTCTGCACCGGCGAAAGAAGCAGGAGAAACCACTATGGCAACCGCAGCAGCAGTCGCCAAAGTCAAGGAAGTCACCTACCTTTGGGAAGGCAAGGACAAGTCCGGCAAGATCATCAAAGGCCAGATGCGCGCGGGCGGCGAGGCCCTCGTCAACGTCACACTGCGCCGCCAGGGAATCGTCGTCACCAAGGTCCACAAGCAGCGCCTCGGCAGGGGTGGCAAGGTCAGCGACAAGGACGTGAGCCTCTTTACCCGCCAGATGGCGACGATGATGAAAGCCGGCGTCCCGCTCCTTCAGTCCTTCGACATCGTCGGCAAAGGCCACGCCAACCCTGCGGTGGCGAGATTGCTGATGGGGATCAAGACCGACGTGGAGACAGGGTCCTCGCTCGCCTCGGCATTCCGGAAGTACCCGCTTCACTTCGACGCCCTGTACTGCAACCTCGTTGCGGCCGGCGAGCAGGCCGGGATTCTCGAAACCCTTCTGGAACGCCTTGCGACCTACAAGGAAAAAATCCTCGGCATCAAATCGAAGATCAAGTCGGCCCTGTTCTATCCGATCGCAATCGTTGTCGTTGCCTTCATCATCACCGCGGTTATCATGATTTTCGTGATTCCCGCGTTCAAGGAGGTCTTCACCAGCTTCGGCGCCGATCTCCCCGCCCCGACCTTGGTCGTCATGGGGATCTCGAACTTTTTCGTCAATTACTGGTACATCATCTTCCCCGCCGTCATCGGGGGCGTATGGGGGTTTTTCGAGCTGTGGAAGCGCTCCGTGCCGGTTCAGGTGTACATGGATCGGCTGATGCTCAAAGTGCCGGTTTTCGGCGACCTCATCAAGAAATCCACCATTGCACGCTGGACCCGGACGCTCTCCATCATGTTCGCGGCGGGCGTGCCTCTGGTCGAGGCGCTCGACTCGGTCGGCGGCGCTTCCGGAAATTACGTCTACGCGGTGGCCACCAAGGAAATCCAGAGGAAGGTTAGCACCGGGACTAGCCTGACCGCCTCGATGCAGGAATCCAACGTCTTCCCCAACATGGTCGTGCAGATGGTGTCGATCGGGGAGGAGTCTGGCGCGCTCGATGCCATGCTCGGCAAAGTCGCGGACTTCTTCGAGGCGGAGGTCGACGACGCGGTCGACGCGCTCACCAGTCTGATGGAACCGATGATCATGGTGGTCCTCGGCGTGCTGATCGGCGGCATGGTGATCGCGATGTACCTGCCGATCTTCAAGATCGGCCAAGCGGTCTAGCATTATTCCCATCGCGCACCTGGGCGAGGGGGTTACGGTCCAGCCGTAACCCTTTTTATTTGATCCGATGAGCGATATTCTCAAAGCGGCCGCCCATCCGACGGTGTTCCCGTGGCTGTGCCTGGTGTTCGGGCTCGTGGTCGGCTCGTTTCTGAACGTGGTCATTCATCGCTTGCCGAAGATGATGGAGCGCGGTTGGCAGGAGGAATGCGCGGACTTGCGCGGCGAGGCCATCGCGCCGGCGGAAAGGTTCAATCTTTTCGTTCCGCGCTCGCGCTGCCCGGCGTGCGGCCACACTGTCGCAGCGGTGGAAAACATCCCGCTCGTTTCCTGGGTGATGCTGCGCGGACGCTGCTCGGCGTGCAAAACGCGCATCAGCCCGCGCTACCCGCTGGTCGAGCTCCTCGGAGGCGCCGGCGCGGCCTGGTCGGCGGCGCACTTCGGCTTCGGCGTCGCCGCATTCGCCGCGATGGTGTTCTTGTGGTGCATCGTCGCCGCGAGCTTCATCGATTTCGATACCCAGCTATTGCCCGATTCGATCACGCTGCCGCTCCTGTGGCTGGGACTGCTCGTCAATGCAGGCGGCGTCTTCACCGACCTGCGTTCCGCGGTGATCGGCGCGGCCGCGGGATATCTCGCTCTTTGGAGCGTGTACTGGGTGTTCAAGCTCGTGACGGGCAAGGAGGGGATGGGATTCGGCGACTTCAAGCTGCTCGCCGCCATCGGCGCATGGTGCGGGTGGCAGGCCTTGCCCCTCACGATCCTGCTGTCGTCCTTCATCGGGGCAGCCGTGGGAATCGTCCTCATGGTTTTTCTCCGGCACGGCCGCAGCGTGCCGATTCCCTTCGGGCCCTATTTGGGCGCCGCCGGGATCTTCGCCCTGTTCTGGGGACCCCAGATCACCCGCCAATACCTCAACCAGTTCATGTGAATCCGTACACGGTCGGACTGACGGGCGGCATCGGCAGCGGCAAGAGCGTGGTCGCCGGGCTGTTCGCCAAACGCGGGGTTGCCGTGATCGACACCGACGAGATCGCTCACGAGCTCACGCGCCCGGGGGGCGAGGCGATCGAGGCGATACGCGCTGCGTTCGGCGCAAGCTTGATCGGCGCGGACGGCGCACTCGATCGTACCGCGATGCGCAAGCTCGTGTTCGGCGATGCGGCGGCGAGAAAAAAACTCGAGGCAATCCTGCATCCGCTCATACGCAAGGAAAGCGCTCGCCGTCGCGCGAGCGCGCAGAGCCCCTACGCAATTCTCGTGGCCCCGCTCCTGGTAGAGGGCGGCGTCGACCGATCGCGCTTTGCGCGAGTGCTCGTGGTCGATTGTCCCGAGGCGCAGCAGATCGAGCGGGCCATGCGGCGAAGCCGCGTATCGGAGACCGAAGTGCGGGCCATCCTTGCCGCGCAGGCGACGCGCGAGCAGCGTCTCGCCCAAGCCGACGACGTGATCGACAACAGCGGAACACCCGAGGCGCTCGAACGCCAGGTGTCGAATCTGAATGAGAAATATCTCACGCTGGCCGCGCTGTCCAGGACAACGTCATAGCGCACGCCCGTTGTCAATTCGCGGCGGATCGGGGAGAATCCGGCGAGGCTCCCCGGGATCAATCGCCTACCCTCCCGGCTGCGGGTGTCAAGGTGATCACCTACGAGTATCCACTCAACGAACGAATCCGGACCCTGCTGCGTCTGGAAGACCTGTTCGAGCGCGCCAATCACTTTGTAACCGAGGAAGACCCGCGCGCGCACCACGCCGCCCTGATGACGCTGTTTGAGATCCTAGAAGTCGCCGGTCGCGCCGAGCTCAAGTCGGATCTGCTGCAGGAGCTCGAACGGCAGAAACAGATCCTGCTCGGGTTTCGCAACAACCCCCAAATCGCGGAAGGCGTGCTCCAGCAGGTCATCTCCGACATCGAGCGCTCGAGCGCGGCGCTCTTCGCGATGACTGGCAAGATCGGTCAGTACCTTCGCGAGAACGATTGGCTGATGTCGATCAAGCAGCGCAGCGGGATCCCCGGCGGGGTTTGCGAATTCGACCTTCCCTCCTACCATTTCTGGTTGCACCGCGAAGAGGCCAGGCGCGGAACCGATCTCGGCACCTGGATCTCCCCTTTGCTGCCGATCCGCGATGCGTCATCCATCGTGCTGAAACTGCTGCGCGAAGGCGGAAAGCCCGTGAAGCACGTCGCACAGCGCGCCGCTTTTTCGCAAATGTTGGGCGGCAAGATGTCGCAGATGGTGCGCATCCGGCTGCCGCGCGAATCGCAGTTCATCCCCGAGATCAGCGCAAACCGCTACGCGCTGAACGTCCGCTTCAGCACTTTCGGCACACGGGTATGCGAGGCGGACGTCGAGTTCGAGCTGACTTTCTGCAATCTGTAAAACCGTGGCCAAGGCGCGCTTCGTGAACTGCCCGCGCTGCGGCGCACAGGTGGCGTGGTCGCCCGAGAACCGCTACCGGCCGTTCTGTTCCGAACGCTGCAAGCTGATCGATCTCGGTGATTGGGCGATGGAAAAGTTCCGGGTTCCGGTGGAGGAGAGCAAGGATGCGCCGGATGAAGAGCAGGATGAAGGATCAGGAACCAGGGATTGATCCTACCCTGCATCCTATCTGTACGGCGCTCGCGCGTGACGGGTCCCAAACAAACGAGCGCCTCCGCCAGCGATTCGTAGGGTATCTCCATGTGTGGAGGAAGACAACGAAGAGCCCGGATCATCCGGAAGTGCTCTGGGGTTGTACCCCGATTCCCCAGCTGCCGCGCACCATGGCGATACCGTGTGCGCCGTAGCTCGAAGCTCGCTCAAGATCGCTAGGGGCGATCCCGCCCAGCGCGTAGACCGGCACCGCAGCGTCCTTCGCGACCTCCCGGAATCTTTCCCACCCGAGCGGCGCAACGTCCGAGTGTGAAGGTGTCGGGCGCACTGGGCCGAGCACGACAAAATCCGCGCCGAGCGCTTCGGCTCTGCGCAGCTCCTCGCTCGAGTGGCATGAGGCGCCGCACCAAGGGAGATCCGGTCGGTTTGAGGCACCGCGCAATTGCTCGGCGGTGAGATGCACGCCGTCGGCGCCGATTTTGCGCGCGAGGTCGGCATCCGAGTTGACGAGGATTTTCGCACCGTGAGCGCGGGCTAGGGCGGTCACGCGTCGCGCGAACTCCGCCACGACCGGGGGCGCGAGGGTTTTTTCGCGTATCTGGACGAGCTTGAGGCCGCCCCGCAGCCTCGCCTCGAGCTTCGAGAGAAACAGCTCGACACCGAGCGCGCCGGCGTGCGTGATGGCGTACTCGGAGGGCAGCAGCAAGCTGCGTATCACCGGGGCGTTGGCGGGCAGGAGCGGCTCGAGCTCGATCGCATCGGGACGCTGCCAGGCGATGGCCTGGTGTTCGACCGCGCGCGGCTCGCCGCGCCACGCCTGGACCCTGTAGAAATGCAGGCGCACCGTGGCATGCGGATAGGCGAAGACCCGGGTGATCCAGGGATAAGCGCGCTCGACCTCGACGCCGAGCTCCTCGCGGACCTCGCGCCTGAGCGCGTCGGGGACCGGCTCGCCCGGCTCGATCTTGCCTCCGGGAAATTCCCAGTAGCCCGAGTAGACCTTGGTTTCGGGACGCTGAGCGAGAAGCACGGCGCCGTCGGAACGGATCAGCACCGCCACGGCGACGCCCACCGGGGCCGACTTCGTGGACACCTGCTAGCGTCTTGCCTTCGCGTCGCCGGCGTTGCGCCCGGCGTAGTCGCGCGCGAACTGCCACGCCACGCGGCCGCTGCGCGATCCGCGCAGCAAAGCCCACTGCAGCGCTTCTGCCCGTGCCTTGGGGATCTCGGCTTCGCTGCACCCGAGCTCGCGCAGCCAGTGTCCCGCGATGTCCAGGTAGGCGTCCTGGTCGAACGGGTAGAAGGAGACCCACAATCCGAAGCGCTCGGAAAGCGAGATTTTCTCCTCCACCGTTTCGGCGGGATGAATCTCATCGCCGAGGTGCCTGGTCTCGAGATTTTCCTGCATGTACTCGGGCATAAGATGACGCCGATTCGACGTCGCGTAGATGAGGAGATTCTCGGAAGTCGCTGCGATCGAACCGTCGAGCACGACCTTGAGCGCCTTGTAGCCCGCGGCCTCCGAGAGCTCGAACGACAAGTCGTCGCAGAACAGGATAAACCGCTCTGACCGCCCGGCCACCTGATCGACGATATCGGGGAGATCGATGAGATCGTGCTTTTCCACTTCGATGAGGCGCAGGCCTTGGGGGTGGAATTTCTCGAGCACGGCCTTGACGAGCGAGGACTTTCCCGTGCCGCGCGCCCCGGTCAGGAGCGCGTTGTTGGCCGTTCGGCCTTCGACGAACTGGCGCGTGTTCTGCTCGATCAGCGCCTTCTGGCTGTCGACTCCGTGCAGGTCGGACAGGCGGATGCGGTGCAGATTCGCAACCGGCTGGATGAAGCCGCGGCGCGAGGTCTTGCGCCAGCGAAAAGCTACGCTCGCCTGCCAGTCCACGGGGCGCGATGCCGGCGGGAGCAGCGTTTCCACGCGCTCGAGCAAGGCTTCGCCGCGCTTGATCAGTCGTTCGAGCTCGGACATGGCTCGTCCTAGGTCCTGTACTGGGCGTTGATGGTAACGTAATCGTGCGAAAGGTCGCAGGTCCACACCGTGGTGGTCGCAAGCCCGCGGTTGAGCACGACGCGAACCGTGATCTCGCTTTTTGCCATGACGCGCTTCCCGTCCTCCTCGCGGTAATCCGGAGCGCGGCCTCCATCTTTCGACACCAGCACCTCGTCGAGGTAAAGCTCGACGCGGCCGACTTCGAGATCGCGCACGCCGGCGTTGCCGATCGCGGCGAGCAGCCGCCCCAGATTCGGATCGGATGCAGAAAACGCGGTCTTCACGAGCGGCGAGTGCGCGATCGAATAGGCGACGTTCGCACATTCGGTTTCGGTCCGGCCTTTTTCCACGCGGACCGTGATGAATTTGGTCGCGCCTTCGCCGTCGCGCACGATCGCCTGCGCGAGCCCCTGCGCTACCTCGAGCACCGCTTCCCGCAACGGCGCGAATCCGGGATGGCTCGGGTCGTCGATCATCGTCCCGCCGCTCGCGCCGGTTGCAATGAGGACGAAGGAATCGTTGGTGGACGTATCGCCGTCCACGCTGATGCGGTTGAACGAGCGCGCCGCGGCGTCGGCGAGGAGCTGGCGCAGCGCACCTAGAGCGACCGGGGCGTCCGTCGCGACGAACGCGAGCAACGTCGCCATGTCGGGGCGGATCATGCCCGAGCCCTTCGCGATCCCGGTGACGGTCACTGCGCCCCCCCCAAGCTGCGCGCGCTGCGACCGGGCTTTCGGCACCGTATCGGTCGTCATGATCGCCTCGGCCGCCCTCGCCCAGTTGTCCTCGCGCAGGTCGGCGACGCATGTCGGCAGGCCCGCGACGATGCGCTCCACGGGCAGGAGTTCCATGATAACGCCCGTCGAAAACGGCAAAACCCGGAGGGATTCGCAGCCGACGAGCTTGGCGGCGGCGGCGCAGCTCGCCCTTGCGCCGGCAATCCCGGCCTCCCCGGTACCGGCGTTGGCGTTGCCGGTGTTGACGAGAAGTGCCCGGGGAAACCCGGAAGCCAAGTGCTCCTTTGCCACCTGGACCGGCGCCGCGCAGAACCGATTCTGGGTGAACACGCCCGAGACGGACGCGCCCTCCGCAAGCGTCATGAGAAGCAGGTCCTTGCGCCCGGCCCTGCGGATTCCGGCCTCGGCGACGCCGAGCTTGACGCCCCTCACGGGCAACAAGTCCTCCGGCCGCGGAGGGTTCAAATTGACAGCCATATTCTTCCGGCCATTCTTCGAAGCGGGCCGCCCGCCGGGCCGCGCCGGCTCAAGCCAGTTTGCCGTGACAGTGCTTGTATTTTTTTCCCGATCCACACGGGCAAGGATCGTTGCGGCCGATCTTGCCCATCTGCCTGACGAAAGGCGCCGGCTTCGACGCCGGGGCCGCTTCCGCCCCCGCTCCGGCGAGGGCCTCTTCATATCCAGCGTGCTGGTACTGGACATTTTCGATCGCGGGCAATTGAACTTTTTCCACCTCCTCGACCTGCTCCGGGTTTCGAAGTTCGGCCGTCATGAGCGTGCGCGTCACTTCCAGTTTGACCGATTCCACGAGGTTCCCGAACAGCTCGAATGCTTCGCGCTTGTATTCCTGCTTCGGGTTCTTCTGCGCGTAACCGCGCAGATGGATTCCCTGGCGCAGGTGGTCGAGCGCGGCGAGGTGCTCGAGCCAGTGGTTGTCCAGCGTCGAGAGCAGTATGAGGCGCTCCACGTGATGCACGGCTTCCGGCGGATTGCCAGCCATCTTGCGGCGATAGGCCGCGTGGGCCTCGTCGATTGCGCGCTTGAGCAGCGCGTCGTCGTCCATACCCGGGTCGCTCTCGAGCCACTTCGACAGAGGCAGCTCGAGCCGGAGCTCGGCGGCGTACACTTTTTCAAGGCCCGGAATGTCCCACTGCTCTTCCATGCTCTCTTCAGGGACGTGGGTGCGCAAGAAATCGGTCACCACTCCCTCGCGCAGCGCCGCGATCTGGTCCGAGACGTCCTGCGATTCGAGGATTGAATTCCTCAACTGATAGATTTCGCGACGCTGGTCGTTCGCGACATTGTCGTATTCCAGCAGTTGCTTGCGGATGTCGAAGTTGTGCGCCTCGACCTTGCGCTGCGCGCTCTCGATCGATCGTGTGACCAGACCGTGCTCGATCGGCTCGCCCTCGGGCATCCCGAGGCGCTGCATGATGGCGTTGACCCGCTCTCCGGCGAAGATCCGCAGCAGTGGGTCCTCCAGCGAAAGGAAAAAACGCGAGGAGCCCGGATCGCCTTGGCGGCCGGAGCGGCCGCGCAGCTGATTGTCGATGCGCCGGGCTTCGTGCCTCTCGGTTCCAATGATGTGCAGGCCGCCCGCCGCGATGACACGGTTGTGCAGGTCCTGCCACTCATGACGCAGCTCGCTGATGCGGCGCTCCTTCTCGGCGGCATCGAGATCGTCCTTCTCTCGCACGAGATCGATCTGCTTCTCGACGTTGCCGCCCAAGACGATGTCCGTGCCTCGGCCCGCCATGTTGGTCGCGATCGTGATCACCTTTGGACGCCCGGCCTGGGCGACGATCTCCGCCTCGCGTGCGTGTTGCTTCGCGTTCAGGACCTGGTGCGCCAACTTGTCCTTCTCCAGCATTCCCGAGATGAGCTCGGAATTCTCGATCGAGGTCGTGCCAACCAGGACCGGCTGGCCGCGCCCGTAGCAGTCCTTGATATCGCCGATGATCGCTTTGTATTTTTCCGCTACGGTGCGAAAGACCTGGTCGTTGCGGTCGGCGCGGATCATCGGCATGTGCGTCGGGACGACGACGACCTCAAGCCCGTAGATCTCCTGGAATTCGTAGGCCTCGGTATCGGCCGTTCCGGTCATCCCCGCAAGCTTGCGGTACATGCGGAAGTAATTTTGGAACGTGATCGACGCCAGGGTCTGGTTCTCGCTCTGGATCGACACGTTCTCCTTCGCCTCGATCGCCTGGTGCAGTCCATCGGACCACCGCCGCCCCGGCATGAGCCGGCCGGTAAACTCGTCGACGATGATTACCTCGCCGTCCTGGACTACGTAATGCCGGTCGCGAAAGAAAAGGTTGTGCGCTCTGAGCGCCGCGTTCAAGTGATGCATGAGGTTGACGTACGCAGGTTCGTAGAGACTGCGCCCTTCGGGCAGTAGCCCCGCGCGGCCGAGGAGCGCCTCGGCGTGCTCGTGCCCGTCTTCGGAGAGCAGTACCGTGTGGTTTTTCTCGTCAACGTGGAAATCGCCTGGCGCGCCTTCCTTCTCCTGGCGCTTGAGCATCGGCGCCACCTTGTCCATGCGCTGGTAGATCTCGGTGCGGTCCTCGGCCCGCCCGGAAATGATGAGCGGCGTACGCGCCTCGTCGATCAGGATCGAGTCGACTTCGTCGACGATCGCGTAGTTCAGCTTGCGCTGGAAGCGGTCGCCCATCTGCATCGCCATGTTGTCGCGCAGGTAGTCGAAGCCGAATTCGTTGTTGGTGCCGTAGGTGATGTCGGCGGCGTAGGCAGATTGCTTTTCGGCGTGCGGCATCTGGGTCAGAATCACCCCTACCGACAGCCCGAGGAATTTGTAGACTTTCCCCATCCACTCTGCGTCGCGGCTCGCGAGGTAGTCGTTGACAGTGACGATGTGCACGCCGCGGCTAGAGAGCGCGTTGAGGTACGCGGGCAAGGTTGCAACCAGCGTCTTGCCTTCGCCGGTGCGCATCTCCGAGATCTTCCCGTCGTGCAGGACCATGCCACCGATCAGCTGCACGTCGAAATGGCGCATGTTGAGCACGCGCTTCGCCGCCTCGCGAACCACGGCGAAGGACTCCGGGAGGAGTTCGAGGAGCGCCGCTTTTTCCGCCGCGTCGCGTTCCTCTTCGGGAACGCCCTGGACCCTTTTTGCGAAACGCTCCCTAAGCTCGATCGTTTTGGCCCCCAGGCCGTGATCCGGGAGGGCCGCCATCGAAGGCTCGAGATCGTTGATCGAACGCACCGACCTGCCGTAGTGCTTGAGCAGCCGATCATTGCGGCTGCCGAACACCGCCTTCAGTACGCGGGAAATCATCGAGGAATGACTGCCGTGGAGTGCAAAGGTTCGAAGTTTATCACGCCGGAGCGGCTGCTCCCCGCGACTAGACGGTAACGGGAGCGCGCGGGAAACCGCGCGATTGGGATTTCCAGTGCTTGGGCGCGGCCGAGTTGCCGCCTAGCGCGCCGTGGCCTGAAGGAATCGGATCGGGTTCTGCGCTACGCTGCGGTAGCGGACTTCAAAGTGAAGGTGCGGGCCAGTGGCGCGGCCAGTTGATCCGGATTCGGCGATCTTGCTTCCGCGCTGAACTACCTCGCCTTCCCTGACCAGGACTCTCGAGCAATGAGCGTAGCGGGTCGTGAAATCGTTGCCGTGGTCGATCTCAACCAGAAACCCGTACTGTGGATGCGGTCCCGAGTAGATCACCACGCCGCCCGCCGCCGCGAAAACGGGGGTCCCGATATCCACCGGGAAATCCACGCCCTCGTGCATGGCGAGCATGCCGTTGAACGGATCGATGCGCCAGCCGTAGCTGGACGCGCTATAGGCCGCGTCCACTGGAGGGATGGTCGGCATGAGCTTCTTCTTCACCTTGGCGTCGAACAGCTGCGACTCGAGGATCCCGAGGGAGTCGCTGCGGTTTTCCATCTGTCTGGAGAGCTGATCGAGCTGCCGGTTGAACTCCGCCATCGAGAGATCCTTGGGAGGAATGCTCGACAGCGCGCCGCCTCGGCCGGGCGCCTCGTTAAAGCGGAATTCCCCGGGCTTGAGCCCGGCAAGGGTCGACAGGCGCTCGCCAAGCGCGTCCAGGCGCATGAGCTGGGCCTGCATCTGCCCGAGCTTCACCGCCATCGCGTTCAGGTTTTCCCGCAGGAATTCTTCCGTCTTGCGCCGCTGGGCTTCCTGCGCCGACGAGACCAGCGAATCGAGCAGCGGAAGCTTGAATTCGGTGGCGTGGCGTACCGTGATCCAGAACAGCGCGAGCGTGAGGCTAAATAAGAGGACCGCCATGAGCAAGGCGCCAGCGATCAGGTGTCGGTTGGTCAGGGTCCAGGACCTCGACTTCGCCAACTTGCTCGAGACAAGAATAATATGCATGCTGCCCTCTCCTGGGGCCGCACTCTATAACTAACGTAACGTCGTACGCGTACGCCTATGAAGAACCCCTACGCCTTCTTGAACCAGCCCGACGGCATCGCTCCGCTCATGCCGCAGGCGCGGCGCTTGATCGAGTTACGCGAGATTCTCGCTGCGGTGCTGCCGGAATCCCTCGCACGATGCTGCTCGATCGCAAACTTCAAGCAGGGAAAAGTCGTTATTTTTGCTGCCAACGGCGCGATCGCCGCCAAACTGAAACTTATGCTCCCGACATTATTGGAGCAGCTTTCGAAGCGAGCGATGGAGGTTACCGGATTGGAGGTGTGCGTGCAACCCCTGGCTTCCGACCTTCAAGTTGTTGAAAAGTCGGCGAAAATGAGTGTCGAAGCCGCGGACGGCTTAGCCCAGCTCTGTGAGCAACTCCCTGATTCAGAATTGAAAATTACTCTCGCGAATATCGCGGCGCGACACCGCAAGTAAGTACCTGCCTAGACGAGCACAATTGCACGCTCGAGCATCAGAAGGCCGAAGACCAGCAGGGCGAAGATGACCGCGTATTTGAATACCTGAAACCCGAAGCGCAGATACTTCCTGTCGCGGGTTAGTAGATACAGGATTATTCCGGCCGCGGTGGCGAGCACCGCGAGAATTGCAGCAATGCGCAGAGCGAGCATCAGGCCCGCGACACTCCGCTCAACCGGCAGGCAGGGCGAACAACCGGGACAGGGCAGCCGGTGCGTCCTCTTCGCGCTCGAAAGTCACGCATTCCACAGCGTCGTTGGAAGCAAGCGTCTCCCGCAGCAAACGGTTGTTCAGGGCATGGCCGGATTTATGGGCCGAAAAATAGCCGATCAGCGGGTGCCCGATCAGGTATAGATCGCCGATTGCGTCGAGCAGCTTGTGCTTGACGAACTCGTCGCTGTAGCGCAGTCCCTCGGCGTTCAGCACGCGGTACTCGTCTACCACGACTGCGTTTTCGAGGCTCCCGCCCAGAGCGAGACCGGAATCGCGCAACGCCTCCACGTCCTGTATGAAACCAAAGGTGCGCGCTCGGGCGACTTCCTTGACGTAGGACGTATCGGCAAAATCGACGTGGGCCGCCTGCGCCGAGCGCTCGAAAGCGGGGTGGTCGAACTCGATCGAAAACGAAAGTTTGAAACCCTCGAACGGCTCGAAGCGCGCCCACTTGTCGCCGTCTGTCACTTCGACTGTGCTCTTGATTCTGAAAAAACGCTTGGGGGCAGGTTGCTGCTCGATGCCCGCAGACTGGATGAGAAACACGAAAGGCGCGGCGCTACCGTCCATGATCGGAACTTCCGACCCGGTGAGATCGACGTAGGCGTTGTCGATGCCGAGCCCCGCGAATGCCGACATGATATGCTCAACTGTCGCCACTTTTGCCCCGTTTGCTTCCAGTGCGCTGCAAAGACGCGTGTCGGTGATCTTGAAGGCATCGGCTGGGATGTCGATCGGCACGGGCAAATCGATGCGCCGGAACACGATGCCCACGTCGGGCGAAGCCGGTCGCAGCGTCACGGCGACTTTCTCGCCGGTGTGCAGACCGACGCCGGTCGCGCGGATCACGGATTTGAGAGTGCGCTGCTTGAACATTTGCGTCGTTGCAGCAATTGCCGTAGCCACTTGAAAGCACGGGATTTTAGCATAGTGCGCGGGCTCACCGACCCGGAATTCCGGTGGGCCCACGCCGTTTGCGCATTCAATGCGGTCGCTTACGCAGGTACGCAGGGACGAAAGCGACGGTGCGGATCAGCACCGGCGCCGTTCGAATGGGTAATCGCACGCTCGTTCTGACGATTATGGGCTTGCGCAAATAGCGCGGCATGCCCGGTCTCTTGGCTGTGCTCATGTGATATCTCCTAGTCGGCTTGCTTGCGCAGGAAGGCCGGGATGTCGTACTTGTCGACTCCGCTGTTCTGCAGCGCTTCTATCGTGGAGGCGCGGTTCTTGCGGATCACCGCCGGCATCTCGTCGAGCACGCGATAATCCAAACCTGCAACAGGTCGGTTGTCGGTCCCGGTCTTTTGCACCAGCTTCGGCCTGGACTGACGCGCCACCAGCGGCTGGCCTAGGCCCGTCGCAATCACGGTGACCCGCAGCTCCTCGCCCATGGGATCGTCATAGACAGCGCCGAAGATGATGGTCGCGTCGTCTGCAGCGAAACCGCGGATGGTGTTCATCACCTCCTTGGTCTCGCGCAGCTTTAGGCTCGATTTGTTGGCCGTGATGTTCACCACCACACCGCGCGCGCCCGACAGATTGACGCCTTCGAGCAAGGGGCAAGCCACTGCCTGCTCGGCGGCGATGCGCGCTCGATCGACGCCGGAGGCAGCCGCCGAACCCATCATCGCCATCCCCTGCTCGGCCATCACGGTCCGGACGTCCTGGAAGTCCACGTTGATCAGGCCGGGAACGTTGATGATTTCGGAAATGCCCGCGACAGCGTTTTTCAGCACGCTGTCAGCTGCCGAAAACGCCTCCTCCATCGACACGTCGTCGCCGAGTACTTCTTCGAGTTTCTCGTTGAGGATCACGATGACGGAGTCGACATGCTGGGACAGCTCGTCGATGCCTGTCTCTGCGGCCTGCATCCGGCGCACGCCTTCGAACGAGAAGGGTTTGGTCACGACCGCGACAGTGAGGATTCCCATTTCCTTGGCAACCTCCGCAACCACGGGTGCCGCGCCGGTGCCGGTGCCGCCGCCCATTCCAGCGGTGATGAAGGCCATGTGCGAGCCGCGCAGGGCATCGGCTATTTGGTCGCGAGCCTCGAGCGCCGCGGCGCGCCCGGCTTCCGGCTTGGCGCCCGCGCCGAGTCCTGTCGACCCGAGTTGGATCTGGCTCTTTGCCTGGGTGCGCGACAGCGCCTGTCCGTCAGTATTGGCGGTGATGAATTCGACGCCGGCCACGCCGTTTCGGATCATGTGATCGACGGCATTGCCGCCCGCGCCACCGACACCGATCACCTTGATCACGGTGCCGCTCGCTGTGTTTTCGACGACTTCAAACATGCTGACCTCCTTCCGGGGTGAAGAAAAAAAACGCTTGCCAGGCTAAAAATTCCGTTGAAACCATTGGCGCATCCTCTTTGCGACGTGCTTCACAGATCCACCCTGCCGGGCGATGAGCCCACGCTGCGTCTGCACCACGCCCTCGAGCAACAAGCCGACGCCGGTGGCGTAGCGCGGGCTGCGGACCACATCCGACAGGGAGCCCGTGTAGCGGGGAATGCCCAGCCGCACCGGCATGTGAAAAATCTCCTCTCCCAGCTCCACCATGCCCTGCATCACGGCGGAGCCTCCCGTCAGAACGACCCCGGAGGAAAGCAGTTCCTCGTAACCGGAATCGCGTAGCACCTGTTGAATGAGCGAGTAGAGTTCTTCGACGCGGGGCTCGACGACTTCTGCGAGCGTCTGACGCGAAAGCATTCGCGGCGGGCGGTCGCCCACGCCCGCGACCTCGATCATCTGGCCGGCCTCCGCAAGCTGCCTGAGCGCGCAGCCGTGGCGGACCTTGAGTTCTTCGGCCTCCGCGGTGGGCGTGCGCAAGGCCATCGCGATGTCGTTGGTGATCTGGTCTCCGGCGATTGGGACCACGGCCGTGTGGCGGATCGCGCCTTCGCGGAATACGGCGATATCGCTCGTGCCACCGCCGATGTCGACGAGGCACACGCCGAGCTCCTTTTCGTCCTCGGTCAGCACGGCAAGCGAAGACGCCAGCGGCTGCAAGATCAGATCGTTCACTTCCAGTCCACAGCGACGCACGCACTTAACGATGTTCTGCGCCGCCGAGACCGCTCCGGTGACGATGTGCACCTTGACTTCGAGCCGCACGCCGCTCATGCCGAGCGGCTCGCGCACTCCGTCCTGCCCGTCGATGATGAATTCCTGGGTGAGGATGTGCAGGACCTGCTGGTCGGTCGGAATGGGCATGGCGCGCGCGGTCTCGATCGCGCGCTCCACGTCGATCGGCGTCACCTCCTTGTCCTTGATCGCTACCATCCCGGTGGAGTTGAAGCTCTTGATGTGGCTCCCGGCGATGCCCGTGAAAACGCGCTCGATCTTGCAGTCGGCCATCAGTTCCGCTTCTTCGAGCGTGCGCTGGATGGCGTTCACGGTCGCCTCGATGTTTACGACCACGCCCTTTTTCAGGCCCTTGGATTCGTGACCGCCAGTCCCGATGATGTCCATGCGCCCGTCAGGGAAAAGTTCCGCGACCATTGCCGCCACCTTGGAGGTGCCGATGTCCAGAGCAACGATGAGGTTCTTGTTTTCCCTCGCCATGTCAGACTCGCTTGCGAGCGCGGGGCTCGGGCCCGGCGATATCGGGAACGCGGAGGGCAAAGCCGTTGGGATAGCGCAGGTCGACGTAGTCGAGATGCTGCCGGGACTCCCCTAGGGTCTGCGGGTATACGGAGACGAGCCTTGCAAGACGGCCCTCGACGCGGTCCTTGTCCGAGTCGTGCCCGAGTTGCACGGTGAGTCCGTTGGAGAGCGTGATCTGCCATGACAGCCTGGAACTCAGCAGCACCTGCCGAGGTTCGAGGGCGAGCGGAACCAGCAAACCCCGAAAGGCAAGGTAGCGTTGCGTGACTTCGCCTTCGCTGCCGGCGGGCCCGGAGAAGACCGGCAGGTTAGGGTCACTCTGCCCCCGGAAAAGCTCTCCATGAGTATTCACGAGCTGAGGCCCTATTCTTTGGCGCCAGCGCGCGAGCGCTACGTGCTCTTCGATGCGCACTTCCAGGCGATCGGGCCAGTCGCGCCGCAGTTCCGCTCGGCGCACCCAGGGAATCCCCTCGAACAGCGCCCGCACCGTCTCCAGGTCCACGGTGAAAAAAGTGCCCTTGACGCGCCCCTGGAGCGCGCCGACGATTTCGTCGCGCGCGACGTGCTGAAGCTCGCCCCCCACGACGATGGTCTTGAGCGAAAACACGGAGGACTCGAACAGGACACGCGCGCCTGCATAGACGATGAGCGCGAGCGCAATCGCGTAGAGCGCGTTTGCGGCGACGTTGGCGAGGCGCGGGTTATCCCACACTATCGTCTCCC
This sequence comes from Betaproteobacteria bacterium, assembly GCA_005881575.1. Classification (GTDB taxonomy): domain Bacteria; phylum Pseudomonadota; class Gammaproteobacteria; order Burkholderiales; family SG8-39; genus VBDM01. The sequence goes on from VBCA01000001.1 coordinate 121,543, forward strand.
GCCTCCGCGAACTGTGCCAGCTCGAGAATTCGCAGGCACAGATCTTCGAAGGACAATCCCGCGTGGCGCGCCGCCATCGGCACGAGCGAGTGGTCGGTCATCCCTGGAGAGGTGTTGACCTCGAGGAAATAGGGCTTTCCAGTGCGGTCTAGCATGAGGTCCACGCGGCCCCACCCGCTGCAGCCCAAGATTCGGAAAGCCCGCAGCGCCTCGTCCTGGATGATGCGCTCGGCATCGGGGGGCAATCCGCTGGGAATGATGTAGCGAGTGTCCTCGGCGCTGTACTTCGCCGCGTAGTCGTAGAACTCGCGCGGCGTTTCGAGCTTGATCACAGGAAGGGCCGTATCTCCCAGCACTCCGACGGTCAGCTCGACGCCGTCCACGAATGTTTCGGCGATCACGACGCGGTCGTAGTTGGCGGCAAGCGCGTAGGCTTCCTGGAGATCGCGGGCGCTCTTCACCTTGGTCATACCGATCGAGGAGCCTTCGTTGGCGGGCTTGATCATCAGGGGGAGCTCCAGCCGCGTCGCGACGCCATGAAGATCCGTTTCGCGAGTGAGAAGCTCGTAGTGCGGCGTCGGAATCCCGCTCGCCTGCCAGACGAGCTTGGTGCGCCACTTGTCCATCGCGAGCGCGCTCCCCAGAACGCCCGAGCCGGTGTAGGGGATCCCGAGGAGCTCGAGCGCGCCCTGGACCGTGCCGTCCTCGCCGTAGCGACCGTGCAGCGCGATGAAGACTCGGTCGAACCGTTCTTTGACGATCGCGTCGAGCCCCCACTCTTTCGTGTCGAAGGCGTGGGCGTCCACCCCCTTCTTCTTCAAGGCGCCCAGCACCATCGAGCCGCTCTTGAGCGACACGGCGCGCTCGGCAGAGCGCCCGCCCATCATTACGGCGACCCTGCCGAAGTCGCGGGCGTTCATGCGTCCCCCACGATACGCACCTCGGGAACGAGATCGACGCCGAAGCGCCGCTTCACGGTATCGCGAGCGTGCTCGATCAGCGCCTCGATGTCCGAAGCACGCGCCCTTCCCTTCGGGTTGACGATGAAATTCGCGTGCTTCTCCGAGATTCGAGCACCGCCGATCTCATACCCCCTGAGCCCGCTGGCCTCGATCAGGCGCGCGGCGTATTTGCCGGGAGGGTTGCGGAATACCGAGCCGGCATTCGGAAGATCGAGCGGCTGCTCCGCGATGCGCTTCGCGAGCAGCTCCTTGATGCGGGCTCGGGCGCGCTTCTGGTCACCCGCGCGAAAACGGAGCCAAGCTGCGAGAAACCATTCCTCCTCGCCCAGTTTCGATCCGAGCAGCGCAACGCGCCGATAGCCGACTTCGAAATCAGCGGGCTTGCGCTCGTTCAATCTCCCGGCGCGCGATATCGTCAGCGCCTTCGCGACGGCGTCCCAGATTTCCGACCCGTAGCAGCCGGCGTTCATCGCGAGCGCTCCGCCCACCGTTCCGGGCACTCCGGCGAGAAATTCCGCGCCCTCGAAGCCGCGTGTCGCCGCGAGGCGCGCCACCTTGGGACAGGCGACGCTCGCTTCGGCGTAAATCAAGTCGCCCTCGATGCGCATCGCGCCGTGCGGGCTGTGCATCAAGACGACCGTCCCGTGAAATCCGCCGTCACGCACGAGCAGATTGCTTCCGAGTCCCACAAAGCAGACCGGCTCGCCCCTGGGAAGGGTCGTAAGGAATGCGGCGAGATCGGCACGGTCGACCGGAACGTAGGCCCGCGCGGCGACACCGCCGGCGCGCCAGCTCAGGTGCTTCGCCATCGGCTCGTTCAGTCGCAAGGAACCGCGCAACGCGACGCCGGATCGGTCGACCGGCTCAGTCATCTTCATCTTCCGGTCCTGGCGAGCGCAGCAGGCACGCCGCCGATCGAACCCGCACCCATGGTCAGCACGACGTCACCCGGGCGCACGATCTTGCGGATGGCATCGGCCATGTCGGCGATTCTCTCGACGAATACGGGCTCGGTCTTGCCCGCAACGCGGATCGCGCGGGCGAGCGAGCGCCCGTCGGCTGCAACGATCGGTGACTCGCCCGCCGGATAGACCTCCGCGAGCAGCAGCGCGTCCGCGCCAGAAAGAGCCTTCACGAAGTCCTCGAACAGATCGCGCGTGCGCGTATAACGGTGGGGCTGAAAGGCGAGCACGATGCGTCGACCTGGAAAAGCGCTGCGCGCGGCGTCGAGCGTCGCGCGCATCTCGACCGGGTGATGCCCGTAGTCGTCCACCAGGGTGAAACTTCCCGACGCCTTGCCGTTCAGCGAGACGGGGATCTCGCCGTAGCGCTGGAAGCGCCTGCCGACGCCGCGGAACTCTGCGAGCGCCTTTCGGATCGCCGCATCGGGGACGCCAAGCTCGGTAGCCACGGCGATCGCGGCGAGTGCGTTCTGTACGTTGTGCCGTCCCGGTAGATTGAGCGTGATTTCCAGGGTCCCGGCGCCTTCCCGCAATGCCCTGAAGCGCATGCGGTCTCCGGGAACGATCTCGGTCCCCCGAACCATCGTGTCCTCGCGCATTCCGTAGGTCACGATCGGCTTCGAGACGGAGGGCAGGATTTCGCGCACGTTGGCGTCGTCGGTACAGACGATGGCGCTGCCGTAGAAAGGGAGGTTCTGCAGAAAATCGACGAACGCCTGTTTCAGCCGCGAAAAATCGTACTGATAGGTCTCCATGTGGTCGGCGTCGATGTTGGTCACCACCGCGACCACCGGCTGCAGATTCAGAAAAGAGGCGTCGGACTCGTCGGCCTCGACGACGATAAATTCTCCGGTCCCAAGCCGCGCATTGGAGGCCGCGCTCACCAGCCTTCCGCCGATCACGAAGGTGGGGTCCAGCCCGCCTTCGGCGAGCACGCTCGCAACGAGGCTCGTAGTGGTCGTCTTGCCGTGGGTTCCGGCGATCGCGATCCCCTGCTTCAGGCGCATGAGCTCGGCGAGCATCAGCGCGCGCGGCACGACCGGAATACGCTTCGCCTTCGCGGCGAGGATCTCGACGTTGCCCGGGGTCACCGCCGAGGACACGACCACGGCGTCGACCGACGCGATGTTGCCGGCATCGTGGCCCAACACGACTTTCGCCCCGAGACCGGCAAGCCGCTCGGTGGCCGCGTTGGCGGCGAGGTCTGACCCGCTCACTTTGTAGCCTAGATTGAGCAGCACCTCCGCGATGCCGCTCATTCCGCTACCGCCGATGCCGACAAAATGAATTCGCTTGACCTTGTGCTTCATGGGGCAAGCTCCGCGCAAGCCATGGCGACCGCCGACGCAGCCCCGGGCCTGGCGAGCGACCGGGCGCGTCTGGCCATGTCACGCAAGCGCACGCGATCGAACCCGGCGAGCACGTCCGCGAGCCACTCGGCGCTGAGCTCGCTTTGTGCCACGAGTACCGCGGCGCCCGCGTCGGCGAGAAAGCGCGCATTGGCAGTCTGGTGGTCGTCCACGGCGTGCGGATAGGGAATCAGGACGCTCGCTACGCCTGCGGCCGCGATCTCCGCGACCGTGGTCGCGCCAGCGCGGCACACGACGACGTCCGCCTCGGCATAGGCCGCGGCCATGTCCTCGATGAAGGCGGACGTCTTCGCGGGTACACCGGCTGCGGAGTAGGCGCGCCGCAGCGAGTCGACGTGCTGCGCACCCGACTGATGGGTCAGGACCGGCCTTTCGCCGGTCAGAAGCGCCACCGCCCGGGGAACGACATCGTTGAGCGCCTGTGCGCCGAGACTGCCGCCGACGACAAGGACGCGAATCGGGCCCGAGCGCTCGGCGTAGCGGCTCTCCGGGGTCGCGATCGCTGCGATCTCCGGCCGCACCGGATTGCCGGTCAAGCTTGCGCCTTTGAGCGCGCCAGGGAATGCGCACAGAACGCGGTCGGCGACTCCGGCGAGCACCTTGTTAGCGAGGCCCGCGATCGCGTTCTGTTCGTGGACAACGAGCGGCTTTCCGAGGAGCGCCGCCATCATGCCGCCGGGAAACGAGATATAGCCGCCCATGCCGAGGACCACGTCCGGGCGGTACGCGAAGATCGCGCGCGCGCTTTGCCAGAAAGCGACGAGCAGCCTGAGCGGAAGGAGCATCAACGCCAGCAGCCCCCTGCCGCGCACGCCCGAAAAACTTACCCAAGCCATGTCGTATCCGCGCTTGGGCACCAGGGCCGCTTCCATCCCGGTCTTCGCGCCGAGCCAGACCACGCGCCAGCCGGACCGGCGAAGGAGTTCGGCCACCGCGAGACCGGGAAAAACATGGCCTCCTGTGCCGCCTGCCATGATCATGATGGTTCGCGCCACGATGGCGTCGCCCAGCTCATGCGCGGACTCCGCGCATGAGCTGGCGATTCTCCCAATCGATCCGCATCAGCACCGCGAGCGCCAGGCAATTCGCCAGCAGCCCGCTCCCGCCGAAGCTCATAAACGGAAGCGTGAGGCCCTTAGTGGGCAGCACGCCCATGTTCACGCCCATGTTGATGAACGACTGCACCCCGAACCACACCCCGATCCCCTGAGCGACCAGCGCCGGGTACGGGCGCTCGAGTGCGACCGCCTGGCGGCCGATGGCGAATGCTCGCAGCACCAGCCAGGAAAAGAGCGCGATCACCGCGATCACCCCCACGAATCCCAGCTCTTCCCCGATCACCGCGAGCAGGAAGTCGGTATGCGCTTCCGGGAGATAGAGGAGCTTTTCGACGCTTGCCCCCAATCCGACGCCGAACCATTCGCCGCGGCCGAATGCGATCAGCGCATGCGAAAGCTGGTATCCGCGGCCGAACGGATCCGACCAGGGATCCATGAAGCCAAAAATCCGCTGCATGCGGTACGGAGAAGACAGGACCAGCCCGACGAAGCCCGCTGCCATCATCACGAGTAAACCCCCGAACCACTTGCCGTTCATGCCGCCGAGGAACAGGATCCCCGTGGTGATCGCCGTGATCACCACGAAAGCGCCGAAGTCGGGCTCTCGCAGCAAGAGCCAGCCGACCACCAGCATCACGGCAAACATCGGGAGAAGGCCCCGCTTGAAGCTGTGCATCAGGGCGAGCTTGCGCACCGTGTAGTCGGCCGCGTAAAGAACGACGAATAGCTTCATGAACTCGGAGGGTTGCAGGTTTACGAGCCCGAGCGAGAGCCAGCGACGCGCGCCGTTGACTTCCCGGCCCAGTCCAGGAGCGAGCAACAGGGCGAGCAGCGCGACGCCGAGCACGAAAAGCCACGGCGCTGCCTGCTGCCAGAGACGCACAGGCACCTGAAAAGCGAGCATCCCGGCGAACAGGCTCGCGGCGAGAAACAGCGCGTGCCGCTGGAGGAAGTACGCAGGGCTTCCTCTCGTGAACTTGCTCGCCTCGGCCATCGCGATCGAAGAGGAATACACCATCACCATGCCAAATGTAAGCAGGAGAAGCGCCGCCCACAGCACGCCGCTGTCGTACTCGGCAAGCGGCGCTCGACCCGGGCTAATGCTTCGGAGCACCGATGACTCTTTCCACCGCCAGGCGAAATACTTCGCCGCGATGCCTATAGTCACGAAACATGTCGAAACTCGCGCAGGCGGGCGAAAGCAGCACCGCGTCGCCAGGGCGCGCCGCTTGCGCGGCCAGCGCCACCGCTTCGTCCATGGATGGGGCGCGTCGGATCGGGACGCCGGCGCCCGCGACCGCCGCTTCGATCAGCGGCGCGTCGCGGCCGATGAGCACGAGCGCGCGCGCCGAGCGCGCCACGGCATCTTTCAGAGGAGAGAAGTTCTGTCCCTTGCCGTCGCCTCCGGCGATGAGAATCACCTTCGAATCACCCTGCGCGAGCCCAGCGAGCGCGGCAACCGTCGCGCCGACATTAGTTCCCTTGGAGTCGTCGAACCAGCGCACCCGGTGCGCTTCACCGACCAGCTCGACGCGATGCGGGAGCCCTTTGAACTGGCGCAGCGCCGCGAGCAGGGGCTGAAGCGGCAGTGCGAGCGCGCGGCAAAGCGCGAGCGCGGCGAGTGCGTTGGCGGCGTTGTGCAATCCCGCGAGCTTCATTTCTCGTACAGCGAGGAGCGCGTCTGCGCCCTGCGCGAGCCAGGGCTCGCCGCCGAGCGAGACCAGACCCCAGTCCCGTGATTGCCGTGCGGCATCGAGGCCGAAAGTGATCGTTTTTCGCCCGGGCTGCGCCAATGCGAGGCTGCGCGGGTCATCGCGATTGAGCACTTGGATGCCGTCGCCGGAAAAGATCCGCGCTTTGGCACGAACGTAGTCGTCGATGCCGCGGTAACGGTCCAGATGGTCTTCGGTGACGTTGAGGACCGTAGCCGCGTCCGCGGCAAGCGACGTCGTCGTCTCGAGCTGGAAGCTGGAGAGCTCCAGCACCCAGAGACCGGCAGCTTGTCCCTTGTCCTCGCGGCGCATCAGAGCGTCCAGCACCGCCGGCCCGATGTTTCCGGCGACCTCGCAGTCGGCGCCCGCAGCTCTCGCCATGGATCCGGCGAGCGAGGTCACGGTGCTCTTGCCGTTGGTGCCCGTCACGGCGATGATCCGCGGACGGCGCTCCGGGAGCGCCTGCGCGAACAGCTCGACGTCGCCCACGACCTTTGCGCCGGCATCGAGCGAGCGCCGCACGGCGGGATCCGCGAGCGGCACGCCTGGGCTCACGGCGATGAGTTCGACGTCCGCGAATATTTCGTCGCGGAACGGACCGCAAAGGGCTGGAACGGACGGCAGCGAACGATTGAGCTCCGCGAGTCGCGGCGGGGACGCGCGCGTATCGGCGACTCGCACCGACGCGCCTCGGCGAGAGAGCCACTTCGCCATCGACAAACCCGTGTCACCCAAACCGAGCACCAGCACCTTTCTGCCTGCGAGATTCACCGCAGCTTCAAAGTGGACAGACCGAACAGGACCAGCATCATGGTGATGATCCAGAAGCGCACGACGACCTGCGATTCCTTCCACCCCGAGAGCTCGTAGTGGTGATGGAGCGGGGCCATTCGGAAAATGCGTTTGCCCCCGCTCCACTTGTAATAGAGCACCTGGAGCATCACCGAGAGCGTTTCCGCGACGAACACGCCGCCCATGATGAGAAGCACGATCTCCTGCCGGACGATCACTGCGACCGTCCCGAGCGCAGCGCCTAGGGAAAGCGCACCCACGTCGCCCATGAAGACGTCGGCCGGGTACGCGTTGAACCAGAGAAAGCCGAGCCCCGCCCCGACGAGCGCGCCGCAAAAAACCGTCAGCTCGGCCGCTCCAGGAATGTAGGGAAAGAGCAGATAGCGGGAGTAGTCGACCCGCCCCGTGACCATCGCAAATACCCCAAGGCCGCCCGCGACCATCACGGCCGGCATGATCGCGAGCCCATCCAGTCCGTCGGTCAAGTTGACCGCGTTCGAGGTCCCGACGATGACGAAGTAGCTGAGCGTGATGAAGCCGAAAGCACCGAGCGGGTAGGCGATGTTCTTAAAGAACGGCACGATCAAGTCGGCATTGGGCGGCAGGTCCATGGAAAATCCGCTCCCCACCCAGGCCATGAAGAAATCGAGGACCTTCGCGGTACTCGGAGCCGACACGGCGAAGGCGAGATAGGTTGCCGCGACGAGGCCGATCAGAGATTGCCAGAAGAATTTCGCCCTCGGCGAAAGACCCTTCGGATTGTTCTTCACGACCTTGCGGTAATCGTCGATCCAGCCGATCGCACCAAAACCGAAGGTGACCACGAGTACGACCCAGACGAACCGGTTGCTGAGGTCTCCCCACAAGAGCGTAGTGATCAGAATGGAGAGCAACACGAGCGCCCCGCCCATGGTGGGCGTGCCCGCCTTGGTGAGATGGGACTGGGGACCGTCGTCGCGCACCGCTTGGCCGATCTTATAGGCGGTGAGCTTGCGAATCACCAGCGGACCGGCGAGCAGCGAGATCGCGAGGGCGGTGAGCGTCGCGAGCACTGCGCGCAGCGTGATGTACTGGAACACATTGAACGCGCGCACGTCCTGGGCGAGCCATTGCGTAAGAGCGAGGAGCATCTAGTGCCCTCCTGCCGAAGAGGATTCGCCGGCCAGAGCCTGGACGACCCGCTCCATGCGCATGAAGCGCGAGCCTTTTACAAGCATCGTGGTTCGCGGCCGCAGCTCCGCGCGAGCCGCGGAGATCAAGGCTTCCACGGTGGCGAAGTGTCGGGCCCCTTCTCCGAAGGCGGCGACGCAGGCGGAAGACAACTCTCCGACGCCAAGCAGACGGTCTATGCCGCGCTCGCGCGCATAACGACCGATCTCCTGATGGAATTCCACCCCGCGATCGCCCACCTCCCCCATGTCGCCGAGCAGGAGGACCTTCGCGCCGCCTTCCGCGGCAAGCACGTCGATCGCGGCGCGCACCGAATCCGGATTGGCGTTGTAACTGTCGTCGATGAGCTTCGTACCCGAGGAAGCGGTCCGCCGCTGCATGCGTCCGCCGATCGGACGGAACGCCGCAAGGCCCCGCGCCACCGCTTCGAGGCTTGCGCCCGCGGCGAGGCCGCATGCGGCAGCGGCGAAAGCGTTCAGGACGTTGTGTCGCCCATCGACATGGAGCTCGACCCGGGCCGCACCTCGCGGGGTGTGCAGATCTATCTCGCTTCCGAAATGCGTGAAGCGGTGGCGACCGCCCACCTGTGCGGGTTTCTCGAGTCCGAAGTCCCGAACGCGCCTGCCCGCGAGAAGCCCGCGCCAGTAGCCAGAGAATTCATCGTCCGCATTGATCACACCCGTGCCCTCCGGCCGCATCGCTGCGAACACTGCGCCGTGCTCGCGCGCGACCTCGGCGACACCCTTCATGAATTCCTGGTGTTCACGCTGCGCGTTGTTGATGAGCGCGACCGTCGGAGAGGCGATGGCGGCGAGGGTGGCGGTTTCGCCCGGGTGATTGACCCCCAGCTCGACCACCGCTGCGCGGTGGTTCGGGCGCAGTTTCAGCAACGTCAGCGGCAGGCCGATGTCGTTGTTGAGGTTGCCCTCGGTCGCGAGCGCGTGCGTCTCGCCGAAATGCTCGCGCAGGATCGCCGCGATCATCTCCTTGACCGTGGTTTTACCATTGGAGCCGCTGACCGCCACCAGCGGAATGTCGAAGCGCCCGCGCCAATGCGCGGCGAGCCGTCCGAGCGCGAGACGCGAGTTTTCGACTACGAGAAACGGAAGGTCCCCCTGAGAAGAATCGGGTTCTTCGACGATTGCCGCGACGGCTCCGCGTTCCTTTGCCGCCCCGATGAACCGGAGCCCGTCGAATCTCTGGCCGCTCAGAGCGATGAACAGCGCGCCCAGCTCGAGCGTACGGCTGTCGGTCGAGACGGAGTCGAAGCGGACATCCTCACCGATGAGGCGCGCCCCGATTGCGGTCGCCGCCTCGCGCAGGCTCATCATCGGCCCCATCGCGCGAGCGCTTCTTCGGCTTCGAGCGCATCGGAAAAAGGCAGTCGGCGGCCGGCGATTTCTTGGTAGGACTCGTGACCTTTTCCGGCGATGAGCACTACGTCACCGCGGCTCGCTGAAGCGATGGCGCCGGCGATCGCCGTCCGTCGATCTTCGATGGCTTCGTGCGCGACGGGGATGGCCGCGGTGATTTCGGCGATGATGGCACCGGGATCCTCGCCGCGCGGATTGTCGCTCGTCACCATGATCGCATCGGCGTGCCGCGATGCGACCGCCCCCATCAACGGCCGCTTGCCACGGTCGCGCTCGCCTCCGGCGCCGAATACGGCCACCAGGCGTCCGCCGCCCGCCCGGGCAACGTCCTTCAGCGCAACCAGGGTTTTTTCGAGCGCGTCGGGTGTGTGGGCGTAGTCCACCACCACGAGAGGCTTGCCCCCTCCGCCCAGGCGCTGCATGCGTCCTGCGACCGGTTGCAGGTCTGCGAGCGCCGCTGTGGCGCGCTCGATGGCCACTCCGGAAACGAGCATCGTCGTGAGGACTCCCAGCAGGTTGGACACGTTGAAGCGCCCAAGCAGGGTGCTTTCGACGCGCGCCTCACCCCAGGAACTCTTGACGTCGAATGCGATCCCCTTCGGCGATACTTCGATCGCGTGCGCCTCGGCATGGCTCTCGAGTCCTGCCCCGGCGGCGACTCCCGCGAAACAACTGTAGCCCGCGCGGTTCGGGCCGCGTCCGGCGAGCGCTCGGGCAAGCCGCACTCCCTGCACGTCGTCCAGATTGAGCACGGCGTGCTTGAGATCGGGCACTTCGAACAGGCGCTGCTTCGCGCGCGCATAGTTCTCCATGTCGCCGTGATAGTCGAGGTGATCGCGCGAGAGATTGGTGAACAGAGCGGCCCCGAAAGCGACGCCGTTAACGCGCCCCTGCTCCAAGCCGATCGAAGTGACTTCGATCGCCACACCCTGCGCCCCTGCGGCAAGCAGTCGGGCGAGCGAACGGTGCAGCGCGACAGCATCCGGCGTGGTGTTGAGTCCGGCGTCCAATTTTCCAGGTTCCTTACTTCCCGGCAGGGCCGGGAAGCCCGTGCCCAGAGTGCCGATCACTGCGGTTCGAGCGCCGCACACGCCACACGCCTGGGCGATCCAGTGGCTGCACGAGGTCTTGCCGTTGGTCCCCGTCACGCCCATCGTCCACAGTTTCGCTGAGGGACGTCCGTAGACTTCGTGCGCAAGAGGCCCGGCGAAATTGCGCAGATTCTGGACCCCGATGTTGGGCACGCGCCAGGCGCTGTTCCATTCGAAGCCTTCGCTTTCCCACAGAACGGCGGTGGCGCCGCGCTCGAGCGCGCTCGGAATGAAGTCGCGCCCGTCGTGGCGCGCACCCGGGTAGGCAAGAAACACTTCCCCTGCGGCCAGTGTGCGGCTGTCCACGGCAAGACCCGTCATGCGCGTTCCTTGCGCAGCGAGTCGCTGCTGGATGTGCTCGACTTGATCCCGCACACTTAAACGCTTTCCTTCACTTCCTCTCCTTCGGGAGGCAGCTCGATCGGCTGCATCGGCCCGTCGGGCGGCACGTCGAGCACCCGCAGCGCCCCCGCCATCACCTGCGCAAATACCGGCGCCGCCACGGTCCCGCCGTAGTACCGACCGGCCGAGGGCTCGTCGATCATCACGGCGATCACGAGGCGCGGGTGCGAGGCGGGCGCGAAGCCGACGAACGAGGAGACGTACTTGTCGGCCGCATAGACGCCGTTTTCCTGCTTGTGCGCGGTGCCCGTCTTTCCGGCGACGCGATAGCCCATGATCTGCGCGCGCGGCGCAGTGCCACCCCGGTTTACCGCCATCTCGAGCATCGCGCGAACCGCGCCGGCAGTTCTCCGGGCCATCACGCGCCGCGCAGGGGGAGGCATGTCCACACGAAGCATGGAAAGCGGAATCAGCTCTCCGTCGCGCGCGAAGACGCTGTAGGCGCGCGCGAGCTGCACGAGCGAGACCGATATGCCGTGTCCGTAGGACATCGTCGCCTGCTCGATCGGTCGCCAGTTCCGGTACGGCCGGAGCTTTCCGGCAGCCTCTCCGGGAAAACCGAGGCCGGGCGCGGCGCCGAAGCCCACGTCCCGGAACATTTCCCACATCGACTCGGCAGAGAGTGCGAGCGCGATCTTCGCCGCGCCGACGTTGGAGGATTTCTGGATGATCTGCGCCACCGTGAGCGAGCGCTCGAAATGGGCATCGTGGATGGTGGATGCCCCTATGCTCAAGCTTCCGGGCGCAATCTGGATGACGGAATCCGGCCTGACCCGCCCCCCTTCCAGAGCGAGAGCCACGGTAAAGGGCTTGAGCGTCGAACCGGGTTCGAACGTATCGGTCAGCGCCCGGTTCCGAAGCTGCGCCCCGGCAAGCTTGTGGCGATTGTTGGGGTTGTACGTCGGGAAATTCGCGAGCGCGAGCAGCTCGCCCGTGTCGACGTCGACCACGACGACGCCGCCCGCCTTCGCTCGGTGCTGGGCGACCGCGGCTTTCAGCTGGCTGAAAGCGAGGTTCTGGATGCGAGCATCCAAAGCAAGAGCGAGGTCGTGCCCGTCCTGCGCAGCTTTGATCGACTCGACATCCTCGACCGTCTGGCCGAGTCGGTCCTTGATCACCCGGCGGCTGCCGGGCTTGCCCGCGAGCCCGTCCTGAAACGCGAGCTCGACACCCTCCTGGCCTATGTCGTCAACGCCCGTGAAGCCGAGTACGTGCGCAGCGACTTCGCCACTTGGGTAGTAGCGCCGGTACTCGCGGTTCTGGAACAGCCCGGGGATGTGCAGAGCCGCAACGCGTTCGGCCACTTCCGGGGGGATCTGCCGTTTGAGGAAAACAAAGTCCCGACCCGTTTCGGCGAGGCGATTTTCGATTTCCCTCGGTGACATCTCGAGCAATGCCCCCAAACGCGCGAGCTGCCGTTCGCTTGGACGCACTTCGCCCGGGATCGCCCAGATCGACTTCACCGGGGTGCTGATGGCGAGCGCTTCACCGTTGCGGTCAAGGATGCGGCCGCGGTTTGCCGGAATTTCGATAACCCGGCTGTAGCGGGACTCGCCTTTTGCCTGCAGAAAATCGTTGTTCAGGCCCTGCAGGTAGACGGCGCGGCCGAGGAGCACGGCAAAGCACGCGATGAAGACGTAGAGCAGGAGTCTCGAACGCCACGTAGGCAGGGTGAGCGCGAGAACCGGACTGGCAGCGAAATTCATTTCGCCATCTCCGGCGGCCGTACTATGATGTGGAGGCGTTTCGCGTCGGGGACACGCATGTGCAGCTGGCGGCTGGCGATGCGTTCGACGCGTGCGTGCACTGCCCACGTGCTGGCTTCGAGCTGCAGCTGACCGTATTCGACCCCGAGCTGCTGCGAACGTTCCTGCTCCTGCTCGAGCTCGCTAAAGAGCGTGCGCGCCCGGTGCTGTGAGGTCACCAAGCCCAGAGCACATGCGGTCAGCACAACCATCAGGAGTAAGTTCAAGCGGGTCATCGTGGGCTCATGGAAGTTTCTCGGCGACGCGCAGCACGGCGCTCCTCGAGCGGGGATTTGCCCTGATTTCCTCGGCGCTGGGCTTTGCCGGCCGGCCGACGATGCGCAGCTTCGGAGGCGGCAGCTCCCGAGCCCTCACGGGCAGACGCTCGGGCAAGGTGGGCCGCGCGGCGCCGCGCATGAAGTTCTTTACGATGCGGTCCTCGAGTGAATGGAAGCTGATCACGGCGAGGCGACCACGGGAATCGAGGACGGCGAGCGCTTGCGGCAGCGCTAGCGACAATTCCTCAAGCTCCTGATTGACGTGAATCCGTAGAGCCTGAAACGTCCGCGTCGCCGGATCCTGCCCCGGTTCACGCGTCCGGGCGGACGCAGCCACGAGAGCGGCAAGTTCCCCGGTCCGCCGGACAGGCCCTCTTCGCCGAGTAGCAACAATCGCCTTTGCAATCTGTTTAGCAAACCGTTCTTCGCCATAGCCGCTGAGGACCTCCCTGATCTCGGACTCGTCCGCCCGTTCGAGCCACTCGAACGCACTTTGACCCCGCGTCGGGTCCATGCGCATATCGAGCGGCCCGTCAGACCGGAAGCTGAAGCCGCGCTGCGGGTCGTCGAGCTGAGGCGAGGACACGCCCAGATCGAACAGCACCCCATCGACGCCGCCCGCGCGCAGCGCGGCTAGCCTCGCCTGCAATTCGCTGAAACGCGCATGCACCGGCGTAAAACGCGGGTCGCGTATCCTGCGCGCAGATGCGATCGCCTCCGGATCCCGGTCCATGCCGATCAACCGGCCTCGGGGTCCCAGCCGCTCCAGAATCAACCGGCTGTGACCGCCTCTGCCGAATGTCGCGTCCACGAAAGTGCCGTCGTTCCGTGATTCGATCGCGAGGGCATCGACTGCCGGGCGGAGGAGCACGGGAAGGTGCGCATCGGCGCTCACAATGAGAAGTTTTCTGTGCCCGGTGGCGGGTCAGTGCCCACTTGCGCGAGACCCCGCGCAAGACGCTCGTCCCAAGCTGCAATGTCCCAGATCTCGAAATGGCTCCCCTGCCCCACCAGCATCACGTCTTTTTTCAATCCAGCAAACTTGCGTAACGCGGGCGACACGAGGATGCGCCCTTGGGCGTCGAGCTCCAGCTCTTCGGCGAAGCCCACCAGCAGCCGCTGCCACCAGCGCGCTTGCTCGTTGAAGCTGGAGAGCGCCTGGACTTTGGCGCCGATCGGTTCCCAGGCGACGCGTGGATAAAGAAGAAGACAGCTATCGGGGTGAGCGGTGAGAACCACCGCGCGCTCTCCCGATAGCAAGGCGTCCCGGTACCGGGTAGGCACAGCAAGCCTTCCCTTGGCGTCGAGACTCAGCTCTGTCGCCCCTTGAAGCAACGGTCCCCCTTCGAGTGGCGAAATGGAGCGCCACAGTTCCCCACTAAAATCTACTTCCTACCACTCTAGAGGAAACAGGGGAGGCGGTCAAGCCTGAAATTGATGAAATTTTTAGCTACAACAGGGACTTAAGATGGCTTTTCTAGAAACTGTGTGACATAAAATAAAAAGATACAAATTAATACGTTACCGTGTAAAGTGAATGTAATACATTAGGAAATCAAAGGGTTCCGATGAAAAGGCTGGAAGCCGCCTGTAGAGGGCGGATCCACCTTCGGCCTGCGATTTCTAGTGCAGGTGCTTTTTTCCGGAAACCCCGCCGGAACGGACCTGAGTCCGGTCCTGCGGCGCGTCGGAGGCGCGGCGGGCGAACATCTGATTGACCAGGGCGGTCGCCTCGCCGATCTCGGCGTCGCCGAAATGACGTGCGAGCAGGGCCGAAAGGTCGTCTATCATGCGTCGCCGCTGCATGTCGCGGATCGACTCGGGCGTCGGCCCGACGAACACCCAGCTGTGCTCATCCTGGCCGTCTTCCTGGTAGTAGCTCACCTCGACCGCCGCCGCCTCCTCGGAGTAGGGCGACAGCGATTCGAATGCGCCCTCGAGCGAATGCTGGAAATTGCGCCCGACGTACCCCGTCCAGCAGATGTCGAGCGAGCGGCGGCGCCGGTCGAATACGATGCCGGGCTCGTCCTGGTGGGCGCTGCGCGCATCGGCGAGGCCGTCCACGTCGACGTAATCGAACCAGTGTCTGAGCGCAAGCTCGATGTCAGTCTGGCTGACGCCGCTCTTCAACAATACCGTGCCGTGAACATGAACTTCAGTATGCATTTGCTTGCCCCCGAAACGCCGATGCTAGTCCGAGAAAGCCGGGACTTCAACCTTTTCCGATCATGGCCTGGACCGGGGGATGGGATAATACCGCCTCCGCCATGTCCAAGGACCCGAAATGAGCGCATCGAGCGACACCGTAAACATGGCGCTTTTCTGCGACTTCGAGAACGTCGCGCTCGGCGTGCGCGACGCAAAGTACGCCAAGTTCGACATCAACAAGGTCCTCGAGCGCCTGCTGCTGAAAGGGAGCATCGTGCTGAAGAAGGCTTATTGCGACTGGGAACGGTACAAGGAGTTCAAATCCGACATGCATGAAGCGTCGTTCGAGCTCATCGAGATCCCGCACGTACGCATGTCGGGAAAGAACTCAGCCGATATCCGCATGGTCGTGGATGCGCTGGATCTTTGCTACACCAAGTCGCACGTCGACACTTTCGTCATCATCAGCGGCGATTCCGATTTCTCGCCGCTCGTCTCGAAGCTGCGCGAAAACGACAAGACCGTGATCGGGGTGGGCGTGAAGAACTCCAGCTCCGATCTGTTGGTGGCGAACTGCGACGAATTCATCTTCTACGACGACCTGGTGCGCGAAAAACCGGGACGCCAGCCACCGAGGAAAAAACCGCAGGCGAAGCCGGCCGCGAGTGGGGAAGCGGTGCCAAAGGACAACGAGGACAAGACCGACAAGGCGCTGGATCTGGTGATGCAGACCGTCGAGGCGCTGATTGCAGAGCGGGGCGCCGAAGAGAAGATCTGGGGCTCGATGGTGAAGCAGGCGCTCAAGCGCCGCAACCCAGGCTTCAACGAGTCCTACTACGGCTTTTCGTCGTTCTCGAAGCTGCTCGACGAAGCCGAGTCGCGCAAGATGCTGCAGCTCGAGCGCGATGAAAAATCAGGCGGCTACATCGTCAAGAGCGTCGCGCACTAGGAAGTTCAAACCCGTTCGATGACCAGGGCGATCCCCTGGCCTACGCCGATGCACATGGTGCACAGCGCATAACGGGTTTTTGTCGCGTGCAATTGGTACATTGCCGTGGTCACGAGGCGCGCGCCGGATGCGCCCAGCGGATGGCCGATCGCGATCGCACCGCCATTGGGATTCACATGCGCGGCGTCGTCGGGAAGCCCGAGGTCGCGAGTCACCGCGAGCGCTTGTGCAGCAAACGCTTCGTTGAGCTCGATCACTTCCATCTGCGATAGTTTCAGCCCCGTTTTCCCCAGGACCTTCCTGGTCGCGGGCGCGGGGCCGACACCCATGATGCGCGGCGCGACGCCCGCAGTGGCCATGCCCAAGACGCGCGCCTTGAGGTTGAGCTTGTGCTTTTTCGCCGCAGCCTCCGAAGCGAGAATGATCGCGCAGGCGCCGTCGTTTACACCCGAGGCATTGCCCGCGGTAACCGTGCCTTCGGGCTTCACCACGCCCTTCAACTTCGCCAGCGCTTCGATCGTCGCGTCCGGGCGCGGATGCTCGTCGCGGTCCACTACCGTCGCCGCCCCCTTCTTCCCCGGAACGGAGACAGGGATGATCTCGCTGCGATAGAAGCCTTTCGCCTGTGCATTCGCCCAACGCTGCTGGCTTCGGAGCGCAAAGGCGTCCTGGTCGGCGCGCCCCACCTTGAATTCTTCAGCGACGTTCTCGGCGGTCTCCGGCATCGAGTCGATGCCGTACTTCGCCTTCATCAGCGGGTTGACGAAACGCCAGCCGATGGTCGTGTCCTCGATTTTCGCCGAGCGTGAGAACGCGCTGTCCGCCTTGGGCATGACGAAGGGGGCACGCGACATGCTCTCGACGCCTCCTGCGATCATCAATTGAGTCTCCCCGCAACGCATCGCCCGCGCGGCGGTGCCCACCGCATCCAGGCTCGACCCGCACAGACGGTTGACTGTCGCGCCCGGCACGGTCTGCGGGAGTCCGGCGAGAAGCAGCGCCATGCGCGCGACGTTGCGGTTGTCTTCCCCCGCCTGGTTGACGCAGCCATAGATCACGTCGTCGAGGGCAGCCCAGTCCACCGAGGGATTGCGCTCAACCAGCGCCTTGATCGGAAGGGTCGCGAGATCGTCCGTCCGGATCGAAGCGAGCGCGCCACCGTAGCGCCCGAAGGGCGTGCGAACGGCATCGCAGATGAATACCTCGGTCATGTCTCGGAATCTTCAAACGAGGCCGGTCACGGGAATCGCCGCGCCGTGGATTGCGCGCGCGGCGTCCGAAGCCAAGAACAAGATCACCTCGGCGAGCGCCTCCGGCGCCACCCAGCGCCGCGGATCGGCGCCGGGCATGTCGGCGCGGTTCTGCGGCGTGTCGATGATGCTGGGCAGTACGCAGTTGACGTTGATGCCTTTGTCGCGCAGCTCGGCCGACATGCTCTCGGTAAGCCGGATTACCGCGCTTTTCGCCGCGCTGTACGCGCCCATATTCGCTTTGCCGCTAAGACCCGCGACGGCTCCGATATTGATGATCTTTCCGCGCCCCGCGGCGAGCATCTTCGGCACGACCGCGCGTGCGGTGTTGATCACCGATTTGGCGTTGAGATCGAGCATCAGCTCCCAGACGTTTTCAGGAGTCTCGTGCACCGGCTTCCCCATGCGGAAACCGCCTGCGATGTTGCACAGAACGTCGATCCGTTGAAACCGAACGGCCGCCAGCGCCTGCGCCACCGACGCCGCGTCGAGCAAATTGGCGGGCACCAGGAACCTGCGTTCATCGTCGCGCTCAAAGCTGGACCGCAACACTTTATCGTCGAGATCGACGAGGACCAGGGAAGCGCCCGCCAACGCGAAGGCCGCGGCAACTGCGCGGCCTAGATTGCCCGCAGCGCCCGTGATCAGACACGTCTTGCCTTCGAATGTCACGGCGTAAGCGGCGGGCCGGCCCGCCGGGCTAGGCGACCTTCTTCGAGCTTGCCGGGGCAGACTTCGCCCAGTACTCGGTCGAAGCTTTCGCCTCGGCAAGCGCCTTGGCGTCCTCGAACCCCGGCGCCATCGACGCCGACGTCCCGGCGAGCACCTGGTGGTGGTCGATGCCGAGCAACCTCAACCAGCTCTGCTGGCCCATGGTGAGCGCGATGAAGCAGCCCAGCTCGACCAGCTCGGGCTCGCTGAAATGCCTGTGGAGCCGGTCCCAGAACGCATCATCGGTGTTCAGGTGCCAGGTGATCGCCTCGGCATAAGCAAGCGCCGCCTTCTGGCGCTCGTCGTAATTGCTGGACTTCTCGAAATTCAGCAGATCCTTGACGTGATCCTCCATGACGGCGCCGCTAGCGGCCGCCTTGATCGAGCGCTGATTGCCGCAGTATTCACATTGAACGGAGCGCGATACGTAGAGCCTACACAGCTCCTTGATGGAGTGATCGCACACGCCGTTCCTGAAGATGTCGCGCCAGGAGTTGGCAAAGGCCCAGAAGCATTCGGGCACATGCGCGCGCACCGCGGAGCTCTCGGGCCTGGGCGTGCCTTCCCGCTGGCAGCGCTCCATTTCCCTGCGCATCTCCGCGTCCATCTGCTCGAGCGGAACGTAGCTGATTCTCTGCTTTGCCATGGATGTCCTCGCCGGCCGCGTTCGACCGGTCTCTCAAATCCGAAGTATCGAAGTCTGCCTCTTCGGGGACGGGCTGGCAAGATCGACCCAAGCGGGATTCGACGGACCTCCGCCCATTCGTGCTTACTGAGCTCGCGCAAGCGGCTGAGCCATCACTGCGGCTGGATGCCGGCCGCCTTGACAACCCGCGCGTATTCCTTGACTTCGCTCCGCACGAATATCTTGAATTCCTCCGGCGACATGTCCATGGTGTCGTTGCCGAGGCCTACGAGCCGGTCCCGCACCGCCGGATCCTTCAGCGCCTTGCGCGTGTCGGCCGAGATCTTGTTCACGATCCCCGCCGGGATGCCCGCCGGGCCCCACACTGCGAACCACAGCGGCGCATCGGCGCCTTCGACACCCGCTTCGCCGGTGGTCGGTACGTCCGGCAATTGGCCGTTGCGCTTCGCCGTGCTCACAGCGAGCGGTCGAACCCTGCCGCCCTTGATGTGCGGTATCGCCGCCGAGATCGGCGCCCAGTAGCAATCCACCGACTGGCTCAACATCGCCTGGATCACTTCCGGCGTGCCCTTGAACGGGACCTGGGTGACGTTGATTTTCGCCGCGTCGACGAACTTCTCCGTGTTGAGGTGCGTGCCGCTGCCCACGCCGGCATGGCCCCAGTTGATCGCGCCCGGTTTTGCCTTCGCCGCATTCACGACGTCCATCAGGGTCTTGTAAGGTGACCCCGTATTGACGATCAAGACATTCGGCTGCACCGCGAGCGGCACGATATCGACGAAGTCCTTCTCCACATCGTAGGGCAGCTTCGCGTAGATCGACGGCGTCACCGTGTGCGCATTGGAATCGATGAGCAGCGTATAGCCGTCCGCCGGCGCCTTGGCGACGAACGCCGTGCCGATCGAGCCGCCAGCGCCGGCGCGGTTCTCCGCGAGCACCGGCTGGCCCCACATCTCCGCAAGCTTCTGCGCTACCACGCGCCCCACGATGTCGGTCGAGCTGCCCGGCGAGAACGAGATGATCACGTGCACGGGCTTGTTCGGATACGCCTGCGCCCACGCCTGGGACGCGGCTACCGCCAGCGCCACTGCGGCAATACCAATTATTTTTTTCATCTGAAGCTCCTCTGCGAAAGATTATTGCGACAGTCCGTCGCCGACTGCTTTGTCTTCCGGTTTCAGCTCGATCCCCGACGCCTTCGCCTGGTGCAAGAGCAAGGTCGAGAAGTCCTCCTCGGTCATGCCGGCGCCCATCATCGATTGGATCAGATCGCGGGTGATCGAGGCGAGCGGCATCGGCACTTCGAGCTTGCGGCCGGCCTCGAGTCCCAGGTCCATGTCCTTGCGCAGCAGGTACGGCGTAAACGTAATGTGGAAGTCGAGATTGACGAAGGCCGGGGCCTTATAGCGCGTGAAGGTCGAGCCCATCACGCTCTTGTTGAGGAAATCGAGGAAGGCGTGGCGCGGCACGCCCGCCTTCTGCGCGAGCACAGTGATCTCCGCCATGCACTGCGTCACCACGCCCAGCATCACGTTGTGACAGATCTTCACGATGCGCGAAAGCTCCCCTTCGCCGACGTAGGAGGACCCCTGCCCCATCATGTCGAGGTAAGGCGCCGCCGCATCGTAGGCGCTCCTCGGGCCGGAAACCACGAAAGTGAGCTTGCCCGCCTTGATCACCTTCGCGTTCCCCGAGACCGGCGCGGACAGCAGCTCGACGCCCTTCGCGGAGAGGATCTTGCGCAGCTCGGCGGAGCCCTCGAGCGAAATCGAAGAACACTCGACCACCATCTTCGGTCTGGCGCTTCCGGACAATAAGCCTTTCGGTCCGGCGATCACTTCCTTGACGTCGTCGTAAGTCGAGACCATGCAGAACACGATGTCGCAGCCGGCGAGCTCCGGCAAGCCGTCCGCGATCTTGGCGCCGTCCTTGGCGAGTGGCTCGGCTTTCGCGCGCGTGCGATTCCACACCGTGATGGCGCAACCGCCTTTCGCCAGGCGGCGCGCCATTTCGAAACCCATGCGCCCGGCGCCGATCCAACCGAGCTTCACTACTTTTGCCGCAGTCAACTCAACTCTCCTTGGGAATTACTTCGGCGCGGTCTCGATCACCGCGAGCACGGTCCCCACCGGCACCGTGGTTCCCGGCTCGACGAGGATCGCTTTGAGCACACCGCTTGCAATGGCCGGGATCTCCGTCGTCACCTTGTCGGTCTCGACGTCGAAAAGAGGCTCATCCGCTCTGACTGCATCACCGACTTTCTTGTACCAGTTGGCGACGGTGCCTTCGGTCACCGTCTCGCCCAGCTGAGGCATGATCACGTCCATTTCTTCCGTCTCCGTCCAGTTCACGCCGCGCGGCGCGAGTCCAGGCCGCGGCGGACTTCCGCTACGATGCGCGCGACCGAAGGCACGACCGCGTCCTCGAGCTGGTCGGCGGCGGGCAGCGGCACGTGCGGCGTGGTGATCCGCACGATCGGTCCCTTGAGAGCGCCGAAAATTTCTTCCTGGATGACCGAGGCGATCTCCGCGCCCCAGCCGCACAGCCGCGGGTTTTCCTCGACCGTGAACACGCGCCCGGTGCGCGCCGATTCGGCGAGCAGTGTCTTCGCGTCGAGCGGCACGAGCGAGCGCAGGTCCATCACCGTTGCGGAAATTCCGTGCTCCGCGGCAAGAGTCTCGGCGGCCTTGAGCGCGCGCGGAACCATGGCGGCGAGCGCGATCACGGTGATGTCCTTGCCTTCGCGCAGCACCTTGGCCTTTCCGAGCGGCTCGACGTGCTCGCCCTCGGGCACCTCGGCTTTGTTGGCGAGCAGGCTCTTGTGCTCGAAGAACACGACCGGATCGGGATCGCGAATTGCGGCGGCGAGCAGCCCCTTGGCGTCGGCCGGCGTGGAAGGCGCCACGACTTTCAGGCCCGGTATCGCCATCGCCCAGTTCTCCACGCTCTGCGAGTGCTGCGCACCGAAGCGCGAGCCCGCGCCGTTCGCGGTGCGGATGACGAGTGGAATGGAAATCTGCCCATCGCTCATGTAGCGCGTTTTGGCGATCTCGTTGGCGACATAGTCCCAGCAGCAGGCGAGGAAATCCGAGAACATGATCTCTGCCACCGGCCGCAATCCCGTCATCGCCGCGCCCATCGCCGCGCCGAGGATGGCGAGCTCCGAGATCGGAGTGTCTTTCACGCGCCTCGGCCCGAACTCCTCGAAGAGGCCCACCGTGGTCTTGAACACGCCGCCTGCGGCGGCGGTGTCTTCGCCGAAGAGCACGACGCGTTCGTCGCGCCTCATTTCCTGCGCGATCGCGGCAGCGACCGCGTCCCGGTAGCTCAGTTGCGCCATGCGTTGCCTCCGTCCGCCCATACGTCGCTCATCGCCGACTCGAGCGAGGGTGTGGGCGAAGCCTTTGCGGCTTCGGTCGCCTGATCGAGTTTCGTCATTGCTTCGGATTCGATCTTCGCGAGCGTGCCTTCCGCGACGCCGCTCGCGAGCAAGCGGTTGCGGTAAAGCGTCACCGGATCGCGCTTGAGCCACTCCTCGAGCTCCTCTTTCGGACGGTATTTCGCCGGGTCGGCGCGCGAGTGCCCGCTGTGCCGATAGGTGAGGCATTCGATGAGGGAGGGGCCGCCGCCCGAGCGCGCCTTGGCGAAGGCGTCGCGCGCAGCGCTGTATACGACGTCGGCGTCGTTGCCGTCGATGACCTGGCGCTCCAGGCCGTAGCTTGCAGCGCGGTCGGCGGCCGGGTGTTTCACCGCGGTGACTGCGGAGATCGGCGTGTACTCCATGTACATGTTGTTCTCGCAGCAGAAGACGACAGGCAGCTTCCATACCGCCGCGAGATTCAGCGCCTCGTGAAAGGCGCCGATGTTGGTCGCGCCATCGCCGAAGAAGGCACAGGCGACCTGCTTCGTTCCGCGGTACTGCGCCGACCACGCGGCGCCGGCGGCGATCGGCAGATGCGCGCCGACGATGGCATAGGAACCCATCACCCCATGCGCGACGCTCGTGAGGTGCATCGAGCCGCCTTTGCCCTTCATCAGGCCGCACTGCCGTCCCATCAGCTCGCCCAGCACGGAGAGCATCGGCGCACCCCGCGCGAGCGTGTGGTGATGGCCGCGATAGGTGCAGAAGGTGTAGTCGTCCGGGTTCATCGCCGCGGCGAAGCCGGCCGCGACCGCCTCCTGGCCGAGCGCGAGATGGCTCGTCCCCTTCACCAAGTTCTGCAGGAACAGGTCGTAGGCGCGCTTCTCGCAGTAGCGGATCTCGACCTGCAGCTTGAACAAGCGCAGCCGCGTCGCTTCGGGGATCTCCTGATTTCTCTGCGCCGAATGCGCCTTTTGCGTGACGCTCATGTTGGACTCGCTCCTTCAGCTTCGGTATGGATTCGCGATCGGCAACTCTTCGGCGGGATAAAGCGAGATGATCTTCGCGCCCTCGGGCGTGAGGATCACTTCTTCCTCGATGCGCGCGGCCGAGATGCCGTCGCTCGCGGGGCAGTAGGTCTCCACGGCGAACACCATGCCCGCCTTCAGCTCGATCGGCTCCTTGAACGAAGTGAGCCGCGAGACGAGCGGCCGCTCATGCAAGCCGAGCCCCAGCCCGTGGCAGAAGTTCAGACCAAAGGCCTCCATCTCGCTCGAAAAGCCGATCTCCTTCGCCTCCGGGAAGGCCCGCGCGATCTTGTCGCTGGCCACCCCGGGCTTCAAGAGGTCGATCGCCTTGTCCATCCACTCGCGCGCCTTCCGGTACGCGGTGCGCTGCGGGGCGGTCGCGCGCCCGACGTTGAAGGTGCGGTAGTAGCAGGTGCGGTAGCCCATGAACGACTGGATGATGTCGAAGAAGGCCTGGTCGCCGGGCCGGATCAGGCGGTCGGTGAAGTTGTGCGGGTGCGGCGAGCAGCGCTCGCCTGAAATGGAATTGATCGCCTCGACACAGTCCGAGCCCATCTGGTAGAGCCGCGAGGTCGCGAGCGCGACGATCTCGGATTCCTTGACGCCGGGCTTCAGTACCTCGGCGATGTCCTGGTAGACCCCGTCGACCATCGCCGAGGCCATGTTGAGGAGGGTCAGCTCGTCGATGTTCTTCACTTCGCGCGCCTGGAGCATCACCTGCTGGCCGTCGCGCACCTCGATCCCGAGTTTCTGCAGCTCGAACAGCATCGGCGGCTCGACCACGTCGAGACCCAGCGGCATGCCGCCCACGCCTTCGGCGTCGAGGATCGCCTTGATCTCCGTTGCCGCCTCGCGAAACAGCGTGATGTCGCTTCCTACCGCCCCGCGCAATCCGAGGAGCCCCGCCTTGCAGTGATCGACCTGCAGCCAGGGCGCGTAGAGGCGGTGGTGCTTCGCGGCGCTGCCGAAATCCCAGATGTAGGGGTCGCCGTTGCCGGTGAGGAGCGAGTAGCGCGTCAGCTTGTCGCGCGCCCATTCGCCGATGACGGTGCTGGTGGTGTAGCGGATGTTGTGCTGGTCGAACGAAAGCAACGCACCCAGGCCCGAGGCCGCGAGCGCGGCGCGCACGCGCGCGAGGCGGTAGTCGTGCAGCCGCCTGAAGTTGATGCGCTCCTCGAAATCGACCTGGGTGTGACCCGGCGCGTGCAGCGGCCGCTTCCAGTTGTGGTGCGGGTCGATGTCGTCGGGCTGGATGATTTTCGGCTCGGCGGTTTTTTTCGGTTTGGCCATCGACTTTTCCCCAGGACGACTTTTTGGGAGAACGCGAAGTATGCCACGCGGCCGCGAAGGGGTCCGCTCTAATTAGCGGTTATGCCCGCCGCCTTGATCAGCTGGGCGTTCGACTCGAACTCCTTCTTGATCATCGCCTCGAAGTCGGGCAGCGACATGCTCAAGGGATCCACACCCAGCTTGAGAAATTTTTCGCGCACCTCGGGCGAGCTCACCGCGGCGTTGAACTCCTTGTTGAGGCGCAGAACGATGTCGCGCGGGGTCCTGGAGGCGACCAGGGCGCCGATCCAGAAGTTGTAGTCGGAGTTCGGATAGCCGGCTTCGACGGTGGTGGGGACGTCCGGAAAAAGCGCGCTCCTCTTGGGCGAGCCCACCGCGAGCGCGCGCAGCTTGCCCTCCTTGACCTGAGGCCCCACCTGGAACGGCAGCGCAAAATAGAAATCGGCGCGACCGGTAAGCACTTCGGTGAGCGCATCGGGCGCGCCCTTCATCGGCACGTGCAGCACTTCGATTCCCGCCGCGATGCGAAAACGCTCCAGGTTCATGTGCGTGGAGCTGCCGATGCCGGCAGTCGTGGCGACGACCGCCCCGGCCTTCGCCTTGGCCGCGGCGACGAGGTCCGCCACGGTCTTGTAGCTCTTGGCGGTCGAGACGACCAGCACCGTGGGAACCGTTCCGAGAGTCGCGACCGGCGTGAGTTCCTTCGGATCGAGCGGTCCCGGGGAGAGGAGCGGCGCCACCGTGAACGCGGAGGTGTAAATGCTGATCATGTGCCCGTCCGGATCGGCCTTGGCGACATAGGCAGCGCCGATCAGCCCGCCCACGCCGAGCTTGTTCTCGACGATCACCGCCTGACCGAGGCTCGCCTGCAATTTCTCGGCGACGATGCGCGCCGTGGTATCCGACGCGCTGCCCGGGGTGACGCCCGAAACGAGATGAATGGTCCTGCTGGGAAAAGTCTGGGCGGCGGCGACGCCCGACGCGAGCGACGCCGCGGCAATCGCAATCCAGCAAACGCGTTTCAACATGGTTTTCTCCTCTGTTCGGCTGTCAGATCCTGGGCAGCTCCAGCTGCCCGGCAAGCCAGTCGGCCGTCCGGCTCCGATAGCGATAAGGACGGTTGTTGGCATTGTGCCCGCCGTCCTCGACGATCAGCAACTCCACCGGCCCCGAGACACTTTCCGCCAGGCGCTCCGCGTGCGAGGCGGGCACGAGCCGGTCCTCGCGACCGGTGACGATGAAGATCGGGCAGGCGATTTTCGCCGCCGCCTCTTTCATCGACAGGGTCGCGGCGTTCTTCAGCGCGTCGGCTTCGCTTGCACAATGGCTGCGCGCGCGGAACGCCTCGCGCGTCAGCGCCGGCAGCGCGCCCCAGATTTCCTTCCACTCGAACGGCCCGGAGAGCGCGATGCAGGCCTTGATGCGTTTTTCGTAGGCGGTCGCGCGCGGCGCGTAGTAACCACCGAGGCTCACGCCCCACATGGCGATCTTCGCCGCGTCGAGATCGGCGCGCTTCTCGACCCAATCGCACACCGCGCGCGCGGCGCGCTCGTAGTCGCCGCAAATCGGGATCTCGTACTCCGCCTCGCCCTGCCCGGGTCCGTCGATCGCCAGGATCGCGACGCCGCGCGCGAGGAAAGGCTCCGCGTAGGCGTGAAGCTCTTCCTTGGTGGAATCCAGTCCGGGCGCCATGATCAATACCGGCGAGCGTCCCGTTGCGCCCACCGGTCGCCGCAAGATTCCGTAAAGGGTTTTTCCCTCGAACGGTATCGAAACGCGCTCGCCCGTCGGGCGCATGAGCGGAAGCGCCAATTGGTAGCATTCGACCGAGCGTAGGTGCGCGTCTCGCATCTGCTTCTGATCGTGCACGAAAACGAACTTGGCGAAGTGGTAGTACATCGCCGCCCGCACCAGGTGCTCGCCGGCCGTGAGCTTGTAGCCTTGGGCGAGCGCCTCGCGCCCGAGCGCCTCGTGGACCTTGCCGCGCTCGCACCAGGCGCGGCACCAGTCCTCCCAGCGCTCGATGCCGGCGGTGACCTCCTCGAAATCGGCGAGCAGAACGCCGTTCGACACGAAGCGCGGCGCCCAATGCGCGATCGCCGTCGCGACGCGCGGGTCGATGGATCTTGTCTTGGCTGCGACTTCGGGCATGAACGATCGGCTATTCCAGCCTCTGTCAGGTCACTGACAGCATCGAAAAACGCTCTCCGCCCCTGGCATTGGTCTTGCTATCTGTATGGGCGAGGTCCCTGACCTGAGTGCTTGACCGGCAGCGGGGTGTAGCTTGGCAGGTGTCCGTCACAACTGACGCTTCCGCGACGCCGGCAAGAGCGAGGACAGGGGATGGTTCGATAACCGCAGCAGTACCAGGAGAAAAGCTATGCGTGCTCTGAGGATCGTGTTTGCAAGTGCAGCCTTCTTGACCGTTTCCGCCTTCGCGGCCGACACGCAGGTGCAGCCGTCGGCGCAACGGACGACGCCGAATATCGTCGTGGCGTCCGCGGAGAAGCATGTCAAGCAGGCGCCCCGCGTCGCTAAGACCGAAGCCCCGGTGCGCGTGTGGACCCTCGAGATGGCCTGCTGCGAGGCGCAGTAGGACGTCCTGGCGCCCTTCCGTCGAGAAGTTGATCATCGATTCGTCCGCCGCTGCGAACTCAAGCGGCGGCCCGGGCGGCGGAGGGCGATAGGGGCACTCCGCTCAGCCGCTGCAGCTCCTCGCAGGCGAGTCCTGGCACCAGGCGGCTCGCCACGAGGCCGCCCGGCGTGACGTCGATGACCGCGAGATCGGTATAGATGCGCTTGACCACAGCGATGCCGGTAAGCGGATAGGTGCAGCGCTCGACGATTTTCGATTCGCCGCCCTTGGTGAGCTGCTCCATCATCACCCAGACGCTCTTCGCACCGACCGCAAGGTCCATCGCACCCCCCACTGCCGGAATTGCGTCGCCGCCGGTGTGCCAGTTGGCGAGGTCGCCGGAGACGGATACCTGAAAGGCGCCCAGCACGGCGATGTCGAGGTGCCCGCCGCGCATCATCGCGAAGGAATCGGTGTGGTGGAAGTACGCGCCGCCCGTCAGCAAGGTCACGGGCTCTTTTCCGGCATTGATCAGATCCAGGTCCTCCAGCCCCGGCGCGGGCGCCGGCCCCATTCCCAGGATGCCGTTTTCGCTGTGCAGGATGATCTCGCGGTCCTTCGGCAGATGGTTTCCGACCAGGGTCGGCATGCCGATCCCCAGATTGACGTAGGCGCCTTCGGGGATGTCGCGCGCGATACGCGCGGCGATCTGGTCGCGCGTTAGCTTCACGTAGCTCATGCCGCCTGCTCCCGAACCTGCGCGGCTTGTTTCTTCCGCGGCACCTTCACCACGCGCGTGACGAAAATACCCGGGGTCACGACGTGCTCGGGATCGAGCGCGCCGAGCTCGACGGTCTCATAGACCTGGGCGATGGTGCACTTCGCCGCGCTCGCCATGGTCGGCCCGAAGTTGCGCGCGCTTTTCCTGTAGACGAGATTTCCCCAGCGGTCGCCGCGCTCCGCCTTGACGAGCGCCACGTCGCCGCGGATCGGGTATTCGAGCACGTGGCCCTTGCCGTCGATCATCCGCGTTTCCTTGCCTTTCCCGAGATCCGTGCCGTAGCCGGTGGGCGTGTAGAAGGCGCCGATCCCGGCGCCCGCGGCGCGCATGCGCTCCGAGAGCGTCCCCTGCGGCACGAGGTCGAGCTCGATTTTCCCGGCGCGATAGAGGGCATCGAACACGTAGGAATCGGCCGTGCGCGGGTACGAACAGACGATCTTGCGCACGCGTCCCGCCTTGAGCAGCGCCGCGACGCCGACCTCGCCGTTGCCGGCGTTGTTGTTGACGATGGTCAGATCCCTCGCCCCTTGCGCGATCAGCGCGTCGATCAGCTCCTCGGGGACGCCTGCGCCGCCGAACCCGCCGACGAGGATCGTCGAGCCGTCGCTCACGTCGGCGAGCGCGGCTTCGACCGAAGGGGCGATCTTGTCGATCATGCTGGTGCCCAATCCGCGAGAGCAAAGAGGATATCGCGTTTGCCGGCGAAAAGCAGCACGCGCCCCGCGAATTGTCCGGGTAGAATTGCCCTTGAAACCACGACCGCCCGAATGCCCGCGAGAAAACGCCCCGAAGAGCTGCGCAGCCACCGCTGGTACGGCGTGGGCGACCGCAAGACCTTCGACCACCGCTCGCGCACGGCGCAGATGGGCTACGACAAGAGCGACTACGCGGGGAAGCCCGTGATCGCCATCATCAACACCTGGAGCGACATCAATCCCTGCCACGCGCATTTCCGCACGCGCGCGGAGGAAGTGAAGCGCGGTGTGTGGCAGGCGGGCGGATTCCCGATCGAGATGCCGGCGATCGCGCTCGCCGAGCCGTTCCAGAAGCCCTCGACCATGATGTACCGCAACTTGCTCGCGATGGAGACCGAGGAGCTGCTGCGCTCGTATCCGGCCGACGGCTGCGTGCTGATGGGCGGCTGCGACAAGACGACGCCCGCTCTGGTGATGGGTGCGCTCTCCATGGGGCTGCCGATGATCTACCTGCCCGCGGGGCCCATGCTGCGCGGCAACTGGCACGGGCAGGTGCTCGGGTCGGGCAGCGATTCGCGCAAATACTGGGCGGAGCTGCGCGCCGGAACGATCACCGAGAACGACTGGGAAGAGATCGAGGAAGGCATCGCGCGCTCCCCCGGCCATTGCATGACGATGGGCACCGCGTCGACCATGACCTCCGCCGCCGAGGCGCTCGGCCTCGCGCTGCCGGGCGCCGCGTCGATTCCCGCGGCCGACTCCCACCACGCGAAAATGGCGACCGCGACCGGAAAGCGCGCGGTCGAGATGGTGTGGGAGGACGCCACGCCGAAAAATCTCCTCACGCCTTCCTCGTTCGACAACGCGGTGACCTGCGTGCTCGCCTGCGGCGGTTCGACAAACGCCGCCATTCACTTGATCGCGATGGCGCGGCGCGCGGGCGTGCCGCTCGACCTCGGGCGTATCGACACGATCTCGCGCAAGACGCCCGTGATCGCGAACCTGCGCCCTTCGGGGAAATACCTGATGGAGGATTTCTACTACGCCGGCGGCCTGCGCGCGCTGCTCGCCTCGATCCGCGACCTGCTCGATCTCGACGCGAAGACGGTGAGCGGCAGGACGCTCGGGCAAAACCTCGAAGGCGCGAAGGTGTTCAATGCCGACGTGATCCTGCCGCGCGAGAGGGCGCTGATTCCCTCGGGCGGGCTCGCGGTCCTGCGCGGCAACCTCGCGCCTGACGGCGCCATAGTCAAGCCGGCGGCCGCGGAGCCTCGCCTGCTGCAGCACAAGGGCCGCGCGGTGGTCTTCGAGGACTACGACGACCTCCAGGCGCGCCTCGACGATCCCGCGCTGGACGTCGATGCCGACTCGGTGATCGTGCTGAAGAACGCCGGTCCCGTCGGCGCGCCCGGCATGCCGGAGTGGGAGGTGCCGATCCCGAAGAAGCTCCTGCAACAGGGCGTGCGCGACATGGTGCGGATCTCCGACGCTCGAATGAGCGGCACCGCCTACGGCTGCTGCGTGCTGCACGTGGCGCCCGAGTCCTGGGTCGGCGGGCCGCTCGCGCTGGTGAAGACCGGCGACACGATCGAGCTCGACGTGCCGCGCCGCCGGCTGCAGGTCATGATCGACGACGGCGAGATGATGAAGCGCAAGCGCGCGTGGAAAGCCCCGGCGCGCAGGTTCGAGCGCGGCTACGGCGCGCTCTTCTCGCAGCACATCCGCCAGGCGAACGAAGGCTGCGACTTCGATTTCCTCGAAGGCACCGCGCCCACGCCCGAGCCTGAAATCCACTAGCACATCGGGACGAAACCATGACCTCCCTAATCCGTCGCCGGCTCCTCGCCGCCGCGGCCGCGCTCCCGGTGGTTCCAGCCCTATCTCAGACGCGGCCGCTAACCTGCGGCGAGCTGACCGCGCGGCAGACCGAAGGGCCTTTTTTCAAGACCAACACACCGCTCAGGGTTTCCCTGCTGGAGCCGCAATCCAAGGCCGCGAGGTTGATCGTGACGGGACAGGTCCTGTCCGCCCGATGCCAGCGCGTGGCCAACGCCTTGCTCGATTTCTGGCACGCGGACGAGAACGGCGAATACGACAACCGCGGCTTTCGCTATCGCGGCCATCAGTTCACCGACGCTCAAGGGAACTATCGCCTGCAGACCATCGTTCCGGCGGAATACCCCGGGCGCGCGCGGCATATCCACGTCAAGGTGCAGGCGCCGGGAAAGCGCATCCTCACGACGCAGCTTTATTTCCGCGACGAGCCCGGCAACCGCCGCGACGGCCTCTACCGCCCGGACCTGGAGATGCGCATGCCCGGCAAAGGCGCCGGCGAGGGAAGGTTCGACTTCGTCGTCGAGGTCTGAAGTCGGGGACGCGAGATCATTTCCCCGCGACCAGCGGGCAATTGCCCTCGTTCAGGGGGCGGAACGCCTGCTCCGCAGGAATGCTGGCCACGATCTTGAAATAGTCCCAGTCGCCCTTCGACTCCTCGGGCGATTTCACCTGCAGGAGATACATCGGGTGGATCTTGCGGCCGTCCTCGCGGATTCTTCCTTTGCCGAACAGCGGATCGTCGGTAATCATCGCTTTCATGGCCGCGACTACCGCCCTTCCGTCGCCCGCGCCGCCCGCCTTGTCTACCGCCTTGAGGAAATGCAGCACCGACGCATAGACTCCGGCCTGCATGTCGTTCGGCATGGCGGCGTTGTGCGCGCGCTTGCGGAAGCGCTGCGACCACGCGCGCGTGCCCTCGTTCATGTCCCAGTAGAACGGGTTCACGGTGAGCGCCCCCTGCGAAGCCTTGAGCCCCAGCGCGGGCACGTTGTTGATGCCGAAGATCAGCGACACGATGCTTTGCCTGGCCGGCAGCCCGAACTCCGCCGCCTGCTTCATCGAATTGGTGGTGTCGCCGCCTGCGACCGCCAGGGCGACCACCTGGGCCCCGGAAGCTTGCGCGGCCAGCAGAAAGGACGAAAAATCGAGCGTCGCGATCGGCGTGCGCACGCCGCCCACGACCTTGCCTCCGTCCTTCAGCAGCTGATCCGTCGCCTGCCTCTCCAGATCGTGGCCGAAGGCGTAGTCCGCGGTGATGAAGAACCAGGTCCTGCCGCCGCGCTGAACCACGGCCCTGGCGAGCGAATGCCCGTACGACCAGGTGTCGTAGGTCCAGTGCACGGTGTTCGGCGAGCACTTCGAACCGGTGAGCTCCGCGCTTCCCGCGCCCGAGCCGATCAGCACCTTGTTCTTCTGCCGCACGATCTCGCTCACCGCGAGCGCGACCGCCGAGTTCGGAACATCCACGATGAGATCGACGCCATCCTGATCGAGCCACTTGCGCGCCACGACCGAGCCGACGTCGGGCTTGTTCTGGTGGTCCGCGAAAACCACCTCGATCCTGCGTCCCGCGGCTTTGCCTCCGTAGTCTTCGACCGCCATCTGCGCGGCGAGCACCGAGCCTTTGCCCTGGAAGTCCGCGTACACGCTCGACTGGTCGTTCAAGACGCCGATGCGGATCGGCTCCTGCGCTGCGACGGTGCCGGCCAAGGCAAAGAATGCAAGAACTGCGGTTCGCGTCATGGACGGACTCCTCTATGGGGTGGGGGTGGGGACGATGACTTCGGGGGCCGGACGATCGGCGTGCAGTTCTTCGACCAGGGCCGCGCGCCGCTCGAGCACCGCGCGCTGGTTGATGTAGCCCTTGTCGGTGATTTCGTTCGCGTCGATCGAGGGCGGCTCGCCCATGACGAGCGCGCGCACCGGGTGCATCGAGCTACCCGCGCCCGATTCCGCGGCGAGCTTGTCGAGAGCCGCGCGCAGATGCCCGCGCACGCCCGCATCGTCCAGCCGGCGCGCCTTGACCGCGGCCGCATTGATGAACACGAGCGCACCGACTTCGCTCCTCTCGTGGCCGGTGATCACAGCGTCCTGGATGAGCGGGTCCCCAGCGGCGATCAGCCTGACGCGCGTCGCGCCGACGTGCACCCAGGTGCCCGTCGAAAGCTTGAAGTCTTCGGCGATGCGTCCGTCGAAAGCGAAGCCCAGCTCGGGCTTCTTGGGATCGGCGAATTTCAGCGCGTCGCCGATGCGGTAGTAGCCTTCCTCGTCGAACGCGGCCCTCGTGAGGTCGTCGCGCCCGTAGTAGCCGGGCGTGACGTTGGGGCCTTTCACGCGCGCTTCGAGCTTGCCGCCGGCGGGAACGAGCTTGATCTCGCAACCGGGCACCGGCAGGCCGATGATCCCGGCGCGGTCGACCGCATAGTGCACGCCCGTCGCCATCGGCGCCGTTTCCGTCGAACCCCACGCAGAAATGAGCGGGATCTGGCGCCCGAGCTCGGCGAGCGCGAGCTGCTGCATGCGCTCCCAGAGGTTCTGCGGCAGCGCTGCGCCCGCGTAGACCATGAGGTCGAGCTTACGAAAGAAGTTGGCGCGCAGCTCGGCGTCCCTCTCCAGGAAGGGTAAGAGCAGGTCGAAACCGCGCGGCACATTGAAATAGATCGTCGGCGGGATCTCCCTGAGGTTGCGCGCGCTCGTCTCGACCAGGCCGGGCGCGGGCTTGCCGGCGTCGATATGGAGCGTGCCGCCGTTCCTGAGCATCATGCCGAAATTGTTGTTGCCGCCGAAGGTGTGGTTCCACGGCAGCCAGTCGACCAGAATCTGCGGGCGGTCCTCGAGGAACGGCCACACGAGCGCGTACTGCTCCTGGTTGACGGTGAGCATGCGCTGGGTGTTGATCACGCCCTTGGGAATTCCGGTCGAGCCGGAGGTGAACAGGATCTTCGCGACGGTGTCGGGTCCGATCCGCGCGAAGGCTTCGTCCACCTCGAGGCCCGCCTTCGCCGGGAGCAGCTCGGCAATCCGCGTCGGGCTCGCTCGGACCGCCGCGAGTGCCGGCGCGAACCTCAGAGGGTCAGCGGTCCACACCAGGCCCGGCCGCAGCAGCTCGAAGATGGCTTTGAGCTTGGCGAAGTCCCTCGACATCAGCGAGTAGGCGGGCGAGATAGGGGCGACCGGAACGCCGACGTGCATCGCGCCGAGCGCGAGCAACGCGTGATCGATGGAATTGTCCGAAAGAATGACGATGGACTTGGACGCGGCCAGCCCCCGGTCGAGCAGTCCCTGGCCGATGCGGCGAACGAGATCCAGCGCTTCGCCGTACCTGACTTTCCTCCAGCCGCTGCCCTCTCGCTCGGCGAGGAAAACGCGCCTCGGTGCCGCCTTCGCCCAGTGCACCAGCCACTCGCCCACTGCGCGCGCGTGCCCCCCGAGCGCAAGGGGCGAGCGCAGCAGAAGGGTGCCGTCGGGGCGGCGCTCGACTTGGACGCGCGGCGGCGCGAACCGCAGGCTCGACTGACGACCCTTCCCCATCACCTCCTCCAGGGCGCGAAGAACCGCTATCCTAGCTTCATCCTCGATTCCATGGCGGCATTGGCGCGATCCTCGGCAGTGTAAAATCCGCAT
Source organism: Betaproteobacteria bacterium (assembly GCA_005881575.1). Classification (GTDB taxonomy): domain Bacteria; phylum Pseudomonadota; class Gammaproteobacteria; order Burkholderiales; family SG8-39; genus VBDM01. Next base: position 155,352 of record VBCA01000001.1, read on the forward strand.
TCCCGAAAAAGAGAGACGATCTCCATGCCGCTGTCCGAAGCCGAACGCAAGAAGTGTGTCGAAATCCTGCTCAATGCCGAAAGAGAAAAGAAGCAGGCGGTGCAGCTCTCGGTCACCTACCCGCACATCACCATCGAGGATTCCTACGCCATCTCGACCGCGGTGGCGCAGCACAAAATCAAGGCGGGTGCGAGGCTGATCGGCCACAAGGTCGGGCTCACGTCGAAAGCGATGCAGGCCTCCTCGCAGATCAACGAGCCCGACTACGGGCACCTGCTCGACTACATGATGATTCCTGACGGCGCCAAGGTGCCGCATTCGAACTACTGCGTCCCGCGCGTCGAGGTCGAGCTCGCTTTCATTCTCGGAAAACCCTTGAAGGGTCCGGGAGTCGGGCTCACCGACGTGCTGCGCGCGACCGAGTACGTGATACCCGCGATGGAGATCGTCGATGCGCGCATCGTCAACCCGCGCAAGATCTTCGACACCGTCGCCGACAACGGCGCGGCGGCGGGCATCGTCATCGGCGGGCGCCCGATCGGCCCGATGGAAATCGACCTGCGCTGGGCCGGCGGCATCATGTACCGCAACTCCGAGATCGAGGAGACGGGCCTCGCCGCGGGCGTGCTCGGTCATCCGGCGCTCGGCGTCGCCTGGCTCGCCAATCGGCTCGGGAAAAACGGCGTGACGCTCGAAACCGGGCACCTGATACTCGCCGGCTCGTTCACGCGCGTCGTGTTCGCGAACAAGGGCGACACCCTGCACGGGGACTTCGGTCCCTTGGGCGGGATCGCGGTGCAGTTCGTCTAGGGGACCACGCTCATGACCGCCATCGGCTTTCGCATTCTTCCCGTTCCGAAGCGTCCCGACAAAAAGCTCGTCGCGGAGCTCGCGAAAATGGTGACTCCTCATCTCTCCGACAGCATGGAGCGACTGTACGCTGGCGGACCGCAGCTCAGGCCCATGCACAACGGCGCGAAGCTCTGCGGGCCGGCTTTCACGGTGCGCACGGCGCCCGGCGACAACCTGCTCGTCCACAAGGCGATCGATACGGCCGAGCCCGGCGACGTGATCGTGGTCGACGGCGGCGGATTCAACGACCACGCGCTGATCGGCGAGCTGATGTCGGCGCGCGCGGAGCAGCGCGGCGTCGCCGGCATGGTGATCTGGGGCGCGATCCGCGACTCGGCGGAGCTCAAGGCAGGGAGCTTCCCCGTCTTTGCGAGCGGCGTCACCCACCGCGGTCCCTACAAGAACGGGCCGGGGGAGATCAACGTGCCGATCACCGTCGGCGGCATCCCGGTCAATCCCGGCGACATCATCGTCGGCGACGCGGACGGCCTGGTCGCCGTTCCGCAGGAGCACGCGCAGGAAATCCTCGCGTCGGCGAAGACGATCCTCGCGAAGGAGGAAGGCTCGATGAAGCAGATCCGCGCCGGCACGGTCGACCGCAGCTGGGTCGACAAGGCGCTCAAGGAAAAAGGCTACAAGGTGTAGGAATGGAACTTCCCGTCAACAGCTTCAAGCACGCCCTGAAAGCGGGCAAGCGGCAGATCGGCCTGTGGTGCAGCCTTTCCCACCACTACGCGACCGAACTCGTCGCAGGCTCGGGCTTCGACTGGATCCTGCTCGACACCGAGCACTCGCCCAACGATCTCGAATCGGTGCTGCGGCAATTGCAGGCGGCCGCACCTTATCCGACGCACGCGGTGGTTCGCGTGCCCTGGAACGACATGGTGACGATCAAGCGTTTTCTAGACATCGGCGCGCAATCGATCCTGATTCCCTACGTGCAGAACGCCGAGGAAGCGAAAAACGCCGTCGCCTACACGCGCTATCCGCCCGCAGGCATGCGCGGCGTCGCCGGCGGGACGCGGGCGACGCGCTTTGCGCGCGTGAAAGATTACGCGAAGCGCGCCCACGAGGAGATCTGCGTGCTCGTGCAGGTCGAGAACCAGCAGGGCCTGGACAGCCTCGAGAAAATCGCCGCCGTGGACGGCGTGGACGGCGTATTCATCGGCCCGGCCGACCTGCACGCCTCGCTCGGCTATCCGGGCGAGACCAACAATCCGAAGGTCATGCCCATCATCGACGACGCCATCCGCCGCATCCGCAAGGCGGGAAAGGCGCCGGGAATCCTCACCGGCGTCGAAGCCGACGCGCGCCGATGGCTCGATTGCGGCGGCCTGTTCGTCGCGGTCGGGGCGGACACCGGCGTGCTCGCACGCGAGACCGAGAAGCTCGCGGCGAAGTTCAGATAAAGCCAATTATTACCGTTTTGATCAAGCAGAAGGGGTGGGCCCTGTTCCGAGTGATCTATGGCCCATTAATGCCACTGTCATTTTGGACGTTCATCGTTCCCCAAGCCGTCCGCGCCTTGGCTGCGGTTCGACCGTGTCCCATCCGATACGAGAGGAGCGAAAATGTTTGCAAGCAGAACCCTCATCGCAACAGCTGCTGCGGTCATCGCCCTGCTCGGGTGCGGTTCCGGCAAGGACCAGCAGGCTCCGGTCGACGCTCTGTCCCTCGGACTGCCCGGCACGTCGACTCCCACGGCCAACTGGACCCTTGATGGGGTGCCTTGCACCCTGATCCCGGTCCCGGCGGCGGCGCCCTTCGGCACCGGAACCTGCCCGGGAGTGCGCCCCGGCGCGATCGTGCTGACCGATGTCGGGCAGTGCACCTTGAACTTTCTTTTCCAGGGATCGGACGGCAGCCGCTATATCGGCACCGCCGGCCACTGCATCCTCGGCACGAGCCCGTTCGGCGGCGACGTCGGCGAGATGGCGTGGGCTCCGGGCACGGGGCCGGTAGCGCGCGACTCCGAGGGCAATCCGATCGGCGAGTTCGCCTACGCCATTCTTCAGGACCCGAAGGACTTCTCCCTGATCCGGCTCGACCCGCTCGTCGAGGCGAGCGCTGCAATGTGTCACTTCGGCGGGCCCACCGCGGTCAACGACGACCTTCCCGGCCTCACCGAGCCCGTGGTGCTCAACTGGTTCGGCAACGGCGTCGGCGTGGGCTTGGTGCTCCCGGCCCGCAGCGCCGTGGCGATGGGAATGCCGAGTCCGGACCACGTGTTCGCCGACGGGGCCGCGGCTCCGGGCGATTCCGGAAGCGGAGTCATCTCGAGCGACGGCCGGGCGGTCGGAGTGCTGGTGACGGTGGGAGTGCATACGGCCTCGATCGGCTCAGACGGCCTCGACGCGGGCCTGATCGGAATGACGCGGTTGACCCCGCAGGTCGAGCGCGCCCAGCAGGTTCTCGGAGTGGACCTCGCTCTGCAGACCGCACCCACGTTGTAGTCGTCGTTCCGTCGGGCCCGCGCGGCTTAGAGCGCGCGGGCCGGAGCGCCCCGCCCCCCAAGGCGGGACGGGTGGCACAATGCGCCCGGATGAGCTTTCTCCTGTCCCGCGCGCGGCGCTCGATCGAGGCGGCGCTGTTTCCCTCCCGCCTGGCGGCGCTGCGGGTGCTCCTCGGCGCGTTCGTCCTGTTCAACGCCCTGGTGCGCCTTGCGCTCGCGGTCTTCAACGGCGAGCCGTCATTTTTTCTGCCCTGGCGCATCGTTCCCGCGCTGCTGATCGGGTCCTTGTTCGACCTCGGCGCGGGGACTTTCCTTCTCGTGCCGTTCGCCGCGCTCCTCGCGTGGTGGCCCACGCGCTACCCGGTCGCGCTCAAGGTCCTCCTCGCGCTCTCGCTGCTGCCGTTCTGCGGCCTCGTGGTGCTGGTCGGGGCCGCCGAGCTGGTGTTCTGGAACGAGTTCGCCTCGCGTTTCAACTTCATCGCGGTCGACTACCTCATCTACACCAACGAGGTGATCGGCAATATCCGCGAGTCCTACGACATGCCGCTGCTGTTGTCGCTCGTGGCCGTTGTTTCTCTCGCACTGTGGTGGGTGATCGCTCGCAGGATCGTTCCGCTTGTCGTGGCGCCTCGGGGCGGGCTGGCGGTTCGTTCCCGGGCCGCGCTCGTCTGGATGCTCGCGCCTTTTGTCGCCTTCGGCGCGCTCGATGCGCGCTACAAGGAGTTCTCGGCCGACGCACAGCTCAACGAGCTCGCCGGCAACGGCTACTACGACTTCTGGCACGCCTTTCGCACCAACGAGATCGACTACGAGCGCTTTTACCTGACGCTGCCCGCCGAGCGCGCGGCGCGGGTGCTCGCGCACGAGCTCGATCCCGCGCGCCCGGCCGCGGAAGCCTCGCGGCCGCCGTACGAGCGCGCGATCGCCGCCCGCGGGCCCGAGAAGCGGCTCAACGTCGTCCTGATTTCCGTCGAGGCGCTGAGCGCGGAATTCCTGGCTGCGTTCGGCAACCGCGAGGGGCTGACGCCCCGGCTCGACCGGCTCGCGGGCGAAGGGATGCTGTTCACGCACCTCTACGCGACCGGCACGCGCACGGTGCGGGGGCTCGAGGCGCTGACGCTCTCGGCTCCCCCGATACCGGGCCACTCGATCGTGAAACGGCCGGACAACGACGGGCTTTTCTCGCTGGGGGAGGTCTTCAGGCAAAAGGGCTATGAGCGGCTCTACCTGTACGGCGGTTACGCCTATTTCGACAACATGGAGGCGTTCTTCTCGGGCAACGGCTACACGGTCATCGACCGCACCGCGCTCAAGCCCGACGCGATCACCTTCGAGAACATCTGGGGCGTGGCCGACGAGGACCTGTTCAGGCTCGCGATCGGCGAGCTCGACAAGCGCCACGCCGCGCGCAAGCCGTTCTTCGCGCACATCATGACCGTGTCGAATCACCGCCCCTTCGCGTACCCCGCCGGGCGCATCGACGTTCCCTCCGGCACCAGCCGCGAGGGCGCAGTCAAGTACACCGACTTCGCGATCGGACAATTCATCGACCACGCCCGTGCCAAGCCCTGGTTCGACCAAACGCTTTTCGTCATCGTCGCCGATCACACCCACAAGGGGCGCGGTCGCACCGAGCTGCCGCCGGAGAACTACCACATCCCGCTCATCGTCTACGCGCCCGGGTATGTCCCGCCGCGCCGCATCGACACCATCGCGTCGCAGATCGACGTCGGACCGACGATCCTCGGGATGCTCGACGTCAGCTACCGATCGAGATTCTTCGGCCACGACATCCTGCGCGAAGGCGCGGACCGCCAGCGCGCGCTGCTCGCCAACTACCAGACGGTCGGGTACTACCGGGACGGCATCGTCGTCGAGCTGAAGCCGAAGAGGCGCCACAGGATCGTCGATGCGGCCACCGGCCGCGAGCGGGCGGAGGACGCGTTGTCCGCGCGCCTGATGGACGAAGCGATCAGCTACTACCAGATTGCGAGCCGCGCGTACAAATCCGGGCAGTTGAAGATCGCCGCGCGGCGCTGAAGAAGCGCCGCCTTCACGGCTCGGCGCGCGGGCTTCACGACGCTCCGCCCTTGGCCGCGACCGAGCGCATCAGCTCATCGGGAACGAAGACCTTGCCGTCCTTGATCACGCGGTGGATCCTGCTCAAGTTCGTCACATCGGCGAGCGGGTCCGCGTCGAGGATGAGCAGGTCGGCGAGCTTCCCGGGAGCCAGAGTGCCGATGGCGCGCTCCATGCCCAGGGTCTTCGCTCCATTGGAGGTCGCCGACCGCAATACCTGCAACGGCGTAAGGCCAGCCTGGGTCATGATCTCCATTTCCCGGAATACCGACGGCCCGTGCAGGGTTCCGATGTTGCCCGCATCGGTCCCCATGACGACTGGAATCCCCGCGTCCCATACCTTGCGCAGGTTCTGCAACGCGATCGCCGACGGTTTGGGCGGCACCGGCTGGCTCATCGCCTTCACCACCCGCTCGGGGAGCTTTTCCTTGGGAATTTTCCGCAGATCATTCATCGCAGCGAGGATCTGCGGATCGGCGAGGCGCCACTCGGCTTCGGTCGGCTGCCAGGTATTCGACAGCGCATAGCGGTAACCCAGGATGACGAAGAGGGTCGGGCAGTAGAGCGCGCGGTTCTTTTTCGCCAGGGCGAGGAATTCCTCGTCCACCGGCTCGTCCTCGACCGAGTGCACCAGAAAATCCGCGCCGGCTCTGAGCGAGGCCTTGGCCACGATGAGCTCGGTCGCGTGCACGGCAAGGCGCACTCCGCCCACGTGGGCCGCATCGCCGGCCGCCTTGACGATCGCCTCCTGCGCGGCGAGATCGTCGCCTTTCTGGTGGATGAACCAGACCTTGATGAAATCGGGCTTGCGTTCCAGTTCGCGCCGGACCAACGCACGCGCCGCGTCGGCCGAGGTGATCTTGATGATGGGAGGATCGCCGAGATCGAGCTTCACGCGATCGACCATGGAAATGAGCGGGCCGGCGACCGCGACGCGGGGCGCCGCGGGACTCCTCACCGCCGCGTCACGCATCTGGAAATTCCAGAACGGCCCGCCGATATCGACGACGCTGGTGACGCCGCTCGCGAGCCAGACCTTGAACGTGGCGGGAAGGCGAGCCTTGTTGCGCTCGACTTCCTTCGCATAGGGCATCCAGGCGTTGAAGTCGGCCACATCGGGACGCGTGTAGAGATTGCCCGATTGGAAGAAGTGGACGTGCGAATCGATCAGTCCGGGAACGACCCATTTGCCTCTGCCGTCGATCCGCGTCGCCCCCGCCGGGACGGGAGTCGAGCTCGCCGGCCCGATAGCCTCGATGCGGCTCCCGGAGACTATCACCGTGGTGTTCGAAGCGACTGCGGAGGGAAGATCCCGGTCGGGATGGACGACCGTGGCGCCGACGATCGCGGCGACATCCGCCGCCTGGCATGGAACGCCTGCCAGCGTCAATACTGCTGCAAGACCCAAGCAACGCATGCGAGTGGGCATTTGGCGATCCTTCTCGGAAAATCTTTCCAGGCTCAGGCGGCTTTCTGACAGCCGGTAGGTTTGTAGACGCGTTCCGTAGACGCAGGATACTTCACGAGCTTGTCCACGGGACGACGGGGCCGCAAAACGAGCTCACCCCCGCAGTTGGGGCACGTGCCGCGAAGGACTTCGCGCGCGCAGGAGCAGCAGAACGTGCACTCGAAGGAACAAATGAAGGCCTCGGCGGAGTCGGCCGGGAGATCGCGGTTACAGCACTCGCAGTTCGGGCGGAGCTTCAGCATTTCTCTTCTCCTCGCTATCTCGACAGGTGTGCTAGCGATCTTCGGCGTCGCGCATGTCTTGTTCCAACAACGCGTCACGGCCTTCAGACGTGATCGTGAGTTTGCCAGAACGATACGGCTTTGCGAGACCGAATGTACGGAGCTTGGCTGCGATATCAGTCGGAATCGGTGGCGGATCGCGTTTCGCGTCTGCGGCGCCCTTCAACTTCCGCAGCCAGTCAAAATCGTCCGCAGTCAAGTTCGAGTCCACGCGCTCGGCGGTCATTCTCACTGTCCGCGGAACCTCTCGAGGTACCCGAGCTCGAGGGCCTCGTGGACCAGTGCCATCGTAGTCTGGGCGGCCTTGCGGGCGCGATCCGTGCCGTGGGCCAAGGCATCACGGACCAGCCCCATCTTGGCCGCGAAGTGCGCTCGCCGCTCACGAATCGGTTCGAGGAAGGTGTTGAGCGCCGTGGCGAGCTTCTGCTTGACTTCGACGTCCCCGACAGCGCCGCGGCGATACCGCCCCTTGAGGTCCGCCACTTCCTCACGGTTGAGGTTGAACGCCTCGTGGTACAGAAACACCGGGTTGCCTTCGACATGGCCGGGATCGGTCGCTCGGAGTCGCGTCGGATCCGTATACATTGAGGGCCGGATTCCCGTCAGTATCCGCTTCTTTTTTGCGGCTAACATCAGACTACGAAGCAGGCTCAAACAGCTCCACCGGATTGCCGTCTGGGTCTTCCAGCAGAATCTGCTTACCTCCGGGGCCTTCGACGACTACGTTGCGAAAGTGCATGCCTTCCCGCTTCATTTTGGCAACGCGCGAAGGCAGATCATCAACTTCTAGGACGAGCCGATTCCATCCCCCGGGTTCGGGACGGCGCCCGTCCGGCATGGGACGAGCCGCGGAGCTCTTCGGTCCAGCGAGCCAAAGAGTAAGGTCGTCTCTCGAAACTTTTGCGAAAGCCGGGCTCATTTGCTGTTCGACCTTGAACCCCAGGTGTCCTGTGTAGAAGGCTATAGAACGCTCGACATCACTAACTAGGTATCTGATAGTTGCCACTGATGCACCCCCGGATAATAACGAACGTAACAGCTAGGTTCCCGCGCGCGACTTCACTTTGACGCCCAATGTTCGCAATACGTTAGGAATCGAACTTCTTGAACAGAACGGGAGCGAGGGCCACCAGCATGACGAGTATGAGGGCGGCCAGGGGCGCGCCGCGCGCCATGTTCCCCAGGGGAAGAACGACGAAGACCAGGACGAGAATCCACGGAGGCACGGCGCGGCTGTATTTGAGATAGTTCAGAAAGCCTGCGGGGACCGCGACGCGCTTCCCCCGCTCCGAGCGGTCCCTCTGCGCCGCCCTTTCCTCCAGCCAGATCAGGAACACGTAGAGCTGCCCCACTACGCCGCACAGCCACACTGCCGCACCGAGGAGCAGGGCAAAGAACCTCAACCACAGCGGCGGGTCGTAAGCCAGCCGGGCCGTCCTGAACATGACGTCGATGGAGCATATCGTGCTGACGAGGAAGAACACGAGAACGACGGGAAGGACGATCCATATGCGGGATACGATGTAGTCGCGGAAAACGTCGTCGTTCTGGAATTTGAGCGCGAAGTCGCGCGCGTCGCGCAGCACCCTGCGCGGGCGCAGCTGGTCGAGCATGTCGTCCGCCGCGGCGCGCAATTCGCGCTCGTTGAGCTTCGCTCCGCGGAACCGCCACCGGAAGATCTTCACGAAGGGCATCCTAAGACCATCCGCGGACCTATGCAAATGTCATGGGGGCCCTCGCCGTGCAAACCGCCCGCGGGCCTGACTCTCCTCCAGGCCGCGGGAGCGGCGACTTTCCCGCGACGAGCGCCGCCATCGTGTAAGCTTCGGCGCATGAAAACCATCGCCATCGAAGAGCATTTCATCACGCCGATGTACCGGCAGAAAGTCGCCGCGAACGAATTCCGGAATTTCTATCTCAGCTCCCGCAGCGAGCAGATCGGGCACGACATCGTCGAGCAGAATTCGGACCTCGGCGCGAAGCGCCTCGCGCACATGGACGCCGCCGGGATCGACGTGCAAGTGCTCTCGTTCGGCTCGCCCGGAGCTCAAGGCTTCGCCGCGGACGTCGCGATCCCGATGGCGAGGGACGCGAACGACCTGGCGCACGAGGCGGTCAAGGCGCACCCGGACCGCTTCGCCGCCTTCGCCGCGCTCGCGACGGCCGACCCGCGCGCCGCCGCCGACGAGCTCGGGCGGTGCGTCGCCCAACTCGGCTTCAAGGGCGCCATGATCCACGGCCACACCCAGGGGAGTTTCCTCGACGAGAAGAAATACTGGGTGATCTTCGAGCGCGCTCAGGCCCTCGACGTGCCGCTCTATCTGCACCCCACCCTGCCGCACCCGGACGCGGTCAAGGCCTACTTCCAGGGATACGAGGACCTCGCCCGGGCGGGCTGGGGCTTCGCGATGGATACGAGCTGTCATTTCCTGCGAATCGTCTTCTCCGGCGTGTTCGACGCCTATCCTCGCCTCAGGATCATCCTCGGGCATCTGGGCGAAGGATTGCCTTTCGCGATGCACCGGCTGAACGATCACACCTGGCGCGCCGCCGCGCGGCGAGGCCTCAGGAAGACACCGCTCGAATACCTGAAGGACAACCTGCTCGTCACCACCAGCGGCAACTGGTACGAGCCCGCGTTCCTGTGCACGCTGCTCGCGCTCGGCGCGGACAATATCCTGTTCGCCGTGGACTGGCCCTACGAGCCGAATACTGCGGGAATGGAATTCCTGAGAAAGCTTTCGATCAGCGACGCGGACCGCGAGAAGATCGCGCACCGCAACGCCGAGCGCATCCTGCGGATGTGATGCTCTGCGTGCGGTGACGCACAGAGAAGCCCGGTCGGGAAGGTGATAATGAGTCGGTGATGACTTAAAGAAAGGCCGCCGTCATTTCCCCTCTCGATCAGCCATGGGCGATTCGCGTTTCGCGAGCGGTTTCCAGCGAAGCGCTGGATCGCCTGATGGACGCCTGGTACAAGGGGGTCACGGCGGGAGGCGGCCTGAACGGAGCGATCGGATTCGACTCGCACATGGAGCGCAGGGACTGGGAAAGTGCAAAGAACAGTATCGAGCGAACCTACGGGCGCTCGAGCCGGGCGCACCAACTCACCCTGGATACCTTGAGCGCCGCAATACAGAATAGAAGGATGCTCGGCCCCCGGTTCACGGGCTGAGCGACGCGGAAGCTGTTCGGGTCGGGCTATGAATCTCATCGCCGGAATCATCAAGACTTAGGAAGAATTATGCCCACCAGGCTTCCGTTCGAAGGGAGAATTATTCGCACCAAGCCTCCGTTGGAAGGGAGAATTGTGCCCGCCAGGCCTTCGTTCAAGACGGCATGGCGTGATCTGAATCGCAGGTCCATGACTCTTTGGCTGCTGTTCTTCGGCTGCATTCCCGGAATGTTTCTGCTTGCTTACGTGGTGAACGACCTGCTTCTCCCGGAAGAGCCGTTTCTCGTTGTCACGCTTGCGTGGATGCCCGCGACTGCCTGGGCCGGAGGCAAAATGGCGAACTTCATATGTCCGCGTTGCACCCGGGCGTTCTTCAAGGACCGGCACTTTTTCTGGCCCCTCAGGCGCAGCTGCGCTCATTGCAGCCTGCGGAGGTGGACGGACGACGAGCGACCGGCGGCGGCCGGCTAGGCGTTCTTCGAGAATTGGTACTTCTTCAAGCCGCTCAAGCGAAACTGCGCTCATTGCAACCTGACACGGCCGGCGAAAGAAATGCCGCCGCCGGCGGCGATCTGATCCTGGCGGCCTAGCCGCCAGGCCTCGGCGTGACGTGGCCGCACTTTCCGCAGGTCCGGCGCGACTCCTCCGAATAGAACTCCTCGTAGACGCGCGATACCGGGTCCTCGCGGTAGTCGGCGACGTGCCGCACCGCTTGGTACAGCTCGGCGCGGCACTTCTCGCAATACCAGAAAAAGCGGTCCCTCTCGTCTGCGCGGCGCTTGCGTTCCAGCACGAGCAGGAACGAGTCGGGCGAGAAGCGCGGCGAGTGCCGCACGCCGGCCGGGCAGTAGATGATCTCGCCTTCTCGGACGAGCGCGACCTTCTCCGCGCCTTCGGGCGTGAGGTAGTGCAGGTTCATCTCGCCCTTGATCATGTACATGACTTCGTCGCTCGGATCCGCATGGAACTCGCTGCGGTGCGCTCGCCCGCGCGCGACGAAGGCGATGGTGTCGGGCGCCTGCCAGAGAATGCTCACCGGCTTGACGCTCTTCCTGATGCCCTCGGAAACCTCCGCGAGGCTGACGGCCTTGAGCCCTGTCATTTTGCGCTCATGTTCCCGTTTCAATCCGTTACGCTGTCACGCCGGAGATTGTAAGCGCAACAGGTAGGTAAACGGTAAGATCGCAACACCGTTGGTTCTTGGCAAATGAAAACAGCGAACGCGGGTGCGACCCTCGCTAGCGTCGTCTTTCTGAAAATCCAGGAGTTCGCCCGAAGGCCGGTCCAGGAACAGGCGCGCCTGAAGGCGCAGCTCGAGGCCGTGGTGGCGGTGACCACCGCGGAGCTCGCGCCCGCGAGCCGCATCGTGCTCGACGCGGCGGACGGAGCCGCCATCGTGGTCCTCGGTGATCCCAAGGGGGCCTTGCGCCTGGCCGAGCGCGCGCTCGCCGCAACGGCGGCCGGGCTCCCCCTGTGCGTCGGGGTCAATCACGGTGCGGTGCAGTTGGCGCCGGGAGGCCGGGACGAGGACGGGATGATCGGCGACGGCATCGCGGTGGCGGCGAGCGTTGCCGAGTTTGCTTCGCCCTCGCGCCTGCTGATGTCGCGGTCCTTCCGCGACGCCATGGCCGATGCCTCGCCGGGGCTCGAATCCGGCGTTTTCCCGGCGGGGGTCTTTACCGACGCCGGGCTTCGGACCCACGAGCTGTTCAGCCCGGACGGGCGGGTGGCCGAGCGCAGGCGCACACGCTTCCTCGCGCTCAGCGTCACGGCCGTGATCGGGCTCGTCGGAGCCGGCGTCGCGGCACGGGTGTCGGCCGAGGGCCACCAGAAGTTCGTGGACGGCGTTGTCGTCAAGATCCGGCAAACGATCGCGCAAGGCGAGAAGGTCCTCGGCGACGTGATCGAAATAGTCCGATGGCAAAGAAGAAGCTGACCAAGATCGGCCGCTACAAGATCCTCGGCGAGCTGGGCCGCGGCGCGATGGGGATCGTCTACGAGGCCGAGGACCCGGCTCTCGACCGCATCGTCGCGCTGAAGACCATCATTCTTTCGGACGACGCGGAAGGGCGCAAGGAACTCCACAAGCGTTTTTTCCTCGAAGCGAAGGCCGCGGGCAAGCTTACGCATCCCCATATCATCACCGTCTACGATTTCGGGGAGGAAGACGACCTCGCCTACATGGCGATGGAGCTTCTCAAGGGAATCGAGCTCCGCGCCAGGATGCTGAAGGGCCCGATCTCCACCGTCGAGGCGGTCGATATCGCCGAGCAAGTGGCCGACGGCCTCGGCTACGCGCACGAGCGCGGCGTCGTCCACCGCGACATCAAGCCGAGCAACATCATGCTGCTGCCGCGCGGGCGGGTGAAAATCATGGACTTCGGGATCGCGCGCGTGCGCGTCGCCGACCACAAGACGAGCACGGGCGTCGTGCTCGGCACGCCCCGATACATGTCCCCCGAGCAGGTGGCGGGATCGCCCGTCGACCATCGGTCGGACATCTTTTCGCTCGGGATCGTGCTCTACGAGATGCTCACCCGCGCCTCCTTGTTCGCAGGCGCAGACACGCCGCAGATCCTGCACAACGTCGTCCATGTCGAGCACGTGCCGCCCTCGCGGCTGAATCGCGAGGTGCCGTCGATGCTCGATTTCGTCATTGCCAGGGCGCTCAAAAAAGACCCCGCCGTGCGCTACCAGGATACCTACGAGCTCGCAGCCGACCTGCGCAGCTGCCTCGCCGAGCTCGGCGGCCGCAAGCGCACGGAGAAGGACACCGACGGCGATCAGGACGTCACGAAGACGGTGAAACTCGACGTGGACACGGAGAAGACGCGGCTCGCGCCGGCGGCTCGCGCGATCGGATCCGACACGCGCCTACCCTTGTCGCGGCAGTTCGACTCTTCCGCGGCCCTTAGGCGCCTTTCCGCGCCGACCAAGCGCGATCGCGATCTGCTCGCCCGGCCTCCGCAGTCGGTCGGTCTCCTGCGGAGGCTCAGAAACGATCCCGGGCCGCGCCTGTTGTTCATCGCAGTGCTCGCGGCGGCTCTGGTCGGGAGCGCGATCGCGTTCGGGTGATCACGCTCGCGCGTCCCTATTGCGCCTTGATGCCCGCCGCTTTCACCAGCGTGGCATTGGCGGCGATCTCCTGGCGCAGATAAGCGTTGAACCGCTCGGGGTTGTAGTCCATCGGCTCGGCGCCGAGGCGCGCCATCTTCTCGCGCACGTCAGCCGCGCGCAGCGCCTTGGTCGTTTCCCCGTAGAGACGGTCGACGACCTCGCGCGGCGTCTTGGCCGGCGCAAACATGCCGACCCAGAAGTTGTAGTCGGAGTCGGGAACGCCGGCCTCGAGCGTCGTGGGAAGCTCGGGGAGCGCGAGCGAGCGCCTCGTGCTCCCCACTGCGAGAGCGACGAGCTTGCCGTCCTTCAGGAGCGGCAGCACTGCGTTGACGGGGCAGAAATAGAAATCGACGCGGCCGGTGACGATCTCGGTCAGCGCTTCCGGCGAGCCCTTGAAAGGGATGTTGACGGTCTCGATGCCGGCGCCGAGACGAAAGCGCTCGGCGTTCAGATGCGTCGCGCTGCCGATGCCGACCGAGGCGGAATTGAGCGAGCCGGGCTTCGCCTTCGCCGCGGCGACGAGCTCTTTCACCGACCGGATGCCTTTCGAAGGCGCCATTACGAGCACGTTGGGCAGCAAGGCAAGGGGCACGACGCCGGTGAGGTCGCGAAGCGTGTCGTACGGCAGGTCCTTGTACGTGGACGGCGTGACCGTATACGAGGAGGAATGCACGAAAAGCGTGTAGCCGTCGGGCCCGGACTTCGCCACCAGCGCCGCGCCTATCGTGCCGCCCGCGCCGGGGCGGTTCTCGATGACGATGGGCTGCCGGAGCTGGGGCGAGAGCCTTTCGGTCACCGTGCGCGCGATGATGTCGGTGCCGCTCCCCGGGGTGAACGGGACGATGATCCTGATCGGTTTCGCCGGCCACGCCTGCGCTTGCGCGCCGACATGCGGGGCGCAAAGCGCCAGCACGGCGATCGATCTAGCTAGCTTTCCAGACACTCTTGCCTCCCGGGCGGGTTGCCGCGCGGCCGCTCGGCCACGCGGTGTCAGACTGCATTTCAAAATTATCAGAGCGCATCTCTACTTGATGTCTTCGAGTTTGACGCCTCGGCTCGCACGGAAGCTTGCGCGAGCCTGCTCGACGCGCTGTAAAAACCGTGGGTCGTGTTCAAGTCGGTAGTCGAACCAGTCGTCCTCCGACTTGAACCCGATTAGTACGCCGGCTGGTTTGCCGTGGCGTGTGATGACGACATCCTGTGTCTCGGCTTCCCGAAGAAAGCGAGACAAGTCATCCTTGACCTCGGAAAGAGGCACTTCCTTCACTTTGGACTTCCGAACCGCGCGAGCCATGACTCAGCCTCCGGTTTGGGCACGATCGCCAGTACCTCGACGGTCGAACCCGAAACATCGTAGAACACACGGACTTCCTCGACGCGTAGCCTGTATTGCGGTCGCGCAATGCCGCGCAATCGCTTGATCCGGCTACGGCTAGTCTTGGTTGGTTCGTGCCTCAAATGGGTTTCGAGGGCTTCCTTCACCGCCGTCCGTTCGCCGGCCTTCAATCTACGCAGGTCTTCGACAGCCTCGGGGGCCAGAAGTATCTCGAACCGCATTCTGGCTATATTATAGCCAGATTTCTCGTTGTTGGACACCGCGCTCTAACGTGGAGCCCACGCGACGTCCTCAACAATCAGCTCTGCGGTCTTGACGCGCCTCCCGGTCGCTCGGTCGTATCGATAGCGGACGCAGACCAGCGACTCGCCATAACGTGCGAGCAGCTTTTTCGTGCCTGACATCCCCGGACGCAGCGTCAGCCTGATTTCCATCGGACCCCTCGGCCTCTGAACGCGCAAGGCGGAGAGCCGTGCACAGGGCGCGGGGCCGACGGGTTCTTGCTTTATCATACGGCCTCACTCCGGGGATCGCACCTTGAAGGCCGCTCCGTTCGAATACGCCCGCGCCGCTTCGCTTTCCGAGGTTTGCGCGTTGCTCGCGACGCACGGCGACGGCGCGAAGCTCCTCGCCGGCGGCCAGAGCCTTGTGCCGATGATGGCGATGCGGCTCGTGCGCCCGGCGTGGCTGGTCGATATCAACGAAATCGCCGAGCTGAAATTCATCGCAGTCGAAAAGGACATGGCGCGCACCGGCGCTTGCACACGCCAGGGCGCGGTCGAGCGCGACCACGCGCTCGCCGCGCGCGTGCCGCTGCTTCGCCAGGCGCTCGCGTGGGTGGGTCACGTTCAAACGCGAAATCGCGGCACGATCGGCGGCAGTCTCGCGCACGCCGATCCTTGCGCCGAGCTGCCGCTTGTCGCGCAGGTGCTGGGGGCGCGCATGCTGCTGCGCTCGGGCACCGGCGCGCGCACGCTCGAAGCCGAAAAGTTCTTCGCCGGGCCGATGGCGACGAACGTTCGGCCCGGCGAGTGCCTCGAGGAAATCCATTGGCCGGCATGGTCCTGGCGGCACACGGGTTCCGCTTTCACCGAAATCTCCGTGCGCCACGGCGACTTCGCGATGGTCGCCGCCGCGGCGCAGGTCGCGATCGACGGCGACGGACGCTGCGTGCGCGCGGCGTTCGGGCTGGGCGGAGTCGGAGGAACGCCGCTCGCGTTCCCGAAGATAGCGGGGCGCCTGGTCGGCACGCGTCTCGACGACGCGGCCGTGAACGACGCAGCGCACGCCGCAGCAACCGAAACGCAGCCCGGCAGCGACCTCCACGCGAGCGCCGAATATCGCCGGCACCTCGCCGGCGTGCTCGCGGCCCGGGCGCTGCGCGAAGCGCGCGAGAGAGCGAGAAGCCTGTGAGCGAGACGCTTCACGCCGTCTCCGTCGAGGTCAACGGCAAGCCGCGATCGGCCCAGGTGCCGGCGCGGCTGTCGTTGGTCGACTGGTTGCGCGACGACCTGCTCCTCACCGGCACGCACGTCGGCTGCGAGCACGGCATCTGCGGCGCGTGCTCGGTGATGCTCGACGGGGAACCCGTAAGGGCCTGCCTCATGTACGCGGTGCAGGCGCACGGCCACCGCGTCACCACCGTCGAGGGTCTCGCGAAACCCGACGGCTCGATGAGCGTTCTGCAGGACAGCTTCTGCGAGGCGCACGGCCTGCAGTGCGGCTACTGCACGCCGGGAATGCTCATCGCCGCGCAGGGACTGCTGAACACGAATCCGGATCCGACCGAGGCGCAGATCCGCGATGCGATCGGCGGGAACTTGTGCCGCTGCACCGGCTACCAGCAGATCGTCGAGGCGGTGCAGCTTGCCGCCGAGCGCACGGCGAAGGAAGCGAAATGAACACCATCGATGCATACCCGCCATCCTTCCCCTCCTCTTTGAGGAGGGGTGCCGCCGCAGGCGGCGGGGTGGTCGGGCACTCTGGTCAAACCACCCCGGCGCTTCGCGCCACCCCTCCTTATCCAAGGAGGGGAAAACACCGCGCGCCATGACGAGCTTCCGTTACATCGGCACGAAGCGCCGCGCGAAGGAGCATCCGCGTTTCGTCTCCGGCCGCGGCCGCTTTGTCGCCGACATCGCGCTTCCCGGGATGAAGCACGTGGCGCTCGTCGCGTCGCCCCACGCAGCCGCGCGCATCGTTTCGATCAAGACCGACGCGGCGCGCGCCGCGCCGGGCGTGCTCTACGTACTGACCGGGGAGGAATTCTGCGCGAACACCGATTCGCTTGCGATCGGGGTGGACGCGCCCAAGGTGACGCGTTTCGCGCTCGCGCGGGGCGTGGTGCGCTATGCCGGCGAATGGGTGGCGGCGGTCGTCGCCGATTCGCGCGCGCTCGCCGAGGACGCGGCGGAGCGGGTCGAGGTCGAATACGAGCCGCTGCCGCACGTGATCGATCCCGAGGCGGCGCTCGCGCCGGGAGCGCCGCTCGTGCACCCAGCGCACGGCTCGAACCTGCTCTACCACCGCAAGTTCGTCTGGGGACCGGTGGAGGAGGCGTTCGCAAGCGCCGAGCACAGGATCGCCTTCCGCGCGGTCTGGGGCCGCAGCGCCACCGTGCCGATCGAGACCTTCGGCGTCGCGGCGCAGTGGGACGCGGGCACCGGCATCCTCGATATCTGGGCCTCGATCCAGATGCCGAAGTTTCCCGACCAGGCGGCGCGCGCGCTGCGCCTGCCCGGCAACGCGGTGCGCGTGCACTACGACGTCGACGTGGGCGGCAGCTACGGCGTGAAGCGCGGAATCAAGCACACCGTGCTCGTCGGCTATCTCGCGAAAAAACTGGGCGTTGCGGTGCGCCTGATCGAAGATCGCCTCGAGAACCTGCGCGGCGGGGACATGCAGGGGCCGGACCGTTTCTTCGACATGCAGGTGGCGTTCGGCGCGGACGGCGTGATACGCGCGATGAAAATCCGCGCGGTGGACGACGTCGGCGCCTACGCGGGGCGCTCGCCTTTCCAGCTCGGCAAGCCCGTCACCGCGATCTGCGGGCCCTACGCGATCGGCGCAATCGAGTACGAGCCGATCTCGGTCATGACCAACAAGACGCCCCAAGAGGCGGTGCGCGGCTTCGGCCAGTCGCCGACCAATTTCGCGATCGAGCGGGCGATCGACCGCGCCGCGCGCCATCTCGGCATGGATCAGGTCGAGCTGCGCAAGAGGAATTTCATCCGCAAGGACCAGTTCCCCTACACCATCCCGAGCGGCTCCACCTACGACTCGGGCGATTACCACGGGGTGCTCGACGAGACCTTGGCGGCGATCGACTACGGCTCGCTCGTGCGCGCGCGGGACGAGGCGCGGCGCTCGGGGCGCCTCGCCGGAATCGGCATCTCGAGCTGCCTGGAACCCTCCGGCGGCAACTCGGCGTTCGAAGTGCTGATGAACCCGAAGAACGAGAACACCACCTGGATGGACTCGTGCCTGGTGCGCGTCGATCTCTCGGGCGCGATCACCGGCGTCATCGGCAACTCGAGCGCAGGGCAAGGGCACGAGTCGCTGGTATCGACCGTGCTGGGAGAAATCCTCGAGCGCGATCCCGAAACGATCCGCGTGGTTCGAGCCGATTCTCTCACCGCGCTTCCCTCCAACAGCCCGGTCGGCAGCCGCATGGCGATCATGCTGGGCGGGGCGGCGGCAGGTGCCGCGAAAACGATCAAGGAGACGCTCATCGCGATCGCCGCGCACAACTTCGAGTGTTCGCCCGAGGACCTCGAATACCGCGACGGAAGCGTCAACGTGAAAGGCGCCCCCTCGAAGGAATTTTCGTGGGACCAGCTGGTCGAGATCGCGCACCGGAAATTCCACAAGTTGCCGCCGGGCATCGAGCCAGGACTGCAGGCGAAGTTCGTGTGGGAAGTGCCGACCGGCGGCGCGTTGCCGACTCCCGAGGGCCGTATACAGATCTATCCCTGTTACGCCTTCGAGGCGCACGTGGTCCTCGTCGAAATCGATCCGGATACCTGCAAGCCCGCGATCCGGAAATACTTGTGCGGCCACGACTGCGGCGTGATGATCAACCCGGACATCGTGCACGGCATGACTTACGGCGGAATAGCGCACGGCCTCGGCGCGGCGCTCTACGAGAAGTTCGCCTACACCGAGGACGGGCAGCTCGCGAGCGGCACCTTCATGGACTACCTGATCCCAAGCGCGATGGAAGTGCCGGCGATGGCGATCGTCGACCACTGCACGCCTTCGCCGCTCACCACCTTCGGCCAGAAGGGTTCGGGCGAGGCCGGCTACCTCGGCGCGCCTGCTGCGATCGCGAACGCCGTCAACGACGCGCTCGCTCCCCTCGGCGCTTCGATCGACACGCTGCCGATGTCGCATCTCGCGATCTGGAACGCGATCGGTGCGCGCAAGGGAGCGGCCTCGACATGAAGGACATCGTCATCGACGTTCACGCCCACTTCATCCCGAAGCTGCTCACCGAGCGGTTCGACGCGAGCGCCGCGAAATTTCCCGGAGTCAAGCTGTTGCGCGACGGCAAGAGAACCCGCATGCAGTTCCCTGGCGGGGAGCCCACGCGGCCGATCGCGCCCAAGCTATCCGATCTTGCCGACCGGCGCGCCTGGATGGACGGGAACGGCATCGACCACCAGCTCGTCGGCGGGTGGCTGGACAGCTTCGGCTACGAGCTGCCTTCGGGCGAAGGCCTCGCCTGGAGCCGCTTCTACAACGACTGCCTGCAGGAGGCACTGCGCGAGGAAACGCGCTTCACGCCGCTCGCCACCGTGCCGCTGCAGCACGGCGGGCTCGCCGCAGAGGTTCTGTCCGAGGCGCTCGACCGGGGTTTCGGCGGTGTGATGATCGGAACGCTTCCCAAGGGCAATTCCGGCAATCTCGACGATCCTTCGCTCGATCCGTTCTGGCAGGCAGCCTCGGACCTCGGCGCCGCGGTGTTCCTTCACCCGATGTTCCTGTGCGGCGAGCCGCGGCTTGCGGACTACGATCTGGTGAACGCGATCGGCCGGCTCGCCGACACCTCGATCGCCGCGTCGCGGCTGCTCTTCTCCGGGCACCTCCTGAAATTCCCGGGCATGAAATTCGTGCTCTCGCACGGCGGCGCCGCCCTGCCCTACGCGCTCGGGCGCCTCGCGCGCAACCACGCCAATTCGCAGGGCAAATACGCCGACCCGCGCAAGGGCTTCGAGGCGATGTACTTCGATTCCTGCGTGTTCGATGCGGATTCACTCGAATACCTGGTGAAGAAGGCGGGAGCGGAAAAAATAATGCTGGGGTCCGACCAACCCTTCCCCATCGGGGACCCCGAGCCGAGGAAAGTCGTCGAAGGCGCAACCTTAAACGAGGCGCTGAAGGAGAGAATCCTCGGTGAAACCGCGCAGGGCGTGTTCCGCGTGCGGCCGGATTGCTGGTGCCCGCGGTGAGGCGACTCAGGCCCGGCGATCCGGGACGGCTTTGACTCTCTTGTCGCTATATAAGCGATGATCGTCGCTAATTTAGCGACAAGCGACTCTCCCCCCGACGCGATGAATCTCGCCAATCTGCAGCTGTCCTTGTCCGCGGAGCTTTTTCTGCGCGAAGCGATCGAGGATGCGGCGGGCTTACAGGCTCGCCCGGAAAACGAGGCCGTATCGGCATGACTGGCCGTAAGGGCTCGCGTAACATACCCGTTCAGGAGGAAGGACCCGTGGAAGGAAAAATTCTCAGATCCAAAGCGATGGGCTGGATCTGCGGCCTCGCGCTCTTGTTGAGCGCGGCGGGCGCGTGCGCACAAACTTATCCGGCCCAGCCGATCCGGATCCTGCTCCCCTACGGCGCGGGCGGGGTCGCGGACATCACCGCGCGCGTGGTCGCGCAAAAGCTCTCGCAGCAGCTCGGACAGCAGGTGCTCATCGAAAACCGGCCGAGCGCGGGGCAGGTCGTTGCCACCGAGGCGGTGATGAAAGCCGAGCCCGACGGCTACACACTGCTCTGGTTCAACCAAGGACACGCCGTGAGCGTGTCGCTCTTCAATTCCCTGCCCTACGACCCGGCGAAGGATTTCCTTCCGATCTCGACCGTGGGTTTCTTCGGAATGGCGCTCGTCGTCGACGCAAGATCGCCGTACAAGTCGGTGAACGACCTCATCGCGGCGGCGAAAGCGAGCCCGGGCAAGCTCAACGTCGGCACGACCAGCCCCGGCGGCACGCAGTACATCGCGGCCGAGCTGTTCAAGTCGATGGCGGGACTGGACTTCCAGACGGTGCCGTTCAAGACCACGCCGCTCATCATCACTTCGCTCAAAGGCAACGACCTGCAGGCGATGCTCGAAATCCTCGCCCCCATGGTGCCGCACATCAAGAGCGGCAGCCTGCGGGCGCTCGCGGTGACTTTCGACCACCGTTTCGCCGGCCTGCCCGACATACCCACGCTTGCCGAGGCCGGTGTGCCCGGCTACGAGGCTTCGGCCTGGAACGGCGTCGCCGCGCCCCTGAAGACGCCGAAGGCGGTCATCGAGCGCCTGAACCGCGAGATCAACGCTTCGGTCGCCGCGCCCGAGGTGAGACAGCGCCTTCAGGACCTCGGCGTCGACGCGCAAGGCAGCACGCCCGAGGCGCTGCACGCCCTGCTCGTGTCCGAGACGGCGAAGTGGAAAAAAGTCGTCGAAGCCGCGAAAATCCCCAAGCAATGAACCATCCCGCCGAAACCGGCGTCGCGACCGCGGCGCGCGGCTATCCCGACCTCCACGAGCACCTCGAGGAGCTGAAAAAGCGTGGGCTGCTCCTCACCATATCCAGGGCGGTCGACAAGGACTCGGAGCTGCATCCGCTGGTGCGTTGGCAGTTCGTCGGCGGGATGGACGAAGCCGAGCGCAAAGCGTTCCTCTTCACGAATATCACAGACGGCCGCGGCCGCAAGTACGACATTCCGGTCGTGGTCGGCGCGATCGCGGCGAACCGCGCGATCTACTCGGCCGGAATGGGTGCGCCCTTGAGCGAGATCCAGGGGAAATGGGACCGCGCCATCGCCCATCCCATTGCGCCGCGCGAAGTGAAGAACGCCGCGTGCCACGAAGTCGTGCACGCGGGCGAGGATCTGAAAGGCGAAGGCAAAGGGCTCGACCGCCTGCCGATCCCGATCTCGACACCGGGCTTCGATTCCGCACCCACCCTCACCGCGACCAACGTCATCACCCGCGACCCCGAGACCGGCGTGCAGAACATGGGCACCTATCGCGCCGCGCTCAAATCCTCCGACCGCCTGGTGGTGCGCATGGCGACGCGCGTCGGCGGCGCGGGCGGCTACCTGCACTACGTGAAATACCAGAAGCTCGGGAAGAAGACGATGCCCTGCGCGATCGTGCTCGGCTGCCCGCCCTACGTGGCCTTCATGGGGCCGCAGAAGCTGCCCGTGGGCGTGGACGAATTCACGGTCGCGGGCGG
Organism: Betaproteobacteria bacterium; assembly: GCA_005881575.1. Classification (GTDB taxonomy): domain Bacteria; phylum Pseudomonadota; class Gammaproteobacteria; order Burkholderiales; family SG8-39; genus VBDM01. The sequence goes on from VBCA01000001.1 coordinate 177,560, forward strand.
CCTCGCCGGCTCCCCGATCAATGTCGTGCGCGCGAAGAGCGTCGACCTGCTCGTCCCCGCCGAGAGCGAGATCGTGATCGAGGGCCTGATCGACACCGAGTATTGCGAGCCCGAGGCGCCTTTCGGCGAATCGCACGGACACGTCGCGCTCGAGGAGTACAACATGCCGATGCGCGTGACCGCGATCACGCAGCGCAGGAACCCGGTCATTCCCTCCTACATCAGCCAAGTCGCGCCTTCGGAATCGAGCGTGATCAAGCGCGTCGCCTACGAGCCGCTGTTCCTCGCCCACCTGCGCGAGGCGCTTGGCATCCGCGGAATCAAAAGAGTGACGCTTCACGAACCGCTGACGGGACTGCTGCGCGTGACGGTTATCAGCTGCGAAAAAGGCATGCCGCGCACCGAGGTGTGGCGCGCGCTGCGGGGCGCGGCCTTCTTCAAGGGCGACATGGGCAAGATCACGGTGGCGGTGACGGACGACATCGACCCGGACAACGCCGACGCGCTCCTGTGGGCCATGGCGTACCGCATGAACCCGCTCGAGGACGTGCAGACGCTGCCGCACCGCGGCCAGGGCCATGGCCCCAAGCGCGAGCACGGCGAGGAAGAGGACTCGACGCTCCTGATGGACGCCACCATGAAAGGCGACATGCCGCCGCTCGCCTTGCCCAAGCGCGAATACATGGAGCGCGCCAGGAAAATCTGGGAGGAGCTCGGCCTGCCGAAGCTGCGCCCGCAGGCGCCCTGGTTCGGCTATTCGCTCGGCGACTGGCTGCCGCAATGGGACGAGGCGGCGAAGCGCGCCGTCGAAGGCCGCTATATCGAGAACGGCGAGATCAGCGAGAAAAAGCGCAAGAAGAGCGTCAAGCCGGAGACCAAATACCGGCCGGAATAACCGGGGACAGACCCCGGTTTCCAATCGGATGCCTCATCCGGTGTGCATATTCCACTGAACGCTGGTGGAACGCGCAACAGCACCTCCTTTTATCCGAAAGTAAGCTGGGAACGCATCGGACAAGCGAAGGAGAATGCAAATGGCATCCAACATCAGGATAGCGGTAGACGAGACGGCGCGGGGCCTCACCATTCGGTGGCTCGAGACGGGGCTGGAACGCCACGTATGGGTGGATCAGTCGAGGTTCGAGCAGTTCCTCGCATCGGGTGAAACGATCTATCTCGACACGCCGGCGATCGCGACGGAGAGACGCGCGGTCGAGTAAGCAGAGGTGGTCTCGGCGGCCAGCTCGCCGCAGCCGGGATGGGCGTTGACGGTTCGCCGCCAAACGCGTATACGGAGGTGATCTCAAGGGGGGCCAAAATGAGTTCATTCTCTCGTCGCGTGTTGCGTGGTGCTGGAATCCTGTTGCTGCTGCTGGGGGCGGGTGCGGCCTTCGCAGCCGACCTCAACCCCGCGGCGCTCGCGTACCGATCGCCCGATCAGCTCAAGTGGCGCGATCCGACCGGCGCCGCCGGCGTCAACCAGGCGGTGCTCGTCGGCGATCCGGAAAAACCCGGGTTGTACGTGGTCATGAACCGGTTCAAGCCGGGCAACTTCAGCCGGCCGCACTTTCATCCGAACGACCGCTTCATCACCGTGATCAAGGGCACCTGGTGGGTCGCCACCGGCAACAAGTTCGATCCCAACCTCACCGTAGCCATGCCGACCGGCTCGTTCGTCACCCATTTCGCCAAGCAGGTGCACTGGGACGGAGCCAAGGACGAGGAGGCCTGGCTGATCATCGTGGGCGAAGGACCCGCGACCCTGACGCGCGTCGACGAGGCGAAGTAGGCACCACTTGCCCGGCTCACGATGACAGACTCCGCCCCGGTCCGCCGCGTGGTGACGGGGCACGGCGCAAACCGGACCGCAAAGGTTCTCATCGACGCGACGGCATCCAACAAGCGGATTTCGAAGTCGGGCGGGATCTCGACCCTCATCTGGTGCACCGATTGCACGCCCGCCGACATCTCGGTCGGCGAAAATGTCGAAGACATGGGCGCGCGCATGCTCGGCACGCCGCCGCCGCCGAACGGGACCCGGTTCACCGTGAACGAAATTCCTCCAGGCAGGAGCGGGCCGATGCATCGCACCGAGACGATCGACTACGTGATCGTTCTCGCGGGCGAGCTCGAGATGCGGATGGACGATTCGACGGTGAAGCTCAAGGCGGGAGACGTGCTCGTGCAGCGCGGCACGAACCACGCCTGGATCAACCGCGGCACCGAGCCTGCCCGAGTCGCCTTCATCCTGATCGACGCCAAGCCGCTCGGAATCGGCCATCCCGTCACGGGCGGGGAGACGGTGCGCTAAGACAGCTCGCGGGTGATTTTCATGGAGGATGCCATGCTCAAAGTCGTCGTGCTTTCTCTCGGTCTGTGGTTCTGGCAAAACACCTCCGCTGCGCAAACGATCGACACGGGCAGCCTTCAGGGCGCGGTTCGCGACGAGAACGGCAAGCCCATGACCGGTGCGGCGGTGAAAATCCGCAACGTGGAGCGGGGAATCACCGTCACGGTATTCTCGCGCAGCGGGAACTACAGCGCGCCCGGGCTCTTCGCAGGGAGGAGCGAGGTGTCCGCCGGCATGGGCGGACACTCGGAGAGCGCGAAGGCGGACGTCGAGATCGCGCCAGGGACGAAGATTTTGTTGAACCTAGCTCTCAAGCGATCGGCGCCGATTCTCACGCCGGCGGACTGGATTGCGCAGCTTCCCGACGACCAGGACGGCGTGAAGCAGCTCGTCATCAATCGCTGCGTGAACTGCCACGGCCCGGTGAATTTCGTCAGCCGCCGCTTCGATCGGCTGGGTTGGAAGAAGGTCGTCATCGACATGGGGCGGATCGAGGAGATCGGCCCGCCGAACTACAAATCGATCTCGGACGAGGAAGCGATGGCGTCCAAAAGCGAGGAGGTGGAGCGAATTGCGGTATATCTCAGCAAGCATTTCGGCCCCGACAAGCCGCTGGGGCTGAACGTGCCCAAGGCCGTCGCGTACCGCAACACGGTCGGTGAACCCGACGTCGTCATCACGCAGTTCGACATTCCCACACGCACGGCGATCCCCCACAACCTGACCGTGGACCCGCGGGGCCACGTCTGGTTCGTGGAGCGCTACGGGGAAAAGATCGGCGGTCTCGACCCGAAGACGGGCGGCTTCAGGGAATTCCCGATCCCCGCCAAGGTCGCGCGCCCGCACGGGATCGTCGCCGACTCGAGCGGGTTCGTCTGGTGGAGCGAGAGCCGCGGCAATCATCTGGGGCGACTGGATTCCAGGAGCGGCGAGATGAAGCGCACCCCGCTGCCGCAGGAGCGCTCGAGTCCCCACACCCTGTTCCTCGCGAGCGACGGGCTGATCTGGATGACGCAGATCCGCGGCAACCGCGTCGCCAGTTTCGATCCCCGGGCGGAGACCTTCAAGGAGTACGCGATTCCGACGAAGCAATCGCGGCCCTACGGGATCGTGGTCGATTCCCGCAACCACGTCTGGTTCTGCGAGTTCACCGGCGACAAGATCGGCAGGCTCGACCCGGCGACGGGCGCTATCACCGAATATGCGCCGCCGACGCGCTACTCGGGCCCGCGCCGGCTGGCGCTCGACCGGAACGGCAACGTGTGGTTCACGCAGTACAACACGAACAAAATCGCGCGGCTCGACCAAGAGTCCGGAGCGATCCGCGAGTGGGAGATCCCGACGCCGGACTCAGGCCCCTACGACATCGCGGTCGATCGTCACGGGAAGATCTGGTTCGACGAGTTCACCGCGAACAAGATCGTGCGCTTCGATCCCGCCACCGCCAAATTCTCGGAGTTCCCCCTGCCGGGACTGGATTCCCAAGTGCGGAAAATGGCCGTCGATCAGGCGGGCGCCGTGTGGCTGTCGGAGTACAAGAATAGCCGCATGGTGCGCGTCGTGGAGCGGCGGTGAGTTTCCGGCAGCGGCGCGCCTGAGCAAAAAAAAAAACGGGCACCCGAAAGTGCCCGTTGTCGGCATGGGACCGGAAAGCTTAAGCCACTGCGCGCCTGGCGCGCCCGCGGCGGTCGGCGAAACGGCGGTCGGGAAAGGGGAGAAGCTGAGCGATGACGCGACGATCGCTACGCCGATCGGCGGCGCGCTTCTCGGTAGACGGTCCCAGCAATCCATCCGCCGGCGTGTATGCCTGGTAACCGACATGCAACGCCTGGTCGAGAAGCTGAATGCTGCGTTTGGCCGCGAGCATGACGCGCATCTGCATGCGTTCGGTGGTCGCATAGCGCTTGATGATCTCGAGAGCGATCTTCGGATGCACGTCGTCGTACTCGCTATGCTCACGCATCCACTTGTAGGTCTTCGGGCCCATCTCGACGCCCGGCCTGCCGCGGTAGGACTCGAAGCCGGCGACGACTTTCCTGGCAAGATCACCGGTCATCCCCTCGATTCCAAAGCTGGTCGCAGCGACCGCTTCGGCCAACGACCCCTTGGTATTGATGTACCAGAGCCAGTCGGTCAGCGACTGCACGTCCCTCAGCACGGGCTTGTTGCCTTCTGCAAGGTCGAGCATCTCTTCCCTCTTCAGGCCGAAGCCCATTCCCATCCAGATCCAATGCTCGGCGTGGGCCTTTTCGACGCGGATATTGTCGATGAGGAACGCACGCGAATAATCGTCCTCGACCTTGATCAGTGCCTCGGCAAGGAACTTGGGAAAAGCGTGGATGAAAGGATAAGTCTGCAGTATCCATCCCTGCATCTCGGGGACCGTGAGCTGTGCAGATGACACACCTTTCGCAAAGTCTCCGTTTAGAAGCGCGTCCCAATAGGGCTTGACGTAACCGTGCAGCGAATCCACCCAGGTGGGGTTAGGGGATAACTCGTACATCGCACCCATTTCACATCTCCTTAATGTTGTGAACACCGAATATGACTGCGGCATAGTATTGACCACGCGATTGCCGGTCCATCGGTGTTTTACCGGTGCGGACTAGGGGATTTCCCTATCCCCTCGCTTTTTCGCCGTGATGCGGGGGCTCGAGCCTCCGCCCTGCGCGAGCGGAACGAGCCCGGTGAACGCGTTGCGCGTCAGCCCGTCGCCGCCGCCATCTGCAGGCGTCGCCCGAACGGCTTTGGCTTGGCCACGCCGTAGCCTTGAGCAAAGTCCACGCCGATCTCGCGCAGCAGCGCGATGACGCGTTCGCCGTCGACGAATTCTGCGATCGTTTGCTTGCCGGTGATATGGCCGACGCTGTTGATCGCCTCGACCATCGCGCGGTCGATCGGATCGTCGGCCATGTTTTTGACGAACCCGCCGTCGATCTTGAGGAAATCCACGGGCAGATGCTTCAGATAGGCAAACGAGGACATGCCTGCGCCGAAGTCGTCCAGAGAGAAGCGGCAGCCGAGCGACTTCATCTCGTTTATGAAGCGGGTCGCTTGGTCGAGTCTGGCTATGGCAGCGGTCTCGGTAATCTCGAAGCAGATGGACTGAGGCAGCACCGCCGGGAAGTGGGTGAACTGTTCGCGCACGTAATCGAGGAAGCCCTCGTCGCCGATCGAGCCTCCGGAGAGATTGATGGAGCATATCTCGAAAACGGCACCGCCTTCGGCTTGTTCCTTGGAAATAGTGGCGAATGCGGTGCGAATGACCCAGCGATCGATCGCAGGCATCAGATTGTACCGTTCCGCCGCCGGGATGAACGCCATGGGCGGCACCAGCTCGCCGCGTTCATCGAGCAGGCGGATCAGGATCTCGCAGTGCGTGCCGTGCTCGCGCCCGGCGTCCAGGGCTTTGATGTCTTGCGTATAGAGCACGAATCGATCTTCCTTGAGCGCCTTCTGCAGCCGGCTGATCCATTCCATCTCGCCCTGGCGCACCGACATCTCGCTGTCTTCGGAGTGATACACCTGCACCCGGTTGCGGCCCTTCTCCTTGGCCATGTAGCAGGCCGCATCGGCTGCGCTCATCACGTCACCCAGCGTGAACGGGCGGTCTTTCAGGTTCACCAGCCCGACGCTGACACCGGTTCCGAAGGAACGGGTCTCCCAGGTGAAATGAATGTCCGTAACGGTCTGTCGCAACTGGTCGGCAATGCGCACCGCATGATCCGGCGGGCAGTTCTCGAGGAGCACGCCGAACTCGTCACCCCCCAGGCGGGCGAGCGTGTCGCCCTCGCGCAGGCGCTTGAGCAGCACGGCGCTGACCTGGCGCATGAGCTGGTCGCCGGCGGCGTGACCGCAGGTGTCATTGACGACCTTGAACTGGTCCAGGTCGAGATACATCACCGCGTGGTGCCGGCTCTGTTCCGCCGCGCTTTTGAGCGCGAGGCCGAGGCGGCGCTCGAACTCGGTGCGATTTATCAAGCCGGTCAAGGCGTCGTGACTCGCCTGGTAGGAGAGCTTGGCGACGTACTGGCGTTCGCGGCTGACGTCGTGCATGATCAGGACCACGCCGATGATCTTGCCGGTGCGGGCGCGTATCGGGGCGGCGGATTGCACGATCGGAATTTCCGAGGCGTCGTTGCGCACCAGCAGCATGGGGGCCGAGACGTCGATGGTGCGCTCCTCGCGCAGCACCATTTCGATCGGGTTGGACGTGACCTTGCGCGTGGTTTCGTCAAACGTACGGAGGATGGCCTGCAGCGGCAATCCTCGCGCCGAAACCGTGGTCCAGCCGGTCAACGCCTCCGCCACGGGATTGAGGTATTCCACCCAGCCACCGGTGTCGGTCGTGATCACGCCGTCGGCGATGGACGCCAGGGTGACCTGTGCCCGCTCCTTCTCGGCAAACAGCTCCGCTGCAGTCAGCCGGCGGTCGGTCGTGTCGGTCATTGCACCGGCCATGCGTATCGCCCGTCCTGCGCTGGTGCGCACCGACTGCCCGCGGAAATGGAACCAGCGGTATTCCCCGGTCTTGGTCTGCAGCCGCACTTCGATGTCGAACGGCGCGCCGCGCCGCAGATGCCCGTCGATGGCCTGCTCGTGGGCCGGCGTGTCCTCCGGATGCAAGCGCGAGGTCAAGGCCTCCGCCGTGTCTTCCATTTCCCCCTCGTTGAAATTCAGCAGCTGCTTGAAGCGCGGCGAGTAGTAGACTTCGCCGGTATCGAGATTCCAATCCCAGAGCCCGTCGTTGCTGCCGGTCACGGCAAGATTGAACCGCTCCTCGCTCAGCTTGAGCGCCCGCTCCGCCTCCTCTCTGCGCCGGATCATCCGATGCGACAGGAAGATGCCGATGGGAATCAGAGTAGTCGCAACCGCCAGATTGGCGATCAGCAGCAGCAACTGCGCGGTGCGCCCGGCATCGCCCAGCCTCTTGGTAAATCTGCCTTCCAGCGGCGTGAGTCGCGCATCGATGTCGAGAATTTGATGAAGAATAGGCCGCAGGCTCTGTTCCGTCGCGTTGAGGGATGATGCGCGCTCGTGCAATTGGTCGGCCGCCAGGATCAGCTCGTCGACCATCCGGTCCGCCTCGTCCCAAATCTCAATGACTTCCGCCATGAAGCTGACCTGGCGGAAACGGCGGTACAACTTGATCACATGGGGGATGTCATCGGGATGCGTGCGTCCCTCGATCAGGCCCTGCCAGACCAGGGTGTAATCGGGATCCGGTCTTTCAAGCTCGATACGAGCTTTACGGTCTCCGCGCGGCACCAGAATGGCGTCGCGGTATTTCTGGTAGTCGGCTTCGGAGCGGGTTTCCGCGTAGCGCATCAAATGGAACACCGCCTCCTTCTGGCCTTTCGACCAGAGGCTCTCGCCTTCCGAAAACGAGCGCACGGCGACCAGGACGCTCATGCTCTCGCTCGACAGCCATAACAAGACGGCGACAATCACCAGAAATGGCCAGATGATCAGTATCAGCCGCCGGGCTCCGGGGAAAAAGTCGAAAAAAATTTGAAGCCCACTTTTCCCGCGGCGAGTGCCGTATTTTGCTATCGGGTCGATGACCAGCCTCCCTGTCGTATTGGGACGCGTTTCAAAGCGCGAAACCCTGAATTTCGAGAGCCATGCCCAAGCCACGGCTCCCGCCGGGCCCCTCTTGCGCGAAGCATAACCCGTTCCGCCGGGAGGGAGGACACCGCTGCCGGGAATGTCAGTCAAACCCTACAATACGCGTCAGGTAATCCCCCCGTAACGCAGGGTCCGGGCCGTGGAACGGCGCAAATCGGAGAGCGCTACGGAATGCCCGCGATATTCACACGGATCTTGTAGACGCTGGTGCGCGCGGCGATGTACAGGGTCTTGTGGTCGGGGTCGCCGAACTCGACGTTGGCGACGAGCTCGGGTGTCAGTATCGTACCGAGATGCTTGCCTTCGGGCGAGACGATCCAAACCCCGCCCGCCGCCGATTCCCAGACGTTGCCCCTGACGTCCACCTTCAGGCCGTCGGTGATTCCGGGAGTCGGATCGCCGCTGATGTCGATGAACATCTGGCTGTCGGTCACCGTGTCGTCGGGCAGGACGCGATAGCGGCGCACGTACTTGTCGCGGCTGCCGTTCGCGTAGAGAATTTTTTCGTCGGGCGACAAGGCGAGGCCGTTCGGGTTGGGGATGTCGTCGATGATCCGGCTCACGCTTCCGCCCTTGATCATGTAGACGCCCTGGAAGTCCAGGCCCTTGCGCGGGTCCTTCTCGCGAAGGCGCAGGCCGCCGTAGGTGTCGGTGAAGTAGATCGTGCCGTTTTTCTTGACGATGACGTCGTTCGGCCCGTTGAACTGCTTGCCTTCGAAACGGTCGGCGAGGACGGTGCGCTTGCCGTTCTTCTCGATCCGGTCGATCGACCTTCCCGCCCAGGTCGCGATGACGAGCCGCCCCTCGCGGTCGAGGGCGAGCCCGTTCGAGCCGATCATGTAGAACTTCTCGAACAGCGGATCGTTCGGGCTCTTGCCGTTGGTCTGCTCGAAGCCCACGCGCCAGATATCCGGCTGTGTGTAGCCGCTGCGGTGCATGTAGATAGACGCCTCGCCCCTCGGCGTGAGCTTGTAAATTACGTTCGCGGGCATGTCGCTCAAGAGCAGGTAGCGGCCTTTCTCGACCCAGATGATGCCCTCGGTGAACCCGAAGCCGCCCTTTACCAGCTCCAGCCTGGCGTCGGGGGACACCAATGCATCGAGCGCCGGATCGAGCCTCACGACGGCGCGCTTGTCGCCTTGTGCCTGCACGCTCGCTCCGCAAGCTGCAACGGCCGTGACGAGCAGGATTGCAGCGGAAATCGAGGAGTTTTTCACGAGATCCTCCCTCACATCCCCAGAATTCTTCCGATCTCCGCGATGTACTGGCCCGCCTTCAGGCCGTCCGCGACGATCGTTTCGAGCCCGTTCTCGATGGCCTGGCGCATGCCGTGCAGTCCTTCCCTCACCCAGTGCGGGCGGCGTATGGGCGAATTGAGAACGTTCTTGAGGGTCTCCACCTCGTCCCTCAACAGCTGAACGTCGCGGGACCCGCTCTGGACTTTCGCGAGATCGCGCTCCAGCGCGTCGATGAGCCGCGCCACTTTCTCCAGATCGATTGTCTTCGGCGCTTTGTCCCTTGCGTCGTTCCTGGCCATTGGCAACACCTCCGATAAGGGCGGAATCCGCCGGCTTGTCACTTCACGAGCAGCACCGGGATGGGCGAGACGTTCACTACCCTATTTGCGCAGGAACCGAGCAGCAGGCTGGCCGCCGCGCTCATCCCGCGGGTGCCCATCATGATGAGATCGCACCGGGCGAGCCGCGCCTGCCTGATGATCGTCTCGGCCACGGGCCCCACGAGGATGTGCGCGGAATACTTGATCCCTGCCGCGTCGAGCAGCTTCCTCGCCTTCGACAGAGCCGCTCTTCCCTCCCGGTCGTAGTAGCGCCGGATCTGGGTCGCGCCGACTACGGCGCTCATCCCGCGAATCCTGGGCACGGGCAGACGCACGTTGACCAGTTCGACCGCCGGCTTCTCGCGATACCAGCCGGCGTGCTCTATCAGGCATCTGACGGCCTTGAGCGAGTGCTTGGAGCCGTCCACCGCGAGCAGAATTTTCATCGAGATTTCCTAGAAGTTGGGGACCCGTGTTTGACCCTAGCTGCGTTTCAGCGAGCGCAGCCGCTTTGCGGCGTCGCGCTTGATCGCGGCGGTGCCGAATTTGAAGCGTGCCGGTGCGGCTTCTTCCTGCGCACGCGGTGCACTGCTCCTGCGGCGATCGCCCGAGGCGCCCTTCCGCCGCGGCGCGCCGCGCCTGAAAGCGGCGGTCACTTCGGCGAGCGCCGGGGCAGTCGTGCCGTCCTTGAAACCCTCGAGCCTGCGGTAGAGGTCTGCGGCGGCCAGATGAAAGCCTGCGGGCAGGCCCGCGGCCTCGAAGCTCGCCGCGATCTCCTCCATCTCGCCGATCCAGCGCCAGGCCTTGCGCGCCTGCGCGGTGACGACCTCGGAGCGCTTCGGCAGCTCGGGCTGCGAGCGTTTCCATTCCTCGAGCAGCGCCGCCTCGATCCCTTCGTGTGTCGCGAGCGCGCGGATCGCGGCGAGCAGCGCCGTCGTGCCTTTGGTCCAGGCCGCGTAGCAGACCTTGAGCGCCGAGGCGGCGCCGGCTGCGCTATCGAGCGGGATCGCTTCGAGGTTGCTGCCGGCGAACACGGCCGCGATGTCCCTCGCGGGTCCGCCCGACAGATAGATGCGCGAGCTCACTCCTCGAATCGGCGGGGGACCGATGATGCCGCCGTCGACGAACGTCGCCTCGGCGCCTTCGACCACGCGGCCGATATCGCGTACCGTCGCGGGCGAGACCGCGTTGGCGTCGATATAGATGCCTCTGAAGCCGTGGCCGGCGACCTCGCGGGCAAGCGCAAGCGCGCCGTGCGGCGGACACACGGACAGCACGATGTCAGCCACGCCGAGCGCGCGCTTGAGCGTTCCGAGATCTTCCATCCCCGCTGCGCTCGCGCGCGAACGGGTCGCCGCGCTGCGGCCGGCCGACGCCCACACGATCCGCAGGCCGCGTCCACCGAGGCAGGCGCCGATTGCGGCGCCCATCTCGCCGGGATGAAGCAGTGCTACCGTTTTCAATGCCATCGGTCCGCAGCGAGGGTCAATGTCCGGGCGTGACGATCTGGATGTGGTGGCGGCTCACGTTGAGAAAGGGCGCGGTCATCACCTTGCGGTCCCCGAGCTCCCAGACTTCGGCCTCGGTCACTGCGATGAAGTCCTTCGCCTCGACCATGTAGTCGGTCACGCGCGCGCCCGGCATCAGCTCGATGTAACCCTTGATTCGGTACGTCCCGGTCAGGATGGTTACCTTGGTCTTGTTGGGGTCCGCCATAGTCTTGCTCCCGGGGTGGACGAGGGCGAGTCGAGCGCCTGGAGTTTAGCATGCGCGTCGCCTCGAGACGGGGCGCTATAATCCGGCGCCTGAGACTCGAACGCGTGAAAACCTATCGCCACAACGTCGCCGTTCACTGGGGCGATACCGATCCCGCGCGCATCGTCTTTTATCCGAACTATTTCGAGTGGTTCGACCAGAGCACGCGCCTTTTTTTCGACTCGGTGGGCCTGGATTGGGACTCGCTCGGGAAGAAATACGGCATCATGGGGCTGCCGATCGTCGAGGCCAAGGCGCGCTTCCTCGCGCCCTGCAAGTTCCGCGACGAGATCGTGATCGAGTCCCACGTCGACAAGTGGAACGACAAGACCTTCGAGGTCGGCCATGCGGTGCTGAACCGGGGCGTGCGCGCAGTCGAAGGCTACGAGATCCGCGTCTGGGCGCACCGTCATCCCGAAGACCCGGACCGCCTGAAGGCGATGCCGATACCGGCCGAGATCAAGGCGGCGTTCGAGTAGCCCATGCCCAAGCAGATCGTCACCTCGCAGAGCGCCCCCACCACGGGCTTCACCGACAAGGGCACGCCCTCGCCGCTCGCCCAGGCGATCCGCGCTGGAAATCTGCTTTTCGTATCGGGGCAGGGGCCGCTCGATCCGAAGACACGCGAGGTGGTGAGCACCGACATCCGGGAACAAACGCGGCAGACGCTCACCAACATCAGGAGCGTTTTGGACGCCGCGGGATTGAATTTCACGCACGTCGTGAACATGCGCGTGGTGCTGCGGAACGCCGAAGATTTTCCGGCGTTCAACGAGACCTTCCGCGATTTCCTTCAGGGCGAGAAGGTCACGCGCACTTGCATCGGCGCGACCCCGCACAGGAAAGGCGTCAACGTCGAGATCGACTGCGTGGCCTGGTTCGAATAATCACTCCGCCTCGATGTTGGCGGCCTTTACTACCGGGCCGTACTTGGCGATCTCGCGCCGGATCCATTCCGCCATCTGCTCCTGAGTGTTGCCGAGCGGCTCCACGCCCATGGCGTCGAGCTTCTCGCGGATCTCGGGAAGGCGCACGATGCGCACGACTTCGGCGTTCAGTTTTCCGGCGACGTCGCGCGGCGTGCCTGCGGGCGCGAACACGCCGATCCACAGCGCCATTTCGTAGCCGAGCACCCCGGACTCCGCGATCGTCGGCAGCTCGGACATCGCGGAGGCGCGCTTCGCCGACGTCACCGCCAGCGCCTTGACCTTCCCGGCCCTGATTTGCGCTACGAGCGGCGGCGTGTCGACGATCGTCATCTGCACTTCGCCCGCGATCACGGCCGTGATCGAGGCGGCGCTGCCCTTATAGGGAATGTGGCGCAAGTCGGTTCCCGTCATCTGCTTGAACATTTCGCTCGCGACCTGGAAGGCGGTCGAGCCCGAGCTGTAGTTGAGCTTTCCCGGATTCGCTTTTGCGTACGCAACGAGCTCCTGCACCGAATTAGCCGGCACCGAGGGATGTACGACGAGCACGAGCGGAAAGGAGCCCACCATGCTGATGGCGACGAAATCCCTGAGCGAATCGTAGGGAAGCTTGGCGTACAGCACCGGGTTGACAGACATGCCGCCGGTTGCGTTGACGAGCAGCGTGTAGCCATCCGGCGCGCTCTTCGCGACGAATTCCGCCGCGATGATGGAGTTCGCGCCGGGCTTGTTGTCGATGACAACGGGCTGGCCCCAGGTCTCCTGCATCTTCGCTCCGACCATGCGCGCGATGATGTCGTTGCCGCCGCCGGGCGGGAAACCGACGACGATGCGGATGGGTTTTGCGGGATAGGGTTGCGCCCAAGCCGCCGTTGCGGCGCCAAACAGAACGAGCGCCCAAATGTTTGCGCGTGCTTTTCTCATGGCGGCTCCTGCAAGCCATTCGCTGCGGTGATGTGACCGTCCACGGGATGGCTTCTTGACTCGACATTATCGCTGTGGAATGATCTTTCAACGGCGTGTGTTTACCGGTACACGTCGAACAAAAAAGGGCCTGTCGCCGGATGCTTGTCATCCGTCGCCAAGGCAAGAGGGAGGGAAGATGATCGGCCGCGCCTATTGCAGCGCACAAGCGCTGTGTGTCGCCTTTACCATGCTGCTCGCCGCCTGCGGCGGCGGAGGCGGCGGTAGCGGTTCGGACCCTTCAACTGCGCCAGGCCTCACGGTCAGTCCCGCCAGCATCTCGTTTACCGCCGTACACGACGGCGCGAATCCGCCCACGCAGAACATCCAGATCACGATATCGCGGTCAGACGCTGCCCTTGTCG
>VBCA01000002.1 GCA_005881575.1 Betaproteobacteria bacterium
TGCGCCGGAAAATGTCGAATTATAGCTGATCCGGCACCCGGTTCCGGGCTCGGGACCTCTAAGCGACGGCCTTTGGCGCGAGGCTCCGGTAGAGCGCAAAGAGCTGCTCGGCCATGGCCGCGAGACCGAGCCCCTCGGCGCGCTTGCGCGCCCGGCGCCCCATCTCCTGAGCGGCGCGAACATCCAGCCGGGCGAGCCTGTCGGCAAGGGCATCGACATCGAGAGCGCCGACCACATAGCCGTTCACGCCCTCCTCGATCAGTTCGGCAGCGCCGCTTTGCGGCGTGGTGATGACGGGCAAGCCGCAGGCCATTGCCTCGAGCGCCGCGTTCGGAAACGGATCGTAAAGGGTCGGCAGCGCGAAGGCGTCGGCTGCGCCGTACCAGGGGCCCATGTTTTCCTGGACGCCTGCAAAGTGCACGCGGGACGCGATCCCGCGCGAACTCGCCAGGCGTTCCGCGCGAGCCTGCGCCTTGTCCCGGCCCACGATGACAAGATGCGCATCAGGCTGCCGGGAGCGGGCGAGCGCTTCGATCAGGCGAAACACGCCCTTCCTTTCGAATCCTGCGCCGACGTGAAGGTGCACGGGCACGTGTTGCGGAATACCGAGCTTCTGACGCATCGTCGATCGATACGCTTCGCGCAGCCGCGGATGAAACGCTTCCAGATCGATGCCGTTGTAGATGACGTGGAGCTTCGCCTCCGGGGTGCCGAAATGCGCGCGGATTTCGTCCCTGACCATGCGCGAATTGCAGATGACGGCGCGCAGCCGCGGGCTTTCGAACAAGCGGCGTTCCGCAGCGAGCGTGTAGCGGTGATAGGGATTGAGCGCGAGGCCGAACCGGCCGAGAGCTCTGAGCGCCGCGCGGCGGTTGTGCAACCATTGGGCGTGCACCCCGTCGCCCGCGCGGTAAATGTCGCAGCACGCGATGCGTTCGTGCGATTGCACGAGATCGAACCTCCGGCGGGAGACTTCGCGGCATACCGCCCGCGCGAAGCTCCAGTCGCGCCACACGCGGCCGACGTGAAACGGATCGCAGCGAACCACCGTGCCCGGATCACCGGTCCACTCACGCGCCAGCACGGTCACCGCGACGCCCTGCTCGCTGAGCGCGCCGCGCGCCCTTTCGATGAATCGCTCCGCGCCCCCGTGAGCGCTGTAGCGCTGCCTCACCAGGGCGACGTGCATTGCCTAGTTCCGCGCGAGCTCGAGCCGCTCGCACAGGGCGCGAACGCCCCGGAGGACGTGGGGCCCCTGCGCGTGGAGCCAATCCGGGTCGATCGCGTAAATTCTGCGGTTTCGAACGGCGGGAACCGATTCAAGACCCTCCCACGCCTGGAGCGCTTCCCTCCCGAAGCCGCCCGTGACGATCGCATCGGGCCTGGCGTCGAGGATCTGCTCGCGGGAGACGAGCGGCGTGAGAGTCTTCGCGGCGGCAAAAACGTTGTGCCCGCCGCAGAGGCGCAGCGCGTCGCTGATCAGGTGCGCGCCGTTCACGGTGAGCAAGGGGGTGTGCCAGATCTCCAGAAACACCGCGACGCGACGCTCCGCGGCGTAGCGCTTGCGCAGATCCGCGACCTCATTTTCGAATTGCCGTGCGCGCGCTTCGGCGACCTCCGCGCTCCCGGCGACCGCGCCGACCAGGCGAACGATGCGGGGAATATCGGCGAGGCGGCGCGCCTCGGTGACGAAGACCCGGATGCCGATGCGCTCCAGACGGTCGATCTGCAGCGGCGAATTGCCGCTGCGCCAGGCGAGCACGAGATCCGGCCGCAAGGCGATCAGGCGCTCGATATCCACCCGCCCGTAACTCGCGACGACCGGCAGGCGCTCCGCCTCCGCCGGATGGCGGCTGAAGCTCGAGACGCCGGCGAGCTTCGCACCGGCGCCCGCGGCGAAGGCGATCTCCGCCAAGTGCGGTGCGAGGGTGACAATGCGCGAAGCCGGGCGCGCGAGCGACATCGTGACGCCGCGGTCATCGGTCGCCTGCAGCGCGTACGCGGCCGCCGGCACGGCGGCGAACATCGCGAACGCGATCACCCGGATCATCGCGCGAGGAGCGAATCGACGGCGGCCGTAGCCGCCTCGACGGGAAGCCGGGTGAGGCACTCGCTCACCTTGCCGCCGCCGCAACCGTCGTTCCCGCAGGGGCGGCAGGGATGCTCGCCGGAGGCGACGATGCGATGCGGCACGCGCCAGGGTCCCCATTCGAGCTCGCCGCTCGGACCGAAGAGGGCCACCACCGGGGTCTGCATGGCCGCGGCGATGTGCATGGGGGCGGAATCCACGCCGATGAAAAGCTTCGCGCGAGCGCTCAACGCCGCGAGCTGCTTCAGGGTCAGCTTTCCCGAGAAATCGGCGACCTCCGCTCTCGTACGCTTGCGGATCTGGGCAATCAGATCGAGCTCCCGTTCGTCGGGGGCGGCGGTGAGCGCAACGCGCTCACCGCGCTGCGCCAGGGCTTCGATCAGCGCGGCTGCGCGCTCGGACGGCCAGCATTTGAACTGCCAGCGCGAGCCCGGATGGAAATGGACGAAGCGTCCGGGGGCGAGCCCCTGTCCGGCGAGCAGCCCCTCGACGCTGCGCTCCGCGTCCTCGCCCGGCACGAGAACGAGCTTGCGCTCGTCTTCACCCGGCTGAATGCCAATGCGCCGGAGCGCGTCGAGATTGATTTCCACCCGGTGGCGCCGTGCGTGGGGTGGGAGCGGAACGAGGTGCGTGAAGCTCTTCTTCCAGAGCGGCGGCTTTCGCGCGAAGTCGGGCGCCACGGCATAGCGCGCCCCGAGCGAGCGAGCGAGCCACGCACCGCGCGGATGCTCGGAAAGATGGATCACGAGCTCGTAGCCTCGCGATCGCAGCATGGAGAGGAGCCGCCACTCTGCGACCAAGCGCGCGACCGTTCCCGAATCTTTCCAGTCGCGCCTCACCACGTGGACTTGCGCGATCGCCGGGTGCAGGTCGAGCATTTCGCGAGTCTCGGCATAGACAAGGGCGTCGATCTCGAGGGCTGGCGCGCGGTTCTTGAGGACCGTGAACACCGGCGAGGTCACGAGAACGTCGCCATGGTGGCGCAGCTGGATCACGAGCGCGCGCCGCAAGCCGGAAACGTCGATCGCGTCGCCAGGGCCGTAATCCATGCCGCGCACGATAGCAGACCGGCCGCCCAAAGGCAGCCCCGGGGCGCTTGGACTGTAATTACCTGAACGCGTGCTCCGCGCTGACGAAGAACACGCGTCCGGCTTGCGGGTAGACGCAAGTCGGCGTGCCGCATTGGCCGAAAATATCGACCAGGCCGTAGTTGAAGTATTTCTTGTCGAACAGGTTGTTTAAGGCGGCCGAGTACTGCCAGTCGGCCCATTCCTGAGTGAGCTTGATGTCGAACAAGGCGTAAGCGGGCATCACGCGGGGGAAGCTGTTGTCCTGATCATTGTCGTAGCGCTGGTGCCCGACGTAGTTCCCCGCGGCGCCAAACTGGGTTTTATCGGCGACACGCCAGAACAAACGCAGGCTTGCGAGTTGCTTTGGCACGAGCGGCACGTCCTTACCGGACACGTCGACGCCCCCATATGCGCCGGTGCGAAATCTCGCCACCTGATAGGCAAAACTCCCGGCAAGGTCGAGTGTAGGCGTCACGGACCATTGCCCGGACAGCTCGGCCCCACTGCGGCGTGTCGGCGAGAGATTCGTGTTCGCGCCGAACGCGACCACGATCGGGCTGAAATAGATTTCATTATCCAGATCGATCTGGTAGATGCTGGCTCGCAACTTTGCGCCCCGGGGACGATATTCGACACCCGCCTCCCGGTTGCGAGCGGTCTGAGCCTTGAGCAGATCGCCGGAAGCCGTGAGTCCGTTCTCGTCGACATTGGCGACCCGAAAGCTTGTCGCGAGCTTTCCGTATACCTGCCAACGCTCGGAGAGCGCGTGACTTACCGCGAGTTCCCCCGCATGCGGCTTTTGCGTTTGCCCCTGATCGGAAGTGCCGAGTCCCGTGGCGACGCGATGATCCGTCGCTCGCTGTTGACGTGCCCCCAGCGTGAGCTTGGTGGCGGCCGTGAGCTGCCCGCTGTAGTGCGCGTAGACGCCTGTGCTCCGCTGCGTCCCGGACGTGCTGGAATTTGGAAACCCGGGAAAGTCGATCTGACGGTCATAGTTCCAGTCGCCCCAGTCGAGCCCGGCAATCAGGACGCTTGGGAACCCCAACGAGGCAAACGGCAAGCGCACGCGCGGCGAGAATGTCAGGCTCCTTTGAGTTATCCGGTTGATGGATGGCGCGAAGTAGGCCGTCGAATCGTTGTCGCGATATCCCAGGTCGGCTGCAAAATCGAGCGGGCCGAGTGGTCGACCAAAGGATAGCGTGCCAAATTCGCCTCGCCGCTGCGACCAGTTTCCCGGCGTCTGTGCGCCCCGCGGGTCGTTCGCATATTCGATCTCGTTGCGCACACCTGGCAGCTGCAGGCTCTGGAGATCAGCACCGAATTTCAATCCGGCATTCGTTTCCCCATCCCTGTAGCGTACGTCGCCAACCAGGCTGTCCTGCCGCAGCCGGTTGTTCTGTCTGTAGTTGTCGCTCTCCTGGTGGCCGGCATTCAGCGCAAGGCCCAGCCGTTCTCCGGCGTAGTTCGCGCCCGCTCGCACGTCGGCGCTGGCGTAGGAACCATAGCCCGCGAACACCGAGCCAGAAGTCTGGTTCGGGGTCGGTGCCTTTGTGATGATGTTGATGGTGCCACCGGTCGTGCCGCCGCCGAACAATACGGCGCTGCCGCCGGGCAGAATCTCGATGCGTTCGATCGATTGCAGCGGAATCGCCGAAAGTTTCGTGCTATTGAGGTCGTTCTCGTTCAGCCGCACGCCGTCGAGCAAGATCAGTGTGTTCTGATCGCCGGTGATGCCGAATCCGCGCAGGTCGACCTGCCGATCGGGCGAACCCGAATTGTCCCGTGTGTGCACGCCCCCAAGATGCGACAGAAGCTCAGGCAGGGTTCGCGCAGTGTCTCGCGCGATCTCCTGCGCGCCAATCACGATCATGCCTACCGGTGCGTCGAGTCGGCTTTCTGGAAAACGCGTTGCGGTAACAATGACGGCCGGTTCGTCCGGACTTTGAGCGAGCGCGAGCGGCGGCGCGCTCGCGACGAGCGCGGCAATGATGAGTCGTTTCAGGTTTCCTCCCCCGGCACGCGTCCCCGCAGGCCGATTTCTCGTTGCGAGAGGAAATGCGACAACGAAGCGCACCAGTTTCCCGCCGCGCCCCGCAGCATTCCCACCATCGGTCGAGGCCGGTCTCCGGGCTTGTGGGATCGGGCGTATCGCCTTCCCGGGAGCTCGCGCTCCCAGTGGCAGAGGCTCGGGGCGGACGCAAAGCGCCGCCTCGGGTTGCTGGTTGATACGCCCGCGCCACTTACCGTTGCGGGGGCAGCAGAGGACTTGGAAGGACCCGGGATCCCGGACTCAGGCGGGGCGAACCCCTTCCGAGTCGTCGATCCGAATCCCCTTCCGCACCTCTTTCCCGTTTCACCCCGGCGCGAGGTACGCGCCGGGACACCTCGAACGAGCGCGTTGATTGTACAACACAAGTCGCGGGGTTCCGCTTTGCGGCGGCATCGGGAATCTACATTGAGAACGAATCCTTACACCTTGACCTAACAGGATTTTCCAAACTATAGTGTGTCGATGGACACGGAATTGGCCACCCTCGAGGAAAAAATTCGCCAGACGGCACGACTGTGCCAGCGGCTGCGCGACGAAAACCGGGGGTTACGCCAGCAATTGGCCGCATTGCAGGGTGACAAGCGGCAGCTCGCCGAGAAGATCGATGGGGCGCGCAGTCGACTCGAGAGCCTGCTCAAGCAGATCCCCGAATAGCGTTCAGGATGAATCAGAAGTCCAAGACCCTTGACGTCACCATCATGGGTCGGACCTATAAGGTCGCGTGCTCGGAGGAGGAGCGCAACGCGCTTCTCTCAGCGGTGGCTTATCTCGATCGGAAGATGAGCGAGATCAGGAGCGCAGGTCGGGTGGCGAGCGCCGAGCGCATCGCCGTCATGGCCGCGCTCAACATCACCCACGAGCTGCTCAGCTCCAGAAACAACTCGAGCGGCTTTGACATCGAGGGGCTCAGGCGTAGAATGGCCGCAATGGAGGCGACGCTCGATCAGGCCCTCGCTCCGTAGTTGCGACGGCGTCAGATGGGTCGAGTGGTGCCTTAGGAATTGTCCCCTGCGGTGTGCGCCAAGATCCGGAAAATTCTTGAACCAACAGCTTGAATTGGGTTGCTGACCCAAGTGTCACTGTTGTGCGCGTCCCTAGTCGGATGTACCTGATGTGACCGGAAAGCGACCACCTTGAATCGAAAGGTTCAGGAATCGGTTCTAGCGGCACCGGCGGGGGACTCCAAATAGACGAAAAAGCAGGAACGACAAATAACGCAGAAGCAACAACTAACGCAGAAGCAACAACTGAAAACGCAGGCGCTGCCTGCGTTTTCGTTTGATGAGCCTTGAATGCGATACTGGTTGATGAAATCCGAGCCCGACGAATTCGGCATCGACGATCTCGCCGCGGCCCCTGGCGGGACGACGGCCTGGTTCGGGGTGCGCAACTATCAGGCGCGTAACTTCATGCTCAAAGAGATGCAGATCGGCGACAAGGTCTTCTTTTATCACTCGAGCTGTCCCGAGCCCGGCATCGCGGGCATTGCAGAGGTCTCGTCGGCGGCGTATCCCGATGAAAGCCAGTTCGATCGGAAAAGCCCCTACTTCGACGCCGAGGCGAAGCGCGAGTCGCCGCGCTGGTTCAACGTCGACGTGCGGTTCGTGCGCAAGACGCGGCTGGTCAGCCTCCCCGAGTTGCGCGGCCACCGCGAGCTGTCCAAGATGCGCACCCTCGCGCGCGGAAACCGGCTCTCCATCACCCCCGTGAGCGCGGACGAATGGGAATTCATCACGCACCGCCTGATGAAGCTGTGAGCCGATGGCTGCGCTGCAGAACGACACGCTGATACGGGCGCTGTTCAGGCAGCCGACCGCGTACACGCCGGTTTGGCTGATGCGCCAGGCGGGGCGCTACCTTCCCGAATATAACGAGACGCGGCGCCGCGCGGGGAGCTTCCTCGCCCTGTGCAAAACGCCCTCGCTCGCAGCTGAAGTGACGCTGCAACCCCTCGAGCGTTTCCCTCTGGATGCGGCAATCCTGTTCTCGGACATTCTCACCATTCCCGACGCGATGGGACTGGGACTTT
Source organism: Betaproteobacteria bacterium (assembly GCA_005881575.1). Classification (GTDB taxonomy): domain Bacteria; phylum Pseudomonadota; class Gammaproteobacteria; order Burkholderiales; family SG8-39; genus VBDM01. Next base: position 7,239 of record VBCA01000002.1, read on the forward strand.
ACTTCGCAGAGGGAGAGGGCCCGCGCTTTGAGCGGCCGCTGCGCGACGAGACTTCGATCGCGAAGCTCGCCGCACCCGACCCGAGCGAGAGCCTGCGCTACGTCACCGATGCGATCGGCGAGGTCCGGCGTTCACTGGCCGGCAAAGTCCCCCTCATCGGGTTCTCCGGCAGCCCTTACACGCTCGCCTGCTACATGGTGGAAGGGCAGGCGAGCGACGACTGGCGCAACGTGAAGCTCATGCTGCACGAGCGTCCCGGGCTTCTCCATCGCATCCTCGAGACCAATACCCGGGCCGTCGCGGCCCTGTTGAACGCGCAGATCGAGGCGGGCGTGAACGTGGTGATGATCTTCGACACGTGGGGAGGGAGCCTTTCGGCGGCGTCGTACGGGGAGTTCTCGCTCGAATACATCCAGAGGGTGTTGTCCCAACTCGAGCGCGGCTCAGGCGCGGCGCGGGTCCCGGTCATCGTCTTCACCAAGGGCGGGGCGCCTTGGCTCGAGCGGATCGCCGCAAGCGGATGCGATTGCGTCGGTCTGGACTGGAGCGTCGACCTCGGAGAAGCGCGCCGGCGGATCGGCGCCGGCGCTGCGCTCCAGGGCAATCTCGATCCCGCGGTGCTGCTCGCCTCGCCCGAGGTCGTCCGTCGCGAGGTTCAGAAGGCGCTCGAATCTTTCGGGAGTGGAGCCGGCCACGTATTCAATCTTGGCCACGGCGTTCCGCAGTGCGCGCCTCCGGAAAACGTGGCTGCCTTGGTCGCCGCAGTGCGGGAATTGAGCCCGAAATTTCACTGACGGGCGGAAAAAACGCAGACTTGCGCGTAGGTCCGGCAAACGACTTATACACAGTGCTGCCCGTAAAGCCCCGACTGGCGCGGAGTTTCGAGGACTTGCCCGGAGAAGTCTGCAATCCGCTGATTTAGCGGTTTATTTCGATGCGCCCGCATTTTGAGCAGCGAGAAAATTTCCTTGCAGAAGTGTGAGTTACAGTAGCGTGAAAGCCTTACCCACACAGTTATTCACAAATTCTGTGAGAAACCCTGAAAACCTCAGACAACCAAGCACTTTATCGAAGGCCGAAGAAAATACTTGAATAGCGCGCCGACCTACTCCAACCCGTCCCGATGACGATTCTGCGCGTCGCTCTCGATGTGCCGCTGCCGACTTTGTTCGATTATCGCGCGGAGGCCGCGACGCGCGCGGATATCGGCTGTCGGGTGCTCGTTCCGTTCGGAAAAAAACGCCTGGTCGGCGTGATCTGGGACGTGGCGACGAAATCCGAGGTAGCCGATTCCCGGCTGCGCTCAGTGGAGAAGATCCTGCGAGAGGTGGCGCCCCTTCCGCCCGAGTGGCTTGCCTTGGCGGAATTCTGCAGCGGTTACTACCACGGCCCGCTCGGCGAGGTGGTCGCTGCGGCTTTACCGCCGCGACTGCGCACCGCCAAGACCGTCCCGCTCGCCCCGCGCGATTACGTCCTGACCCCTATCGGTAGGGAAGCGCTTGCGGCGACTCCGTCGCGGCACCGGCGCCTGCGCGCGCTGCTGGAGCAGCTGGCGCGAGGTCGGGCATCCGATTCCGAGCTCGACGCGCAACGGACGGGGAGCCGAAACCTGTTGAGGCACGGCATTGAAAAGGGCTGGATCGTTTCCATGGAGCCCGAGCGGTCCGAGCCCCGTTTCGTCCACGCGCACGAGCTGACTTCGGAGCAGGAGCAAGCTATCGGCGCTTTGCGCTCAGAGCTGGAGAAATTTCGAGTGAGCTTGCTCTTTGGCGTCACGGGCAGCGGCAAGACCGAGATCTATCTGCAGCTGATCGCCGAGGTCCTCGCCCGCGGGAAACAAGTCTTGATTCTCGTGCCCGAGATAGCGCTCACTCCCGCCCTCGAGGGCGCGTTCCGCGACCGATTCCCCGGCGCGTGCATCGTAACGCAGACGAGCGCCATGGCCGAACTCGAGCGCGTCCGTGGATGGCTTCTCGCCCACGGGGGTCGCGCCGACATCGTGCTCGGCACGCGGCTCGCTGTCTTCACGCCGCTCCCCCGTCTGGGGCTCGTCGTGGTCGATGAGGAGCAGGATGCCTCGTTCAAGCAACGGGAGGGCGTGCGCTATTCGGCGCGCGACCTCGCAATTGCGCGGGCGCGTATCGTCGGCGCGTCGGTCGTTCTGTGCTCGGCCACGCCCTCGCTTGAAAGCTTCCACCGCGCGACTTCGGGCAAATACGAGCTGGTAGCTCTCACGCGACGCGCCATCGACCGGGCGGCCTTGCCCGCAATACGCCTCATTGACACGCGGGTGCACCCGTCGCAGGAGGGAATTGTTCCGCCCCTTCTCGAGGCGCTCGCCGCGCGCCTCGCACGCGGCGAGCAATCGCTCGTTTTCCTCAATCGCCGCGGCTATGCGCCGACGCTGGCCTGCCCGGCGTGTGGCTGGGTGAAGGGCTGCAGGCGCTGTTCGGCGAACATGGTCGTGCACTTGGCCGCGCGGCGGCTGCGTTGCCACCATTGCGGACTGGCCGAGGGCATTCCGCGCGCCTGTCCGGAATGCGGTAACCCCGACTTGCAGGTATTCGGACGCGGGACGCAGCGGATCGAGCTGCTGCTCGGCGAGAAATTTCCGCAGGCGCGGATCCTGCGCGTGGATAGCGACGCCGTGCGCGCGAGGAACGGGCTCGAAGATCTGCTCGAGCGGGCCGCCCACGCCGACATCCTCGTCGGCACGCAGATTCTCGCCAAGGGCCATCATTTCGAGCGCCTGACGCTTGCCGGTGTGCTCAACGCGGACAGCGGTCTATTCTCGAGCGATTATCGTGCGGGCGAGCGGACCTTTGCGCAGCTGCAGCAAGTCGCGGGACGAGCCGGACGCGCGAATCTCCCGGGCGAGGTCCTGATCCAGACGCGCTATCCCGAGCACCCCCTGTATCAGTCGCTCGTGCGCCATGACTACGCGGGATTCGCAAAGAGCGTGCTTGCGGAGCGGCGGGAGGCCGGGTTTCCGCCGTTCGTTTTCGAAGCCGCGCTGCGCGCCGAAAGCCGCGACGAGTCTCGCGCGCGGCGCTTCCTGCGCGCGGCGATCGGGCGCGCGCCGCAAAGGGGGGGCGCGATCACCGTGTTCGATCCCGCGCCGATGTCGCTCGCGCGACTCGCGGGAGTAGAGCGCGCGCAAGTTCTGCTGCAATCACGCTCGCGACCACGCCTGCAGGCGTTCCTGCGTGAATGGAGTGACTCGCTGTACCGCACGCCCGCGCACGGAGTGCGCTGGCATCTGGACGTGGACCCGATAGAGTTCTGAATCGCCTGCGCAGATCAGGCGGGTTTCTTCGCGCGCTTCTTCGGCTTGCGCGGCCGGGTCTTGCCGTGCGATCCCTTGAAGACCTTGCCGCGGAATGTGCGTTTGTCGCCTTTGCCCAAGTTCGAACTCCATATCGGAAGGTTGAGGCCAGACGTATTCTACCTTTGCACGGCCGGCGATGATCAAGGCCCGCGTATAATACGGCCCCTCGATGTCCGCCGAGGTCAAATCCCACCTCACCGAGTTGCTCACCCGCGCGCTCGCAAAAGTCGCCCCGCAGCAGCCGGGTTCGCTGATTTCTCTGGAACGGCCCAAACAGTCGCAGCACGGCGACTTTTCCTGCCCGGCGGCCATGCAGCTCGCACGTGCGTTGAAACGCAATCCACGGGAGCTCGCACTCGAGCTCGTCGCGGCGCTGCCTCCCTCCGAATGGCTCGAACGCGCCGAGGTCGCCGGCAACGGGTTCATCAACCTTCGCGTGCGCCCCGCGGCCAAGCAGCACATCGTGAGGACCATTCTCGCGGAAACCGACCGCTACGGCCGCTCCGAGAGTGCGGGCGGCAAGCCGGTGATAGTGGAGTTCGTTTCGGCCAATCCCACCGGCCCGCTCCACGTCGGGCATGGCAGGAACGCGGCGCTTGGTGACGCCATCGGCGCTTTGCTCCAAGCGCAGGGCTGGCGCGTAACGCGGGAGTTCTACTACAACGACGCCGGGGCCCAGATCCGCAATCTGGGCCTTTCTGTTCAGGCGCGGATTCGAGAAAAGCTCGGCGTACCAGCGGAATTTCCCGCCGACGGGTATCACGGCAACTATGTGCGGGAAATCGCCGAGAAATACCTCAGAGCAGGCAACGCCGAGGGCGAAGATCTGGAAGCCGTGACGCGGTTTGCGGTAGCGGAGCTCAGGCGCGAGCAGGATCTCGACTTGCAGGCGCTCGGCGTGCGCTTTGATAGCTACTTCCTTGAATCCTCGCTCTACACCGACGGGCGAGTTCAGAAAACGGTTCAGGCGCTGATCGACGCGGGCAAGGCCTTCGAGCAGGACGGCGCGCTGTGGCTCAAGACCACCGAGTACGGTGACGACAAGGACCGGGTCATGCGCAAGTCGGACGGCACTTACACCTACTTTGTGCCCGACATCGCCTACCACCTGACGAAATGGGAGCGCGGCTTCACCCGCGCCGTCAATATCCAGGGGTCCGATCACCACAGCACGGTGACGCGGGTGCGCGCCGGGCTGCAGGCCGCGACTTCGAAGTGGCAGCGCGGGATTCCGCAAGGCTATCCCGAATACGTCCTTTACAAGATGCTCACAGTCATGAAGGGCGGCGAGGAGATGAAGATCTCCAAACGCGCCGGCTCCTACGTTACGGTTCGCGAGCTGATCGACGAAGCCGGACGGGACGCGGTGCGGTTCTTCCTCCTTTCGCGCAAGGCGGATGCGGAGTTCGTGTTCGACATCGATCTTGCCAAGTCGCAATCCGAAGAGAATCCCGTCTACTACGTGCAATACGCGCACGCCCGGATCTGCTCGGTGCTAGAACAATGGAGAACGCAGTCCGGTGACCAGGGCCGCGCGTTTCCGGTCGCGGGAGCATTGAACGCCGCTGATCTCGCGCCGCTCAGCGGCGCACGCGAGCTTGCGCTTCTGCAGCGACTGGGCGAGTATGCCGAAATCCTGGAAAATGCCGAGGCGGAGCTCGCCCCGCACCAGCTTGTGTTTTATCTGCGCGAGCTGGCGGGTGAATTTCACAGTTACTATAATGCCGAACGCATCCTGGTCTCCGAGGCGCCGCTGCGATCGGCGCGCCTGGCTCTGTGCCTTGCCGTGCGCCAAGTGCTTCGCAACGGGCTTTCGCTGCTGGGCGTCAGCCAGCCCGATAAAATGTGACGCCTTATCTCCATGAGCTTCAACTATAAGCAACTGCCCCGATCCAAACCGGACTTCTCCGGTAATTTCGTGATCGGCCTTTTTTTCGGTTTTCTGCTCGGCCTGGGCGTCGCGGCCGGAATAGCGATCTATTTCTTCAAGACACCCATTCCGTTCGCCGACAGGCCGCGTGCGCCGGACAAGCCACCGCCCGTCGACCAAAAACTGGCCGAGCCACCCAAGTCGGCCAAGGCGGAGGACAAGCCTCGCTTCGATTTCTACCGGATCCTCCCCGGAAAAGAGGAGCCGGTCACCGAACGCCAGATGCGCGAGGCGGCCAAGCAGGCCGGCAAGCCCGGAGCGCCCAAGGACAGCTATTTCCTTCAGGCGGGCTCGTTCCAGAACCCGGCCGATGCGGACAACCTCAAGGCAAGGCTCGCGTTGATGGGCATGGAGGCGAACGTGGAGCCCGCTGATCTCGCGGAGAAAGGGGTGTGGTATCGAGTGCGGCTGGGGCCTTACACCCGCGTGGACGAGATCAACCGCGTCCGGCAGCAGCTGACGCAGAACGGAGTGGACGCTTCGCTGGTCAGAGTCACCGAGGTTTCCAAGAATTGAGTCACTCCAAGGAGAAGCCCCATGGTTCTTCGTCTGCTGAGCGTCTTTTCCGGCCTGTTCCTCGCCCTTGCCGCGTACGCTCAGAGTTCGCCCGTCGAAGGCGTCGATTACATCGAAGTGAAGCCGCCCCAGGCCGTCGAGTCCTCGGGCAAGATCGAGGTGCTCGAGTTCTTCTGGTACCGCTGCCCGCACTGCTACGCGCTCGAGCCCGACCTCGAATCCTGGGCGAAGCGATTGCCGCGCGACGTGCAGTTCAAGCGCCTGCCGGGAATTCTGAACGACGACTGGGCGGTCGATGCCCGGATTTTCTACACGCTGGAGGCCATCGGAGAGCTCGAGCGGCTGCACCGGCCTTTGTTCGACGCCATTCACCAGCAGGGCGGCGTGAGGCTGCGCGGCGATGCCTTCGCTAAATGGGCGGCGGACTGGCTCGCCAAGCAGAACGTGGACATGGCTAAATACGACGCTGCTTTCCGCTCGTTTACGGTCGAGAGCAAGCTGCGCCGCGCAGCGCAGATGGGCCGCTCGTACCGACTCGACGGAGTACCGACTCTGACCGTGCAGGGCCGCTACCTCGTCGTTGCGAGCACGTCTCGCAAGGGGATGCTCGCTACCGCCGACTTTCTCATCGGAGAAGCCCGCAAGCAACTCGCAAAAGCAAAACCCTAGCGTGGCGGGGCCAGCGCCCGAGCGAATGCAACCGCGAGGCCGCTTGAAGAAATGGCTGCTCGCGTCGGCGTTCACCCTTCTGGCCGGCGCCGCATCGGCCCAGATCCAGCCGGGGCGCGAATTTCAGCGCATCGAACCCCAGCGTCCAGTCGTCGCGGACGGACGCATCGAGGTCATCGAATTCTTCTACTACGGCTGCCCGGTCTGCTACGAAACCCAGCCGCTTCTTTCACGCTGGCTGAGCAAGGCACCCGAATATGTCGCGATCCGTCGCGTGCCGGCGCTTTCCACGGAAGCGTGGGAGCCTTTCGCGAAACTGTTCTATACCCTCGAAACGCTGGGACAGGTCGGCCGACTTCACTGGCCGGTCTACGACTATTTTCACTTCGAGAACGTGAATCTGAATGACGAGAAAATCATGGCCGATTGGGCGGCGCGCAACGGCATCGAGCGCCAGAAGTTCGCGGAGGTTTACAGCTCGCCCGGAGTCGCGGCCAAGGTCGCAGAGGCGCGCGAGCTCCTGAAGCTCTACGGCGTGCGCGCGGTGCCGACATTCGTCGTCGACGGCAAGTTCCTGACCTCGGCGCGCCTGGCGGGCGGCACCGAGCAGGTCATCCGGGTGGTCGACCATCTGGTGAAGCTCGCGCGCGAAGAGCGCCTCCGATAGGCGCCGCGCCCTGCCCTCCGGTGTTACCCGACTCCAAGGTCTTCATCACTGGCGCATCGAGCGGAATCGGCGCCGCGCTCGCGGCGCACTATGCGCGCGAGGGCGCGGTGCTCGGCTTGTGCGCAAGGCGGCTCGCCCCCATGCAGGCGCTCTTCTCGACCTTGCTCTGCGCCGGGTCCTGCTATCAAGTGGACGTGACCGACGTCACCAGCCTGCGGGCTGCGGCGGCCGATTTCACGGAGCGGTTCGGAGTGCCCGACATCGTGATCGCGAATGCCGGCATCAGCGCCGGCACCTCCACCGAGAATCCGGACGACCTTCCCGCGTTCCGCAAGATCATGGACACCAACGTGTTCGGAATGGCCGTGACGTTTCAGCCGTTTGTCGCGCCGATGCGAGCGCGCGCGAGCGGCACGCTGGTCGGCATCGCGAGCGTCGCCGGCTTTCGCGGGCTGCCCGGCGGGGGCGCCTACAGCGCTTCCAAATCGGCGGCAATCACGTACCTGGAGAGCCTGCGCGTGGAGCTTCGCGGCTCGGGCGTGGCCGTGGTCACGATCTGTCCCGGCTACATCCGCACTGCGATGACTGCGTCGAACCGCTACCGGATGCCGTTCATCATCGACGCGGACGAAGCGGCACGGCGCTTTGCCCGAGCCATCGCCGGAAAGCGCCGCTTCACGGTCATCCCCTGGCAGATGGCGCTCGCATCCTTTGCGCTTCGCCGCCTGCCGCGCCGGCTGTTCGACCGGCTGTTCGCGCGCGCGCCGCGAAAAGCGCGCGGTCTCCCCTTGTGAGCGGGCCGGAGGCAAGACTCATCGACGCCGTGGGGACACGGCACGCGCCGGCGCGCCGCGAGGCGCGAATCGTGAGTCTGGTCCCGAGCATCACGGAGCTCGTCTGCGATCTCGGACTCGCAGCGCAACTCGTGGGGCGAACCGGCTTCTGCGTCCATCCTCGCGAGCTCGTTCGCCGGATCCCCAAAGTCGGCGGCACCAAGGATGTCGATCTCGACAAGCTGCGCGCGCTGCGGGCCACCCACGTCATCCTCAACATCGACGAGAACAGGGATGAGGATGCTCGCGCGATCGCCGGGTTCGTTCCCGAGCTGATCGTCACGCACCCGCTCGCGCCGCTCGACAACCCGGCCCTCTACCGGCTGATCGGCGGAATATTCGGGCGAGAGGACGAGGCCGAAGCGCTGTGCGGCGAATTCGAGGCAGCGTACGCTGCGCTGCAGTCGGCGGCGCGCAGCTTTCCGCTGGACCGCGTGCTCTACCTGATATGGAAAAATCCCTGGATGACGGTGTCGCGCGATACCTACGTTTCGCGGATGCTCGCCCTCGTAAAATGGGAAACCGTCCCGGCGGACTGCGCTGATCGCTACCCGAAGATCGAGCTCAACAGCGACGTGCTCGACGGCGCCCGGATCGTGCTGCTGTCGAGCGAACCTTACCTTTTCCGCGAGACGCACGTCGCGGAGCTGCGCGCCGACCCCTTGCTTGCGCAGAAAAGGATCGCTCTCGTCGACGGAGAGATGACCGCGTGGTACGGGAGCCGCGCCATCGAGGGATTGCGGTATCTGCGGCGATTCCGCGAGAAGCTCGATCGCGCCGCCGGATAATTCCGGCTCAGGCGGGAACGCTCACATAAGACCCCGGAGCGTCCTCGAGCGCTTGCAGCGCCCCCGTACCCGGAACGCGGGCCGGCGCCCGGTCGGGCCCGTTCAGGCCGGCGATCCACGCCTGCCAGTCGATCCACCACGAGCCCTCGCTCCGGCTCGCCCCTGCCTGCCACTCGTCGGCCGATTCGGGAAGCTCGGACCCGGTCCAGTAGCCGTATTTCTTCGCCGCCGGCGGATTCACGATGCCGGCGATGTGCCCCGAGCCACCGAGCACGAAGCGCGTGGGACCGGAGAGGAGGCGCGCGCCCTTGTAAGTGGATTTCCAGGGCGCGATGTGGTCCTCGAGAGTGGAAACGAAATAGGCGGGGATCGCAATTCTCCCGAGGTCGATCGGAACGCCCCCCAGCGTGATGCCGCCGGGAACCCTGAGCCGGTTGGCGAGGTACATCTCGCGCAGGTAGAAGCTGTGCATCTTCGCCGGCATGCGCGTGGAGTCCGAATTCCAGTAGAGGAGATCGAACGGGAAGGGATCCTTCCCGAGCAGGTAGTTGTTGACGACGAACGACCACACCAGGTCGTTCGCGCGCAGCATGTTGAAGGTGGCGGCCATCTCGGAGCCTTCGAGGTAGCCGCGCTCCTGCATGCGTCGTTCCAGGTTCTCGACTTGCGCCTCGTCGATGAACACCCCGAGCTCGCCCGGGATGGAAAAATCGAGCAGCGACGCGAAGAACGTCGCCGAGGCCGCCCGCCGGTCGTTCTTTTGCGCCATCCACGCGAGCGTGGCGCCGAGCAGCGTTCCGCCGAGGCAGTAGCCGATGATGTTGACCTCGTTCTCGCCGGTCGCCTGGCCGATCGCACCGAGCGCCGCAAGCGGCCCGTCGAACAGGTAATTCTCGAACGTCTTGCCGGCATAGCGCCCGTCCGGGTTGACCCAGGAGATCACGAACACCGTGTGGCCCTGCTCGACGGCCCAACGGACGAAGGAATTCTTCTCGCGCAGATCGAGGATGTAATACTTGTTGATCCACGGCGGGATCACGAGAAGCGGTCGTTTGAAGACCGTTTCGGTGCTCGGGGCGTATTGAATGAGCTGCATGAGCTCGTTTTGGAAAACCACTTTGCCGGGGGTGGTGGCGATATTCAGGCCGAGCTTGAACCCTTTTTCGTCGGCCATGCGGATGCCGCCGCGCTCGATGTCGGCGAGCAGGTTGTTCAAGCCCTTGAGCAGGTTCTGGCCGCCGGAGTGCAGCGTCTCGCGCAGCACCTGCGGGTTCGTGAGGGCGAAGTTCGACGGAGACAGCGCGTCGATGTACTGGCGCGTGTAGAAATTCACTTTCTTCCGCGTCTCGTCGGACAATCCGTCGACGGAGGACACCGCGTCGTGAAGATGGCGCGCGGCGATCAGGTACGACTGCTTGATGTAGTCGAACAGGAACTGGTCCTGCCAGTCGGCGTCGCGAAAACGGTTGTCCCCCTTGGCGGCCTCGGCGACCGATGGGACTTCCTTTCCGAGCATGCGCAGCAGGCTCGACTGCCAGAGAGCGACGTGGTCCCAGAACATCTTGGTCTGCATCTCCGCCACCTTCCACGGATCGGCCAGCATGCGTGCAGCAAGGTCCGTGAACGCGCGGGCGACTCCGAATTCGTCGCCGGTGGCGACGCCTTGGCCCCCGGCCTGGCGCTGCAGAAACTCCCTCATGATGCGGCCGGAGCGCTCCGCCACTTCGGCGAACACTCTCGCGCTCTCGGCGGGATCGGGTGGGGACTGCGTCGCGGGCATGTTTGCTAGTTTTGAGCGTAGCGAACCACGCCGTCGGCGCCGACCGAATGCTTCAAGCGCCCATCGACGTGGAGCAAATGCAGGTGCGCCATTGCCTCGCCCATGGCGAAGAAGAGCTGATGCGTGTCGAGCTTGCGGCGAAACAGCGTATCGAGCACGTCCGCCGCGGCCTTGGGCGTCTCGCAGGCTTCGTGCAGCTCGGCAAGGCGCAGGCGGTGATGCTCCTTTAGCTGCGCGATTCGCTCGCGCAAGCCCCTGAACGGCAGGCCGTGCGAGGGCAGCGTGAGCGTGGTCGCCGGCAATCCGGCGTAGCGGGATATCGAGTCGAGGAAAAGCGCGAGCGGGTTTCCCTCCGGCTCGTTCGCCCAAACGCTGACGTTGGTCGAAATCCTCGGGAGCACCATGTCGCCGGAGATGAGGACGCCGAGCTCCTCGCAGTAGAGCGCGGCGTGCTCGGGCGCATGGCCGTATCCCATGACCACCTTCCAGAGGCGGCCGCCGATGCGATGCACCTGCCCGTCCATCAAGCGCCGGTATACGGAGGGGAAGCCCGGCACCCGGCTACGATAGTTGGTGCGGCGCTCTCTCATCAGCTCGAGCTTGTCTCCGGAGAGTCCGTTGCGCACGAACATCGCCACCACGTTGTCGAAGCCGAAACCCGCGCTCCCTTCGCGCATCGCGTGCGCTGCGAAATACTCCGCCTGCGGCATCCAGAACTCGGCGCCGGTGCGCTCGGTCAGCCACGAGGCGAGACCCGCGTGGTCGGGATGATGGTGCGTGACGACGAGGCGCCGGATCGGGCGCCCCGCGATGCGTCCGGCGAAGATACGCTCCCACAGCGCGCGCGTGGCGTCGTCCCCGATGCCGCAGTCGATGAATGTCCAGCCCGCGCTTCCGTCCAATTCGTCTTCGAGCAGCCAGAGGTTGATGTGATCGAGCGCAAACGGCAGCGGCATGCGCAGCCAGTGCACGCCGGGCGCGACCTGCAGGGTCTCGCCGGGCGCAGGCGGCGCGGCGTGCGGATACTCGAGGATCGATTCGGGGGTCACGCGCTTTGGATGGCGCGAGGAGGTCGGAGTAGAATCCGAAAGCTTCCCGCGGCGAAAGGTGCGAATTCTCGCAGATTATGGCGCCGCCCGCCACAAACCGTACGAAAGCGCTCCGCATTCCGCCGATGAACGAGCCCGCAGAGACCTACAGCATCGCCGACCTCGCGCGCGAGTTCGACGTGACTCATCGCGCCATCCGCTTCTACGAGGACGAAGGGCTGCTCAGCCCGGCGCGCGACGGGACGCGGCGCGTCTACTCCAAGCGCGATTGGGTGCGCCTGAAGCTGATCCTGCGCGGGAAGCGGCTCGGCTTCTCGCTCGCCGAGGTGCACGAGATGCTGGAGCTCTACGATTCCGCGCCGGACGAGCGGCCCCAGCTGGAGAAGTTCGTCGCCGCGCTCGCCGCACGCCGCGAGCAGCTCGAGCACCAGCGCGAAGAGATCGAGGAGGTGCTCTCCGAGATCCGCGCATTCGAGCGCCAGTCGCGCAAGATCCTCGTCGGCGCAAGGCGCCGCAGGCAGCCCGCCCGCGCCCGGCAGCCTTGAGGCCTGATTGACGTTTACGTAAACGTAAAGTAAAGTCCCTTTCTCCCCCGGAAGCTCCCCGAATGGATCGAGCCCGCAACCTCTCCGGCGGCACCCCGGCGATCGAGCTGCCGGGACTGCGTTTCGCCCTCGGCGAGCACATCGACATGCTGCGCGCCACCGTGCGCGGCTTCGCTCGAGCCGAGATCGCCCCGCGCGCCGCCGAGATCGACCGCTCGAACCAGTTCCCCTCCGACCTGTGGAGGAAGCTGGGCGCGCTCGGACTTCTCGGCGTCACGGTTGAGGAAGCCTATGGCGGCACCCTGATGGGTTATGCGGCGCATATCGTCGCGATGGAGGAAATCAGCCGGGCCTCCGCTTCCGTGGGCCTGTCCTACGGCGCGCACTCCAATCTCTGCGTCAACCAGATCCGCCGGAACGGGACCGAGGCCCAGAAACGCAAATACCTGCCCAAGCTCGTCGCGGGCGACTGGGTCGGCGCGCTCGCCATGTCCGAGCCCGGCTCGGGCTCGGACGTGGTCTCGATGAAGACCCGGGCCGAATATCGCAAGGGAAAGTTCGTCCTGAACGGCAGCAAGATGTGGATCACCAACGGGCCGGACGCCGACGTGCTCGTGGTCTACGCCAAGACGGACGCCGATGCGGGACCTAGGGGCATCACCGCTTTTATCGTCGAAAAAGGCTTCAAGGGTTTCTCCACCGCGCAAAAGCTCGACAAGCTGGGCATGCGCGGCTCGAACACCTGCGAGCTCGTTTTCCAGGACTGCGAGGTGCCGGAGGAAAACGTACTGTCGGAGACGGGCAAGGGAGTAAACGTGTTGATGTCGGGTCTCGACTACGAGCGCGCCGTGCTCGCCGGCGGCCCCTTAGGCATCATGCAAGCCTGCCTGGACGTGGTCGTTCCGTACCTCCATGAGCGCAAGCAATTCGGCCAACCGATCGGGGAGTTCCAGCTGATGCAGGGGAAACTCGCCGACATGTACACGACGCTCAACGCCTGCCGCGCCTATGTGTATGCGGTCGGCCAAGCCTGCGATCGCGGCGAAACCACGCGCAAGGACGCGGCCGGGGCGATTCTCTACGCCGCCGAAAAAGCGACCTGGATGGCGGGCGAGGCCATCCAGTGTCTCGGCGGCAACGGCTACATCAACGATTACCCGGCCGGGCGCCTGTGGCGCGACGCGAAGCTCTACGAGATCGGCGCGGGAACTTCCGAGATCCGCCGCTGGCTGATCGGACGGGAGCTGTTTTCCGAGACGTCCTGAAGGCTGCGATCCTACGTAGAACACCGAGGACACCACCATGCTGAACGATCCCGTTGTCATCGTTTCCGCCGCAAGAACGCCGATGGGCGCCTTTCAGGGTGAGCTGAAGGATTTCGCCGCTCCGCAGCTCGGGGCGGCCGCGATCCGCGCCGCGGTCGAGCGCGCCCGAATCAAGCCCGATCAGGTGCAGGAAGTGATCATGGGCTGCGTTCTTCCCGCCGGTCAGGGCCAGGCGCCCGCGCGACAGGCGGCGCTAGCCTCGGGGCTTCCTCTGTCGACCGGGAGCACGACAGTGAACAAGATGTGCGGCTCGGGCATGAAGGCGGCGATGCTCGCCCACGATCTCCTGGCGGCCGGCACCAACGAAGTCATGGTCGCGGGCGGCATGGAGTCGATGACCAATGCGCCGTACCTGCTTCCGAAAGCGCGCTCGGGTTACCGCATGGGCCACCAGCAGGTCATCGACCATATGTTTCTCGACGGGCTGGAGGATGCTTACGACAAAGGCAAATTGATGGGCAGCTTCGCCGAAGACTGCGCGGGGAAGTACGGCTTCACCCGGGAAGATCAGGACAAATTCGCGATCGCATCGCTCGAGCGCGCTCAAGCCGCAAACAGGAACGGCTGGTTCGCCTGGGAGATCACCCCGGTCGCCGTGAAGACTGGGAAGGCCGAGCGCTTCATGGAGCAGGACGAGCAGCCCTTCAAGGCCAATTTCGAGAAGATCCCGACCCTGAAGCCTGCGTTCCGCAAGGACGGCACCGTGACTGCGGCGAATTCGAGCTCGATTTCCGACGGCGCGGCGGCCCTGGTCATGATGCGCCGCTCGACCGCCGCCAAGCTGGGCCTCGCGCCGCTTGCCGTGGTCATCGGCCACAGCACGCATTCGCAGGAGCCGGGGTGGTTCACGACCGCGCCGGTGGGAGCGATCAAGAAGCTCTTCGAGGCGACCGGCTGGAGCGCCGGCAAAGTCGATCTCTACGAGATCAACGAGGCCTTCGCGGTCGTCACCATGGCGGCGATGAAAGAGCACGGCTTGCCGCACGCCAAGGTCAACGTCCACGGCGGAGCCTGCGCGCTCGGGCACCCGATCGGCGCCTCGGGCGCGCGCATCCTCGTCACCCTGATCGGCGCGCTCAAGAAAAGCGGCGGCAAGCGCGGCGTCGCGAGCCTGTGCATCGGCGGAGGCGAGGCGACCGCCATGGCGATCGAGCTCGCGTGATGCCGAACCCGGTCGAGTTCTATTTCGATTTTTCCTCGCCGTACGGCTACATCGCGAGCGAGAAAATCGACGCTCTCGCGGCGAAATACGGCCGCGAGGTGACCTGGCGCCCGTTCCTGCTCGGCGTCGCGTTCAAGACGACGGGCGCGGCGCCGCTTCCCTCGATACCGGTCAAGGGAGCGTATGCGGCGCGCGACATGGCGCGCAGCGCGAAATTCCACGGCGTCGCCTATCACTTTCCTACGGTCTTTCCGATTTCCTCGGTTTCGCCCTCGCGCGCGTTCTACTGGCTCGACGCCAGGGACCCCAAGCGCGCGCGCGCGCTCGCCAAGGCGCTATACCGCGCGTATTTCGTGGACGGCATCGATATCTCGAGCGCCGACAACACGGTGGCCGTGTGCGCGAAGTTCGGCCTGAAGACCGATGAAGTCCGCGCGGGGATCGCCGATCAGGCGGTGAAGGACCGCACCAGGATCGAAGTCGACAAAGCGATCGCCCGCGGCGCGTTCGGCTCTCCCTACATCATCGTCGACGGCGAGCCGTTCTGGGGCTCCGACCGGCTGGAGCAGATCGACAAATGGCTCGCCACCGGCGGCTGGTGAGCGCATATGGCCGAGTATCTGCTCTATGGCTTCGCCCAGTCCGGCAATTGCTACAAAGCGGCGCTGTATCTCGAGCTCGCCGGGGCCGACTGGCAGACCCGGTTCGTCGACTATTTCAACGGGGAAACCCGGACGGCGGAGTACCGGAGGATCAACGTGATGGGCGAGGCGCCCGTGCTGGAGCACGGTGATCTGCGTCTTTCCCAGTCCGCGGTGATCCTCGACTACTTGGTCGAGCGCTTCGGCCGCTATGGATGGACCGACGGCGCCGAGCGGCGCGAGATCCTGCGCTGGTTGTTCTGGGACAATCACAAGCTGACGAGCTACACCGGTACTTACCGGTTCCTGCGCACGTTCGCCCCAGCCACGGACAAGGCGGTGCTCGAGGAATTTCGCAAGCGGGCCGAGGGCGCGTGGAAAGTGCTCGACACCCAGCTCGGGCAAACACCTTATCTCGCGGGCGACCGGTTGACGATCGCCGATATTTCGGCCTGCGCCTATCTGTTCTTCGAGGACGAGCTCGGGGTGAGCTGGGTGCAGTACCCGAACATCGATCGCTGGCTCGGGCGCATCCGCGCCGAGCCGCGCTGGCGGCATCCTTACGCGCTGCTTCCCGGCCATCCCGTCCCGGCACGCAAATAGAACGGAATGGGCGCGATCCAAAGCAAGCTCAACCCTCGCTCCGAGGAATTCCAGGCGAACTCGCGCGCGCTTGGCGCGCTCGTCGCCGACCTGCGCGCCAAGGTCGAGCGCGCCGCGCAAGGCGGCGACGAGCCGGCTCGCGCGAAGCACGTGGCCCGCGGAAAACTGCTGCCGCGCGAGCGCCTGCGCCTGCTGCTCGACCCGGGGTCGCCGTTCCTCGAGCTTTCGCAGCTCGCCGCTTTCGGCGTGTACGAGGACGAGGCGCCGGGCGCGGGCATCATCACCGGCGTCGGCCGCGTCTCCGGAAGGGAGTGCGTGGTGGTGGTGAACGACGCCACGGTCAAAGGCGGGACCTACTACCCCATCACGGTGAAGAAGCACCTGCGCGCGCAGGAGATCGCGCTCCAGAACCGCCTTCCCTGCCTCTACCTTGTCGACTCGGGCGGCGCGTTCCTGCCGGAGCAGGACAGCGTCTTTCCCGACCGGGAGCACTTCGGCCGCATCTTCTACAACCAGGCGATCATGTCGGCTGCCGGCATCCCGCAGATCGCCGCGGTGATGGGCTCGTGCACCGCCGGCGGCGCTTACGTGCCCGCCATGTCCGACGAATCCATCATCGTCAAAGGGCAGGGAACGATTTTCCTCGGCGGGCCGCCCCTCGTGAAGGCGGCGACGGGGGAAGTGGTCTCGGCGGAGGAGCTCGGCGGAGCGGAGGTGCACGCGCGGCAATCGGGCGTCGCCGATCACTATGCGCAAAACGACGTCCACGCGCTCGCAATCGCGCGTGCGATCGTCGCCAACCTCGGCAACGCGAAAAACGCGAACCTCGCACTGCGCGAGCCGGCCGAGCCGCTCTACCCCGCCGAAGAATTGCACGGGGTCATCCCCGAAGACAAACGAAAACCTTACGACGTGCGCGAGGTGGTGGCGCGCATCGTCGACGCAAGCGAGCTCGACGAGTTCAAGGCGGATTACGGCACTACCTTGCTGACCGGGTTCGCGCGCATCTGGGGCTATCCGATCGGCATCGTCGCGAACAACGGGATCCTGTTTTCAGAATCGGCGCTGAAAGGCACGCACTTCATCGAGCTCGCCAGCCAGCGCGGGATTCCCCTCGTTTTCCTCCAGAACATCACGGGCTTCATGGTGGGGAAAAAGTACGAGGCCGGCGGAATCGCCAAGGACGGCGCCAAGATGGTGACCGCGGTCGCATGCAGCCGGGTGCCGAAGTTTACGGTCATCATCGGCGGCTCGTTCGGTGCGGGCAACTACGGCATGTGTGGACGCGCTTTCGGACCGCGCTTCCTCTGGATGTGGCCGAACGCCCGCATCTCGGTGATGGGCGGGCAGCAGGCGGCTTCGGTTCTCGCCACGGTGAAACGCGACGGGATCGAGGCCAAAGGCGGCGCCTGGAGCAAGGAGGAGGAAGAGGACTTCAAGCGACCCATCCTCGACCAGTACGAGCGGCAGGGACATCCCTACTACGCTACCGCGCGGCTCTGGGACGACGGCGTGATCGCGCCCGGGGAGACTCGCCGCACGCTGGCGCTCGCGATCTCGGCGTCCCTCAACGCGCCTATCGAGGAAACCCGGTTCGGCGTTTTTCGTATGTAAGGAAATCCCGATGTCAATCCACCGCGCAACCACAGAATGGCAAAGGAACGGGATGCCGTTCGAGCTCGGCACGTACAGCCGTGCCCACCGCATCGAGTTCGAGCCCACCGTGCGGCTCGAGGGAAACGCCGCAAAGGAGAACATCCCGCCCGGCGCACCGCACGCGCAGGGTGCCGATCCGGAGCAGCTTTTCGTCGCCTCGCTTTCGGCGTGTCACATGCTCTGGTTCGTGAGTCTCGCCTCGACGATGAAGCTGGTCGTCGACCGGTACGTCGACCATGCGGAAGGCGTGCTCGAGAAGAATTCCGAAGGCCGCATGGCGATGACGCGAGTCACTCTGCGGCCCGCGGTCGAATTCGCTGTACGTCCTTCGCCGGCGGTGCTCGCCCAGCTGCACCACAAGGCCCACGAGAAATGCTTTATCGCCAATTCGGTGCGCACCCAGGTGATCATCGAGCCGCGCTAGCGATTTGCATAAGAGTTTCGGGGGAAGAGGCATGAGGCACGAAACCATCGAAATCCATGCGGGCCTGGGCGTTGCCGTCCTTTGGCTCAACCGCCCCGACCTGCGCAACGCCTTCAACGACACGATGATCGCCGAGCTCACCGCCGCATTCGGCGAGCTGGAGCAGGATCCTGCGGTGCGCGCGGTGGTGCTCGCGGGCCGCGGCAAGGTGTTCTGCGCCGGCGCCGATCTGAACTGGATGAAGAGAATGGGCGAGCTCGATTTCGAGGAGAACCGCAAGGACGCGATCGCCTTCGGCACCATGCTCGCCCGGCTGCATGCGCTCGCGAAACCGACGGTCGCGCGGGTCCACGGCGCCGCGTTCGCCGGAGGCATGGGGCTCATTGCCGCTTGCGACATCGCGGTCGCGTCGACCGACACTGAGTTCTGCGTGTCCGAGGTGCGCCTGGGCCTTACGCCGGCCACCATCAGTCCCTATGTCCTCGCCGCGATGGGCGAGCGCGCCGCGCGGCGCTATTTCCTCACCGCCGAGCGTTTTCCGGCGGCGGAGGCGTACCGCATCGGCTTCGTTCAAGAGCTGGCGCAGCCCGCGGAGCTGGACGCGACGGTCAACGCGATCCTGGGCGAGCTCGTCCAGGGTGCGCCCGGGGCGCACGCGGTGACCAAGGACCTGATCCGTGCGGTCGCGGGGCGGCGGGTCGATTCCGGACTGATGGACGACATGGCCACTCGCATCGCCACCGCCAGGGCCTCCGCGGAGGGCAAGGAAGGCGTGCGCGCCTTTCTCGAGAAGCGCAAGCCCGCATGGCTGCGGCAGGCGATGAAAAAGGGCGCCAAGAAGAAGAAATAGAGTGCGTCCCGTTTTCGCCAAAATCCTGATCGCCAACCGCGGCGAGATCGCCTGCCGCGTGACGAGGACGGCGCGGCGCATGGGCATAGCGACGGTCGCGGTTTACTCGGACGCCGACGCGCGATCGCGTCACGTCGCGCTCGCCGACGAGGCGTTCCGCATCGGGCCGCCTGAGCCGAAGGACAGCTACCTGCGCGGCGATCGGATCCTCGAGGCCGCGACGAGCTCGGGGGCGTCGGCCATCCACCCGGGCTATGGTTTCCTCTCGGAGAACGCGGAATTCGCCGAGCGCTGCGGGCGCGCCGGAATCACGTTCGTCGGCCCGCCGCCCGAGGCGATCCGCGCGATGGGCGACAAATCCGCGGCGAAAACCATGATGGAGAGGGCCGGAGTGCCGCTCGTGCCCGGCTATCACGGCGGCAATCAGGCTCCCGACTTCCTTCTCGATCAAGCCGAGCGCATCGGGTTTCCGGTCCTCATCAAAGCCGCCGCCGGCGGGGGCGGCAAAGGCATGCGCGCGGTCGAGCACAAGGCGGAATTCGACGCGGCGCTCGCCGCGTGCCGCCGCGAAGCCTCGTCGGCTTTCGGCGATGAGCGCGTGCTGTTGGAGAAATACCTCGACCGTCCCCGGCACATCGAGATCCAGGTATTCGCCGACCGGCACGGAGGCTGCATCCATCTTTTCGAGCGCGACTGCTCGGTGCAGCGGCGCCATCAGAAGGTGCTGGAGGAAGCACCGGCCCCGGGCATGGCCGAAGATCGCCGCCTTGAGATGGGCGAAGCCGCGCTGCTCGCCTGCAGGGCCGTCGGCTACGTCGGCGCGGGAACGGTGGAGTTCATCGTCGACCGCGCAGGCGCGTTCTTTTTCATGGAGATGAATACGCGGCTTCAGGTCGAGCACGCGGTGACCGAAATGATCACCGGCCTCGATCTGGTCGAATGGCAGCTGCGGATCGCGGCGGGCGAAAAGCTCCCGCTCGTCCAGAAGGACCTGCGCATCAGCGGCCACGCCATCGAGGCGCGCGTCTACGCCGAGGATCCGCGCCGCGACTTCCTCCCGGCTTCGGGACGCCTCGTGCATCTCGTGCTGCCCGCGGAGTCCGAGGACGTGCGCGTCGATACGGGCGTGAGATCGGGTGACGAGATCACCGTCCACTACGATCCCATGATCGCCAAGCTCATCGTCCGGGGTAGTGACCGTCCCGCGGCGCTCGAGCGAATGCGCCAAGCGCTCGCGGAATTCCAAGTCGCGGGCCTCGTGACCAATCTCGGATTTCTCTGGCGGCTCGTGCAGGATCGAGATTTCGTGCGCGCCGAATTCGACACGGCCCTGATCGAGCGCCATCGCTCCGAGCTCCTCGCCCCGTCGGCTCCGGCAGGCGAGGACGCGCTGACGCTCGCGGCCTTGTCGCAGCTCGACGCCGGCTGGCGTGGGGAGGCGCGCCGCCCGGGCGAGCGGTCTTCGCCTTGGAGCCTGGCCGACGGCTGGCGCGCAAACCAGGACGGCGCCCGGCTCCTCGTTTTCCAGGAGGGCGAGCGCCGGCACTCGGTGACCGCGCGCCGCCGAGGCGAGGGTTTCGAGCTCGAATTCGCCGACAAGCGACGCCAGGTCACAAGCTACCGGCGCGAGGACCACAGATTGACGGCGCGACTCGAGGATGCCACCGTCGAGGGCAGCGTGGTGCGCCTGGGCAGCCGTATCGAGGTGTTCATGCCCGGCAGGCATCACGTCCTGGAGATGCACGATCCGCTGCGCCAGGAGCTGGCGGTCGAGTCGCGCGCGGGCGACCTCGAGGCCCCGATGCCCGGCAAGATCATCGCGATCTTCGTCGCAGCCGGCGACGGGGTCGAGAAGGACGCGCCTTTGCTGATACTCGAAGCGATGAAGATGGAGCACACCATCCGGGCACCCGCCCGGGGCCGCATCGCCCGGGTCCTGTGCCGCTTGGGCGAGCAGGTCGGGGAGGGGGCCGAGTTGATCGAGTTCGAGATTTCTGGGAAGGAGGCGGCGGCATGAGGTTCCCGAGGAAAGTGAGGATCGTCGATGTGGGTCCCCGCGACGGCCTGCAGAACGAAGCGAAGCGGGTTCCGACCGAGGTCAAGATCGAGCTCATCCATCGGCTCGCCGAGGCGGGCTTGCCCGCGGTCGAAGCGGCCGCCTTCGTTTCGCCGAAATGGGTTCCGCAGATGTCCGACGGCGCGCAGGTCATGTCAGGCCTGCGCAGAAAGCCGGGCGTCGCCTATCCGGTGCTCGTGCCGAACTTGCAGGGCTTCGAAGCGGCGTGCGCCGCCGGCGCGGAGGAGATCGCCGTCTTCGGCGCCGCCTCCGAGACGTTCAGCCGGAAGAACATCAACTGCAGCATCGCGGAAAGCCTCGAGCGCTTCGCCCCGGTCGTCAAGGCCGCGCGGGTGCGCAAGATGCGCGTGCGCGGCTATATTTCCTGCGCGGCGGGATGCCCCTACGAAGGCGAGGTGAAACCGCAGGCCGTCGCCGCGCTGGCGGAAAAACTCTACGAGATGGGCTGCTACGAGATCTCGCTCGGCGACACGATCGGCGTCGGAACCCCGCGACGCATCCGCGCGATGATCGACGCCGTTGCAAAAAAGGTCCCTACGGCCAAGCTCGGCGGTCACTACCACGACACCTACGGACAGGCGTTGGCGAACATTTACGCCTCGCTCGAGGCGGGCGTGAGAACCTTCGACAGCTCGGTGGCGGGCCTCGGCGGCTGCCCCTACGCCAAGGGCGCGACCGGAAACGTGGCGACCGAGGACGTGGTCTACATGCTCGACGGCCTGGGCATCGAAACCGGCGTCGACCTGATGAAGGTTCTTCGGACCGGCCAGTTCATCTGCAGCGAGCTCGGGCGCGAGCCGGCCTCGAAAGTAGCACGCGCGCTCGCGGCGAAGGACTCATGAACCCGGACACAAGGCCCGGCGGCGACGCTCCCTCCCCGTGCAACAACGTGTGCCGAATGAACCCGGATACGGGCCTGTGCGAGGGCTGCTTTCGCACGCTCGACGAGATCGCAGCCTGGTCCGCCCTGAGCGACGCCGAGAAGCGCGCGGTGCTCGCACAGTTGCCCGCGAGACGGACATGAAACTGCCCGAAAGCGTTCAGGTCATCGAGCGCGGCTGGCTCTCCTCCAACAACGTCGTGCTGCATGCGCGCACCGGTTCTGTGGTCGTCGATTCGGGCTACGGCGCCCACGTACCGCAGACGCTGGCGCTCCTCGAACGCGTTCTTGCGGGAAAAAAGCTCGCGCGCCTCGTCAATACGCATTGCCATTCCGATCACATGGGCGGCAACGCCGCGATCCAGGCGAAATACGCCTGCAGGACGAGCATTCCGGAAGGTGAGACGGCGCTCATCGACGACTGGGACGAGGAGGCGCTGATCCTCGCGATCGCCGACCAGCGCGCCGAGCGCTTCAACTACGACGACAGCTTTCGCGATGGCGACACGCTGCAGATGGGCGGGTTCGACTGGCAAGTGATCGCCGCACCCGGACACGACACCCACGCGGTGATGTTCCATTCACCCGAGGCGCGCGTCCTGATTTCGGGCGACGCGCTCTGGGAAAACGGCTTCGGCGTGGTCTTCCCCCAGCTTTTCGGCCGCGACACCGCGCTCGCCGAGACGCGCGCGACGCTCGAAGCGATCGCCCGGCTCGACGTCGACGTGGTGATTCCCGGCCACGGCCGGCCGTTCGGCGACGCCGGTGCGGCGCTCGAGCGTGCGTTCTATCGCCTGGAGGGATACGAAGAGGACATCACGCGGCTCGCGCGCCACTGCGCCAAGGTGATGCTCTCTTTTGCGATGCTGGAGAAGCGCTGCATGCCGCTCGCCGAATTGCCGGCCTACGTCGCGCGCGTGCCTATCCTCGCCGAGTTGAACTCGCGCTACCTCCGCATGGCGCCGGCAGCGATGGTCGAGTGGCTGCTCAACGACCTCGAGCGCGCGGGCGCGTTGCGCCGCGAAAACGACATGCTGGTTGCGACCGGGAGTTAACCCTTCCGGCGCGCACTCCAGTTCGCCACTTCGCGCTCGCCCCTGCGCACGGTGCCATTCAGGGAATCGCCCGTCACGCGTCCGATCAGCTCGACCGGACCGCGGTCGAGCGCCCCGGGGGGCAGCACCAGGCGCACTTCGTCGCCTCGCAGCCTGCCATCGGAAA
Source organism: Betaproteobacteria bacterium (assembly GCA_005881575.1). Taxonomy (GTDB): domain Bacteria; phylum Pseudomonadota; class Gammaproteobacteria; order Burkholderiales; family SG8-39; genus VBDM01. Next base: position 30,183 of record VBCA01000002.1, read on the forward strand.
CCTGCACATCGCCTTGTCCTGTCAGCTCGACCGACCCCGACACGAATTGATAACGCTGCTTGAGAACCAGTCGTGTCCGCCGTGTCTTCCCTCCCGAGCTGAGCTCGAAAATCCACTCGCCCTCTATTCGGGCCGGAACGATCCAGAGATACACCACGCTCTCCTTGCGCGTGCCGACCGTCTTGTCCGGGGCGGGGACCGTTTCCCGTGCGTCCGGCCGCCATTCGCCCATGCCGTAGTCGTGAGAGACCACGCGCGTGCCGGGCCTGAGTTCAGCCAGGATTTTCGGGCGCAACGCGATGTTGACGTCGGGCAGAAGATAGAGCGCCAGGACGGCCGCCTCGTGAAAATCGGTGTTGAACAGGTCCTGCTGCAGAAACTTCACGCGCTCGGCGACGCCGACGCGCTTCGCTTCCTCGTTGGAGCGCTTCACCAGGCGCGGATCGATCTCGACCCCGAACCCCCGCGCGCCGTGACGCTTCGCAGCGGTAATCATGATGCGACCGTCGCCCGAGCCGAGGTCGATGACCATATCGCTCGCCTTCACCTGCGCCATGTCGAGCATTCTGTCTACGACCGCCTGCGGGGTAGGCACGTACGGCGTGTCGAGCTCCTTTTCCTGGCCCTGAGCGACTGCGGCGCAGAGACATGCGAGCACGGCTGCAACCCACGCGAGTCCGGCGATGCGCCTGAAAAGGGTTTCGACCACGGTCACCTCTCAAATCACTCCGTCGCCGCGCAACGCCGCGATCTCGGCCTCGCGATATCCCGCCTCGCGCAGGATCTCCTCGGTGTGCTCCCCGCGGCCCGGTGCCGGGCGTCCGATCCCGAACTCGAACTCGCTGAATTTCAGCGGGAAGGCGGGCTGCGTGAGTCCGTCGTCGCTCGCGATCATCTTCCGCGCGCGCAGCTGCTCGTTTTCCAGCGCCTCGTCCACGGTCAGAATCGGGCTCACGCAGCAATCCGCGCGGGCGAAGACCTCCGACCATTCACGCTGCGTGCGCGATCCAAAGGCCGCCGCCAGGCGTTCTTTCACCGGCCTTGCGTCCTCGCCGTACACGATGTGCTTTCCTTTCAATTCGGGGCACCCGAGTATATCGCACAGCGTTTCCCAGAATTTTCGCTCGAGCGCCCCCACCGCCATCCAGCGGCCGTCGCGCGTGCGGTAGACGTTGTAGCAGGGGAGCCCGCCGCCGAGCATGCCCGAGCCGCGGGGCGGTGTCCTTCCGTGTTCGAGAAATCCCAGAAGCGGAAAAATCGCGTGCGCAAATACCGCGTCGGTCATGGCGACGTCCACGTGCCGGCCGCGCCCGGATGATCTCGCGTCGATCAGCGCGGCGAGGATTCCCATCACCGGCGTGAGCGCCCCGCCGAGCAGGTCGGCGATCTGAAAATTCGGCACGACCGGCTCCTCCGCCGTCCCGATCTGGTCGCCGACGCCGGCGTAGCCGATGTAGTTGACGTCGTGGCCGGCGCGGTGCGCGTAAGGCCCGTTCTGCCCGTAGCCGGTGATCGAGCAATACACCAGGCCTGGGTTTACGGCGGCGAGCGCCTCGTAGCCGACGCCGAGCTTCGCCATGACGCCGGGACGGAAACCCTCGACCACGACGTCGGCGCCCTTCGCAAGGCGCAGGAAGACTTCGCGTCCTTGCGCTTGCTTCAGATCGAGCCGCATCGCGCGCTTGTTGCGATTGACCAGCCGGAAAACATCGGACATGGGAGGAACTCCGCGCACGTGCCCCATGGCGCGGGAATAGTCCCCCGCTTCCGTGTCTTCGATCTTGACGACGTCCGCCCCCATGTCGGCGAGGTGCAGCGTCGCCATCGGACCGGGAAGGAGCCGCGTCAGGTCGAGGACGCGGATGCCGGCGAGAGGCTTGCGACGTTCGGGTTCGATCACGGCCTTTCACTGAAAAAGAATGGATCGGACCATCTCAGCCGATCCGCGGTCTCAATCGTACTTCTTCGCGTCCTCGATCACTTTGCCGTCGTTGGGCAGCTCGCCGGGTTTCGCGAACGCTACCTCGCCACGCAGCTTGGCGATGCTGCGGATGCTGTCGGCGATTCTATCGGCGAGGCCGGCGCTCTCGCCGCGCACTTCGCAGCGCAAGGTCATGCGGTCGCTTCCGCCGGGATTGTCGACGACGAGCCGGGCCTTCAGGATTTCCGAATGGCGCTTGACGATTTCCGCCACCTGGGAGGGATGAACAAACATGCCTCTGACCTTGGTCGTCTGGTCGGCGCGGCCCATCCAGCCGCGGATGCGCGTATTGGTGCGGCCGCAGGGACTCGACCCCCGTAGGACGGCGGAAAGATCGCCCGTGCCGAAACGGATCAGGGGATAGTCGGTGTTGAAAGTCGTGATGACCACTTCGCCGACTTCGCCCTCGGGCACGGGCTCGCCAGTCCCCGGCCGCACGATCTCTAGGATCAGCTCTTCGTCGAGGATCATGCCTTCGAGCGCTTCGGATTCGTAGGCGATGAGGCCGAGATCGGCCGAAGCGTAGGATTGCAGCACGCGGATGCCGCGTTCGCCCATTACCGCGCGCAGCGCGGGCGGCAGATACTCGGCGCCGACCGCCGCCTTTTTCAGGCTGCCGATGTCGCTTCGGAGCTCGTCCGCTTTCTCGACGATGAGTTTCAGAAAGGAAGGCGTCCCGATGTAGGCGGTCGCGCGCAAGCTCGCGATCGCCGCAACCTGCATTTCCGTCTGTCCTGTGCCGCCCGGCACGACCGCACAGCCGAGCGCGAGCGCCCCGGCCTCCATCATCGCGCCCGCAGGCGTGAAATGGTAGGCGAAGGTGTTGAGCGCGACCTCGCCTGAACGAAAGCCCGCCGCAAAGAGCGCGCGCGCCGCGCGCCCCCAGTCGCGGCCGCGCCCCGCGGGTTCGTAGATCGGCCCGGGTGAGACGAAAATCCTGCCGAGCTGCGCGACCGGCGTGGCGTTCAGGCCGCCGAAAGGCGGTTCGGCCTTTTGCAACGCGATGAGGTCGGGCTTGCGCGTGACCGGAAGCTCGGCGAGCGCCGCGCGGCCGGTAACGCCCGCGGGATCGACTTCCGAAAGAATGCGCGCCCAGCCGGGCGCCTTGGCTTTGGCGAGCGCGATCTGCCGAGGGAGCGCGCTCATCAACGCGCGTTCGCGCGTCTCCGGATCGCGGGTTTCGAGAGCGTCGTAGAACTCGGGCATCGATGGGCAGTGCGTTCGCGGCAGGGCAACATAGCACAAAGGCAAAAGCAGGATCGGTTATTAAGAACGAATATACAATTCGTTGCCCGCGGGGAGTCGACCCGGTAAGTTTGCGATTCTCCCGGCCGAGACACGGTACAGCCGGGCGAAATTTCCTCCGGGAGGAAACCATGGACTCGAAAGGTGTCAGCGAAGACTGGCTGTCGGTCTGGATCGGCTTATTGATTTTCGTTCCCGCGCTCGGCTCACTCGGCGGGGCGGATATTCTCGGCTGGGTCGTCACCACAGGCGTCTGGAGCGATCTGTCGAAAGCCCTCAACCCCGTCTCCAAGGCTTATTCCGGCCTGGGCGGTATGGGCGCGCTGATCGCGACGTACCTGGCTCTGCTCGTCGTGATGACGGCGGGCGCCGCCGCGCTCAAAGCCGATCTCAAGCGCTTCGCGCTCGGCTTCACCGCGGTGTTCTGGATCGGCTACCTGTCCTGGATCGCGGGCAGCTACGCGAATTTCGCCGTGACCACGCCCGCCGACATGCAGAGGTTCGGCATCAGCTGGTCGCTCAAGCTCACCAACGAAGGCGGATTCATCCTCGCGCTCCTCGCCGGCCTCATCGTCGGGAACTTCTTTCCGGGCTTCGCCGCGTGGATGAAGGAAGCCGTGCGGCCGGAGCTGTACATCAAGACCGCGATCGTTCTCCTCGGCGGCTTCCTCGGCATCACGGCGGCCACGCAGCCGGTCCTCGCGAAGTCGGTCCTTTTCCGGGGTCTTGCGGCGATCGTCGAGGCGTACCTGATCTACTGGGCGGTGGTGTACTTCGTCGCGCGCAAATGGTTCGGCTTCAGCCGCGAGTGGGCGGCGCCGCTCGCGTCGGGGATCTCGATCTGCGGCGTGTCGGCCGCGATCGCCACCGGCGGCGCGATCCGCGCCCGGCCCATCGTCCCGATCATGGTGGCTTCGCTCGTGGTGATTTTCGCCGTGGTCGAGCTGCTGATCCTGCCCTTTGCCGCGAACGCGTTCCTTTCGCATGAACCCATGGTCGCGGGCGCGTGGATGGGGCTGGCGGTGAAGACCGACGGCGCGGCGGTGGCGAGCGGCGCGATCGCCGAATCCCTGATCCTCGCTGCGAACGCCGCCGAAGGCGTCAACTACGCGAAAGGCTGGATACTCGGCACCGCGGCAACGGTGAAGATCTTCATCGACATCTTCATCGGCATCTGGGCCTTCATCCTCGCTTACATCTGGACCAACCACATCGAAGTGCGTGCCGCCGGCGACAAGGCGAAGATCGGCGAGATCTGGCAGCGCTTCCCGAAATTCATCCTCGGGTACGTGCTGACCTTCCTCGTGGTCCTCGCCCTCGCTTACGGCGCTGCGCCGGCGACCGCGGCCAAGATCCGCACGGGGATGGGCGAGGCGAACACTTTCCGCGTGATCTTTTTCATCATGACCTTCTTCACCATAGGAGTGATGTCCAACTTCAGGAAACTCTGGGAGGAGGGCATCGGCAAGCTGGCCGCGGTCTACGTGGTGTGCCTGTTCGGCTTCGTCATCTGGGTGGGGCTGGTGATCTCGTGGGTGTTCTTCGGCGGCGTGAAGCCGCCGCTCGCAGCAGGTTGAAAGGGAGAAAGATCATGGAGCAACCCAAAGTCGGCGAAGAAATGCGCAAGATGCCGGTCGAGCCTCTGCTGCCCGTCGAGAAAAAGCTGATCGGCTGGAGCTTGGGGATAGGGCTGGTGCTGCTGGTGATCCTGATCTTCGCGACGCGAAGCTGAGCGAGGCCGTTTACTCGAACTTCACTCCCGCCTCGCGGATCACGCGCGCGAGCGCGTCCGCGTCTCGGCGCAGGAACGCGGCGAAGTCCGCAGGCGACCGGGACGCAACCGCCTCGGTGCCAGCGGGCGCGAGCACGGCCTTCAGTTTAGAATCCTGCAGCGCCTGCGTCGTCGCCTCGAACAGCCGCGCGACAACGTCTCGCGGCGTCGCTTTCGGTGCGAAAAAACCATACCAGATGGAAACGTCGTAGTTCGCGAGTCCCGCTTCCTCCATTCCCGGCAGGCCTTCAACCAGCGGCGAACGCCCGCGCGTCGTGACGGCGAGCCCGCGCAGCTTGCCGGTGAGCACGTGCGGCATCACCGAAGGCGCCGTCGCGAAGGTCACCTGCGTGTCGCCGGCGAGCACCGACTGCACCGAGAGGCCACCGCTCTTGTAGGGAATGTGGACCATCTCCACGCCGGCAAGCGCGTCGAAGAGCGCCGTCGCGAGGTGCGGCAACGAGCCGTTGCCCGAGGTGGCGAAGTTGAGCGTGCCGGGATTCTTCTTCGCCTCGGCGATCAGCTCGCGGATCGACTTCACCGGCAGCGAAGGGTTGACCGCGACCACGAGCGGCGAGCTCGTCACCTGTGTGATGGCCACGAAATCGCGCTCGGTGTCGTACGAGATGTTCTTGTTGACGATCGGGTTGATGATCATGCCGCTCTGGCTCGCGATCATGATGGTGTAGCCGTCCGGGGCCGCCTTGGCCACGTATTCCGCCGCGAGGCTCGAGCCGGCACCGGGCCGGTTATCGACGATGACACCCTGGCCGAGTACGCGCGTGAGCGGATCGCTCATCGTGCGCGCGATGATGTCGGCGGCGCCGCCCGGAGCAAAGCCGACTACGAGGCGGATCGGCCTGGTCGGATACGACTGTGCCGACGCCGCACACGCGGCGAGCAGGACCATCAGGGCGGGGAGCGCTCTCATCTGCGAGTTCCTCAGGCAAGCCACCGTTTTCTGCGGCGGTAGTGCTTCACGTCCTTGAAACTCCTGCGAGCGCCCGAGGAGATGCCGAGATAGAACTCCCTGACGTCCTCGTTCGCGGCGAGCTCGGCGGCGGCGCCGTCCATGACCACACGGCCGTTCTCGAGTATGTAGCCGTGATCTGCGTAGCGCAGCGCGACGTGAGTGTTTTGCTCGGCGAGCAGGAAGCTCACGCTTTCTTTTTGATTGAGATTCTTCACGATCTCGAAGATCTCCTCGACGATCTGGGGCGCGAGGCCCATCGAAGGTTCGTCGAGCAGGATCATGCTTGGGCGGGCCATCAGCGCGCGCCCGAGTGCGGTCATCTGCTGCTCGCCCCCCGAGGTGTAGCCGGCGAGCGCGCCGCGCCGCTCCTTGAGTTGCGGAAAGTAGCCGTACACCTTCTCCAGGTCCTGCTTGAGCTGCGCCCGTCCGGCGCCGCGGGTGTAAGCACCGGTAAGAAGATTCTCCTCGACGGTGAGATGCGCGAAGCAGTGGCGCCCTTCCATGACCTGCACCACGCCGAGCCTCACCAGCTTGTCGGGGCTCAGGCGGTCCACGCGGCGGCCCCGGAACTCGATCGTTCCCTTGGTGACCTCGCCGCGCTCGGCGCGAAGGAGGTTGGAGATCGCCTTGAGGGTGGTGGTCTTGCCCGCGCCGTTCGCGCCGAGCAGCGCGACGATTTTCCCCTCCGGCACCGAAAGCGACACGCCCTTCAGCACGAGGATGACGTGGTCGTAGATGACCTCGATGTTGTTGACGCCGAGGTAGGCTTCGGGCTTCGGGACAGCGGACATAGATGAGGCCCCTCACCCTAACCCTCTCCCGCAAGCGGGAGAGGGAATGGACAACGCTCAGCCTTCTTTCGAACAGTCGCGCGGGGTAATGCCTTTCTCCTTCGCGTATTTCGCAGCGGACTCCTCGATCATGGGCCTCACGATCGACTGGTCGGAAGCGATCCAGTCGGTGATCGTGTTCCACTTCGCGCCGTCCCACTGCAGGAACTTCACCGAGCCGCCGCCCTCATGGTCCATGCAGGACACTTTCAGCGCCTGCATGAAACCGGTGGCACCGAGCTGCTTGAGCTTCCTGTCGTCGATGCTCAGGTGCTCCAGGCCCCAGCGGATCTCGTCGCCGGTCATCGGCTTGCCCTTGCCGTAGTGCTCCTGCGCCGTGCGGATCGCCTCGGTGGAGATGATGCCGAAAACGACGCCGCGGTTGTAGTAGATGCTGCCGACGCGGCTTTTGTCTTCCATTTCGCCCTTGCCCTTCGCGTAGACGAACTTCTCGATCTCCTTGATCACCGGGTAGTTGTTTCCGGAAACGTTGAACGCCGCGGCGATGTAGCCCTTGGCCGCGTCGCCCGCCGGGATCACGTCCTCCTCGGCGCCGCTCCACCACACGCCCACGATATGGTTGCGCGGATAGCCGATCTTGGCGGCGGCCTTGAGCGCGGTCGGGTTCATCACGCCCCAGCCGCGCAGGATCACCCAGTCGGGCTTGATCTGGCGGATCTGCAGCCATTGCGCCTGCTGTTCGTTGCCCGGGTGCGCGACCGGGATATGAGTCACCTCGAAACCGTACTTCTTCGCCTGCGCATCGAGCACGGGAATCGTTTCCTTGCCGTAGGCCGAGTCGTGATAGATGTTCACGATTTTCTTGCCCTTCAGCTTGTCCATCCCGCCTTCCTTCATGCCGATGAACTTGATCTTGGCGGTGTTCTGGCTCCAGTAATTGGTGATGAGGGGGAACACCCACGGGAACACGCGCCCGTCGGAGGCGTCGGTGCGGCCGTAGCCGATCGACACGATCGGGACGTGGTCCGTCGTGCCCTTGTCGATGAGCGAATAGGTGATCCCGGTCGAGAGCGGGTGCACCAGCGACGCTCCGGTCGGACCGCGCTTCTTGGTGCGCTCGTAGCATTCCACGCCGCGCGCGTTGTTGTATTCGGTCTCGCACTTCTCGTAAGTGAGCTTCACGCCGTTGATTCCGCCGTCGCGGGCGTTCACCATGTTGAGGTAGTCGATGAACCCGCCGAAAATCCCCGAGCCGCCCGCCGCGTACGGCCCGACCCAGTAGCCGTTCATCGGGATGAACTGCTCGTTCTGCGAATAGGCCGTACCCGCGACGGCGAACGCCGCCGCGCCCAGCAACGCGCTCAGTCTGAAATTCCGCAGCATTGGAACCCTCCTTTGGATGGTGATCTCCCTGTTTCTACAGGTTATCGGAATGAACAGCCGCACCTAAATATAGCCCAATTGTCGCAGATGGGAAAACCCGGTTCAGTGCGGGAAGGGCCAGAGCCGCAGCTTTTCCTTGGCGATTTGCCACAGGCGCGCCAGGCCCAAGGGTTCGACCACGAGGAAAAAGACGATGAGCGCGCCGAACAGGATCAGGGTCAGGTTGGACACCAGCCCCGCGGGAAGAGCAAGACCGAACGAGCGCTCGATCGAGGCGGCCGAAAGGTCCATGAAGATCGGCAGCAGCACGATGAAGCCGGCGCCCAGGAACGAACCCAGGATGCTGCCGACGCCGCCGATGATGATCATGAAGAGGATCCTGAAGGAAAGCTCGAGCTCGAATCCCGCCGGTTCGACCGTGCCCAGATACGCGAACGCGTAGAGCGCGCCGGCCACTCCACAGTAAAACGAACTGATGGCAAAGGCGAGGAGCTTGGTTTTCACCATCGGGATTCCGACCACCTCGGCCGCCACGTCCATGTCGCGCACCGCCATCCAGGCCCGGCCGATGGAGCTGCGCACCATGTTCTTCGCCGCGAGCGCCATCACGCTCACGATCGCGAGCACCAGCAGGTAGCGCTTCACCGGGGTGTCGACTGCGTAGCCGAAGACGACGAGCTTCTGCGCGGTGATCACGCCGGAGGAGCTGTAATTGGAAAGCCAGCCGAACTTGGTGAGCGCCCATACGACGAAGAATTGCGCCGCGAGGGTCGCGACCGCGAGATAGAAGCCCTTGATGCGCAGGCTAGGCAAGCCGAAGACGATGCCTATCAGCGCAGCGACGACACCCGCGAGGATGAAAGACGCGAGCATGGGCATGCCCGGCACCCGAAGCTCGAAGTTGTAGGCGGCAAAGGCGCCCACCGCCATGAAAGCCGCGCTGCCCAGCGAAAGCTGCCCGGCGTAACCGGTGAGGATGTTCAGGCCCAGGGCGGCAAGCGAGAAGATGAGGAACGGAATCAACACGCCGCTGAACCAGTAGTTGAAGTCGATCATGCCGGCGAGCGCGGGCGTCGCAGCAGCCACCGGCACGCCGACGAAGACGACCGCGAGAAGGATCGCCATTCCGATCCGGTCCTGGCGGATCGGAAAGAGCTGCTGGTCGGCGGCGTAGGTGGTCTTGAATTGTCCGGCTTCGCGGTAGAGCATGACTCGCCGTCAGACCCGGTCGATGCGCCGTTCGCCGAACAAGCCCTCGGGGCGTATCAGGAGGAAAGCGAGCGCCAGCGCGTAGGGGAACCAGGACTCGATGCCGCCGCCGACGTGCGGGCCGATGTAGACCTCGGCGAGTTTTTCCGATGCGCCTACGATAAGCCCGCCGACGATGGCCCCGGCGATCGATTCGAACCCGCCCAGGATCAGCACCGGCAGGGCCTTGAGCGCGAGAAAGGTGAGCGCGAACTGCACGCCGTTGCGCGCACCCCAAAGCAGCCCGGTCACGAGCGCGACGAATCCGGCGACCATCCACACGATCACCCAGATCCTGTGGAGCGAGATGCCGACGGCGAGGGCCGCCTGATGGTCGTCGGCGACCGCGCGCAGCGCTCGCCCGGTGCGGGTCTTGTTGAAGAACACCGCGAGCACCGCTACCAGCGCCGCCGCGATTCCGGAGGCGACGAGGTCGAATTTGCTGATGTTCATCCCGGTATTGCCCATCAGCCATTCGATCGGCTCGTCGGCGATTCCAAGGTCGAGCGCGTGGACCTGCGCGCCCCAAGTGAGCTGCGCGATGCCCTCGATGAAGAAGGCCAAACCGATGGTCGCCATGAAGAGCGTGATCTGAGGCTGATTGACGAGCGGGCGCAGCACCAGGCGTTCGGTGAAAAACGCGAGCGCCGCCATCGCGAGAAGGGCGAGCGCCACCGCGAGCCAGAACGGGGCGCCCATCGAGATGAATCCCACGGTCGTGAGGGCCGCGAAGAACACCATCGCCCCTTGAGCGAAATTGAACACGCCAGAGGCCTTGTAGATCAGCACGAAGCCGAGCGCGACGAGCGAATACATCACCCCCGCCAGCAGCCCGCCGATCAGCACCTCGAAGAAGAATTGCATCTTGCCGATGTCATCCTGAGCGGAGCGAAGGATCTGCTTTTCGAAAAGCAGATCCTTCGGGCTGCACCCTCAGAATGACCCTGTTAATGTGCCACTCCCAGATACGCGTCGATCACGCCCCGGTTGTTGCGCACCTCGTCGGGCGTGCCGTCGGCGATCTTGCGGCCGTAGTCCAGGACGACCACCCGATCCGACAAGTCCATGACCACGCTCATGTCGTGCTCGATGAGCACGATGGACGTGCCCATCTGATCGTTGACGTCGAGTACGAAACGGCTCATGTCCTGCTTTTCCTCGAGATTCATCCCGGCCATAGGCTCATCGAGCAACAACAGCTCCGGCTCCGCAGCAAGAGCTCGCGCGAGCTCCACGCGCTTTTGCAGGCCGTACGGGAGCCGGCCCACCGGGGTCTTGCGGATGTGCTGGATCTCGAGAAAATCGATGACCGCCTCGACTTTGGCGCGGTGCTCGAGCTCCTCGCGCTTCGCCGCCCCCCAATAGACCGCTTGCTGCAGGAAATTGGATTTCATCTTCAGGTTGCGCCCGGTCATGATGTTGTCGAGGACCGTCATGCCGCGAAAGAGGGCGATGTTCTGGAAGGTCCGCGCGATGCCCTGCTGCGCGGCCTCGTGAGGATCCACATTGCGGCGCCTTCGGCCCTTGAAGGCAACCGTCCCTTGCTGCGGGTGGTAGACGCCGTTGATGACGTTGAGCATCGACGATTTGCCGGCGCCGTTCGGGCCGATGATCGCGCGGATCTCGTGCTCCCGGACGTCGAAGGAAACGCCCTGGAGCGCAACCACCCCGCCGAAGGCAAGCGAGACGCCGTCGATCTCGAGGATCGGCCGCCCGATTTTCCTGCCTGCCGTCATGTCAGGCGAAAGGGAAATCAGGCCGCCTTCCTCGCCGCGGCGGCGCCGAAGGTCTTCGCCTCCACGATCTGCAGGTCGGCCGACACCGTTCCGCTGCGGCCGTCCTCGAAGCGCATCTGCGTCTCGACGTAACAGCTCGTCTTGTCCGAGTAGAGGGCGTCGATCAGCACCGCGTACTTGTCTGCGATGTGGCGGCGTCGCACCTTGCGCGTGCGCGTGAGCTCGCCATCGTCGGCCTCGAGCTCCTTGTGCAGGACGAGAAAGCGCCGGATCTGAGAGTTGGCGAGCGTCGAGTCCTGCGCGAGATCGCCGTTCGCCTTCTCCACGCATTCGCGGATGAGATCGAGCACCGCGGGCTGCGAGGCGAGGTCCGCGTAGCCGGTATAGGGCAGGTTGCGCCGCTCGGCCCAGTTGCCGATCGCGGCCGTGTCGATGTTGATGAACGCGCACACCTTGTCGCGCCCCTGGCCGAAGCACACGGCTTCCTTGACGTAGGGAAAGAACTTGAGCTTGTTCTCGAGATACTTCGGCGCGAACAAGGTGCCGTCGGCGAGCTTGCCCACGTCTTTCGCGCGGTCGATGATCTTCAAGTGCCCCCCGGAATCGAAGTAACCCGCGTCGCCGGTGTGGAAGAAGCCCTGCGCGTCGATTGCCTCGCGCGTCGCGTCGGGCCGCTTGTGGTATTCCTTCATGAGACCCGGAGAGCGCACCAGCACTTCCCCCGTATCGGCGATGCGCACCTCGACCCCGGGCATGGGCGGACCCACGGTCTCGAGCTTGACGTCGCCCGAGGCGTGCATGCACACCGTCACGCAGGTTTCGGTCATTCCGTAGAGCTGCTTCAGGTTGATGCCGATGGAGCGGTAGAAATCGAACAGGTCCGGACCGATCGCCTCGCCGCCGGTATAGGCGACGCGAATGCGCGACATGCCCAGCACGTTCTTGAGCGGCCCGTATACGAGGATCTCGCCGAGCCGATACAGCAGCCGGTCCCTGAGCGGTATCCCGGGCTTGCCTTCGAGAATTCCGATCCCCACACGCTTGGCGACGGCCATGAAGGCGTGGAACAGGCGGCGCTTCAACCAGCCCGCGTCCTCGATGCGGATCATCACCTGGGTCAGGATGCTCTCGTACACGCGCGGCGGCCCGAAGTAATAGGTCGGGCCGATCTCGCGCAGATCGGTCATCACGGTGTCGGGGGACTCGGGGCAGTTGAGGCAGAACCCGGCGATGTGCATCTGCGCGTAGGAATAGAGGAAATCGCCGACCCAGGCCATGGGCAGGTAGCACAGGATTTCGTCCGCTTCGACGAAGCCGTCGAAGGCCACGAGCACCCGTGCCGTCTGGATCATCGCAGCGTGCGTCTGGGATACGCCTTTGGGCTGACCGGTGGTGCCCGAGGTATAGAGAATCACCGCGACATCGGAAGGCCGGCCCTTCCCGAGCTCGTCGGCGAAGAAGTCCGGATTGTGCTGCGCGAACCCCCTTCCGGCCGCCTGAAGGTCCTCGAACGCGGTCAGCTCCGCCTGCCCGTAATGGCGCAGCCCGCGCGGGTCGTCGAAGCAGATGCGCTTCAACCGCGGGCACTGCGGCAGGACTTCCAGCAGCTTGTCGACCTGCTCCTGGTCTTCGACGACGGCAAAGCCGATGTCGGCGTCCTGGAGCACGAAGGCCATTTCGGCCGCCACGGCGTCCTGGTAGAGGGGCACGGGCACGCCGCCCAGGGCCTGCGCAGCCATCATGGCCCAATACAGGCGCGGCCGGTTGTCGCCGATGACCGCGAGGCGGTCGCCGCGCTCGAATCCCTGCGCAGCGAGGCCGCAGGCGAGAATGCGGACCTCGTCCGCGACCTGGGCCCAGCTCCAGGTCTTCCAGATGCCCAGGTCCTTCTCGCGGAACGCCGGCCTGGCGGGCCGTAGCCTCGCCTGGTGCAGAAGAAGGCGCGGAAAGGTGTCAGGCTGTTCCGTCACGGGGTCCTCCTCGGCCGCGCGCCGCCCCAAAACATGGCCGGCAGTGCCTGCCGGCGAATCTTACAGCATCACTTTGGACCGATTTTCAATTACACTCCCAGAACACTCTCGTGTCCAGGGAACCCCACTGCACGCCGATGAGGGTCCGGACCGAGTGTATGGCCGGAGAGGTGCGCGCGGTGCGGTAACTGGTAGGGGGGGCAGGGCTTCATCCTGTGACGATCGCAAATGTATAAAATCCTGATCGTCGAGGATGTCGAAGCGGTCGCCGATTTACAGGTTCTCAAGCTGATCCGCGCGGGCGTGGCGGTTGAAACGCGGCGAGTTGACACGCCCCAGGATTTCACGCGGCAACTGGAGCTCTATGTTCCAGACGTAATACTGTGCAGCGTCTCGGTGCCGAAGTTCAGTGGGGTCACTGCTTTGGCGATGGCGCAAAGCCTATGTCCGCATACGCCGTTCATCTTCGTCTTCAAAACGGAAGAGGAAGAAGCCACGGTCGAAACATTCACGCGCGGGGCTAGCGACCACGTTTTCAAGACCAACCCCAGCAATCTTCCCTGGACGTTCGGACGCGCAATCAAGCAGGCCGAAGAACGCAAGACTGCGGACGGTCAGGGTCTCGCGATTGCGCGCATGACGCGCATGTACGCTGACCAGGTTCGCGATTTGGATCAACTGCGCCATCAGCACCTTGTCTTTCGCAAACTGAGCCGCTATCTGAAGGCCGGCGTGACGCAGGCCGAAGTTTATGCCGCTGTCGAATGTTTCGGTCCTCAACTATTCCAGAGAACGAACGGCAAGTTGTATCTCGTTCATCCTCCCGGGAAGCATTTGGAGGGCGTTGCAAGCTGGGGCGACAGGTCGCCGGGCGAGCAGGCGTTCACAGTCCAGGATTGCTGGGCCCTGCGCCAGACGCAGGCTCACTGGGTCGGAGATCCGCGGACCGAGCTGCTCTGTGGACACGTGACGTCGGATTCGAGTTCGGTCCCATCCTATCTTTGCGTCCCGGTCTTCGCACAGGGCGAGACGCTCGGTTTGCTGCATTTGCGTCTCGTGAAAGAGGAATCGGCATCGCCGGAAAATGCCGATTCGATCGACTCCTGTCTGAATCTCGCGACGGCTGTGGCCGAAGAAACCGGCCTCGCGCTCGCCAACTTGAGAGTTCGCGACACCCTGCATGAACAATCGATCCGTGATCCGCTCACCGGTTTGTACAACCGCCGCTTTCTCGAGGAATTCCTCCTGCGGGAGCTGGCGCGCGCGGACCGCAAGAAGCACGCTCTCTCCATAATCACTCTGGATATCGATCACTTCAAGCGTATCAACGACACCTTGGGCCACGGCGCGGGCGACATCGTCCTGCGGCGCGTAGGTCTCCTGTTGCAAGGGTACGTTCGCGAGAGCGATATCGCGTGCCGCGTCGGTGGGGAAGAATTCTCGCTGCTCCTCCCGGAGGCATCAATGCAAATCGCAGCACCGCGAGCCGAGAACATCCGCGCGGGAGTACACGAGTTGAGGCTGAAGTATGACGGCCATAATCTGGGCGCCATCACCATTTCGCTGGGTGTCGCAGCCTTTCCGGAGCATGGCACGACTCCGGATACGCTCATCCGCGCCGCGGACCAGGCGTTGTACGACGCCAAGTCTCGGGGCCGCGACAGGGTGGCCTCCGCATAAGCGGCGCTCAGCCGCACGCGCCGACCCTGCTCCCTCAGACTTTCCCGAATCTCGGTTATAATCGCCGCTCCACACGCGCCTGTAGCTCGGCTAGGCGAGGGGGGGAGATGCAGCGGGCACGCAAGTGAGCGTCGTGCGCCCGCGCCGCCGAGCACCAGACCACGGGTCAGGTGGGGTTATCACGAATGTTCTATGGACATTCGCGCCGCCGAACGGCTTGATTGTGCCGAACCCGGATCAATTTGGAAATCAAAGCGAACGCCGAATCGCGAGAACGAGGACTGGGTGCAGTCGCGTGGACTCGCCGACGACCAACTGGAGAGAGATCATGACCGCAAGAGCGCTCGTTGTCCTAATCGCCCCCCTGCTGCTGGTCGCCGGGTGCGCCGCTACGATTCACGGCAACGTGCGGCTCGTCGACAGCCGCCAGCAGCCGATCCCGAACGAGAGCCCGAAGGGGGCGGTAGTCAACATGATCAATACGACCGCCGCGGTCGAGCAGGCTTCGAGCTCCGCGACGGTGGACGAGAAGGGTGAATTCGAGTCGCCCAAGGGCGGCATCAAGCCCGGCATCTACAAAGTGGAGGCGAGCCGCATCGGCTACGAGACGCAGACCGAGACCGTCGAGATCGGATCCTTCTTCAGCAAGAAGGTCGAGTTCAAGTTGCCGAAGATCCAGGAGGCCAAGCGCAAATCGATCAAAGGCTCGGTCACCGACGAAGACAAGATCATCAATCCCGGCGAGGTCAACATCCAGCCGCCCGCGATGTGAGCGAACGCCACCCCTGAGACCCGACGCCATAACCGAGGGTATTACACCATGGCCACAACCCACGTGCGTTTCCTTCCCGTCCTCCTCGCCACCGCTTTGCTCGGCGCCTGCGGGGAGCGCCTCGACGTCGAGGTCAAAGCGACCATCGACGGGCAACCCGCGGCACAGGCGAAGGTCACCGTAGACCGCGAGGAGCTCGGCGTCACGGACGCCCGGGGCCTGTTCACCCAGCGGCTGCGCAAGAAGGCCGGCACCGAGGTCGAGGTGACGGTGAGCAAGGAGGCACCCGGCTATCGCATCGATCCGTGGAAATCGTCCTTCCTCGTGAAGCTTCCGAAGGGCGACCAAATCGTCACCTATCGAGTCGAGGCCGATCTCAAGGCGACGCGTTACGTCACCGTGCGCGTGAGCGAAGGGGGGACGCCGGTGCCCGAGGCCAAGGTGACGGTCGGCGGCAAGGAGGAAGGTGTCACGGATGCGAAGGGCGAATTCGTTTACTCCTATCGGACGCAGCCGGCGAAGGGTGCCGAGATCGGCGTCGCCAAGAGTGGCTTCAGCGCTTACCGCGCGACGCGTCAGCTCGAGCCGGGCCAGGTAGTCGAAGTCGCGCTCAACCGCCAGACCGTGGTGGCAATCAAGGCGATGACCGAAGAGTACGGCCGCGCGAGCGGGGTGCCGGGCCTCGCCGTGAGCATAGACGGAAAGACCGTCGGCAAGACCGACGCCCAGGGCAGCTACACGTACGACTACCGCGGCGAGCCGGGCAAGAAGGCCGTGATCGCGCTCGCGGCGCCCGGCTACGTTCCCTCAACGTGGAAAGCGACCGTCCAGCTCGAAGGCCACGTCAATCTCCAGCGCTACTTCTACCCGACTGCGCCCAGGCCGATCCGCATCGGCGTCTACCGCGTCGTCGGCAACACGCCGGGGGTGGACCTGAAGGAGGTCGCGGCCCAGGCCGAGCAGGCGCTGGCGACGCAGCTGTTCAAGTTCCCGGCGTTCCGCGAGGTCCCGGGGGAGAGGCTGCAGGCCGAGGTCAACCAGCGCAAGCTCAGCATCGACCGCATCACGACCAAGGGCTGGCAGGACACTCCGCTGCGCGCGAGCGTGGACATGATCGTGCTCGGGAGCGTCGCCAAGGACGACGGCGGCTACCTGGTCGAGGTCAAATTCCACACCGCGAACGGCAAGATCATTTTCTCGGAGATCGCGCGCGCACGCAGCGCCGGCGGGATCAACGGCGCGGTGCGCGACATCGCGAGCAACGTCATCGACCGCTTCCCGCTCGAGGGCACGGTGGTCGCCAGGGAGGAGGACCGCTACCGCATCAACATCGGCAAGAACTGGCGTATCAGCCGCGGCACCGAGTTCACCCTGACCACGCCGACGTTCGCCGAGGGCGGCAAGGTGGCCGGTTACCGAGAGACCGGCACGGTCGAGGTCACGCGCGGGGAAGACGCGAGTTCGCTCGCGGAGGTCGCGACGCTCAAGCAGGGCGAGAAGGTGCAGATCGGCGATCGCGTGGTGCGGCGCATCCCGCGCGAGGGCGAGGCAGACGGTGAACGCACCTACTTCCTGCTCACCGCGAAAGGCGGCGTCGGCACGGACGTCAACCCGCTTGCCGGCACCAGCGTCTACCTGAACGGCGAGTGGGCCGGCGCGACCGGGACGAACGGCCAGGCGGAAGTCCCGCTGCGGCTCGGCCGCAACTATGCGCTCACGCTGTACCGCCACGGCTACCAGCAGCTCACCGACAAGATCAAAGTCGACAAGAGCGGCGAAGCGCGCGAGTTCCTGCTCGCGGCCAACAATGTGCTGTTCAAGGTCGACTCCGCGCCGTCTTCGGCGACCGTCTACATCGACGACGAGCAGATCGGCAAGACGCCGATCACCGCCGGCAAGCAGATCACTCTGGGCTTTCACAGCGTGCGCCTGACCTACGGCGAGGACTACCGCGATTTCTTCCAGGTGATGGAGTTCACCCAGAAGGAGGAGGATCGCACCGGCGAGCGCCGCATCGTGCTGCAAAAGGATTTCCTCAAGATCGGCGAGCGCGCGCGCCAGCAAGGCGACATCGAGGGTGCCATCAAGGCCTATGCCTCCACCGAGCGCGAGCACCCGGACTACGCCGAGGCGCACCGGCGGCTGGGTGATATCTACCTCGACGAGAAAGAGGACTACGACCACGCGATCGCCGAGTTCGAGGCGGTCCTCGCCCTGCCCGAGAACCAGCAGCTGATCTACAAGCAGTTCGCGGTCACCTTTACCAACCTCGGCCACGCGTATTGCGAGAAAGGCAACCACCTGGTGGAGAGCGATCGCACCGCCGCGTCCACGTACTTCGCCAAGGCGATCAAGGCGCTGCAGACCGCCAAGCAGAACACGCGCTTCTTCCCGAGCGCCGAGTACGACGAGGCGGTGCACGACACGTACTACTACACTGCGCTCTCGTACCACAAGCTGTATCTGATGACCAAGCAGCCGGCGGTGATGAACAGCGCGAGCCTCGCGTGGCGAGAGTACTTCGACTTCTTCCCGAAAAAGCTCGAGGGCAATCCGGCCTTCGTGCAGGCTCGCGAGGGGGCGCGTCGATACCGCGATCAGATCCAGGAACAGTAATCGCGCCGGCCCGAACGCGATGCACACCCGGCGCCCTTCGCTTGCCCTGCTCGTCGCGTTCTCCTGGCCCGCAGTTGCTGCGTTGCCTGCGGCTGCCGAAGAAGCGCCGGCCGCAGGAGAGGCCGGAATCGAGCCGGAATTCGTGCGGCCGCTCGTTCCCATCGCCCGGGGGCGCAATGACTCGAACCCGGTGTGGTCGCCCGCCGGAGACCTGGTCGCGTTCGAGCGCTCACGCGGCGACAACAAGGAAATCGCGATCGTGCGCGTCAACGGCGAGGTCGTCCAAACCATTCACCAGCAGGCCCCGGTCGCGCCGGGCCAGAGCGCGTTCTTCTTCCCCGAGGTCGTGGAGCAGACGAGCTATAACTCCGGCATCAGCTGGTCGCCGAACGGCACGCGGTTCGTGTTCATGAGCAACGGCGGCGAGGGCAACTACGACCTGTACCTGCGCGAGCCCGACGGCCGCATCGCGCGCATCACGAATCACAAGGAGAAGGACGGGCACGCGCACTGGTCGCCGGTGCGCGACCAGATCGCGTTCATCTCCGGGCGGAGCGGACAAGGCGACGTGTACTTGCTCGATCTCCTCACGAAGACCACGACTCGACTCACGCACGGCGAGTGGCCCTATCTCTATCCGCAGTGGTCCCCGGACGGCAAGCGTCTCGCCGTCATCCAGGGAATCAACGAGAACCACGACATTTACATACTCGAGCCGGGGCGCACCCCGCCCGTGCCTCCGAAGCCGCTCAGCACCTGGCGTTACGACGACCTGCGCCCGGTGTGGTCGCCGGACGGGAAGCGCGTCGCGTTCTACACCAATTACAACCCCGCCGACGATCCCAAGACTTGGGCCATCGTGGTCGTTGCCGCAGACGGCGCCGACCCGACCGAAGGCGAAGGGCTGGCGGCGCGGGTGGTGGCGACCGACGTGGTCCCGGACGTCGAGCGCGGGCCGGCGTGGATGCCCGACAACCGCCGCATCGTGTACGTGCGCAACGAACGGCAGGCCTACAACCCGATCTACGTCGCCGACGTCGCCGGCCGCACGAGCACGCTCGTACGCACCGGAACCAAGATGAACCACGATGTCACCTGTTCCTCGAGCGGGGTGATCGCGTTTCGCGCCCAGGTCGACCAGTGGGACCAGGTCTACCTCGCGAAGCTCAAGGATTGAGGCCATGACGCGCCGCCACGCCTGCGTACACCTGCTGTTCGCCTCCTTGCTTGCGGCGGCCCTCGGAGCGAGCGCGCCCGCGCGCGGCGCCGACGACGACCCGGTCGGTGCGGCGATGAAGCTCTACGAGAAGCGCCGCTACGAGCAGGCGGCACGCGTGCTCGAAGACGCGCTCGCCCGCCTCGAGGCCGAGCGCCGGCCGCAGGCGCGGCTCGTGCTCGGCATGATTTACGTGCGCAACGCCGACCTGCACGAGGCGCTCGGCCGCACCGCCGCTGCGGCCGAGCTGGATTACCTCGACAAGCTGCTCAAGACGCGCACCGGGGACCGCAGCCGCTACGCGCGGCTGCACCTCGCCGAGGCCCTGCTCGCGCGCGGAAGCGCGGCCGAAGCGCAGCGCCACTTCGAACAGGTCCGCGCCGACCCGGGGATCGAGAAGCGCTATCAGGCGCTCGCAAGCGTGGGCCTGGGGAGCGTCCTGTGGGCGCAGCGCGACGCAAAAGGCGCGCGCGCCGTGTGGGCCGGCACGGGCGGAGCGGCGGAGATCGCGCTGGCGCGCGCCGCGGCCCAGGGCGGCGTCCAGCTCGCGGACGTGAAATCGCTGCGGCGCGTTGCCGACGACGCGAGCCTCGCACCCCAGTTGTCGGCGCGCACGCGGCGCTACCTCATCGAGATCTATACGGCGGCCGGTGCGCCGGACAAGGCGCTCGCGGTGGCGCGCGCAGGCGACCTCGGAATGGCTTCCTACGTCGAGAGTTTTAAAGCGGCCAAGGGGACTGCCAAGAGCATCAACCTCTACGATCTCGCGCTGCTCACGGACCTGACGCGGCTTTATCGCGAGCTCGCGCGGCGTCAGCTCGAGCAGGCCGCCGCCGACGCACGCATGAAACCGAGCGCGGAATACTATCTCGCCGAGGTATTGAACGACCTGGGTAGCCGCGACGAGGCCTCGACGTACGTGGAGGCCTTTCTCGCCCGAGCGCAGACGCCGGTCCAGTACCGCGAGCGCGCCCGGGTGCGCCAGGCCCTGATCGCGCACCGCCAGGGCCGGCGCGCCGAAGCCGAGAGCGCGTGGACCGCGATGGCGGAGAGCGGCAGCGACCCCGAGGTATTGGCCGACATCGTGCTCGGCTGCGCCGACGCCCAGGCCCAGTGCTCCAAGGTGCTCGCGCGCGTCGGCCAGGTGACCGAGGCGGGCGACGGGCGGCGCTATCAGCGGCTCAACTTTGCTCTCGGCAGCTACTACCTGCGCAAGAAGGACTACGCGCGCGCCATCTCCTACATGGAGGCCGGCCGCGACAAGAGCAACAAGAACAAGATCGAGGCCAACGACCCGGAAATGCTCGCCGGCCTGGCCGAGGCCTACTATCGGACCAAGAAATTCTCCGAAGGTCTCGAGATCTTCTTCGAGATGAGCAAGGAGTTTCCCGTGGTGCGCCAGATTCAGGAGGCGATGCAGGGTGTGTACTCCATGGAGCAGCGCAGCGCCGGCGACGTGAAGATACTTTGAGCAGCCGCAAGATGAATCGCAACTGTCGGAGTCAACGAGCGAGGAACTTATGAAACGGATCCTTGGTATTACGGTACTGAGCTTGGGCGTCGCCATGGCATGGTGCTTTCCGGCGCATGCCGCGCCGAAGGGCGACGGGCGCCCCGACGGCGGCGTCCTCAACTACAGCGAGTACGGGCGGCCTGCGACGCTCGACCCGATCACGAGCAACGAGACGATTTCGCTGCGCATCACCGAGCTCGTGTTCAACGGCCTGGTCGGCATCGACGAGAAGCAGGAAATCGTGCCTGAGCTGGCCGAGCGCTGGGAGGCGTCCAAGGACGGCCGCGTATTCACGTTCTTCCTGCGCAAGGACGTGAAGTGGCACCCGCGCGAGGGCGAAGCCCCTAGACCGTTTACCGCCGACGACGTGGTGTTCACCTACAACATCATGATGCACCCGAAGACCATCACGCCGCTCAAGGTGCGCTACGAGTTCATCGAGAAGGTCGAGAAGACCGGCGACTACACGGTGGTCATCACGCTCAAGCGCCCGATCCTGAACGCTCTGGCGAAATTCAGCTTCAAGATCATCCCCAAGCACGGTCCGGCGAACCCGCAGTACCTGACGCGCGAGGACCGGTTCGCCCACAGCCCGATCGGGACCGGGCCGTACATGCTCCAGACCGTCACCGGTGACGGCGAGGTGGTGATGGTCGCCAACCCCGACTACTTCAAGGGCCGCGCCCATATCGACAAGTTCATCGCGAGGCCCTTCGCCGACCAGAACATCATGGCCCAGGCGCTGATGTTCAACGCCATCGACATGATCGTCCTGGTCAACCCGCGCAACCTGCCGGAGGTTCAGGGCGACAAGCGCTTCGTGCTGCAACCGTACAACGCGCTGTCGTACTCGTTCTTCGGCTACAACGTGCGCAACCCTCTGCTCGCCGACCGGCGCGTGCGCCAGGCGATCACGGTCGCGGTCAACCGCCAGGAGATGCTCGACTCGTTCTTCAACGGCCAGGGCACGGTCATCTCCGGTCCGTTCGCGCCCGGCAGTTGGGCCTACAACCTCGACGTCAAGCCGCTGCCGTTCAACACCGAGCGGGCGCGCGCCCTGCTCACGGAGGCGGGCTTCAGGCCCGGCGCCGACGGGATCATGGAGAAGGACGGCAAGAAGCTCGCGCTATCGCTCAAAGTCCCGATCGAGAAGGAGAGCGAAGCCGTGAAGCGCGTCGTGCTCGCGTTCCAGAACTACCTCAAGAACGCCGGGATCGCGATCACGGTCGAGTTCAAGGAGTGGCAGGCGTGGAAGGAAGACGTCTTCCTCGAGCACAACTTCGACATCATGTTCGCGTCCTGGGTGTTCGACGACTCGGCTGACATCTCGTCCCTGTTCCATTCGGCCGAAATCGGCGACTGGAAGAACAACTTCGGCGGCTATTCCAACCCCGAAGTGGACGGGCTCATCGTCGAGAGCAAGCTCACGCTCGACCACGAGAAGCGCCGGACGATCAACCGCAAGCTTCACGCGATCCTCGCCGAAGAGCAGCCGTACACGTTCCTCTGGACGCTCACCAACTACAGCGCTTATCACAGGAAGCTGCGGCGCGTGCAGATCCACCCGTACAAGTTCTTCTCGTTCGCCGACGAGTGGTTCATTCCCGCCAGCGAGCAGAAGTGACGCCGCCCGCGGCAGCGTCATCCTGAGCGCACCGAAGGATCTGCTTTTGTCCGGAAAAACAGATTCTTCGTCGCTGCGCTCCTCAGAATGACAGTGGCGGAGGACGGCGCTTACCATGAAGTTCGCGGCGATCAAGCCCGTCAGCCGCGTGCTCGCGCGCGAGCTCGCGGTGACCGCGCTCTTGCTGCTCGGCGTGAGCGTGGTCGTGTTCGCCATCCTCTATCTCGCGCCCGGCGACCCTCTCAACGTTTTGCTCGAGGGCCAATCGCCCCGCTCGCAGCTCGCCCTCGGCATGCGCGAGGCGCTGGGCGTACCCCAGACATGGTACGGCCAGTACGCGGCGTGGTTCGGCAAGATGCTGCAGGGCAACTTCGGCAACTCGATCCGCACCGGCCTGCCGGTGCTGCCTGAACTCGCCCGCGTCGGCGTCTACACGCTCACCCTCACGCTCGGCTCACTCGCGCTCACGCTCCTGATCGCGGTGCCGATCGCGGTGCATGCGGCCGCGCACGGCGGCACCACCGGCAACACCGCCGCCACCCTGGCCGCGTACGTCCTTTCGGCGGTACCGGTGTTCTGGTTCGGCTACATCGTGGTCTACGTCTTCATCCACCAGTTCGGCATGTTCCCGCTGATCTCGGGAACGGCGGCGAAGCAGGAGCACGCATGGCTCTATTTCCTCGTGCCGATCTTCGTGCTCGGAATCGCGAGCGGCACGCTCTCGGAAATGATCCGCCACCTGCGCGAGGAGTTGTCGCGGGTGCTGGCCGAAGACTACATCCGCACCGCGCGCGCCAAGGGCGCGCCGGTGTGGCGCCACGCGTTCAAGGAGGGCTTCCTGATCCCGGTCACCGAGATCATGAGCGCCAAGATCCCGTTCCTGCTCGGCGGTGCGGTGATCGTCGAGCAGGTGTTCAACTGGCCCGGCATGGGGCGCATGGCGTGGCAGGCGGCGCAGGACCGCGACTTTCCGGTCATCATGGGCATCGCCCTCGTTGCCGCGGCGTTCGTACGTCTGGGTAACCTGTTGCAGCGCGTCGTCTTCACCGCGGTCAATCCGCGCGCATCGAAGGAATAGGCAGCGCGTGCGCCGCTACGTCCAGACGCCCGGCCCTATCGGGCAGTTCTCGGAGCTGTCCCTGCGGCAGCGGGCGGGGCCGCTCGATCTCGTCTACGTGGCCTACGGCCTGCTGGTGGTCGCGGTGGTGGTGGCCTCGTACCTGCTCGGGGCGTTCGGCTGGCTGCCCCACGACCCGCAAGCCATGGACATCGGGCTGATCAACGCGGCGCCGTTCACCTCCGGGCACCCCCTCGGCACCGATTTCCTCGGGCGCGACCTGCAGGCGCGGCTGATCCTCGGCATCCAGGCCTACTTTCTCCCCGGACTGCTCGCAATCACGATCTCCGTCGTCGGCGGAAGCGTTCTCGGCATCCTGGCCGGTTACCGCGGCGGCTGGTTCGATACGATCATCACCTACTTCGACAATCTGCTCGACTCGTTCCCGCGCCTGGTGCTGATCCTGCTCGTGATCGCCGCATTCAAAGCCGACATCTATTACGTCATGGTCGTCGTCGGCATCACTGGCATGCCGGTGATCGCCAACCTGATCGCGGGCAAGATCGCATTTCTTCGGCAGAAGAGCTTCATCGAGGCTGCGCACGCGCTCGGGCTGCCCGCTCACACGGTCATTCTCAAGCACATCCTGTGGCTGAATTGCCGTGCGCTCCTCGTGATCCAGGCCACCCTCGGCATGGCCGAGGCGATCCTCGTCGAGACGAGCTTGAGCTACCTCGGCTTCGGCGTGCAGGAGCCCACGCCTTCCTGGGGCAACATGGTCCAGGCCGGCGCGAACTATTTCCTGCAGGGCAACTTCTGGCCCTCGACTGCGCCGGCCCTCGCCATCCTCGCGACCATCCTCGGATTCCAGCTGCTCGGCGACGGACTCAACAATCTCCTCGAAGGCAAGCGGAGGAAGTGATGGACGCGCCTCTCCTCGCCGTCGAGAACCTGCGTACTTATTTCTATTCACGGGCGAAACGCGCCTTTATCCGCTCGGTGGACGGCGTGAGCCTGGGCGTCATGCGCGGCGAAACGCTCGGCATCGTGGGGGAAAGCGGCAGCGGCAAGAGCGTCACCGCGCTCTCGGCAGCGGGCCTCGTCACCGCCGGGCCGGGCGTGATCAGCGGTCGCATCGACCTGCAATCGAACGGCTCGCGGCGCAACCTGCTCGACGGCCTGGAGAACTACGCACGTGTCACAGAGCAGGACGGACGCGTCATGGCGGTGGAGAAAGACGAGCGCGGCTGGCGCAGGCACTCGGAGACGTTGATGGCGGGCGTGCGCGGCAAGGAGATCGCAATGATTTTCCAGAACCCGCGCTCGGCGCTGAATCCTTACTCCACGATCGGCAAACAGCTCGTCGAGACCATCCGCCTGCACACGAACTTCAAGGGCGAGCGCCAAGCCAGGGAACGCGCGATCCACTGGCTCGAGCGCGTGCGCATCGATTCGCCCAGGCTGCGCTTCGACAACTTCCCCTTCGGCATGTCCGGCGGCATGTGCCAGCGCGCCATGATCGCGATGGCGCTCTCCGCCGAACCCTCGCTCCTGATCGCGGATGAGCCGACCACCGGCCTCGACGCGACCATCCAGTCCACCATCGTGGATTTGCTGGCCCAGCTCAAGACCGAGACTGGCATCACCACGCTCCTCATCAGCCACGACATCAGCGTGATCCAGCGCCTCTCGGACCGCATCGCGGTGATGTACGGCGGCACGGTGGTCGAGACCGGTCGCGCCGCGGAGGTGCTCGCGCCGGAGGCAACAGCGCGCCACCCATACACCGCGGCGCTGCTCGCCTCGATCCCGAGCGCGGAGACGATACGCCGGAAAAGTTATCTGCAGGCGATCGAAGGCGAGGTGCTCGATACCATCGAGGTGCCGCGCGGTTGCCGTTTCTACGGTCGCTGCAACCGTGTCACCGAGGCGATCCGCGGAAACTGCGCCGGTCTCGAGCCACCGCTCGGCGAGGTCGCGCCCGGCCACAAGGTGCGCTGCTGGCTATACCCTGCGGCGGGGAAACCATGAGTCGCACCATTCTCGAAGTCACCGACCTGCGCAAGGACTACAGGCAGCGTCGCGGACTCGTCTCGATGCTGACCGGCCAGGGGCGCGTGATTCCGGCGGTCGACGGCGTGAGCTTTTATCTCAGGGAAAACGAGACCGTCGGCCTGGTCGGGGAGTCCGGCTGCGGCAAAACCACGATCGGACGCACGGTGCTGCGCCTGACCGACGCGAGCAGCGGGCGCATCGTGTTCGACGGGCGCGACATCACCAACTTGAGCCGCGCCGAGCTGCGCCCCTTAAGGCGCGAGATGCAGATGATCTTCCAGGACCTCGACGCGGGGCTCAACCCGGAGATGCGCGTGCGCGACATCCTGCGCGAGGCGCTCACCGTGCACGAGCGCCCGAGCGAGGCCGAAATCGCAGGCCGCGTCCGCGAGCTGCTGGAGCAGGTAAGTCTCAAGGACAGCAAGCTCGCGAACTTCCCCTCGGAGCTTTCCGGCGGCGAGAAGCGCCGCGTCGGAATCGCGCGCGTGCTCGCAGTGCGCCCGCGCCTCATCGTGGCCGACGAGCCGACGAGCGCCCTCGACATCTCGATCCAGGCGCAGGTGGTGAACCTGCTGCGCGACCTGCAGAAACACCTGGGGCTCACGTATCTGTTCATCTCGCACGATCTCCCGGTCGTGGAGCTGGTCAGCCAAAAGGTCGCCGTCATGTATCTCGGACGCATCGTCGAAATGGGTCTGGCGGAGAACATCGCGCACCAGCCGCGCCATCCCTACACGGGCATCCTGTGGGCGTCGCTCGCGGACAAGCAGAACACCGAGGTGAGCCTGCACGCCCGCGCAGGCGCGCCCGCCGAGCGCGAGCGCCCCACTTGGGGGGTGTTCGACTTCGAGCAGCCGGTCAACGGCTGCCGCTTCGCTCCGCGCTGCCCGCTCTACCAGGACAAGGGCCGCCCCGCGGTCTGCACCGACCCCGCGTCCGAGCCGCAGTTGAGGGACGTGGGACATGGGCACGTGGTGGCGTGCCATTTCGCGTAGAGGGTGATGCAACGTGCTCCTGCTCTTCCTACATATTGCGGCGGTATTGGCCCCCCACCTCGAACAGCGCCGAGGTGATCTGGCCGAGCGAGCAGCAGCGCACCGCGTCGATAAGCACCGCGAAGACGTTCTCGCCCCTGACCACAGCCTGTTGCAGACGCTTCAGCATCGGGCCTGATTCGGCCTTGTGTCGCTCGTGAAACTCGGCGAGGCGCCTGAGCTGGGACTGCTTTTCCTCCTCGGTCGAGCGGATCAGCTCCAGCTTCCGCGGGATTGAATTTACGCGAGGGTTGCGAAAGGTGTTGACGCCGACGATGGGGTAGGAGCCGTCGTGTTTGCGGTGCTCGTAGACCATGGACTCTTCCTGGATCTTGCCGCGCTGGTAGCCGGTCTCCATCGCGCCGAGCACGCCGCCGCGCTCGGCGATGGCCTCGAACTCCTTCAGCACCGCTTCCTCGACGAGATCCGTCAGGGCCTCGATCACGAAGCTGCCCTGGTTGGGGTTCTCGTTCTTTCCCAGTCCCCATTCCTTGTTGATGACGAGCTGGATCGCCATTGCGCGGCGCACCGACTCCTCGGTGGGCGTCGTAATGGCCTCATCGTAGGCGTTGGTGTGCAGCGAATTGGTGTTGTCGTAGGTCGAGATCAGCGCCTGCAGGGTGGTGCGGATGTCGTTGAAGGCGATTTCCTGGGCGTGCAGCGAGCGCCCGGAGGTCTGCGAATGGAACTTGAGCCTCTGGCTGCGCTCGTTCGCGCCGTACTTCTCCCGCATCGCCACCGCCCAGATGCGCCGCGCCACGCGGCCGAGCACGGCGTACTCGGGCTCCATGCCGTAGCTGAAGAAAAACGAAAGGTTCGGCGCAAAATCGTCGATCTTCATTCCGCGCGCCAGGTAGGCCTCGACGAAAGTGAAGCCGTTGGCGAGCGTAAAGGCGAGCTGCGAGATCGGGTTCGCGCCGGCTTCCGCGATGTGATAGCCCGAGATGGAGGCGGAGTAGAAATTGCGCACGTCGTGACCGATGAAGTATTCCTGGATGTCGCCCATCACTTTGAGGGAGAACTCGGTCGAGAAGATGCAGGTGTTCTGCCCCTGATCCTCCTTGAGGATATCCGCTTGCACCGTGCCGCGAACGGCAGAAAGCGTCCGTGCCTTGATGTCCTCGCGCTCGGCGACGGTCGCCTCGCGGGCATTGCTCTCCCCGAATTTGTCGATTTGCTGGTCGATGGCGGTGTTCAGGAACATCGCGAGGATCGTCGGCGCCGGCCCGTTGATCGTCATGCTGACGCTCGTCGCCGGATCGCACAGGTCGAAGCCCGAGTAGAGGACTTTCATGTCTTCCAGCGTGGCGATGGACACGCCCGAGTTGCCGACCTTGCCGTAGATATCCGGGCGCAGGTCCGGGTCGAATCCGTAGAGCGTCACCGAATCGAACGCGGTCGAGAGGCGCTTTGCCGGCATGTCTTTCGACAGCAGGTGGAAGCGGCGGTTGGTGCGGAAAGGATCGCCCTCGCCCGCGAACATGCGCGTCGGATCCTCGTTCTCGCGCTTGAAGGAAAATACGCCCGCGGTGAACGGGAACGAGCCGGGCAGGTTCTCGCGCATGCGCCATTTCAGGATCTCGCCATGGTCCTCGAAGCCCGGCAGCGCGACTTTCGGCACCCGGGTCCCCGAAAGGGAAACCGTGTTGAGCCGGGTATGGATCTCCCGCTCGCGCACCCTGACCACCTGCTCGTCGCCCGCGTAGGTCTTCTTCGTTTCCGGCCAGTCCTCGATGAGCTCCCGGGAACGCGCATCGAGCCCGGCGTCTTTCTCCTCGATGAGCGGATCCAGCACCGCGGCGTCCTTGCCCGCCGCGGAGAGCATCGCCTTGGCTGCAAGCAGCTGCTGCCGCTCGCGCGCCATCCTCGATTGCTCGCCGGCGCGGGCGTGGTAGCCGCGCACCGTGTCCGCGACTTCGGCGAGGTAGCGGTTGCGCGAGGGCGGGACGATCGCGTTCCTCGCCGAGGAGGCGCGCGTCTTGATCGCGGGAAGCGTGCCCGGCCTGACCTTCAGGCCGTGCTCGGCTAGCGCGGGCAGGATGCCCTGGTAGAGCGCGGTGACGCCGTCGTCGTTGAAGCGCGAGGCGATGGTGCCGTAGACCGGCATCTCCCCGGCGGAGCGGTCGAAGAGCCCGCGGTTGCGCTGGTACTGCTTGCGAACGTCCCGCAGCGCGTCCTCGCCGCCCTTGCGGTCGAACTTGTTGATGGCGACGAAGTCCGCAAAATCGAGCATATCGATTTTCTCGAGCTGGCTCGCAGCGCCGTACTCGGGCGTCATCACGTAGAGCGAAGCATCGACGAGCGGCACGATCGCCGCATCGCCCTGGCCGATGCCGGAGGTCTCTACGAGGACGAGGTCGAATCCGGCGACCTTGCAGGCCGCAATCACGTCGGGAAGGCTTTTCGAGATTTCGCTCTCGGCGCCGCGCGTGGCGAGCGAGCGCATGAACACGCGGGCCCCCGCGATCGCGTTCATGCGGATGCGGTCGCCGAGCAGCGCCCCACCGGACTTCCTGCGCGAAGGATCGACGGCGAGGATGGCGATGCCGAGCCGGTCTTCCTGGTCGAGCCGGAAGCGGCGCACCAGCTCATCGGCAAGCGAGGATTTTCCCGAGCCTCCGGTACCCGTCACCCCGAGCACCGGTACGGGGAGCGCGCCGGCTTCCTCGAGCATCTGCTCGCGGAGCTTGCGCTCGGTCGCGCCGTTCTCGAGCCCCGTGATCAGGCGGGCGAGCCCCCGGCGGTCGCCGCCCTTCACGCCGTTCAACTCCTTGGGCGCACGCTGCGACAAGTCCTCGTCGCAGCGCTCGAGCATGTCGTTGATCATGCCCTGCAGGCCCATCTTCTGGCCGTCCTCGGGCGTATAGATGCGCGCGACGCCGTAGGCCTGAAGCTCGCGAATCTCCTCGGCCACGATCACCCCGCCACCGCCGCCGAACACCTGGATGTTCTCCCCGCCCCGCTCGCGCAAGAGATCGATCATGTACTTGAAGTACTCCACGTGTCCGCCCTGGTAGGAGGACACCGCGACCCCCTGGACGTCTTCCTGGAGCGCGGCCGCCACGACCTCCTCGACCGAGCGGTTGTGCCCCAGATGGATAACTTCGGCACCGCTCGCCTGCAGGATGCGGCGCATGATGTTGATCGCGGCGTCGTGGCCGTCGAAAAGCGACGCCGCCGTCACGAAGCGGATCTTGTTCTTCGTCTTGTATTCGGTGTGCCGGGAGGCACTCAGATCGGTCATGGCTGCCCCAACGCGTCCGGATCTGGCTGGAGAAACGCGAGGCTACTTTACGTTTACGTAAACGTCAAGCGCGCTCCACCCTTGCACCACAGTCTATCCCTCCGCGCGGCGGCGCACCCTGTCAGATCGCGGAATGGCGCAGCCTCAGCGCGTTGAGGACGACCGACACCGAGCTCGCGCTCATCGCGGCGGCCGCGACCATCGGGTTCAGAACCAGGCCGGTCCAGGGGAACAGCACCCCCGCTGCAATCGGCACGCCGAGAGCGTTGTATACGAACGCCAGGAACAAATTCTGGCGGATATTGCGCATCGTGGCGCGCGAAAGCCGCCGCGCCCGCACGATTCCGCGCAGGTCGCCCTTGACGAGCGTGATGCCCGCGCTGCGGATCGCGATATCGGACCCGGTGCCCATGGCGATGCCGACGTCCGCCTCGGCGAGCGCCGGCGCATCGTTCACGCCGTCGCCCGCCATCGCCACGGCGCGACCCTCTTCGCGCAGCGCCCTCACGACCACGCCTTTCTCCTGCGGGAGGACGTCTGCGCGAACGTCCTCGATCCCGAGCCGCCCGGCCACGGCCCGGGCGGTGAGCTCGCTGTCGCCGGTGAGCATCACGACCCGGACGCCTTCGGCTGCGAGCGCGCGCAGCGCCTCGGGGGTGGACGCTTTGATGGGATCCGCCACGCCGATGATCCCGGCAACGCGCCCGCCTTCCACGAGGAACACCACGGTCTCGCCGTTGCCGCGCAGCGCGTCCGCCCTTTCCCTGAAGGCCTGCGGCACCCGGGCGAGCGTGTCGGCGAAACGCGCGTTGCCGAGCGCGGCGGTCCGGCCATCGACTTTTCCTTCCACTCCCTTGCCGATGACGGCATTGAAGCCCTCCACGCTCAGCAGCGCAATACCTCTGTCCCTGGCCCCTTCGAGGAGCGCCGCGGCCAGAGGATGCTCGCTGCCGCGCTCGAGGCTCGCCGCAACTTGCAGCACATGCTCTTCGGTTGTTCCCTCGGCCGCGACAACCCCGGTGAGTCTGGGCTTACCCTCCGTCAGCGTGCCGGTCTTGTCGACCACCAGCGTGTCGATGTTCTCCATGCGCTCAAGCGCCTCGGCGTTGCGTATGAGGACGCCGCCTTGAGCGCCGCGCCCGGTGCCGACCATGATCGACATCGGTGTCGCGAGCCCAAGGGCGCAAGGGCAAGCAATGATCAGCACCGATACGGCGCTTACCAGCGCAAAGCTCATCGCGGGCGGCGGGCCGTAGATCGACCAAGCCACGAATGCAACTGCGGCGATGCCAACGACCGCGGGAACAAAGTAAGACGAAACCAGATCGGCGAGGTTCTGGATGGGAGCGCGTGTGCGCTGCGCTTCGGCGACCATCTGCACGATTTGCGCGAGCAGCGTCTCCGCGCCGACGCGCTCGGCGCGCATCGTGAAGCTGCCTGTGCCGTTGATCGTGCCCCCTGTGACTTTCTCTCCAGGATGCTTTTCCACCGCAATCGCCTCGCCCGTGACCAGGGATTCGTCCACGCTCGAGTGGCCTTCCAGAACCACGCCGTCAACCGGTACTTTTTCGCCCGGGCGCACCCGCAGGCGATCCCCTCGCTGCACTTGATCGAGCGGCACCCCCTCATCGCCGCCATCCCTGCGGATCCGGATCGCGGTCTCGGGAGCAAGCTTGAGCAGGGCGCGAATGGCGCTGCTCGTGTTTTCGCGCGCACGCAGCTGGAGCACTTCGCCGAGCAGGACCAGCACCGCGATCACCGCCGACGCCTCGAAGTAGAGACCGACTTCTCCGTGGGAATCGCGAAACGCCGGGGGAAATAGTCCGGGCGCGAGCAATGCGACGGCGCTGTAGGCGAACGCCACACCGATTCCAAGCGCGATCAGCGTGTACATGTTGAGGCTGTGCGACGCGAGCGAATTCCAGCCGCGCACGAAGAAAGGCCACGCGGCCCAAAGAACCACCGGGACGCTCAGGACGAACTGAATCCAGCCGGAGATTTTCGGATTCGGCAACGCCGCGTGCAGGCCGGGCAGGTGTTCGGCCATTGCGAGGCCAAAAACCGGAACGGTGAGCGCGAGCCCGATCCAGAACCGGCGCGCCATGTCGAGCAGCTCGGGGTTGGGCTGGTCGTCTGCCCTTGGCGCGACAGGCTCGAGCGCCATGCCGCATTTCGGGCAGTTGCCGGGCCCCGCCTGCCGGATCTCCGGGTGCATCGGGCAGGTGTAGATCGCGTCCGGCATCGCCCCGGGCAGTGGGGCGGGCCCCCCTGCCGCCTTGGCGTACCGCCCGGGCTCGGCAGCGAACTTGTCGAGACAATGAAGGCTGCAGAAATACCAGTGTCGGCCGCCGTACGAGTGCTTGTATTTGGCGGCCGAAATATCCAGCGGCATGCCGCAAACCGGGTCAAGTGCAAATCCCGGGGAGGGCGGTGCATCGTTGCGCACCGACCCGTGATCGTGAGAGTGGACCGAGGTTCTTCGCGTGGCGCGATCCCCCTATTCCACGGTCACCGATTTGGCGAGATTCCTGGGCTTGTCCACGTCGTTGCCTCGCTCCAGAGCCGCATGGTAGGCGAGCAGCTGCAGCGGCACGGTATGCAGGATCGGAGACAGAAAACCGGCGTGATCGGGCATTCGGATGACGTGGATGCCCTCGCCCGCGACCATGCGCGTGTCCTCGTCAGCGAGCACGTGCAGCTCGCCGCCCCGGGCACGCACCTCCTGGAGGTTCGATTTGAGTTTTTCCAGAAGCGCGTCCTTGGGCGCAATGGCGATCACCGGCATGTTCTTGTCCACGAGCGCGAGCGGCCCGTGCTTGAGCTCGCCCGCGGCATAAGCTTCGGCGTGGATGTAGGAGATCTCTTTCAACTTCAGCGCCCCCTCCATCGCGATCGGGTAGTGGATGCCGCGACCCAGGAACAGGGCGTGCTCGAGCTGCGCGAACTTCTCCGACCACATCTTCACCTGCGGTTCGACGTGCAGCACGCGCTCGAGAGCACGCGGCAAATGCCGAAGCGAATGCAGCAGCTCAGCTTCGCGCTCCGCCGGGAGCCGGCCCCGCATCTTCGCGAGGGTCATGGTGAGCAGCGCGAGCGCGGCAAGCTGCGTGGTAAACGCCTTGGTCGAGGCCACGCCGATCTCCGGTCCCGCGCGCGTGAGGAAGCGCAGATGGGACGCGCGCACCAGGGAGGACTCGGGCACGTTGCAGATCGAGAGCGCGTAGCGGTGCCCGAGCGACTTGGCGTACTGCAACGCAGCGATGGTGTCCGCCGTCTCGCCGGACTGCGAAACGGTGATCACCAGACCCTTCGGGTTGGGCACGGATTCCCGATAGCGGTATTCGCTCGCGATCTCGACGCTGCAGGGGATCCCGGCCAGCGCCTCGAGCCAATAGCGCGCGACCATCCCGGCGTGATAGCTCGTGCCGCAGGCGAGGATCAACACCGAATCGACATCGCGAAAAATGCGCTCGGCCTCCGCACCGAAGAGCTGCGGGGAAACGGACTGCGCGCCCGTCACCATCTCCAGGGTGTTCGCTACCGCCATGGGCTGCTCGAAGATCTCCTTCTGCATGTAGTGCCGGTAATGCCCCAGCTCGACCGCGTCGGCGGTGAGCTGCGAAACGTGCACCTGACGGCTTACCGCCTTGCCGCCGGAGTCGCTGACGCGCACTCCATCGAGCGTGAGTTCGGCGCAGTCGCCGTCCTCGAGGTAGACGACGCGCTGCGTGACCTGGACGAGCGCGGAGGTGTCGGAGGCGGCGAAATTCTCCCCTTCACCGAGGCCGAGCAGCAGCGGCGCCCCGTGCCGCGCCACCACCAATCGCGAAGGATCGGATTCGCTCACGACCGCGATCGCGTAGGCGCCGACCAGCTCGACCACGCTCTTTCTCACGGCGTCGAACAAGGTCGCGCCCGATTGCAGGTTCGAGTGAACGAGGTGGGCGATGACCTCGGTATCGGTATCGGAGACGAACTCGTAGCCCTTGGCGCGCAGGCGCCTGCGCATCTCTTCGTGGTTCTCGATGATGCCGTTGTGCACCACCGACACGCCGCCCGAGAGGTGCGGATGGGCATTTTTCTCCGACGGCACGCCGTGGGTGGCCCAGCGCGTATGCGCGATCCCGATGTCCCCGGCGAGGCCCTGCGAGCCGGCGAGCTTCTCAAGCTCCGCGACGCGACCCGTCGAGCGGACGCGGCGCAAGGTCGCCCGCGATCCGGAGGCGATTCCGTCGAGGACGGCGACCCCGGCGGAATCGTAGCCGCGATACTCGAGCCGCTTCAGTCCCTCGATGAGGACGGGAACGATGTTGCGTTTGGCTATCGCTCCGACTATTCCGCACATGCGGTTTGCCTTTCGATCATTTCTTCTTCACCGGCCGCTCCCAGTCCGGAATCGACACCTGCTTCACCCGGGAGAGGGTCAACTCCCCCGCGGGGGCGTCCTTGGTGAGCGTGGTTCCCGCGCCGAGGGTCGCGCCCCGGCCCACCCGCACAGGCGCGACGAGCTGGGTGCCCGAGCCTATGAAAACGTCGTCCTCGATGACGGTGCGGTGCTTGTTCGCTCCGTCGTAGTTGCACACGATCGTGCCGGCGCCGACGTTGACGTTTCTGCCCACCTCGCTGTCGCCGATGTAGCTGAGGTGATTCGCCTTGGAACCCGCGCCTATGCTACTCGCCTTCACCTCCACGAAGTTGCCGATGTGCACTCCGTCGGCGAGGCGCGTGCGCGTGCCCGGACGGATGCGCGCGTAGGGGCCGATGCGGCAGTCGGCGCCGATGTCGGCGTTCTCGAGGTGGCAGAAGGGCTCGACGCGCGTGCCCGGGCCGACCGTCACGTCCTTCAGCACGCAATTCGCGCCGACCGAGACGCCGTCGCCGAGCTTGACCTCGCCTTCGAACACGCAATTGACGTCGATCGCCACGTCGCGTCCGCAAGCGAGGCTTCCGCGCACGTCGCAGCGCGACGGATCGGCGAGCGCCACCCCCTGCTCAAGGAGCGAGGCGGCGAGCTTACGCTGATATACGCGCTCCAACTCGGCGAGTTGGGCGCGGCTGTTCACGCCGAGCGCCTCCCACGCCGTGTCTGCTTGGATTGCGGTCACAGGTACGCGCTCCTTCGTGGCGAGCGCGACGATGTCGGTGAGGTAATACTCCTTCTGCGCGTTGTTGTTTTGCAGCTTCGCGAGCCAGGACTTGAGTTTCTTTGTCGGCGCCACGACGATTCCGGTGTTGATCTCGCGAAGCGCGCGCTGCCGCGAGTTGGCGTCCTTTTCTTCGACAATTCCCACCACCTTTTTTCCATTTCGTAGGATACGCCCATACCCGCTGGGACCGTCGAGCGTCGCGGTCAGAAGGCCCAGGCCCTTCCCGGTCGCCTGGACCAGCCGTTTCAGCGTCTCGGCGCGAATCAGCGGGACGTCGCCGTAGAGCACGAGGGTCGGCCAGCGCTCGTCCAGATGCGGGGCAGCCTGCATCACCGCGTGGCCGGTGCCGAGCTGGGGCTCCTGCATGACCCAGACGACGTCGTTCTCGTCGACGGCCTGGCGCACCCGCTCGCCTCCGTGGCCATAGACGACGCAGATGACCTCGGGCGAGAGCTGTTTCGCGGTGTCGAAAACGTACGTAAGCATCGCCCGGCCCGCCAGGCGATGCAACACCTTGGGCGTGCTCGAATGCATGCGCGTGCCCGGACCGGCGGCGAGAATGACGACGTTCATCAGAATCGTTTGGAATGCTAGGGAGAGTGATGTTACAGGGCGAGGTTTGGGTTGGGGAGGGGGTAACGGGGGAACCGTAGGGTTCCCCCGTTCGTAACTTCCCCCGAAGGGTTCCTGAGCTACCGCGCTATCGCGGCAGCTCAGAGAACCCCATCAAGAACTCATCGATCGCGCGCGCGCACTGGCGCCCCTCCCGAATGGCCCACACGACGAGCGACTGGCCGCGGCGCATGTCGCCCGCGGCGAAGATCTTGGGAACCGAAGTGGCATAGCTGTTCTTCCCGTCGGTCGTCGCCTTGGCGTTGCCGCGCGGGTCCTTCGCGACGCCGAACGCCTCGAGCACGGCGGGCACCGGCGAGACGAATCCCATCGCGAGAAGGACAAGGTCGGCGGGCAGAATCGATTGCGATCCCGGAACCTCGCTCACCTTGCCGTCCTTCCACTCCAGACGAATCGTTTTCAGGAACTTCACCTTTCCGTTCTCGCCGACGAACTCCTTGGTAGCGATCGACCAGTCGCGGTGTACGCCCTCCTCGTGGGAGGAAGAGGTGCGTAACCTGAGCGGCCAGTTCGGCCATACCGGGTTACGGTCGGGATCATCCGGTTTCGCGAGCAGCTCGAACTGCGTGACCGACTTCGCCCCGTGCCGGTTGGAAGTGCCGACGCAGTCGCTGCCCGTATCCCCGCCGCCGATCACCACGACGTGCTTGCCGCTCGCCCAGAGCTCGCGCACCCCCGAGTCGCCCGCCACGCGCTTGTTCTGCAGCGGCAGGAACTCCATCGCGAAGTGCACGCCGTCGAGTTCGCGCCCCGGGACGGGCAGGTCCCGGGGCTGCTCGGCGCCGCCGGAAAGCACCACGGCATGGAACTCCGCGATGATCTTCTCCGGCGCCACAGTTTCCACGGCCCAGTCGGTGACGTCCTTTCCGGGGCGAGACTCGCCGACGAAGACACCGGTACGGAACACCACGCCTTCGGCTCTCATTTGGTCGACGCGACGGTCGATCAGCCACTTCTCCATCTTGAAATCGGGTATGCCGTAGCGCAGAAGACCGCCGATCCGGTCGTTTTTTTCGAACATCGTGACGTCGTGCCCGGCGCGCGCGAGTTGTTGCGCGCAAGCGAGCCCTGCCGGACCAGAACCCACGACCGCGACCTTCTTGCCGGTCTTGTGCGTGGGCGGCTGCGGCCTCACCCAGCCTTCCTCGAACGCCTTGTCGATGATCGCGTGCTCGATCGACTTGATCCCAACCGGGTCGTCATTGATGCGCAGCACGCATGCTTCCTCGCACGGAGCCGGACAGATGCGGCCGGTGAACTCGGGAAAATTGTTGGTGGAATGCAGCGTCTCGATGGCGCGCTGCCAGTCCTGCTTGTAGACGAGGTCGTTGAAATCCGGAATGATGTTGTTGACCGGGCAACCGGACATGCAGAACGGGGTACCGCAGTCCATGCAACGCGCGCCCTGGACCTTTGCCTCCTCTTCGGTGAGGCGGAGGATGAACTCCCGGTAGTGCTTTTTCCGCTCCTCGGGCTCTTGGTGCGCTTCCTCGATCCGTTGGAACTCGAGAAATCCCGTGACTTTCCCCATCTATGCCGCCGCCTTGCGTTTCCCCGCGGCGAGCTCGCCGAGGGCGCGCCTGTATTCCTTGGGGAAGATCTTGATGAAACGCGCGCGGTAGTCCGTCCATTTTTCGAGGATCTCCCTGGCGCGGCGGCTGTTCGTGAGCTTGGCGTGCCGCTCGACCATGTCTCTCAGGATCACCTCGTCCGCCTCGCCCTTGTGCCAGAGCTCGCGCGACACCTTGCCCTGCTGCTCGGACTCGGCAAGGATAGGCTCCAGGTCCACCATCGCGGTGTTGCAACGCTTGACGAATTCCCCGTTGAAGTCGAGCACATAGGCGATGCCGCCGGACATTCCGGCGGCGAAGTTGCGTCCGGTGACGCCCAGGACGGCGACCGTCCCGCCGGTCATGTACTCGCAGCCGTGATCTCCGACGCCTTCGACGACGGCGGTGGCGCCGGAGTTGCGCACCGCGAAACGCTCGCCGGCCACGCCGCGGAAATACGCTTCCCCGGCGATCGCGCCGTAGAGGACCACGTTGCCTGTGATGATGTTTTCGGTCGGATCGCCGCGGAACTTGGGCGAAGGCGAAACGATGATGCGCCCGCCCGAGAGTCCCTTTCCGCAATAGTCGTTGGTATCGCCGATCAGATCGAGGGTCACGCCTTTGGCGAGGAAAGCACCGAAGCTCTGACCCGCGGACCCGGCAAACCGGGCGTGGATCGTGCCATCGGGCAACCCCTCGTGCCCGTAACGCCGCGCGATCTCGTGCGAGAGCATCGTGCCAACGGTACGGTTGCCGTTGCGGATCGGCATGTCGATCGAAACCTTCTCGCCGCGCTCAAGGGCCGGGCGCGCAAGCTCGATCAGCCGGTTGTCGAGGGCCTTTTCGAGTCCGTGATCCTGCTTTTCCGAGTTGTAGCGCGCGACGTCCGTGGGCATGTCCGGCATCTTGAATATCCGCGAGAAGTCGAGGCCTTTCGCTTTCCAATGCTCGATGCCTTTCTTCATGTCGAGGAGTTCGGTGCGGCCGATCAGCTCGCTGAATCTGCGTACGCCAAGCTCTGCCATCAACTCCCTTGCCTCTTCGGCGACGAGGAAGAAGTAGTTCACGACGTACTCCGGCTTGCCGGAAAACTTCTCGCGGAGCACCGGATCCTGAGTCGCGACGCCGACCGGACAGGTGTTCAGGTGGCATTTGCGCATCAAGATGCAGCCGCTCACGACGAGCGGCGCGGTCGCAAACCCGAATTCGTCGGCGCCGAGGATCGCGCCGATCACCACATCGCGGCCGGTCTTGATCTGTCCGTCCACCTGAACCGCGATCCGGCCGCGCAAGCGGTTGAGCACCAGGGTCTGCTGCGTTTCTGCGAGTCCCAGCTCCCAAGGCGTGCCCGCGTGCTTGATCGACGACCAGGGCGAGGCGCCCGTGCCGCCATCGTGCCCGGAAATGGTGACGTGGTCGGATTTGGCCTTGGACACACCCGCAGCCACGGTGCCGACGCCCACTTCAGAGACGAGCTTCACCGAGATGGACGCGGAGGGATTCGCGTTCTTCAAGTCGTGGATCAGCTGCGCCAGGTCCTCGATCGAGTAGATATCGTGGTGTGGCGGCGGCGAGATCAGCTCCACGCCGGGGGTCGAGTAGCGGATCTCGGCAATGTAATCGGAGACCTTGCGCCCGGGCAGCTGCCCGCCTTCGCCGGGCTTGGCGCCCTGGGCGATCTTGATCTGGATCTGTTCGGCACTCGCAAGATATTCGGCGGTCACCCCGAAGCGCCCCGAGGCGACCTGCTTGATCTTGGACTTGAGCACGTCGCCTTCGCGCAATTCGATGTCGCGCGCGACGCGGTTCGCTCCGAGGCGCGAGCGCAGCGTCTCGCCGGCTTTCACCGTCGCGTAACGCTTGCGGTCCTCGCCGCCCTCGCCGGTGTTCGACTTCCCGCCGATGCGGTTCATCGCCACCGCGAGCGTGGTGTGCGCTTCGACCGAGATCGACCCGTGCGACATGGCGCCGGTCGAAAAACGCTTGACTATCTCGGCTGCGGGTTCGACCTCGTCGATCGGAACGGGCTTCACGCGATCGAGGCGAAATTCGAACAGACCGCGGAAGGTCATGTGACGCCGGGACTGGTCGTTGATGATCGCCGCGTATTCCTTGTATGCCTGGGACGAATTCTGCCGCGCCGAGTGTTGCAGCTTCGCGATCGCGTCGGGTGTCCACATATGCTCTTCGCCGCGCACGCGCCACGCGTACTCCCCCCCCGCATCCAGCACCGACTGCAGCACCGGATCGGCGTCATCGAACGCGGCCCTGTGTATGCGGATCGCTTCTTCGGCGACTTCGAACACGCCTATGCCCTCGATCGACGAGGTGGTGCCGGTGAAATACTTGTCGACCAGCGACTTTGCGAGGCCGACCGCCTCGAAAATCTGCGCGCCGGTGTAGGACATGTAGGTCGAGGTCCCCATCTTGGACATCACCTTCTTCAGGCCCTTGCCGATCGCCTTCACGAAATTCTTGATCGCCTTTCTGCCGTCGAGATCCGGGCCGAGGTCCCCCTTCGCCGCAAGATCGAGCAGCGTCTCGAGAGCGAGATACGGGTGCACCGCCTCGGCGCCATAGCCTCCGAGCAGGGCAAAGTGGTGCACCTCGCGCACCGAGCCCGTTTCCACCACGAGACCCGCGCTTGTGCGCAGACCCTTCACCACCAGGTGCTGATGGATCGCCGACGATGCCAGAAGCGCCGGGATGGCTACGCGTTCCCGCTCCACGAGCCGGTCGGAGATCACGATGATCGAGTAGCCCGCGCGCACCGCATCCTCGGCCTGTGCGCAAAGCGACGCGAGGCGCGCCTCGACCGCCTCCTTGCCCCACGCGAGGGGATAGGTGATGTCCAGCTCGAACGAGCGGAACTTGCCGCTGGTATAGCGCTCGATGTGCCGGATTTTCTCCATTTCGAAGAAGTCGAGGACCGGCTGCGATACCTCGAGCCGGAGAGGCGGGTTCATCTCGTCGATGCCGAGCAGGTTCGGCTTCGGCCCGATGAAGGACACCAGAGACGTCACCAGCTCCTCGCGGATCGGGTCGATCGGGGGGTTTGTGACTTGCGCGAAGAGCTGTTTGAAATAGTGGTACAGCGTCTTGTTCTTGTCCGAAAGCACAGCGAGCGGCGAGTCGTTGCCCATCGAGCCGACGGGTTCCTCGCCGTTCATCGCCATCGGGGTCATGATGAACTTGATGTCCTCCTGCGTGTAGCCGAAGGCCTGCTGGCGATCGAGCATCCGCACCGCGCTCTTGAGCGGTGGAGTCTTTTCGGTCTCGACCTCGTCGAGCTTGACGCGGATGCGCTCGATCCAATCCGCGTAGGGTTTCGCACCAGCGAGCGTGTTCTTGAGCTCTTCGTCGTCGATGATCCGGCCCTTCTCCAGATCGACCAAGAACATCCTGCCGGGCTGCAGGCGCCATTTCTTGATGATTTTCTCCTCGGGCACGGGCAGGCAGCCGCATTCCGAGCCCATGATCACGAGGTCGTCCGCAGTGACGATGTAGCGCGAGGGCCGCAGGCCGTTCCTGTCGAGCGTCGCGCCTATTTGGCGCCCGTCCGTAAACGCTATCGAAGCGGGTCCGTCCCAAGGCTCCATCATCGCGGCGTGATATTCGTAGAATGCGCGCCGTGTCGGGTCCATCAGCGTGTGGTTCTCCCAAGCCTCGGGGATCATCATCATCATCGCGTGCGCGATCGAATACCCTCCCATCACCAAGAGCTCGAGCGCGTTGTCGAACGAAGCGGAATCCGATTGCCCGTCGTAGATCAGCGGCCAGATTTTCTCGAGGTCGCGGCCGAGTACCGGACTCGAGATCGCGCCTTGGCGCGCGCGGATCCAGTTGACGTTGCCCCGCAGGGTGTTGATCTCGCCGTTGTGGCAGATCATGCGGAACGGGTGCGCCAAGTCCCAGGACGGGAAGGTGTTCGTGGAGAAACGCTGGTGCACCAGCGCGAGCGCGGATTCGACGCGCGCGTCCTGCAGGTCCTTGTAGTACTGGCCGACCTGGTGCGCGAGCAGCATGCCCTTGTAGCACGCGGTGCGCGCCGACATCGAGGGGACGTAAAATTCCTTGCCGTGCGCGAGCTTGAGCGCCTGGATCGCGTGGCCCGAGCTCTTTCTGATGATGTAGAGCTTGCGCTCCAGCGCGTCGGTGACGGTCACTCCTTTGCCTCGCCCGATGAACACTTGCCGGATCACAGGCTCGATCCGTTTCGCCGGTTCCGCGAGGTCGCTGTTGTCCACGGGAACGTCCCGCCAGCCGAGCAGGGCCTGGCCCTCGTCCTTGATCGCGCGCTCGATCTCGTACTCGCAGGCAAAGCGCGAGGCCGGGTCGCGCGGCAGAAAAACGATACCGACACCGTATTGGCCCGCAGGCGGCAGCTTCATACCCTGCTTTGCCATGACTTCGCGCAGGAACTTGTCGGGGATCTGGATGAGCAGGCCTGCCCCGTCCGAGAGCTTGGGATCCCAGCCCACTGCGCCGCGGTGGGTGAGATTGCGCAATACCGTGAGACCTTGCTCGACGATCGAATGCGATTTCTTGCCCTTGATATGGGCGACAAAACCCACGCCGCAGGCGTCATGCTCGTTGGCGGGGTGGTACAGACCCTGGGGCTCGTTGAGAATCACGCTGTTTCGAACGAATGGGGTTTGCCGGCGGCGGAAATTCCCTCATTCCGCGCTTCTCGGGCCGGGCTTTCGACTATACCTGCGTTCCCTTGCTGCCTCAAGTGCTTAGAGCGGATCCGCGGAGCAGCACTCCGAGGTACGGCTAGCGCTCACTTAGGCAGCGAGCCGTGAAAGCGTGTGATCAATGGCGCCCTCCGGTATATCGCCGCGAAGCAGGGCCGCGCCCAGCCGCTCCAGGAGAACAAAATGGACGCGGCCATCCTTGGTTTTCTTGTCGAGGCGCATCAGTTGCCGCATCCGCGCAGGCGAAATTCCCCTTACGGCTGTCGGAAGCCCCGCGCGCTCGAGCAGCGAGCGGATGCGAGCGGAGTCGGCCTGCGACAGATAGCCCAGCTGACGCGACAGGTCAGCCGCCATGACCATCCCGGCCGCGACGGCCTCGCCGTGGAGCCAAGCACCGTAGCCGAGGCCCGTCTCGATGGCGTGGCCGAACGTGTGACCGAAGTTGAGCAGCGCGCGCAAGCCGCGCTCGCGCTCGTCCTCGCCGACGATTTCGGCTTTGATCGCAATCGAGCGCACCACCGCATGTTCCAGAGCCTCCGGATCGCGCGCCAACAGGCGATCGACATGTGCCTCGATCCAGCTGAAGAACGCCGCGTCGCGGATCAGGCCGTGTTTGATCACTTCCGCAAGCCCCGAGCGCAGCTCGCGCTCGGGGAGGGTTTCGAGGGTTTGCATGTCGGCCACGACCGCCTGAGGCTGATGGAAAGCGCCGATCATGTTTTTCCCGAGCGGGTGATTGATGGCGGTCTTGCCGCCGACCGATGAATCCACTTGGGCGAGCAGCGTGGTCGGGATCTGAACGAAGGGCACGCCGCGCTGATAGGTGGCGGCGGCGAATCCCGCCAGATCCCCTAT
Organism: Betaproteobacteria bacterium; assembly: GCA_005881575.1. Taxonomy (GTDB): domain Bacteria; phylum Pseudomonadota; class Gammaproteobacteria; order Burkholderiales; family SG8-39; genus VBDM01. Next base: position 72,974 of record VBCA01000002.1, read on the forward strand.
TACACCGCCCCCAAGGGCGATGAGCGTGGTATCACGCGCGCAGCGCTGCTCGAGCAGGGCATCGAAGATCGCATTCAGGGTGCGCCAGTCCTTGCGCTCCTCGCCGTCGGGAACGACGATGCGGACCACCTCGACGCCCTCACGGGCGAGCGCGCCGGCAACGCGATCGAGATAGAACGCCGCGACCGTGGGGTTGGTGACGACGGCCGCTTTCTTTTGCGCCAGGAAAGGAACAATGAGGCCGGCCCGATCGAGGAGCCCGGCACCGACGTGAATAGGGTAGGAGCGCTCCCCGAGCGCTACGCTGAGAGTTTGCATGCTTCGTCGAACCGGGCGAGCACCTGCGCGAGCAAGGAGCCGATGCCCTGACGGCCGGTCTCGATCACCAGGTCCGCGACATCCCGATAAAGCGGGTCGCGCACGGCATAAAGCGCCTCGAGCCGGTCGCGCGGGTCGCCACCCTGTAAGAGCGGTCTGGACTTGTCGGCGCGGGTTCGCTGCCACAGTACCGGCGGAAGCGCGTGGAGGTACATGACGAAGCCGCGGGTCCTGAGATTGTCGCGGTTGCGGGGATCGAGCACTGCGCCTCCGCCGGTAGCGAGCACGACATCGTTCAGCGCGGTCAATCGTTCGATCACCTCGGACTCGCGCTTGCGAAATCCGGCCTCGCCCTCGATATCGAAGATCACGGCGACGCGCACCCCGGTCCGTGCCTCGATCTCGCGATCGGCATCGTAGAACGTCTTCCCCAGGCGCTTGGCGAGCTGCCGGCCGACCGTGGTCTTGCCGGCGCCCATCATGCCTACCAGGAATAGCTTGTGGTTTGTCTTCACGGGGATATTGTAGCAACCCGCCCGTGTCGGGCTCGAAAGCAAAAGGCCGGCATTGCCGGCCCCTTGAGAGTGATGCGATTCTGCAGCGTCAGCGCTGGCTTATGATGCGCTGCTCGACGATGCGCGGAGTGATGAACACCAGGAGCTCGGTCTTGTTGTCCGAGCGGGAGTTGTTGCGGAAAAGCACTCCGAGCAACGGCAGGTCTCCGAAGAACGGCACCTTGGTAATCGTGGTCTGCAGGGTCTGGGTGTAGATGCCGCCGATCACGACCGTGCCGCCGTTTTCCACCAGCACCTGGGTCTGGACGTGCTTGGTGTCGATGGCGAAACCCTGGTTGGTGCTCTGGCCTACTGAGTCCTTGTTGATGTCCAGGGTCATGATGATGTTGCCGTCCGGCGTGATCTGCGGCTTCACCTTGAGCGCCAAGTTCGCCTTGCGGAACGAAATCGAGGTTGCGCCGCTCGAAGTCGCCTGCTGATAGGGCAACTCGGTTCCCTGCTCGATGAGCGCTTCCACGTTGTTCGCGGTCATCACCCGCGGACTCGAGATGATCTTGCCCTTGCCGTCGGCTTCCAGAGCCGAGAGCTCTAGCGAAAGCGCTCCGGTCAGTCGATTGGTGATGAGCAGGGCGATCGAGCCTGCGGCCACGGCATTGCCGACCGGGTTCGCAGGCAAATTGACGCTCAAATTGTCCGGAGTCTTCGTAGTTATGGTCCCGCCAGACGGAGGGAACAAGTTTTCAAAGTCGCCTAGCGTCCCAGTCTGGGTCACGGCTATCCCGGACTGATTGATGCCTACCGGGCTCGGACCCGTGCTGGTGCTGTTCTGGGTGAGCGGACGGGCCACATTGCCCAGACGCACGCCGAGGTTCTTCGCAAACGAGTCGTTGGCTTCGACGATCCGCGCCTCGATGAGCACCTGCTGCACCGGGACATCGACTTGGCCGAGGAGCTTGCGCACCTCCTCCAGCCGGACCGAGACGTCCTGAACGAACACCTGGTTGGTGCGAAGATCGACCGAGGCCGCGCCACGCTTGGAAAGAATGCGCTGCTGGGGATCGGCGAGGAGCTTCGCAAAAGCGTCGGCCCTGGCGTAGTTGAGCTGGAAGGCCTCGGTGCGCAGGGGCTCCAGCTCGGTGATCTGTGCGCTGGACTCCAGGGCGAGCTTTTCCTTGGTCGCCAGCTCGTCGCGCGGCGCGATCCAGATCACGTTGCCGTTCTTGCGCATGTCCAGGCCGCGGGTCTGGAGGATGATATCGAGCGCTTGGTCCCAGGGTACGTCCTTCAGGCGCAGCGTGAGGTTCCCGCCCACGGTGTCGCTGGTGATGATGTTCAGGTCGGTGAAGTCCGCTATGACGTTGAGCACACTCCTCACTTCGACGTTCTGGAAGTTGAGCGACAGCTTCTCTCCGGAATATCCGCTGCGCGTGCCCTGCACCAATTTGTTGGGATCGTACTGGATCGGTCTCACCTCGAGCACGAACTGCGTGTCGGTCTGGTAGGCATTGTGCTCCCAGAGACCGCGCGGTTCGATCACCATGCGCACGTTGTCGCCCTGGGGGAAAACGCTGAAGGTTTGCACCGGGGTTGCGAAGTCGACCACGTCGTAACGTTTCCGCAACACGTCGGAAACGCTCGTCTTGAGGAAATCGACGATGACCGTTTGTCCTTGCTGGCGAATATCCACGCCGGTCGACGTGTCGGAAAGCTCGACGACGATTCGCCCTTCGCCACCCCGTCCGCGTCGGAAATTGACGTCTTTCAGCGTGTGCTGGAGATCTAATCTGCCTTCCGCAAAGCGCGCCGCTCCGGTCGCGGCCTGCTGCGCGCCCCCCGTGGCGGCCAAGGTGATCAAGAAGCTGCTGCCGTCGATCTTGGACTCGTACGGAACCATGTTTCGTAGATTGAGTACCAGGCGGGTGCGCTCGCCCGCTTGCACCACGTTTATCGAGCGCAACACCCCCTCGCCGATATCCTGGCTGTTACGTCCCAAGCCGTTGGTGGTATCGGGAAAATCGAACGCGATCCGGGCCGGATTGGCGATCGTGAAACTGCCCGGGGGGGCTTCAATCGGGTTCTTCAGAGTGAGGCGTATCAGCACCTGGCCGCCGCTCTGCGTGACGTCGAAGTTTTCGATGCTGTTTTGCTGCGCCGAGGCGACCGACACGAGCAGGAGCAACCCCGATGGGCAAATCGCCGCCCGAATAAAGCTTCGCACGAGGACATGGTTCATTATTTCCCTCCTCCGACTTCCTGCAACTGCAAGGTGCTCTGACGTTCGGTCCAGTCGCCCACCGCATCCTGGATGAGCTCACGCAGCTGGATCTGGCTCTCCGTAATTGTGGTGATAAGGCCGAAATTCTGGCCCATGTAGTTGCCGACCTTGACGCGGTACAGGCCCGTATCGGCCTTGACCAGCGCAAAATTCGCCTTCCTCTGCTGCAGCACGCCGACCATCTTCAGCGATTCCAACGGATAAGCCTCGAGGGGTTCCTTCGGCCGGTTCAGATCGGGCTTGAGTCCGCCTCCGCCGCCGCTGCTCGCCGATTTCGTGACCAGCTCGATTTTCGCGCTGCTGAAGGGATCGATCTGATCGAAGGCCTTGTAGGGTACCGGCTCGTACGGCTTCACGACCGGCAGCGGATCGATCTTGCCGCGCAGATCTTTGGTCTTGTCCTTCAGTTCGGACTTGAGGTCGCCGAATTCCTCGCCGCCGCACCCCGCGAGCAGCAAGCCGAGCACGATGGCGGGGAGCGCTTTCATTTCTTGCCTGCCTTGACGCCCTTTGCCGCCCTGCTTTGGGCCGCTACTTCCTCCTCGTCCAAATAACGGAAGGTCTTCGCCGTGACGTCCATGACGAGCGACCCGTCTTTTCCTCCGGTCAGCCCAATATCGTTCAGGGTAACGATGCGCGAGAGCTGTCCGATGTCGCTCGCAAACTGCCCCATGTCGTGATAGCTGCCCGCGAGCTTCAACGTGACCGGCAGCTCGGCGTAGAACTCGCGCTTGGTTTCTGCGGGCGCCGGCTTGAACAGCTCGAATTGCAGACCGCGACCGAGCCCGGCCTGGTTGATGTCCACGAGCAGCGCGTCCATTTGCGACCGATTGGGAAGCTGCCTCAGAAGCGCGCCGAAGGAGCTGTCGATTTCGCGCAGCTGCTGACGGTAGAGATCGAGATTGATCGCCTGCTGCTGCTTCGCGACATATTCGTCTTTGAGCTTCGCTTCCTGGGCGCGCCCGGCATCGAGCGAATCCATCTCGTCCTGCCAATCGACGAAGTAACCGATCGCGATGATGCCGATCAGCACCCCGAGCAGCAGCATCGCCTTGGGCACCGGCGGCCATGCGCCCGGGTCGCGCGTATTGAGATTCTTGAACTGTTCGAGAAATTTCCGCATCGGGTCTCAGCCTTTGGCCGGAGCGGCCTTGGGTGCAGCCTTACCCGATTTGCCGGCATCCTCGGACTGGACCTGCTTCAGGCTCACGTTCATGATGAACTCGGAAACGCGCTTGTTGCTCACGAGAACGGCCTTTATCTCGACAAGATCGGGGTTCTCCAGGTAAGGCGACGCGGCAAAATTACGCATCAGGGTCGAGACTCGCGCGTTGGATTGCGCGTAGCCCACCATGTTGATCTTCAAGCCGGTCTGCTTGATTGCCTTGAGGTAAACGCCATCGGGCACCTGCTGAACCAGCTCCTGGAGCATATAAACGGCCTGGGCACGATCTGCTTGTAGCCGCTCGATGATCTGTTTGCGCGCGAGCAAGGCCGCGATCTCGGTCTTCAGCTTCTTGATCTCCTCGATCTCCTTGTCGAGCCTGACGTTTTCCCTTTTCAGGAATTCATTGCGGTCGCTTTGCACGGCGATGTATCCCGCGATGGTCAGGTGCACTGCGCCGACGATCAGAAGCCCCAGCACGGCCACCATGCCTCCCAGCACGCCAAGATGCTGGCGCTGGGCCTTGCGGCGCGCCTCGCGCCAGGGGAGCAGGTTGATGCGAATCACGGATCGAATCTCCGCATGGCTAGCCCGCAAGCGACCATCAGCGAGGGCGCATCCGCGACCAGCTTCTTCAGCGAGACGCGCGGCGAAATCGCCATGCTCGCGAAAGGATTGGCAACCAGAGCGTTGATCTGGGTGCGGCTCTGCACCATCTCGTCGAGCCCCGGGATCACCGCTGAGCCTCCGGTGAGCAGAACGTGCTCGACCGAGGTGTACTGGGTCGATGTGAAGAAGAACTGCACTGCCCGCTGGATTTCCAGCGCGGCGTTTTCCATGAAGGGGCGCAGCACTTCCGTCTCGTAGTTCTCCGGCAGCCCGCCGGAGCGCTTGGCCGCCTCGGCTTCCTCCAGGCTCATCCCGTACACGCGCATGATGTCCTGCGTGAGCTGGCTGCCGCCGAATGCCTGCTCGCGCGTGTACACGGTCTGCTCGTTGCGCAGCACCGTGACGTTCATGACGTTCGCACCCAAATCGACCAGAGCGATATTCTGGTCTTTGCCGTTATCGGGGAATTGCTGCTGGATCAGCTCGAAGGAAGATTGGATCGCATAGGCTTCGACATCCATGACTATGGCTTTGAGTCCTGAGGCTTCGGCCACCGCGACGCGGTCTTCCACCTTTTCCTTGCGGGAGGCAGCGATCAGCACTTCGACCTCTTCCGGCCCCGACGGAGAAGTTCCCACCACCTGAAAGTCCAGGTTGACCTCCTCGAGCGCAAATGGGATGTACTGGTTGGCCTCGGTTTCGACTTGAACCTCCAGCTCTTCATCGCGCAGCCCCGCCGGTACGATGATCTTCTTCGTGATCACCGCGGCCGTGGGCAGGGCCAAGGCGACGTTTTTTGTGCGCGTCGCCATTCTCTTCCAGCCGCGCTGCACGGCATCGACCACGGCATCGAGGTTGGTGATGTTGCCGTCGAGGACCGCGTCCTTCGGCAAGGCTTCGATGGCGTAGCGCTCGACGCGCGGATTTCCCCTGCCCGCATCAGCGAGCTCCACGAGCTTCACCGAGGACGAGGAGATATCCATCCCGAACAGCGGCGGCGCCTTCGGCTTGAAAATATCGATATTGAAATTCAGTTGCAACCGGGATTTCCCCTTCAGGTATGGCCGGTTAGGCGCGATTAGTATAATTTACGTTAAATGCTAGCAACAACCCCACACCCTGTAAAGTAAATTATTCACGCGAGATATTAGGTGCTTAGGGTGAACCTGTCGCTGTTTCAGCTCTCTATAATGGGCGACCTTTTTCCGGGTATCCCCTGAATGTGGCTTCGATGGTTCGCCTTCCCGGTGTTGGCGCTCGCCGGGGTGGGAGTGCTGGGTTTGGCGCTGGCAGGCTTCGTGATCCTTCTGGCGTACCCCAACCTGCCCTCCATCGAGGCGCTCACCGAGTACCAACCGAAAATCCCGCTGCGCGTCTATACGGCCGACGGCGTGCTGATCGGGGAGTTCGGCGAAGAGCGCCGTTCGGTGGTCAGCATCGAGGAAGTTCCTGCTCTGATGAAACAGGCCATCCTAGCGGCCGAGGACGAGCGCTTTTACCAACATACCGGCGTTGACTACCACGGAGTGCTCAGGGCAGCCTACTCCAACTTGGTGACCGGCGGCAAGACTCAAGGGGCTTCGACGATCACGATGCAGGTCGCGCGAAACTTTTTTCTTTCCCGGGAAAAGACCCTGACCCGCAAATTGTACGAGGCGCTGCTGGCGTTCAAGATAGAAAATAGCCTCGGCAAAGATCAGATCCTGGAGATCTACATCAACCAGATCTATCTCGGCCAGAGGGCCTACGGGTTCGGCGCAGCGGCGCAAGTCTACTTCGGCAAGAGTCTATCCCAGCTCAATCCGGCCGAGATCGCGATGCTTGCCGGCTTGCCCAAGGCTCCTTCCTCCTTCAACCCCGTGATCAATCCCAAACGCGCCAAGCAACGCCAGCTCTATGTGCTGCGGCGCATGCACGAGCTCGCCCTGCTCGACGACGAGCGATACGAGGAGGCCCAAAAGACTCCGATCAGCGTCAAGCGCGAAGCCGTCACCGAGTACGAGATTCACGCCGAGTTCGTCGCCGAGATGGTCCGTCAGCTGCTCTATGAACGCTATCCGGAGGATGTCTACTCGCGCGGGTTTCGCGTCTACACGACGATTACGCGCGCCGACCAGGAAGCAGCTTATGCGGCCGTTCGCCAGGGCTTGCTCGAATACGACCGGCGCCACGGCTATCGCGGCCCCGAGGGATTCGTCGACCTCAAGGATGCGCAGGAGGAGGACTACGAGGAAACTCTGCAAGACCACCCCGACAGCGATGACCTGCTCGCGGCACTCGTTCTGGAGGCGACGCCGAAACGGGTGACAGCCTATCGGCGCGGAGGAGAAACCGTGACCGTGTCCGGAGAGGGACTCAAGTTCGCCGAGCGCATGCTCGATTCGCGCACCCCGCCGACCCGCAGGATCCGGCGTGGCGCCGTGATTCGCATCCAGAAGGACGAACACGACGATTGGCAGATCGTCCAGCTCCCGGAAGCCGAGGGCGCGTTCATCTCGGTCAATCCGCAGGACGGTGCGGTGCGATCGCTCGTCGGCGGCTTCGATTTCAATCGGAGCCAGTACAACCATGTGACCCAGGCCTGGCGCCAGCCGGGCTCGGGTTTCAAACCTTTCATCTATTCCTCCGCGCTGGAAAAGGGTTTTACCCCGGCCACCGTGATCAATGACGCCCCGGTGGTGGTCGACGCGGCGCTCACGGGAGGGCAGGTATGGGAGCCCAAGAATTATGACGGCAGGTACGAAGGGCCCATGAGCATGCGCATGGCGCTCGCCAAGTCCAAGAACATGGTGTCGATCCGCATCCTGCAGACGATCACCCCGCAGTATGCGCAGGATTACATCACCCGATTCGGCTTCGATGCCGATCGCCACCCGCCCTATCTCACCATGGCGCTCGGTGCGGGGTCGGCCACGCCCCTTCAGATGGCGCGCGCCTTTTCGGTATTTGCCACCGGCGGATACCGCACCGAGCCGTACGTGATTCAGAAGGTCGTCGACGACCACGGCAACGTTCTCGCGCAGGCACAGCCGGCTCGCGCCGGGGACGAATCGCTGCGGGTCATCGACGCCCGCAACGCCTTCATCATGGACAGCATGATGCACGACGTCATGCGCTATGGAACCGGGGCGCGCGCCATGGTCCTCGGCCGCCAGGATCTCGCCGGCAAGAGCGGAACCACCAACGACTACATCGATGCCTGGTTCAGCGGCTATCAACCGACCCTGGTCGGCATCGCATGGGTAGGCTTCGATCAGCCGAAAAAACTCGGTCCCGGGGAGACTGGGTCGGTGACCGCGCTGCCGATCTGGATGAGCTACATGGCCAAGGCGTTGAAGGGCACGCCGGAAATGGTCCAGCGCAATCCCGAGGGCGTCGTCATAGCCAAAGTCAACGAAAACGGCCTTCAGTCTCCCGATGGGCGACCGGAATTCTTTTTTCGCGAAAACGTTCCGCCGGAACAGGGTCCGGTCGATCCGGGAGTGCGGACCACCGAGGACGCGAGAAACCAGTTGTTCTGACTCGACCGGCGCGCACTGCGAACGCGTCTCGCCCGCGGCAATACTTAGCGCAGCACGACCGCCCGGTTCGATTGCTCGCTCACCAGCTTTGACAGTGCCGCGAGCAGCTCGCCGCCCCCACGGGTGTCGACCCAGCCCGACCCATTCCAGCGGAAATGGTAGCCTCCCGACCTCGCTGCGACCCAGATCTCACGCGCTGCCGAGTGGCGATTGACGACAATGCGGCTGCCGTCGGCGAATTCGAGCTCCAATACGCCGGCGTCCTTGGGCTCACAGTCGCAATCGGCCCCGCTTTCTTCCACCGCCCGCGCAATCCGCTCCATCATCGCATCGGCCAAGCTGTCGAATTCGCTCGGGTTCATCGTCGTGCTAAACTCGTTTGCACAAATCACCTATCAGCATCGCCATGCGCCGCGCCGTTGGCCTCATCGTCGTTTTCCTCGCCCTCTCGGCCTGCGGCAACAAGGCAGCGCTCTATCTTCCCCAGCCGGAGCGAGATCCGCAGCAGAATAGCAAACCCGCTCCGCGCCGGTGAATTTTTTTTCGTACCAGAACGACACGCTGTGCGCGGAGAGCGTGCGTCTCGTCGAGATCGCGGAGCGCTTCGGCACGCCGAGCTACGTCTATTCGCGCGCCGCGATCGAGTTCGCATACCGCGAGTTCGATCAGGCTTGCTCAGGGCGCGACGTCCTCATCTGCTATTCTGTCAAGGCCAACTCCAATCTCGCGGTACTGAATGTTCTGGCCCGGCTGGGTTCGGGCTTCGATATTGTTTCCGGCGGGGAGCTCGCACGAGTCCTCGCTGTAGGGGGCAGCGCGACGAAAACCGTTTTCTCCGGGGTCGGCAAGAGCGTAGCGGAAATGCGCGCCGCGCTTCAGACGGGCGTGCTGTGTTTCAACGTGGAATCCGAAGACGAGCTCGAGCGGCTCGCGAAGATTGCCGCGGAACTGGGCAAGATCGCGCCGGTGTCCCTGCGCATCAACCCCGACGTCGATCCACGCACGCATCCTCACATCGCGACCGGTCTGCGCGAGACCAAATTCGGCGTTCCCTACGAAGATGCGCCGCGGCTTTACCGGAAGGCGGCGTCAATGCCCTCGTTGCAGGTCGCCGGCATAGATTTCCACATCGGTTCGCAGCTCACCGAGATCGAGCCGTTCGTCGCGGCGCTCGACAAAGCCCTCGAATTCAACGACGCACTGGGGGCAACCGGGATTCGGCTGCAGCACATCGATCTCGGCGGTGGGCTTGGAATTCGTTACCGCGACGAAAAGCCACCGACTCTGAAGGACTACCTCGGACAGCTTTTCGGGCGCATCGGCAACCGCAAGCTGAAGGTCCTCTTCGAGCCGGGACGCTCGCTTGTGGGCAACGCGGGACTGCTGCTCACGCGGGTCGAGTACCTCAAGAACGGCGACGCTAGGAGCTTCGTGGTGACCGACGCGGCGATGAACGACCTGTTGCGGCCGGCGCTCTACGATGCGTGGCACGAAGTCCTGCCGGTACTGCGGCGTAACGGGCCGGCACAGCGTTACGATATCGTCGGTCCGGTCTGCGAATCGGCGGATTTTCTCGCCCGGGAGCGCGCGCTCACGGTCGCACCCGGCGACCTTCTCGCGATCATGTCGGCAGGGGCTTACGGCATGACGATGAGCTCGAATTACAATTCCCGGCCGCGTCCTGCCGAGGTGATGGTCGATGGGAAAACGGCTCACCTTGTTCGGGATCGCGAGAGCACCGAAGACCTCTTTGCATCGGAGCGTCTTTTGCCGTAAATTTAAGCGTTTGCCGACCACTCAGCGAGGGACAACGGCAGGGGACCGGGGTCCGAATTAGCTGATGGAATACGCGGCTTTTTCACGTCGTTAGCAAATCCATGGATTCTTCATTGCGATCGCGCGTTGCAGCACCTACGGCCAAGCGCCTGTTCGTTTTCGGCGGCGTCGGTTTGCTCCTCGTCGCGGTTGTGCTGCTCGCCTATTTCGGCACCGAGATAAGCGCAAACGAGCGCAAGGCGCCCAAGGGACCCGCGGCGATTCCTGTCTCGATTGCGCCGGTTTTGCAGGAGGTCGTTCCTTTTCGCCTCCTGGCGATCGGCAACGTCGAGGCCTATGCGACCGTGTCGGTCAAGGCGCGCGTCGACGGACAAATCGTCGAAGTCGGTTTCAAGGAAGGCGAGGAACTCCCGCGAGCTCGCTTGCTTTTCAAGATCGATCCGCGCCCCTACGAGGCGGCATTGCGTCAGGCCGAAGCCAACTTCCTGCGCGACACGGCACAGAAGGATCAGGCCCGCTCGCAGGAGCGCCGCTACCAGGAACTGCTCGCTAAGAATTTCGTCTCCAAGGAAGCCTATGCGCAAATCCGCACTAACGCCGATACGGCCGAAGCCGTGGCCCAGGGGAGCCGCGCCGCGCTCGACAACGCGAAGCTCAATCTGGAGTACTGCACGATTCGTTCCCCGATCGACGGCTTCCCCGGAAAGATCCAGATTCAGATGGGTAACCTCGTCAAGGCGAACGATACGCTTCCCCTGGTCGTGATCAACCAAGTCCACCCGATCTACGTGAACTTCTCCGTGCCGGAGCAACAGCTCCGCGCCGTTCGCGGCTACATGTCCTCGGGGCCGCTCGCGGTCGAGGCGCTCGCTCCGGGTTCGGATCAACCCGCAGCCGCGGGAACGCTGGTCTTCGTCGATAACGCCGTCGATCCGAGCACGGGAACCATCAAGTTGCGGGCGCAGTTCCAAAACGCCGAGAACGCGCTCTGGCCCGGCCAGTTCGTCAACGTGAGGATCAAGCTCTACGATCAGAACGACGCCTTGGTCGTGCCATCCAAATCGGTGCAGACCGGTCCCAATGGCCAATACGTTTTCGTGGTCAAGCCCGACATGACCACGGAGCTGCGCATGGTCACCGTCCAGCGGACCGAAGGCGACCGCGCGGTCATCGAAGGCGGCTTGGCAAAAGGCGAGCGGGTAGTTACACAGGGGCAGCTGCGCCTCGGCGCCGGGGCGAAGGTCGAAGTCAAGTCGTAAACTCTCTGACATGAATCTATCGGAACTCTTCGTCCGCCGTCCCGTCATGACCGTGCTGGTCATGGCGGGTATCCTGATATTCGGTCTGGCAAGCTATCGGCTCCTGCCGGTCTCATCGCTGCCCAACGTCGATTTCCCCACGATCCAGGTTTCGGCCCAGCTCCCCGGCGCGAGCCCGGAGACCATGGCCGCAGCAGTGGCGACGACGCTCGAGAAACAGTTCTCGACGATCGCCGGAATAGACCAGATGACCTCGCTCAGTGGCCAAGGTATTTCCAGTATCACTATTCAATTTTCTCTCGACCGCGACATCGATGCCGCAGCGCAAGACGTCAATTCGGCGATCGCGGCCGCGGCAAAGCAGCTGCCGCCGACCATGACGACGCCCCCCTCGTTCAGGAAAGTGAATCCGGCCGATTCACCGATTTTCTTCCTGACACTCACCTCCGACACCCTGCCGCTTTCCACCGTCAACGAGTACGCGGAGACCTTTCTCGCGCAGCGCATTTCGACGATTTCGGGCGTGGCCCAGGTTCAGGTGCAGGGCCAGCAGAAATATGCCGTGCGGGTACAGGTCGACCCCAACGCCCTCGCCGCGCGCGGCGTCGGCATCAACGAAGTCGAGCAGGCGGTCGCCAACGCCAACGTCAACCTGCCCACCGGCACCTTGTACGGGAAGGACCGCATGTTCGCGGTGCAGGCGACCGGACAGCTTTACGAGGCAGCCGCTTTTCGTCCCATCATCGTCACCTACCGCAACGGCGCTCCGATCCGCCTGAGCGAGCTGGGCCGCGTGGTCGACAGCGTTGAGAACGACAAGCTCGCCGCGTGGTTCAAGGACCAGCGCGGCATCATACTTGCGATCTACCGGCAACCCGGCACCAATACCATCGAGGTCGTGGATGCCGTTAAGAAGCTGTTGCCAACCTTCCGCGCCGAAGTTCCGGCAGGGGTCAGCATCAACGTGATGTACGATCGGTCCACCACCATCCGCCAATCGGTCGAGGACGTGCGCTTTTCGCTGATCCTTGCGCTCGCCCTCGTGGTGATGGTGATCTTCATTTTCCTCCGCAACATTCCGGCCACCGTCATTCCGACGGTGGCGCTCCCGATGTCGATCATCGGCACGTTCTCGCTGATGTACCTGTTCGGCTACAGCCTGGACAACATCTCGCTGATGGCGCTGACTTTGTGCGTGGGCTTCGTGGTGGACGACGCGATCGTCATGCTGGAGAACATCTCACGCCACATCGAGATGGGGAAGAGCCCGCTCCAGGCAACGTTCGACGGGTCGAAGGAGGTCGCCTTCACGATCCTTTCGATGACGATTTCGCTCGCCGCCGTGTTCATCCCGGTGCTTTTCATGGGCGGCATTCTGGGACGACTCCTGCACGAATTCGCCGTCACCATCATCGTCGCCGTGCTGATCTCGGGTTTCGTCTCGCTCACGCTGACCCCGATGATGTGCAGCCGCATTCTCAAGCCGCACGCCGACGTCAAGCACGGCAGGTTGTTCCTCGCGAGCGAGCGGGCGTTCGATGCGGTTAGGGACGCCTACGGATCGAGCCTAAGATGGGTGCTCGGTCGCCAGAGGTTCGTTATAGCGGTGTTTTTCGGTGTCGTCGTCGCAACCGGGATGCTGTACGCGAAGATGCCCAAGGGCTTTCTGCCGAGCGAGGACGCCGGGCAGCTTTTCTGCTTCATCGAGGCGCCTCAGGACATTTCCTTCGACGCCATGGTGACGTATCAGCGCTCCGTGCTGGAGATCCTCCGCGCCGATCCCAACATCGAAGCCGTGACCGGGTTCCTGGGCGCAACCTCGTTCAATCCCTCGCTCAACGTCGGCCGCGCCACCATGACCTTGAAGCCGCGCTCCCAGCGCAAGTCGGCGGACGAGGTCGTGCGGAGTCTGCGCCCGAAGCTCGCCAATATGATGGGAATCAAGGTTTTCATCCAGAACGTGCCGGCGATCCGCATCGGCGGCCAGCTCACCAAGAGTCAGTACCAGTATGTAGTTCAAGGCGCGAGCACCGAGGAGTTGTACCACTGGGTGCCGGTCGTCGAGGAGAAGCTCAAGACCCTGCCGGAGCTGCTCGACGTGTCGAGCGACCTGCAGATCGCCCGCCCGCAAGTCAACGTCGAGATCGACCGCGAAAAGGCCTCCGCACTCGGCGTGAGCCCGCAGCAGATCGAAGCGGCGCTCGCCAACGCCTACGGCTCGCGCCAGGTCTCGAACATCTATACCGCCACCAACCAGTACTTCGTGATTCTCGAGCTCGAGCCGAGGTACCAGCGCGATCCCGCGGCGCTGTCGATGCTCTACGTGCGCTCCTCGAGCGGCGCTCTGGTGCCGCTCAATGCGGTGGCGAAGCTCACTTACGGCGTCGGCCCGATGAGCGTCAGCCATCTCGGCCAGCTGCCCTCGGTTACCATTTCTTTCGACCTGCAGCAAGACGTGGCCCTCTCCCAGGCGATCGCCCTGATCCAGAAGGCGGCGGACGAGCTGCAGGTGCCGCCCACGCTGAACGCGAGATTCACGGGCACTGCGCAGGCGTTTCAAGCTTCGCTCCAAGGCATGGGCATCCTGCTGGTGCTCTCCATTCTGGTGATCTACCTGGTGCTCGGCATCCTGTACGAGAGCTTCATCCACCCGCTCACGATTCTCTCCGGACTGCCGACCGCGGGTCTCGGAGCGCTGGTGACTTTGTGGGCGTTCAACATCGAGCTCAACATGTACGCATTCGTCGGCATCATCATGCTGGTGGGCATCGTCAAGAAGAACGCCATCATGATGATCGACTTCGCGATCGAGGCGCAGCGCAAGGACGGCAAGCCCGCCCACGAGGCCATTTACCAGGCCTGCATGATCCGCTTCCGGCCGATCATGATGACGACCTTCGCCGCGTTGATGGGGAGCCTGCCGATCGCCCTGTCTTTCGGCGCGGGCGGGGACGCGCGCCGTCCACTCGGACTAGCGGTCGTTGGAGGACTCGTGCTCTCGCAGTTCCTGACCCTCTTCATCACGCCCGTGATCTACCTCTACTTCGAGCGCTTGCAGGAATGGTTGGCGCAACGGCGCGAGACACACCAGATCGCAAAGTTGGGTGCCGCCGACTAGGCCATCGGCTCGACGAGCTGAGCCGGAGTACCACCTTCGGCGATCACGGATTGAGCTGCTTGTAGACGACTTCGGCGACCTGGAGCAGTTGTTCCTTTCTTATCTCGCCTGAAAGGGCGTACCCGAAATTGCCGTCGACCCAATAGAAGACCGACACGCGGTCCTCCTGGCTGAAGCGGAAAGCGGTGTCGCGCGGCTCCCCTCTTTGCCTCGAGACATACAGCGTCAGGCGCTGACCGCGCGTATCCTGATACATGAACTGCGCGACTGGCCCCTGCGGTCCGGAGAGCAGCCGCCCACCCACAAGTTCGTAACCGAGCGGCGCGAGCTTGGGCGCTTTCAAAGTGGTCCCAAGACGCTTGGACAGCCAGTTCACGAGATGCTCTTCCTCGCCGGCGGGCACCTCCACCGGATGGCGTACCTCGGGCGAGTACACCACGTGCGCGGTCGCCGCCAAGCGCGCGAGCGAAACCGGCGGCATCTGCGGGGTGTTGAACATTCCACGAACGATCCAGCCGAGTCCGATTCCGAGCGCGAATATCGCGGCGGCGGCGGCGTAGCGGAGCCCCGCGTGCGGGCGCACCGCAAGCAGGGCCGCCGGTACGGGCTCGTCGAGCACGGGGTTGTACAGCGAACGGAGCAGGGCGTTTTGCTCGGCGTACGCGCGCAGCCGCTCCGCGTCCTCCGGATGGGAAGCGAGCCAGGCCTCGATCTCGGCGCGAGCGCCCTCGGAGAGCGCACCGTCGATGTAGGTGTGCAGTTCAGCCTCGGCGAGCGGCTTCACTTCACGACTTTCAGAGGCATCACGCCCTGAGCCCCGAGCAGCTGGCGCATGCGTTCGCGCGCCCGCGACAGTCGCGACATGACAGTGCCTATGGGAATTTCCAGAGCACCGCTGACCTCCTCGTAAGTCAGCTGCTCCACCGCCACCAGCAGCACGACCTCCCGCTGCTCCGGCGAGAGGGAACGCAGCACACGGTCCACGTCCTGCAGCTCGAGCTGCTCGCTCTGGGTCGCGCGAACCGACACGGCAGGTACTTCTTCCATCGCCTGCTCAATTTCGTAGCGGCGGCGCCTTGCTTGATTTACGAACACGTTATGCATGATCGTGAACAGCCACGCCCTCAGATCGCTTCCCGGGCGCCAAAGATAGAACTTGTTCCAGGCGCGCTCCAGGGTGTCCTGAACCAGGTCGTCCGCGACGTAGCGGTCGCCCACGAGCGCGCGGGCGTAGCGCCGCAGCCGGGGGATGTGCTCGATGATGAGTCGACGATCCATCTCCTGCGCATTCTAGCGCGCGGCAGGCTTTTTCGGGAACGCTTCGCCCGCTGGGAACCGCGGGGCTACGCACGAACGCCGTCGCTGCCAGGCGAGGGATGCCGACTTTATTCACTGCCCTCCCCGAAAAAAGAGAACCTGCGATACAAACGCGCGGCTTGGCGCATTTATTCCGCAGGTTGCGGCAGCCTCCGTGGAATTCTACCGGGCGCGGCCTGGGTAAACACGAGGCCAGCCCCCGCTATTCCAGTTCGGGAGGCGCGTTTTCGGAGGGCGGGAAATGAAAGAGGGTGGCTCCGCCACCCTCGACTCAGGTCATTGCAACGCGAGGATCACCCGCGGAGGCCGGCGATGTAATCGGCCACCGCGCGAATTTCAGGATCGCTCATCCTTGCAGCGATCGCTTGCATCATCTTGTTCGCGTCGTTCCTGCGTTCACCCGAGCGAAACGCTTTCAGCTGCGCTTCGGTGTACTCGGCGTACTGCCCTGCGAGGCGCGGGTATTGCGCAGGCAGACCGGCCCCGCTCGCGCCGTGGCAGGCAGCACACGCAGGAAGGCCCTTGGTCACGTCGCCGCCGCGCCAGATTTTTCGACCGAGCGCGAGCGCTTCCTGGTTTTTCAACACGCCCGGCATGGCACGTTGCGCGGCGTAATACGCCGCCACATCGCGCATGTCTCCGGCGGAGAGGTTGGCAACCATGCCGCCCATGATCGGGTTTTCCCGCTCGGCCCTGTTTTCTGCAGCGGGCTTGAAATTGGCGAGTTGCTTCTGCAGGTATTCGGGCACTTGGCTGGCCAGCTTCGGATTGGCGGGAGTCGGGCTGTTGCCGTCGGCACCGTGGCAAGCCGCGCAAACCTTGTTGGCGATGCTTTGGCCCTTGGCGGAATCAGCTTTGGCCGCGGGCTCCGCGGCGGCAAGCGGGCCGGCGCAAATCGCAAAGCTCAAAAGCGCCAACGCTCGTTTCATGCCTTTTTTCCTCCGCGAGCCTTCGCTCAAAAGGCTGATATTCTAGCAAAACCGGTTGCCCCGACTCATGTCACTCTTCCGCAGTGCTTGCTTCTTCAAAAGCGTTGCCTCGCTAGCGGACGCTCCGGCGAGCGTCGGTGAAATCGCTTTCGTCGGTCGATCGAACACGGGCAAATCAAGCGCCATCAACGCGCTGACGGGGAGTCAATTGGCGTTCGTGAGCAAGACTCCCGGACGCACTCGACTCATCAATTACTACGCGTTGGGCGGGGAGCGATTCTTCGTGGATCTACCTGGCTACGGCTACGCCCGGGTTCCCGAGGCGACGCGCGCGCCCTGGGAAAGACTGCTGGGCGGCTATCTCCAGACGCGCGCACCGCTGTGCGGGCTGACCGTAGTGATGGACGTGCGGCAGGCGCTGACCGAGCTCGATCAACGCATGCTCGGATGGTTTCGTCCCACGGGGAAACCGGTGCATGTGCTGCTCACCAAAGCGGATAAACTGTCCCGGGAAGCTGCGCAGAAAATCCTGCGCCGAGTCGAAGCGGAACTTGCGGTGCTCGCACCCAATGCTTCGGTGCAGTTGTTCTCGAGTCTCAAGAGATCCGGCCTGGAGCAGGCCGCGGCGGTGCTGCTAGGGTGGCTGGACGCACGCGCGCCAGGGGCCTTGGGGGTGGCCCTTGGCCGAGAGCCGAATGAAAACCCCCGGCAAGACCGGGGGTGGAGAAATAAAAGCCCCCGGGCCAAAAGGGGAAATCAGCCCGGGGCAAAATGCCTTAAGGTTTAAGGCATCCCGCTCAGGGAGGAGAAGCGGGAGACGACCGAAGTCGCCTACAGCATGGGAGTCCTCGCGAAGGGAAAGGTTCCCGCGGCGCGCCTACCAAAATATAAGCGACTGATCCGCCTGGAGAAAAGGAGCGATCATGCAGGTGTACGGAAACTTCCCCGCGGTGCGCATGCGCCGCATGCGGCGCGATGAGTTCTCGCGCCGCCTGATGCGCGAGCACGTGCTCGGCCCCGACGACCTGATCTACCCGGTCTTCGTGATCGAGGGCAAGGGCCGCACCCAGGCCGTTCCATCCATGCCCGGGGTGTCGCGTTACACGGCGGACAAGCTCACCGCGGTGGCCGAGCGATGTCTGAAGCTCGGTGTGCCGGTGATGGCGCTCTTCCCGGCCATCGAACCGTCGCTCAAAACCCCCGATGGCAAGGAAGCAACGAATCCCGACGGACTGATCCCGCGCGTCGTCGGAGCGCTGAAAAAACGCTTTCCCGAGCTCGGCATCATGACCGATGTCGCGCTCGATCCCTATACCGATCACGGGCAAGACGGGCTGATCGATTCCCGCGGCACCATCCTCAACGACGACACGCTCGCCGTACTCGAGGAGCAGGCGCTCGTTCAAGCGGCGGCGGGCGTGGACATCGTCGCACCTTCGGACATGATGGACGGCCGCATCGGGCGCATCCGGACCGCGCTGGAGGAGAAAGAATTCATCCACACGCGCATCATGGCGTATTCGGCCAAGTACGCTTCGGGATTCTACGGACCCTTCCGCGATGCGGTCGGGTCGGCGGCCAGTCTGGGCAAGGGCAACAAGTTCACCTACCAGATGGACCCCGCCAACAGCGACGAGGCCCTTCGGGAAGTGGGGCTGGATCTGCAAGAAGGCGCCGACATGGTGATGGTGAAGCCGGGCATGCCCTATCTCGATATCGTGCGCCGGGTCAAGGACGAATTCAAAGCGCCGACCTACGTCTATCAGGTGAGCGGGGAGTACGCGATGCTGAAAGCGGCGTTCAAGAACGGATGGCTCGCCGAGAAGCAGTGCGTGATGGAAGCGCTCGTCGCATTCAAGCGCGCCGGCGCCGACGGCATCCTGACCTACTTCGCGCTCGATGCGGCGGGATGGTTGAAGGAAAAGGGCTAGTCCGCTAGCGCAGTGCCAGATCGAGCGACTGGATGAATTTATCCGGCGACTGATAGCCGATCACGCGCAGGCCTTCGATTTCCCGCCCGCTCGCGTCGAAGAAGACGATCCCCGGCGGCCCGAACAGCCGATAGCGCTTTAGAAGCACCTTGTCCTCCGCGTTGTTGGCAGTGACGTCCGCGCGCAGCAGCGTCATCCCGGCCAAACGCGCCTGAACTCGCGGATCGCTGAAGGTGAAGCGCTCCATTTCCTTGCACGACACGCACCAGTCTGCGTAGAAATCGAGCATCACCGCTTTGTCGGCCGTCTTCAGACGCGCATCCAGATCGGCGAGCGTCCGGACCGTCTCGAAGCGCAGCGACGCCTCCGGCGATTGCGCGAAAAGGCCGGCAAGAGGTCGCAGGGGATCGCGCGCCCCCGAGAGGGCACCGATGCCTTGCGCGGCCCCGGCAAGCAGCGCGAGGATGCCGACCGCCTTCGATAACCGCCTCCATCCGCTGGCGCCTTGGGGAGCGGGCTCGAGCGCGCCCAAGAACACCCCCGATCCGACCAGCACTGCCGCCCACAGCAGCATCTGCACCGCCGCCGGAATAACCGGGCTGATGATCCAGATCGCAACCGCGAGGAGGAGCACTCCGAAAAACTGCCGGACCGCATGCATCCATTGGCCGGCCCGCGGCAGGAGCACGCCCTCGGACACCCCTACCAGGACCAGCGGCACGCCCATCCCGATCGCCATCGAGAACAGCGCCGTTCCGCCGAGCAAGACATCGCGCGTCTGGCCGATATAGAGCAGCGCCCCGGCAAGAGGTGCGGCGACGCAAGGGGAGACGATCGCGGCCGAGAGCACCCCCATCAGCACCACGGCGCCCCAGTCCCCGCCCCCCAACCGGTTGCTCGCCGCGGTGAGCCGCATCTGCCAGCTTGAAGGCAACCGCAGCTCGTACAAGCCGAACATGGACAGCGCAAGTCCCACGAAGACGGCCGCGAACGCTCCCAGCACCCAAGCGTTCTGCAGCGCCGCGGAGAACAGGTTCCCGGAAAACGCCGCGCCAATTCCGATGGCGGTGTAAGTCACCGCCATGCCGAGGACGTAAGCGATCGAGACGAGCGCGGCGCGCCAGCGCGTCACTTTGCGGCCTTCGCCTACGATGATTCCGGACAGGATCGGGATCATCGGCAGGACACAAGGGGTAAAGGTGAGCAGAAGCCCGGCGCCGAAAAACACCGCCATGACCAGCCAGAGCCGGCCGGATTCCAGGACACCCGCGAAACGCACGTCCTCGCTCGCCGCGGTCACGCGTTCCGGTGAAGAAGTAAACGGCTCGTTTTCCTTGAAGATCGACGAGCGCGAGCCGCCCAGCGACGCAAGGCGAAGGTCGGCGCTTTGCACCTGCGGAACATAGCACACGCCCAGATCGGCACAGCCTTGCGAGGTGACCTGGAGCTTCATGCGCTCGGCGCCAGCCGCCTCGACCGGTAGGCGTATGCGCACTTCCTTGCGGTAGGTTTCCTGTTTGCCGAGGAACTTGTCCTCGTGGATCTCCCCCTTCGGAAACTGAGCTTGGCCCAGTGCTACCGAAGCGGGCTCGGCTGCAAAACGGAAGCGCTCGCGATAGAGGTAGTAGCCTTCGGCTATTCCATAGCGGACTTCCACGGTCCGCGCGTCGATAGCGCGGGCGGAAAAGCGGAATGCCTTGTCCGGCTCGAGCAGATCGTCGGCGCCCGCCGCACGCGCGGGCGGCAGCGCAGCGAGCAGCAACAGCAAGATGAGCAGAAGTCGGTGCATGAGCTAAGCCGGCCGCGTTTCCGAATCGATCCAATCGAGGTACGCGGGCAATCCCCCCCTCAATCGGACCGCGATGATCTCCGGAAGTTCGTAGGGATGACCCGAGCGGATCGCCTCTTCGAGCTCGGCGTAGCGGCCGCCGGTGGTCTTGATGAGCATCGGGAATTCCTCGGCGTCCTCGGTCTTGCCTTTCCAGCGATAGATCGAGCGGCACGGCGACAGGATGTTGATGCACGCGGCGAGGCGCTTTTCCACGAGCTCGTGCGCGAGCTTCGCCGCGCTGCCGCGGTCGGGCAGATTGGTGATGACGAGATAGGCCTCCGCGGCCTTCATGCGGCCTCCCTGATCCGGGGAATGCCGTCTCGCACGGTGGAATAGCGCAGTCGCACGCCGAGCTGCGTCTTCATGCGCCGGTTGGAAAGGCGTCGCGATTCGCTCATGAAAGAAAGCAGTTCCGGGGGCAGCAGGCGCGCGGCTTCCTCGCGCGAGACGCGCGGGGGCCGAGCCAGCCCGCTGCGGTCGGCCACGAGGTCGAAAAATTCGCCCATCTTCGTCGGGCCGTCGTCGCTCGCATTGTAGACACCGCGCGCGCCCGTCGATTCGAGCGCGGCGACGAGGATTCCGGCGAGATCGTCGGCATGGATGTGATTGGTGTAGACGTCCTCCTCCGGCCGAAGGGCCGGAGTACCACGCGCCAGGCGCTCGAGCGGCAGACGATCGGAGGCATAAATCCCCGGCACGCGCAGGATCGCGATCTCGACCTGGTTGCGTTCGCCCCAATCACCGAGCGCCCGCTCGGCGTCCAGGCGCCGCATGGCGCGTTCGGTTCGCGGATTGGGTGGGCGGGTCTCGTCGACCCATTCACCCGCACAATCGCCGTATACCCCGCTCGTGGAAAGGTACACGAATCTCCGTGGTAACATGGCGCCGCGTCCGCGCGGCGCGAGAGCTGCAAGCAGGCTGCGCATACGAGTATCGAGCGTTCCGCCTGCGGAGGGCGGCGCGAGATGCGCGATGCGCTCGGCGCAGCCGACTAGCGGCGCGAGCGAGGCGGCATCGTCGAGATCGCCCGCGATTTGCCCGACCCCGGCTGCATCGATCGCGGGATCGGGCGAGCGCACCAGAGCCGTCACGCGATAGCGACGCTGCAATTCCGGCAGAGCGCGGCGCGCGACGTCACCGCAACCGACGATGAGCAGATTTTCCACGAACGGATTCTACCCCGCGCACCGATGACGCATCAGGTCACGATACGCAACACCGACCACCGGTTTCCGGCGCGGGACGGCTCGACGATCCTCCAATCGGCGCTCGATGCAGGCCTCGTGCTCCCATACGGCTGCCGCGACGGCGCCTGCGGCAGCTGCAAGGGGAAGCTCGTCGATGGCAGCATCGACTACGGCCGTTACTCGGAAAAGGCGCTCACCGCACAGGAGCGCGCCCAGGGCTACGCGCTCTTCTGCCAAGCGAAGCCCCTGTCGGACGTGGCGATCGAGGCCCGCGAAGTGCGCAAGGCGGGCGATATCCAGGTCAGGAAGCTCCCCGCGCGCGTGCAGAAGCTGGAGCGCGCCGCGGACGACGCCATGATCGT
Organism: Betaproteobacteria bacterium; assembly: GCA_005881575.1. Taxonomy (GTDB): domain Bacteria; phylum Pseudomonadota; class Gammaproteobacteria; order Burkholderiales; family SG8-39; genus VBDM01. The sequence continues at coordinate 95,087 of VBCA01000002.1, forward strand.
CTACCTGAAGCTCCCCGCGAACGAGCGCCTGATGTTCCTCCCCGGCCAGTACATCGACATCCTCTTGAAGGACGGCACGCGGCGAAGCTTTTCCATGGCCAACGCGCCGCACGACGACGAGTACGTTCAGCTGCACGTGCGGCACGTGCCGGGCGGCGCGTTCACCGACCACGTGTTCCAGACCATGAAGGAGCGCGATATCCTGCGCCTCGAAGGGCCGTTCGGAACATTCTTCCTGCGCGAGGAGTCCGCCAAGCCCATCGTGCTCGTTGCCTCCGGCACCGGTTTTGCGCCGATCAAGGCGCTCATCGAGGCTGCGCTCAGGAAAGGCATTCCCAGGCCGATGACGCTCTACTGGGGAGCGCGACGGCCGAAAGACCTCTATCTCGACGCACTGCCCGAACGCTGGGCCGCCGAGCATTCGGGATTTAAGTACGTCCCGGTCATTTCCGACGCTTTGGCTGAAGACCGCTGGGACGGGCGGACCGGATTCGTACACCGCGCGGTGATGGAGGACCTATCCGACCTTTCCGGCCACCAGGTGTACGCCTGCGGGGTTCCAATCATGGTCGATTCCGCGCGGCGCGATTTCATCCAGAGATGCCGGCTGCCCGAAAACGAGTTTTTCGCGGATTCCTTCACCACCGCCGCGGACAAGGCGCCTTAGCGCCGAGCTACCCAGCCGCCTCGCCGAGATAGGCTTCGCGCACGCGCGGGTCGGCGAGCAAGGCTCGCGCTTCTCCCGAGAGCGTGATCTCCCCGCTTTCCATGACGTAGGCGCGGTGCGCCAGCGCGAGCGCGCTTCGGGCGTTCTGCTCCACCAGCAGCACAGTGACGCCGCTGCGGTTGATGTCGCGGATCACCTGCAGGATCTTCTGCGCGGCGATCGGGGCGAGCCCCATGCTCGGCTCATCCAGCGCGAGGAGCTTGGGGCGGCTCATGAGAGCGCGCCCGATGGCGAGCATCTGCTGCTCGCCGCCGGACAGGGTGCCCGCGGTCTGGCGGCTCCGTTCCGCAAGCCGAGGGAAAATCTCGAACACCCGGGCGCGGTCCGGCTGGACTTCGGCGTCAGCGCGCACGTATGCACCCATCGCGAGATTTTCCTCGACGCTCAACCGCGCGAACACGCCGCGTCCCTCGGGCACCATGACGAGCCCCGCGCGCGCGCGCCGGAAAGCGGGAATGCCGGCGAAATCGCCGCCGTCGAAGCGCACCGCGCCCGGCGCCGTCGGCACGAGGCCCGAGATCGCACGCAGCGTCGAGGATTTTCCTGCACCGTTTGCGCCGATGAGACACACCATCTCACCCGCGCCGACTTCCAGGTCGATGCCTTTCACGGCGCGGATCCCGCCGTAACGGACCTCCAGGCCGCGAATTTCAAGGAGGCTCATGCGACAGCCGTTCCCAGGTATGCCTCGATCACCTTCGGATCGCGCTGCACTTCGGCGGGGACGCCCTCCGCGATGCGCTTGCCGTAGTCGAGGACCAGAACGCGGTCGCATACGTTCATGACCACGCGCATGTCGTGCTCGATGAGGACCAGCGTCGTTCCGTCCCCGCGGATGCGCTCGAGCAGCGCCCGGAGCCCCTGGGTCTCCGAAGCATTCATTCCCGCCGCGGGCTCGTCCAGCGCGAGCAAGACAGGGTCGGTTGCGAGCGCGCGCGCGATCTCCAGGCGCCGCTGATCGCCGTAGGCAAGGCTCCCGGCCGGATCGTTCGCCCGGGCGCGGATGCCGACGTAGTCGAGCAGCTCCGCCGCGCGCCGCTCGATTGCCGCTTCCTCGGCGCGCGTCGCCGGATCGCGCAGCACGGCGCCGAGAACGCCCGCATGCGTGCGCACGTGGCGGCCGATCATGACATTTTCGAGAGCGGACAGATTGGCGAAGAGCCGGATGTTCTGGAAAGTGCGGCCGATGCCCCGCGCAGCGATCCTGTCGGGCTTGAGCCCGGCGAGATCTCTTCCGTCGAGAAGAAAGCGGCCGCGGTCGGCGGGGTAGAGTCCGGTGAGCAGGTTGAACAGCGTGGTTTTCCCGGCGCCGTTCGGGCCGATGAGCCCGAAGATCTGCCCGCGCGAAATCGAGAAGCTGAGGTCGATGAGCGCCTCGACACCGCCGAAGCGCTTGCTGACGTGTTCGGCCTCGAGCAGCACGCTCACGGCCGTCGCTCCGCGAGCTCGCGCTTGCGCACCGTGGACGGCCACAAGCCGCCCGGACGCAGCGTCATGACGAGCACGAGGGCGAATCCGAAGATCAGCATGCGGATAACCTCCGGCTCGATGATCATCCGGCCGAAGAGCTGTTTTTGCGCGGGCTCGACCGTGAACCGCAGGATCTCAGGAACGAAGGAGAGCAGCACCGCGCCGAGGATCACGCCCCAGACGTTTCCCATGCCGCCGAGCACGACCATGGAAACCACCATGATGGATTCGACCAGCACGAAACTCTCCGGCGAAACAAATCCCTGGATCGCGGAGAACATGCCGCCCGCGACGCCGCCGAAGGTGGCGCCCATGGAGAAAGCGAGCAGCTTCACGCGCGTGGTGTCGATGCCCATTGCGCGCGCGGCGATCTCGTCTTCGCGGATCGCCTCCCAGGCTCGTCCGATGCGCGAGTTCTGGAGCCGCACGTTGATGAAGATCACCGCGAGCAGCACCGCGAGCAGCAGGTAGTAGTACTTGATCGGCCCGCTGAAACTGAGGCCGAGGAAGTTGTCGGACTTGGAGAAATCGATCCCGCCCAGCCGGAACGGATCGATGCGCGCGATCCCCTGCGGGCCGTTGGTGATGTTGACGGGCTGGGACAGGTTGTTCAGGAAGATCCGCACGATCTCGCCGAAGCCGAGCGTCACGATGGCGAGATAGTCGCCGCGCAGCTTGAGCGTGGGGGCTCCGATCAGCACTCCGAAGAGCGCGGCCACCGCGGCCCCGAGCGGCAGGATCGCCCAGAACGGCCAGTGGATGCCGAAGTGCGGCGAGGCGAGGAGCGCGTAGACGTACGCGCCGACCGCGTAGAAGGCGACGTAACCGAGATCGAGGAGGCCTGCGAAGCCGACCACGATGTTCAGGCCGAGCGACAGGAACACGAACAGAATCGCAAGATTCGTGATCCGCACCCAGGCCGTGCCGACGGCCGCGAGAGCGAACGGCAGCGCGAGCAGCGCGAGCGCCACGATCGCCGCGCCTGCCCACGGCGCCGCGGGATGCCGCTTCAAGCGTGCGATCGATCCGGTCACGCCCGGTCCCCGACCCGCTCGCCGAGCAGCCCCGAAGGCCGCAGCACCAGCACCGCGATCAGCACGATGAACGCGAACACATCCTGGTAATTCGAACCGAACACATTTCCGGTGAGGTCGCCGATGTAGCCGGCGCCGAGCGCTTCGACCACGCCGAGCAGCACCCCGCCGAGCATCGCTCCCGGTATGTTGCCGATGCCGCCCAGCACCGCCGCGCAGAACGCTTTCAGGCCCAGCTGCGAGCCCATGGCGTAGTGAGCGATGCCGTAATAGCTCGCCACCATGACTCCCGCCACCGCGGCGAGGGCCGCGCCGATGACGAAAGTCAGGGCGATGATGCGGTTCGCGTCGATGCCCATGAGTCCCGCCACCTGCGGGTTGTGCGCGGTTGCCCTCATCGCCGTGCCGAGGCGCGTGCGATACACCAGCGCCGCGAGTCCCGCCATCATCGCGAGCGAGATCGCCAGAATGGCGATCTGCACGCTGGTGATGGTGGCCCCCGCAAAGTGGTACGACTCCACCTTGATGATCTGCGGAAAGGCGAGCGGGTTGCGGCTCCAGATCATCATCGCCAGGTGCTGCAGGATGATCGACACGCCGATCGCGGTGATGAGCGGCGCCAGGCGGGGCGCTCCGCGCAAAGGACGGTAGGCGAGCCGTTCCATCGCGTACCCGACCAGCATGCACACCGGGATCGCGCACCCGGCTGCGACGAGGACGATGGCGAGCGGCGGCAGGCCGGAGGGCGCGAGCGCGCCGATGACCGAGAAGGCGACCATCGCGCCGATCATCACGACCTCGCCATGGGCGAAGTTGATGAGCTGGATGATGCCGTACACCATGGTATAGCCGAGCGCGACCATGGCATAGACCGCCCCGAGCGTCAGGCCGTTGATCACTTGCTGGATGAAAATGTCCACGCCTGCGCAACACCCATCAACGAAAACGGCACCCGCAGGTGCCGTCTTTGGAAATTCCCTTCAAGAGCGCTTACTTCTTGGCGACATCTGCCGCGGGCGCCGTGGATTGCGCCACGAAATCTTCGTACTTGACGGTCTTGCCGCTCTTGATGATGGCGATCGGCAGGAGCTTGCCGCCCTTCATGGTGAAGATGGTCATTTCGGCGTCCTTGCGGTCGCCTTTTTCATCGAAGGAAATCCTGCCCGTCGCGCCCGCGAAATCGATTTTCTGCAGAACGGGCAGATATCTCGCCGGGTCGGCCGAGTTGGCCTGTTTCATCGCCTCGATCAGCAGGTTGGCGGCATCGTACGTGAACGGCGCGTAGAGGATCGGGTCGGTATTGAAGCGCTTCTTGTAAGCGTCGAGGAATTTCTTCGATGCCGCTTGCGGCGGGATTCCCGCCTGCGAGCACAACAAGCCGTCGGCGGCGCTGCCGGCGAACTCACCCATCTTGTCGGTGCAGGCTCCGTCGCCGAAAGAGAACACAGCCTTGACCCCGAGCTCCTTGCCCTGCTTGAGCAGGGGACCGGCGGTGGAATCCATTCCACCGTAGAACACCGCGTCCGGGGCACGGCCCTTCAACTTCGTGAGGACCGCCTTCCAGTCCACCGTCTTGTTCGTGCCCTGCTCTCGCGCCAGCACTTTCACCCCGGCGGCCGTGAGCGTCTTTTCGACTTCGTTCGCCAGACCTTTGCCGTAGGCGGTCGCATCGTCGATGATCGCCACGACCTTTGGTTTGGTGTTGGCGACCAGATAATTCGCGACCGCCGGGCCTTGCTGGTCGTCGCGACCGACGACGCGGAAGACACCCTTCAGACCCCGCTCCGTAAGTTCAGGATTGGTCGCGGAGCCGGTTATCATCGGGATATTCGCGCCGCTATAGATGTTGGACGCCGGAATCGAGGTGCCGGAATTGAGGTGACCGACGACGCCGGCGACTTTCGCGTCCACCAGCTTTTGCGCCACGGTATTGCCAACCTTGGCGTCTTCCTGATCGTCCTCTGCCAGCAATTCGAACGCGGTTTCCTTGCCGCCGATCCTGATTTTTGCCGCGTTGGCTTCCTCCACCGCGAGGCGCGCGCCGTTCTCGTTGTCCTTGCCGAGGTGAGCGATGCCGCCGGTGAGCGGAGCCACGCTGCCGATCGCGATCGTGAGGGTCGCGGGAGCCTGCGCCTTCTTGTCTTCGCCGCAGGCGCTAACGCCAACCATGGCCGCAATCGCGAGAACGCCGAAATGGGAGCGGATCATGGCAGCCTCCGGTGGGTTTTGCCTACTTGATCGTCAGAATGTACTTCGCCAGAGTCTTTGCATCGTCGTCGCCGACGGTCCCGTTCGGCGGCATCGGGATGGGACCCCACACGCCGGTCGAGCCTTCCTTGATCTTCTTCGTAAGATAGGCCTCGGCGTCCTTTCTGGACTTGTACTTGGCCGCCACTTCCTTGTACGCGGGGCCGACCAGTTTCTTGTCGACCGTATGGCAGCTCAGGCAGGCTTTTTCCTTCAAGAGCTCCTGCGCGTCGGCGGCGAAGAGGGGGCCGCTCGCCGCTGTGAACGATGCGGTGAATGCGGCGGCTGCGGATAGCACTAGAGGTTTCATGAAATTCTCCGGGAGGGTAAAAAAATTCTGCGCAAATGCTACTGCATTTCCTGCGGCTTGGATACCTGTTCGAGCAGGTCTTCGACGCGATCGACGGGCGCAAGGCAGGTAACGCCCTCGCACACCCAGGCGTTGACCTCGACTCCTGCAGGCTTGGCGAGGACCGGGGGCAGGTCGCGCAGCTCCGTCCCCGCCGCGATCACCATGGTGTGCGGCAGGTAGCGTTGCGCGAGCGCGCTCCTCCAGCGCGGCAGCTCCGCCGACGGCCCGCGCAGAATCACGGTGCGCGTCGGCCGCTGGTGCTCCTCCAGCGCGATGAGCAAGCTCGCGTGCCCCACCGGCTGCTCGCTCACCGGGGAATTAAACTGCGCGAGCGTGCGCTCGGCGGCGAGCGCGTAGCGCGCCTCGCCGGTTAGAAGGTGCAGGCGTTGCAGGGCGAACGCCGCCACGCCGTTCCCCGAAGGCGTGGCGTTGTCGTAGCCGGGCTTGGGGCGGTGGATCAGCCGCTCGTGATCGTGGCTGGTGAAGAAGAACCCGCCGTTCGCCTTGTCCTCGAACTGCTCGAGCAGCACTTCGGCGAGGTCCTCGGCAAATGCGAGCATGCCCGGGTCGAATTCCGCCTGCAGGAGCTCCAGGAGCGCGGCGAGGAGATAGGCGTAGTCGTCCAGATAGGCGTTGAGGTGTGCCTGAGCATCCTTGTACGTGGCGAACAGCCGCCCGTTCTTCCACATTGTGCCGCGGATGAAACCGAGCGCCCGCTTCGCGGAAGCCAGCCAGTCGCCGCGGCCGAACACCGCCGCCGCGCGCGTCATCCCGGCGATCATGAGCGCGTTCCAACTCACCAGCACTTTCTCGTCGCGCCCCGGGCGCGCGCGCTTGTCCCTCGCCGCAAGGAGCTTTTTTCTTCCCGAGTCGAGCAGGCGGGCGCACTCGTCTTCGCTTTTTCCGAGCGATTCGGCGACGGCGGCGAGGGTCCGCACGACGTTCAGGTGCCAGTGCGCATTCTCGAAGTTAGGAGGGCCGTCCAGTGCGTAATGCGGCGCGAGCACCGCGTATTCGTCCTGCGAAACCAGCGCCTGCACTTCCCCGGGCGTCCACACGTAGAACTTGCCCTCCTCGTGCTCGGAGTCGGCATCGAGCGAAGAATAGTAGCCGCCTTCGGGAGACTGCATCTCGCGCATCACCCACCCCGCGGTCTCATCGGCCACACGCGCGAACAGCGGGTTTTTCGTCACGGTCCACGCGTCGCAATACAGGCGCAGCAGCGGGCCGTTGTCGTAGAGCATTTTTTCGAAATGCGGGATCTGCCACTGCGCATCCACGCTGTAGCGCGAGAACCCGCCCCCGATCTGGTCGTAAATCCCCCCGAGCGCCATGCGCTCGAGCGTGTACGTGGCGACCCGCTCGGCCGCGCCGTCGCCGGCCGCGGAAGAGCGGCGTAGGCAGAATTCGAAATCCGCCGGGTGCGGAAACTTCGGCGCCCCGCCGAAACCGCCGTAGCGCGAGTCGAAACTGGTCTTCAAGCTGCGCAAGGCCGCGGCTATCGGCGCCGCCGACAGCTCCGAGTGGTGCGCGGGCGCGCCGGGTTGCATGCTTTCGAAGGTGGCGAGAATCGTCTCGTTCTGGCGCCCGATGTCATCGCGGTGCTCGCGGTAGATCCGCTCGACGCGCTCGAGCAGCTGCGGGAATCCCGGCAGGTTGTAGCGCGGCTCCTTGGGGAAATAAGTGCCGCCGAAAAAAGGCGAGCCGTCGGGCGTGAGGAACATGGTGAGCGGCCAGCCTCCCGGCCGCTGGGCGAGCATCTGGTGTGCGAGCTGATAGATCTGATCGAGATCCGGGCGTTCCTCGCGGTCCACCTTGACGTTGACGAACAGGCGATTCATCACCTCGGCCACCGCCGGGTCCTCGAAGGACTCGTGCGCCATCACGTGGCACCAGTGGCAGGCGGAGTACCCGACCGAGAGGAGGATCGGCTTGTCCTCCTCGCGCGCGCGTCTGAGGGCTTCTTCTCCCCAGGCGTGCCAGTCGACGGGATTCCCCGCGTGCTGCTGGAGATAGGGACTGGTTTCCTGCGCGAGGCGATTGGGCATGACAGAGGACTGCTGGGAGTTTCGTCAGTGTAGACTTGCCCGCATGCACATTCAACGCCGCCGCGCACTGCTCACGCTCGCCGCCGGGATCGGTTTGCCTGCGGCTCTTGGGCGCGCGCTCGCGCAAGCCTCCGCGAAGCAGGGCGTGCGAACCGTTCAGGGGGACATGAGGATCAACGGCAAGCCCGCCGAGGTGGGGACCCTCGTGCGCCCGGGGGATACCATCGTGCTCGCGAACGGCGCGCTCGCCACGTTCGTGGTGGGGCAGGACGCGTTTCTCATGCGCGGAGACAGCCGCGCGGAGCTGATCGGAAGCGGCGTGCTCGTGAGCGCGCTGCAACTGGTCACGGGCAAGCTGCTCGGCGTGTTCGGCTCGGGCCGCGAGCGGCGCCTGGTGACCGTCACTGCGAGCATCGGCATCCGCGGCACGGGCGCCTACACGGAGGCCGAAACAGCGCGCACTTACTTCTGCCTGTGCTACGGCACGGCGGAGGTCGCCGCGACGATGGGCGGGGCGCGCGAGTCCTACAGCACGCGCCACCATGAATCGCCGCGCTACATCTACGGGGACGGTCGCAAGCGAGCCATCGTCCCGGCGGGCGTCGCCAACCACACCGACAGCGAGCTGATCCTGCTGGAGTCGCTCGTCGGCCGCAGCCCGCCGCAGAGCTTCATGGACAGTCCCGTGCGCTACTGATCAGCCGTCGGTGATGGCGCCCTTGCTTGCGGTGGACACGAGCTTCATGTATTTCGCGAGGAGGCCGCGCGTATAGCGAGGCTTGGGCTGCTTCCACTTCTTCTTCCGCGCCGCCAGTTCCTTCGCGGAGACGTTCAGCCGGATAAGGCGCTTCTTCGCGTCGATCGTGATCGAGTCGCCTTCCTTCACCAGCGCGATCGTTCCGCCCACGTAGGCTTCCGGCGCGACATGCCCCACGACCATGCCCCAGGTGCCGCCGGAGAAGCGTCCGTCGGTGACGAGGCCCACCGATTCGCCGAGGCCCTGGCCGATGAGCGCGGAAGTAGGCGCCAGCATCTCCTGCATGCCGGGGCCGCCCTTGGGTCCTTCGTAGCGGATCACGATCACGTCGCCGGCCTTGATCTTCCTCGCGAGGATCGCGGTCATCGCCGCCGGCTCCGAATCGAACACGCGCGCCGGGCCCGTGATCGAGGTCTGCTTGAGCCCCGTGATCTTGGCGACGCAGCCTTCGGTCGCGAGGTTTCCCTTGAGGATCGCGAGGTGCCCTTGCGCATACACGGGCTTGTTCCAGGGGCGGATGACGTCTTGGCCGGCTCTGGGCTCCTCGGGCACGTTCGCGAGCTCTTCGGCGAGCGTGCGGCCCGTGATCGTCATGCATTCGCCGTGCGCCAGGCCGTGCGCGAGGAGCATCCTCAGCACCTGCGGCACGCCGCCCGCAGCGTGAAAATCCGTGGCGACGTACGGGCCCGAAGGCTTCAGGTTGCACAGCACCGGCACGCGACGCCTAATGCGCTCGAAATCGTCGATGCTCCATTTGACGCCTGCGGCGGACGCGATCGCGAGATAGTGCAGCACCGCGTTGGTGGAACCGCCCGTGGCCATGACCATCGCGACCGCGTTCTCGATCGATTTGCGCGTGATGATGTCGCGCGGACGAATGTTTTTCCGGATCGCGGCTACGAGGACCTTCGCCGATTCCCCCGCGGAGTCCGCCTTCTCGGGATCGGGCGAGGCCATTTGCGAGGAGCCGAGGAGACTCATGCCGAGCGCCTCGAACGAGGAAGACATGGTGTTCGCGGTGTACTGCCCGCCGCAGGCGCCCACCGAAGGGCAGGCGTTCTTCTCGATGCCGTCGAAATCCTCCTGCGAGATCTTCCCGGCGGCGAGCGCGCCCACCGCCTCGAAGGGCGAGACGATGGTGAGCTTCTGCCCCTTCCAGAATCCCGGCTTGATGGTTCCGGCGTACACGAAGATGCCGGGCACGTCGATTCGCGCCATCCCCATCATCGCCCCGGGCATGTTCTTGTCGCAGCCGCCGACGCAGAGGACGCCGTCCATCAGCTGGCCGTTCACCGCGGTCTCGATCGAGTCGGCGATCACCTCGCGCGAGACGAGCGAGTACTTCATGCCTTCGGTGCCCATGCCGATGCCGTCCGTCACCGTGGGAAAGCCGAACACCTGCGGCATCGCGCCCGCCGCCTTCACCGCCGCAGCCGCGCGGTCGACGAGCGGCTGGATTCCGGCGTTGCAGGGATTCATGGTCGAGTGTCCGTTGGCGACGCCGACGATCGCTTTCTGGAAATCTCCGTCTCCGAAGCCGACCGCGCGCAGCATCGCGCGGTTCGGAGAGCGCGCCGCGCCCTGGGTGATGATCCTGCTTCTCCAGTTGTCGGACATGGAAAAAACTCCGAATGCAGAAAATCAGTTACGCTTCGGCTGCATTTTACTTGAAAGAGCGCCGCCCTCTATGCTCGTCCATCCGAACTTCGACCCGGTCGCGATCTCGCTCGGCCCGATCGCGATCCGCTGGTACGGAATCACGTATCTCGTCGGCTTCGCGTTGTCCTACTGGCTCGGGCGCCTGCGCATCGCGCGCGCGATGGCGGGGCGCGTCACGGTCGCGGTGCTGGACGACCTGCTGTTCTTCTGCGTGCTCGGCGTGGTGCTCGGCGGCAGGCTCGGATACGTGCTCTTCTACAAGCCGGCGTATTACTTCTCCCATCCGCTGGAGGTGTTCGCGGTGTGGCACGGCGGCATGTCCTTTCACGGAGGGTTCCTCGGTGTGCTGCTCGCGATCTGGTGGGTCGCGCGAAAGCAGGACTTGCGCTGGATCGAGATCACGGATTTCTTTGCGCCCCTGGCACCGCTCGCGTTCGCCGCGGTGCGGCTGGGCAATTTCATCAACGGCGAACTGTACGGCCGGGTCACCGATGTGCCCTGGGGAATGCTGTTCCGCGGCGCGGGGCCCCTCCCGCGCCATCCCTCGCAGCTGTATCAGTTCGGGCTCGAGGGGGTGCTCCTCTTCGTCATCTTGTGGGTCTATTCTTCGAAGCCGAGGCCTACGGCGGCGGTGTCGGGCGCGTTTCTCCTGGGCTACGGAACACTGCGGTTCACGGTCGAATACTTTCGCGAGCCCGATGATTTTCTTGGGCTTCTTGCGTTCAACCTGTCCATGGGCCAGTGGCTGTCGGTACCCATGATCGCAATCGGCATCGGCATGCTCGTTTGGACTTGGCGCAAGCCGCAAAAGGTCTAAAATAAAAGCGGTGCCCCATGGTGGAAGCGAGGGACGAACGAATGCAGGCACAGATGAGACAGCGGTTGCACGAGCTGCAGCTCGAGCACCGGGACCTGGACACCGCAATTCACCGCATCGCCGACGACCCCTCCCACGACCAGCTCGCCCTCACCCGCATGAAGCGCCGCAAGCTGCTCCTCAAGGACCAGATCTCCTGGATCGAGAGACAGCTCGATCCCGATATCCCCGCCTGACAGGTTCCGCAGTTCAGCCGAGCCCGCGCACGATGAGCGACGCGCCGCTCGCGAGCAGCAGGATCCCCACCGCGCGCATCACCATCTCTCGCGAGATCACCCGGAAAACCCGCGAAGCGATGTAGACCGCAAGGAGCCCGGCCGGGATCGCAGCGGCCGCGGCGAGCCACACCCCGTCCTGCGCGAGCAAGCCCGTCACCGCGAACGCGACCAGCCGCAGCCCGATGCTGAAGATGGTGGTGAGGGTCATGGTCGCGCGGAATTTTTCCTTGGTGAGCGAGCGGTGGGAGAGATAGATCGCGTAAGGCGGCCCGCCCGCCCCGAAGAGCGTTCCCGAAAGGCCGCCGCAGAACCCGGCGAGGAACGCCCAGTTCCGGCTGACGGCCGCGGGGGGCCCGCGCCGCGAGAGGCTGTAGATCGCGTAGCCGAGGACGAAGGTCCCGAGCGCGACGAGCGAGGCGTTGCGCGGCAGGTTGACGAGGAGCGTCGTGCCCGTGACGATCCCCACGACCATGAGAGGAACCATGCGCGCGATGTCTCCGAGGACCGCGTTGCGCGGGTTTTCCAGCCCCAGCCGCAGGCCGTTCGCGAAGTCCACCACCGCGAACACGGCGAGCGCGAAGGGAAGCGGGACGAAGAACGTGGCGAGCGGAATCGAGACGAGGGCGGAGCCGAAGCCCGTGAGGCCCTGGATGAAACCTGCCGCGAAAGCGATCGGCGCGAGCGCGAGCGCCGCTTCGGCGCCTTCGAGATTCATCTAGGCGAGTGCGCGCGCCAGCACTTGCGCGACGTGAACGGCCTCTCTCGCCGCACCGTCGGCGATTTGATGGCGGCAACTGGTGCCGTCGGCGACGAGGAGCGTGTCCTCGCCCGCCGTGCGGATCTTGGGAAGCAGCACGAGCTCGGCCATTTTCATCGAGACCGCGTAGTGCCGGGCCTCGTAGCCGAAGCTTCCGGCCATGCCGCAGCAGGAGGACTCGATCGTCTCGACCTTCAGCTCGGGTACGAGCGAGAGCGCCCGCTGCACAGCGGGCATCGCGCCGAAAGCCTTCTGGTGGCAGTGGCCGTGCACGAGCGCGCGCTTTTCGGCGAGCGGCTTGAGCTTGAGCGCGAGGCGGCCGGCTTCGTGCTCGAGCGCAAGGAACTCCTCGAAGAGCAGCGCCTGCGCGGCGAGCGCGTCGGTCTCGCCGCCTGGAAGCATCGCCTTGAATTCGTCGCGCAGGGTGAGAAGGCAGGAAGGCTCGAGGCCGACGACATCGACTCCGCGTCCCACGTAGGGCTCGAGCGCGGCGAGCACCCGTCGCGCCTCGGCCTTCGCCTGCTCGACCATTCCCGCCGCGAGGAAAGTGCGGCCGCAGCACAGCGGCCGCGAACCATCCGTAGCACGCGCAATGTGCACGCCGTAGCCCGCCCGGGCTAGCACGGCGAGAGCGGCGCGCGCGTTTTCCGGCTCGAAGTAGTTGTTGAACGTGTCGACGAAGAGCACGACCTCGCCGGCCTTTCCGTCGCTGCTCGATCGGCGCAGAGAGCTCAGGAACGAGCGGCGCCACTTCGGCAGGGAGCGCCGGGCTGCGAAGCCGAAAGCGCGCTTGCTCATCCTCTGCACCGCGTTCGCCGTCCGCGGGAAGCGCGAGGCGAGAGGGCCATAGCGCGGAAGGTAGGCGATCAACTTGTCCCTCATCGCATAGCCGTGGTGCGCGTGATAGTGATGAAGGAACTCGATCTTCATCTTCGCCATGTCCACGCCGGTCGGGCATTCGCGCCGGCATCCCTTGCAGGACACGCACAGGTCCAGCGTCTCGAACATTTCGCCGGACGTGAAGGCGTCGGGGCCCAGCTGCCCCGCCAGCGCGAGGCGCAGCGTATTCGCGCGCCCGCGCGTGACGTGCTTCTCATCGCCGGTCGCGCGAAACGACGGGCACATCGTACCTGCGTCGAACTTGCGGCAGTGCCCGTTGTTGTTGCACATCTCGACCGCCGCCGCGAAGCCCTCGCTCGCGGCGCCCGGCGCGCTCCATTCGCTCCAGTCGAGCACGGTGTCCAGGCGCTCGGCCGCATATCCCGGCTTGAACCGGAACAGCGTCCGGTCGTCCTGCTTCGACGGCCGCACGATCTTTCCCGGGTTCAGGAGGCCCTTCGGATCGAAGAGGTTCTTGATCTCCTCAAGCGCGCGCACAAGCCGTTCACCGATGATCGGCGCTATCCACTCCGAGCGCACCAGGCCGTCGCCGTGCTCCCCCGAATAGGCGGCGCCCTTGTATTTTTTCACCAGCGCGCAGGCTTCTTCCGCGATCGCCCGCATTTTCTTCGCGCCGTCTCTCTTCATGTCGAGTATCGGCCGCACGTGCAGCGTTCCCACCGAGGCGTGCGCGTACCAGGTGCCTTCGGTGCCGTGTTTGCGGAAGACCTGCGTCAGCGAATCGGTGTACTCGGCGAGGTTTTCCAGAGGGACCGCGCAATCCTCGATGAAGGAGACGGGCTTGCTGTCGCCTTTCATCGACATCATGATGTTGAGGCCGGCCTTTCTCACCTCCCATACGTCCCGCTGGAGTGCGGCGTCGATGATCCGGATCACGCTGCCCGGATGGCCGAGGTCGGCCATGAGTGCGGCGAGCCGCTCGAGCTTGTCGGCAGGCCCATCGCGATCGTCTCCGACGAACTCGACCAGCAGGATCGCGTCGGGATCGCCGCGGACGAATCTCTCTACGATCGCGCGGTACGCCGGGTTGCCGCGCGCCAGGCCGATCATCGTCCGATCCACGAGCTCGACCGCCGTCGGTGACAGTTTGACTATGTGTTGCGGCGCTTCCATCGATTGGCGGAAGGACCGGAAATGGCACACGCCCAGGGTCCTGAACCGGGGCAGGGGCGAGAGCTTCAGATGGATCCGCCTGGAATACGCGAGCGTGCCTTCCGAGCCGACCAAGAGCTGCGCGAAGTTCCATTCGCCGCGAGGTTTCACGAAATCCAGGTTGTAGCCCTGCACGCGCCGCAGCACCTTCGGCCAGCGCGCCTCGATTTCGCCGGCTTCCCGCTCCGCGATGGCGCGCACCTTCTTCGCAAGCTCTACATAACGCGCGTCGCCCGAAAGCCGCGAAACATCGGCCGGCACCACGCCGAAGTGGTGCTCGCTGCCGTCGGCGAGCAGCGCGTCGATGCCGAGCACGTTGTGCACCATGTTGCCGTAACGGATCGAGCGCGAACCGCAGGAGTTGTTGCCGGCCATGCCGCCGAGCGTCGCCTGCGCGCTCGTGGACACGTCCACCGGGAACCACAGCCCGTGCCGCCGCAGCTGCGCGTTGAGGCCGTCGAGCACGACCCCGGGCTGCACCACTGCGGTGGCAGCCTCCTTGTCGAAGGAAACGATGCTGTCGAGGAATTTGCTGTGGTCGATGACGAGCGCAGCGCCCACCGTCTGGCCGCATTGCGAGCTGCCCGCGCCGCGCGGCAGGACCGGAACGCCTTCCTCGACCGCGATCTGCAGCGCGATTTTCGCGTCCTGCTCGGTCTTCGGCACGACCACGCCGACCGGATCGATCTGGTAGATCGAGGCGTCGGTGGAGTAGCGACCGCGGCTCGCAGGGTCGAACAGGACCTCGCCTTCGATCTCGCGCCGCAAGCGGGCCGCGAGCGCGCTGTTGCCCGAGCGCGGATGAAAAGAAACGGGGGAGACCGTCGAAGGCGCGCGGGCCATGCGTCACGCGGCCGCGGGTTCCTTCTCGGCTTCGAGCATCGCGTCGAGCAGCACCTCGGGCGGCTGTGCTCCCTCGACCGCGAGCCGGTTGTTGAAGATGAAGAAAGGCACGCCGTTCACGCCCATGGCGCGCGCCTTGTCTTCCTCCTCGGCCACGGCGCGGCGCAGCGCCTCGTCCGCGAGAGCAGCCTCCGCTTCCTTGCGGTTCAGTCCCGCCTCCGAGGCGACGCGGACCAGAGTCTGCGTATCGGTGAGATCCAGGCCGTCGACGAAGAAAGCCTGCATCAGCGCCTCCTTCACCGCGCCCTGAACTCCGCGCCGGCGCGCCGATTCGATCAGCGCGTGGGCCGCGAGCGTGTTGGGCTGGCGCGTTATCCTGTCGAAAGCGAAGGCGATGCCGAGCGGCTTGCCCGCCTGCACCAGGCGGTCGTGCGCGCTGTAGCCGCGCGCACCGAACTTCTTCGCGATGTAATCGGCGCGGGCGATGCCCTCGCGCGGCACGTCCGGGTTCAGCTCGAAGGGGTGGTAGGTGACCTGAGGCGCCGCGGCCGCGGGCTTGCGCGTCCGGTACAGCTCGAGCGCGGCTTCCAGCCTCCTCTTGCCGATGAAGCACCAGGGACAGACCACGTCGGAGATGATGTCGATGCCGAGCGCCATGGGATTTCCTTCGAACCGCGCGTGCTCCATGATACCGCAGCCTTGAGCCAAATCATGGAGGCCGGGAGCTTTTCCGATAAACTACCCGTCCTTCAACGATCAGCGAGCAAGTCATGCCCTACCGGAGCGGACGCCATTTCCTGCAGATCCCGGGGCCGACCAACGTCCCCGACCGCGTTCTGCGCGCGATCGACCGCGCTACGATGGACCACCGTGGCCCCGATTTCGGCCCCATGGGGCTGGAGATCCTCGAGGGGCTGAAAAAAGTGTTCCAGACCCGCGCGCCCGTCGTGATCTATCCCGCCTCGGGCACCGGCGCCTGGGAAGCCGCGCTCGTCAACGCGCTCTCGCCGGGCGAGCGCGTCTTGATGTTCGAAACCGGCCATTTCGCCTCTCTGTGGCACAAGATGGCGACCAAGCTCGGCCTCTCCGTCGACCTCGTCCCCACCGACTGGAGACGCGGCGTCGATCCGGCCGCGGTCGAAGCCAAGCTCGGGGAAGACCGCGAGCACCGGATCAAGGCCGTGTGCGTGGTGCACAACGAGACTTCGACCGGGGTCACGAGCCGCATCGGCGCGATACGCAAGGCGATCGACGCGGCAGGACACCCCGCGCTCTACATGGTCGACACGATCTCCTCGCTCGCCTCGATCGACTACCGCCACGACGAGTGGGGCGTGGACGTCACCGTCGCGGGCTCGCAAAAAGGCCTGATGCTGCCGCCCGGCCTGTCGTTCAATTGCGTGAGCGAAAAGGCGAGCAGGGCGTCGCGTACGGCTGCACTCCCGCGCTCGTATTGGGCCTGGGACGAGATGCTTTCCAACAACAAGAGCGGCTATTTCCCCTACACGCCGGCGACCAACCTGCTCTACGGCCTGCGCGAATCACTCGCGATGCTCGAGGAGGAGGGCCTGCAAAACGTCTTCGCCCGCCATGCGCGCCACGCGGAGAGCACGCGGCGCGCGGTGCGTGCCTGGGGCCTGGAGATCCTGTGCGCGTCGCCCGAGGAATACTCGAACTCTCTCACCGCGGTGATGGTGCCCGCCGGACACGACGCCGACGCTCTGCGCAAGATCATCCTCGAAGCCTACGACATGTCCCTCGGCACCGGACTGGGGAGGCTCGCAGGGAAAGTATTCCGAATCGGACACCTCGGCGACTTCAACGATCTGATGCTCGCGGGCACCCTCGCCGGCATCGAGATGGGCCTCGCTCTGGCGAACGTTCCGCACCGGAAAGGCGGCGTGCTCGCGGCGCTCGATCACCTTGCCGAGAGCGCACGGGCGGCCCCGCGCAAGGCGGCATAGGAGCTTGTTCAGAGGCTCTTAATCGTTTTCAGCATCCGCGGAACTGTTGGATTAAAAACCGCGGGGCGTTTTTTCCGAGGAGGTGTTATGAAATCCATGAAACGCAGCACCCTTGCGGTTGCGGTCTTTGCGCTGACCGCGGCGCCCGCCTTGGCATGGGAGCCGACCAAGCCGGTCGAAATCGTGGTTGCCGCCGGCGCGGGCGGTGCCTCCGACCAGATGGCGCGGATGATGCAGGCTGCGATCCAGAAGAACAAGCTGATGGCGCAGCCGATGGTGGTCACGCTCAAGGGCGGGGCCTCGGGCGCCGAGGCGCTCATGTACATGAAATCGAGCGCGGGCGACCCGAACAAGGTGCTCATAGCCTACTCGCTCATCTATATGCTACCGCTCTCGGCCAAGATCCCGTTCAATTGGCGCGAGCTCACGCCGGTGTCGGTCATCGCGCTCGACCAGTTCGTGCTGTGGGACAACACCACGCTGCCTCACAAGAACGTGAAGGAATTCATCGCGGCCGCCAAGGCCGCCAACCCGCCGTTCAAGATGGGCGGTACCGGATCGAAGCGGGAAGACCACGTGCTCACGGTCTTCATGGAAAAGAAGACGGGCGCGAAGTTCGCCTACCTGCCATACAAATCCGGCGGCGAAGCGGCGACGCAACTGGTCGGCAACCACACGCAGTCGAACGTCAACAATCCTTCGGAGAACCTCGAAGTCTGGCGCGCAGGCCAGGTGCGCGCACTGTGCGTGTTCGACAAGGAGCGCATCGGCTATAAGACCAAGGTCACCGACAAGCAGTCCTGGAACGACATTCCGACTTGCAAGGAAGAAGGCCTGGACGTGCAATACCTGATGCTTCGCGCGATGTTCCTGCCCGGCAAGGTAACGCCCGAGCAAGCCGCGTTCTACGTCGATCTCTTCAAGAAAGTGACGCAGACGGCCGAGTACAAGGACTACATGGAAAAGCAGGCGCTGAAGCCGATTTTTCTCACCGGCTCCGACATGCTGAAATTCCTCGAGGAAGACGACACGCTGAACAAGAATCTGATGACCGAGGCGGGCTTCGTCGCCAACTGATCGTGCCGAAGCAGTAGCGCCTGCCGCCCCACGCTCTTGGGGCGGCAGCGAAGCGTTCGCAGTTTTCCAAAAACGATGGCCGAATCTGAAAAAGAAATCGTCGTCGAAGATCCGAACGCGCCCGCGGAGGACTCGCCCGGGGTCGCGAATACGCGCACGGTCGATATCGTTGTCTCGCTGTTGCTGATCGCATTCGCCGGATTGATGGCCTTCGACAACTGGCGCACCGGCATGGGCTGGGCGCCCGACGGCCCGAAGGCGGGTTACTTCCCGTTCTATCTTTCCATGGTCCTCGGCGGCGCGAGTCTCTACGGCCTCGTCGTGGCCTTCCTCGAGCGTGCCGGCGCGCAGCGGATCTTTGTCAACCGCGACCAGCTTCGCCGCGTGATGCAGGTGTTCGTTCCCACGTGCCTCTTTTGTCTCGTCACCCAGTGGCTCGGGCTGTACGTCGCGAGCTTCTTGCTGGTCGCGGGCTTTATGCGCGTCATCGGGCGCATCGCGTGGTGGAAGTCGCTGCTGACGAGTTTCATCTTTGCGCTCGCCATGTTCGTCACCTTCGACGTCGCCTTCGACGTCCTCATGCCCAAGGGGCCGATCGAAGCCCTGTTCGGTCACTAGCATGGAAGCTCTCGGCCTTCTGCTGCACGGCTTCGAGGTCCTGTTCACGTTCAAGACGCTGGCCTTGATGATGGTGGGCCTCGTGCTCGGCATCTTCGTGGGGGTGCTTCCCGGTCTCGGTGGCCCGAACGGCGTGGCGATCCTCTTGCCGCTCACCTTCACCATGGATCCCACATCCGCCATCGTGATGCTGTCGTGCATCTACTGGGGCGCCCTCTTCGGGGGAGCGATCACTTCGATCTTGTTCAACATTCCCGGCGAGGCCTGGTCGGTGGCAACCACCTTCGACGGCTACCCGATGGCTCAGCAGGGCAAGGCGGCCGAAGCGCTCACCGCTGCCTTTACTTCATCGTTCATCGGTTCGCTGGTCGCCGTCCTGCTGATCACCTTTCTCGCCCCGAGCATCGCCTCTTTTGCATTGAGGTTCGGACCGCCGGAATTCTTCGCGGTCTATCTCCTCACCTTCTGCTCCTTCGTCGGCCTGGGACGCGAGGAGAAGCACAAGACCCTCATCTCCATGTCGCTCGGGCTGCTCCTCGCCGGCATCGGCATGGACACGGTGTCGGCGCAATTGCGCATGACCTTCGGCTGGAGCGAGCTCTATCGCGGCATCAACTTCCTCGTCGCGGTGATCGGCCTGTTCGGGATCAGCGAGATCCTCCTCACCATGGAGGAGCGCCTCGCCCTGCGCGGTCACGCGGCGAGCATCAGCTTGCGCGTGGTGCTGAAAGTGTGGAAGGACATGCCGCGTTACTGGGTGACTTTGCTGCGATCGTCCGCCATCGGCTGCTGGCTCGGCATCACTCCGGGCGGCGCGATCGCCGCTTCCTTCATGGGCTACAACCTGGCGAAACGCTTCTCCGACGACAAGGAGAGCTTCGGCAAGGGACGCATCGAAGGCGTGTTCGCGCCCGAGACCGCCGCACACGCTTCCGGTACGTCCGCCTTGCTGCCGATGCTCGCCTTGGGCATTCCCGGCTCGGGCACGGCGGCGATCCTCCTCGGCGGTTTGATGGTGTGGGGACTCAATCCCGGGCCGCTCCTCTTCGTCGAGCACAAGGATTTCGTCTGGGGCTTGATCGCGTCCATGTATCTCGGCAACATCGTCGGCCTCGTGATGGTGCTGTCCACGGTTCCGCTCTTCGCCGCCGTCCTGCGCGTGCCGTTCTCGGCCATCGCGCCGATGATCGTCGTGTCCTGCGCGGTCGGCGCCTACGCGATCCAGAACGCCATGTTCGACATCTGGCTGATGCTCGTCTTCGGCGTCGTCGGCTACGTGTTCAAGAAAATCGGCATTCCGCTCGCGCCGTTTACGCTCGCGCTCGTGCTCGGCAACCGCGCGGAGGATTCCTTTCGCCTCTCGATGATCGGCGCCGGCGGCGACATGCGCGTGTTCTGGTCGAACAGCCTGGTCGGTTCCATCACCACGCTCGCGCTCTTGCTCTTGTTCTGGCCGCTGATCGGCGGGGCGTTCGGCCGGATGCGGAGCGCTTTAGTCAAAAAGACAGCCTAGGGAAAAGCTCATGTCCGGGGAAATCCTTCTCGCTCGCGATGGCGACATCGCCACCGTTACGCTCAGCAACCCGGGCAGGCTGAACGCCCTCGGACTCGGCTCCTGGAAGCGGCTGGGCGAGGTCATGCGCGAGCTCGACGCCGACAAGTCTCTGGGCTGCATCGTGATGCGCGGCGCCGGCGATAAGGCCTTTGCCGCCGGCGCGGACATCTCCGAGTTCGAGACGACGCGCAGGAACGCGAAGAGCGCAAAAAAATACGGCGCAGTGCTCGAGGCGACGATGGGCGCGATCGCGCGATGCCGGCACCCGATCGTGGCGATGATCCACGGCGTTTGCGTCGGGGGAGGGCTCGAAGTCATCACGCAGTGCGACCTGCGCATCTGCGGAGCCTCGAGCCGTTTCGGCATACCGATCAAGAACCTCGGCCTCGTCGTCGGCTACGGTGAGATGCAGGGGCTGATAGCTCTCGTCGGCCGCGCCGTCGCGCTCGAGATCTTGCTCGAAGGCCGCGTGTTCGGCGCGGAGGAAGCGAAGGACAAGGGCCTGGTGAGCCGCGTCGTGCCCGACGACAAGGTCGAGGAGGAAGCGACGGCGGCGGCGCGGCGCATCGCCGACGGCGCGCCGCTCGTCGCGCGCTGGCACAAGAAATTCGCGCGCCGCCTCGCCAACCCGCGCCCGCCCACCGCGGCCGAGCGCGACGAGGCCTACGCCTGCTACGACACCGAGGACTTCAAGGCCGGCGTGAGGGCGTTTCTCGCGAAAAAAAAGCCGGAGTTCAAAGGCCGGTAGCGAGGTTTTCCGCGGGGAGGAACGGCGACCGGAAGTCCGCTTGAAACCTCGCCTGGATTAGAATCACGCTTCAACGACCGCGCCAAGGCGGTCAGCCTTTAGGAGGAGAAAATCATGGCACGCAAGGATCCGGGTCCTCAGGTCGATCGCCGCAAGTTCCTGAGCGGAGTCGCCGCGGCCGGCGCCGCGACCGCCGCAGCTGCGATGAGCACGCCCGTCGCGCGCGCCGCCGAGCCGGCGCCCGCGCCGCGAGTCCCTTCCGCGCTGAGGCCCACGCTGCAGGTCGCGGCCGCGGAGACCGAGACGCCGCGCGAGACGACGAACCGCATCGGCGGCAGGCCCGGGTCGGATTTCATGGTCGACGTCATCAAGACGCTGGGCATCAAGTACCTGCCGGCGAACTGCGCATCGAGCTACCGCGGCATCCACGAGTCGCTCATCAACTACGGCGGCAACAAGATGCCGGAGTTCCTCACCTGCATGCACGAGGAGTCCGCGGTCGGCATGGCACACGGCTACTTCAAGATCGCCGGCAAGCCGCTGATGACGCTGTGCCACGGCACGGTGGGCCTGCAGCACGCCACCATGGCGATCTACAACGCGTGGTGCGACCGGGTGCCGGTGATCGTCGTCGGCGGCAACGACATGGACGCCGCGACGCGGCCGCCGGGGGTGCCGACCTTCCACGCCGCGCAGGACATCAACGCGCTGGTGCGCGACTTCACCAAGTGGGACGACACGCCGGTGTCGCTCGCGCACTTCGCGCAGTCCTTCGTGCGCGCCTACAAGATCGCGATGACACCGCCCTGCGGGCCGGTGATGATCTCGCTCGACGCCGGGCTGCAGCAGGAGGTGATCCGCAACCACGGCGACAAGCTCGCCATACCGCGCTACGTGCCCACCGCGGCCCCGCAGGGCGACTCGGGCGCGGTGAAGGAAGCCGCGAGGCTGCTCGCGGAGGCGCAGAACCCCGTCATCGTGGCCGACCGCGCCGCGCGCACGCCGAACGGCATCAAGCTCCTGGTGCAGCTCGCCGAGACGCTGCAGGCGCGAGTCATCGACCAGGGCAGCCGCGTGAACTTCCCGAAGACGCACTACCTCAGCGCGCCGCCGACCGCGGTCTCCGGCGCCGACGTGATCCTGGGCCTGGAGCTCTCCGATTTCTGGGCGACGGTGAACTCGTATACCGACAACGGCGAGAACGGCGGAATCGGCGCGAACGGCACGCGCATCAAGCCCGGCACCAAGCTCATCAGCATTTCATCGGTCGAGCTGAACACCAAGTCGAACTACCAGGATTTCCAGCGCTTCCAGGTCATCGACGTGCCGATGGCGGGCGACGCGGAGGCGACGCTGCCGGCGCTCATCGAGGCGGTGAAGGCGGCGATCCCCGGCTCGAAGAAGGCCGCGATCGAGCAGCGCGGCCAGGCGGCCAAGAAAGCGCACGCCGAGGCCGAGGCGCGCGCCAAGCAGGCCGCGGCGCTCGCCTGGGACGCGAGTCCCATCAGCACGGCGCGCCTGTGCGCGGAGACCTACGCCGCGGTCAAGGATCTCGACTGGTCGATCGTGTCCCAGTCGGGCAACGTCAGCGACTGGCTCAACCGCCTCTGGCCGCTCAGCGAGCACCATCACTGGATCGGCCGCTCCGGCGGCTACGGCGTGGGCTACGGCGCGCCGGCGTCCGTCGGCGCGGCGCTCGCCAACCGCGACGCCGGCCGCTTCTCGGTGAACATCCAGGCAGACGGCGACCTCATGTACGCGCCGGGGGTGCTGTGGACCGCCGCGAAGCACAAGATCCCGCAGCTCGCGGTGATGCACAACAACCGCGGCTACCACCAGGAGGTGATGCACGTGCAGCGGCTCTCGAACTTCCGCAACCGCCCGGCGAACTACGGCGCCGACATGGGTCCGGTCGGCACGCGCATCGAGAACCCGGACATCGAGTACCACAAGCTCGCGGAGTCCATGGGCTGGTGGGCGAGGGGCCCGATCAAGGACCCGGCGCAGCTCGGGTCCGCCCTGAAGGAGGCGGTGAAAATCGTGCAGGCGGGCCAGCCCGCGCTGCTCAACGTGTGGACCCAGCCGCGATGAAGAGAACCCTGCTGCTCGTCGCGGTTCTCAGCGCGAGTCAGGCGGCCTTGGCAGCCGGCTCCGCCGACAAGGGCAAGACCGCCTTCGCGAAGCACGGCTGCTGGCAGTGCCACGGCTTCGCCGGGCAGGGCGGCGTCGCCGGCCCGAAGCTCGCGCCGGACCCGATGCCGCTCGAAGCGATGTCGGCTTTCGTGCGCAACACCCGGGGCGGGATGCCGCCGTACCAGAAGGCGATCCTCTCCGACGCCGATCTCGCCGACATCCACGCCTATCTGCAGTCGCTGCCGAAAGCGCGCGACTACAAGAGCATTCCACTGCTCAACCCGTAGCGGGCCTCCCCTAGACGACTTGCTTCCGCCGCAGCGTCTCGACCGCAGCCTCGCCGTACCCCAGCTCGGCGAGCACCTCGGCGGTGTGTTCGCCGAGCTCCGGCGGCGCCGTTGCGATTCGCGCCGGCGTGCGCGAGAGTTTCACCGCCTGGTTGACGATGCGGATCTCGCCGAGCTTCGCGCTCTTCGTGCTCACTGCGGCGCCGAGGTGCCGCACCTGCGGGTCGTCGAACATCTGATCGATCGAATAGATCGGGCCGCACGGCACTTCGGCCGCGGTCATCACCCCGATCCACTCGGCGGTGGTGCGCGCGGCGAGCGCTTTCTCGATCTCGGAATTCAGCGCTACGCGGTTCTTCGAGCGGTTCTGCTCGCCCTTGAAATCCTCGCGCTCGAGCAGGTCCTTGCGCCCCAGGCCCTCGCAGACCCGGCGCCACATCGCCTCGCCTGTCGCCGCGATGTTCATGTAGCCGTCCTTCGTTTTGTACGCGGACGTGGGCATGCTGGTCGGGTGGTCGTTGCCGGCCTGCCCGGGGGGCACGCCCGTCATCAGATAGCGCGCCGCCTGGAAGTCGAGCAGCGCGATCTGCGACATGAGGAGCGAGGACTGCACCCACTGCCCTTCGCCGGATTTCTCGCGCTCGAGTAAGGCCGTGAGGATCCCGAGCGCCGCGAAGAGTCCCGCCGAGATGTCTGCGATCGCCGTGCCGGCGCGTACAGGTCCTTGTCCGGGAAGCCCTGTTATCGACATGAACCCGCCCATGCCTTGCGCGATCTGGTCGAAGCCCGGCCGGTCGCGGTAGGGTCCGTCCTGGCCGAACCCGGAGATGCTCGCAAGGATGATGCGGGGATTGATCTTCTTCAACGATTCGTATCCGATCCCGAGCCTGTCCTTGACGTCGGGGCGGTAGTTCTCGACCACGACGTCGGCGGTCTTCACGAGCTTCATGAAGATCGTCACGCCCTCCTTGTCCTTCAGGTTGAGAGTGATCGAGCGCTTGTTGCGGTGCAGGTTCTGGAAGTCCGGGCCGTGGCGCGGCCCGCCCATCGTTTCGCTCTCGATGCTCGGCGGCGTTTCGATCTTGATGACGTCGGCGCCGAAATCCGCGAGCTGGCGCACGCACGTGGGCCCGGCACGAACGCGCGAAAGATCGAGGACGCGAAAGCGCGCAAGCGCGGTGGAGGCGGGAACGTGGGGCATGGGCGAACGGGGACCGGAATGACGTCCACCGTATGATAACCTGTCATCCGGGAGAGAAAATGCCGGTCCGCGAGCACGACCTGGGCGAAGTACGCGATGCCGTCGCGAAACTCTGCGCTACCTTCCCGATGGACTACTGGCGCGCGACGGACCGCGAGCGGCGCTATCCCGCCGAATTCGTGCGCGCGCTCACCGAGGCGGGCTGGCTCTCGTGCCTGATCCCCGAGGAATACGGCGGCGCGGGCCTCCCGCTCGCCGCGGCCGCGGCGATTCTCGAGGAAATCCAGAAGAGCGGCGCGAACGGCGCCGCTTGCCACGCGCAGATATACACGATGGGGACGGTGCTGCGGCATTGCAACGAGGCCCAGAAGAGGAAATACCTGCCGGAAATCGCGAAAGGCGAGCTGCGCCTGCAGGCTTTCGGCATCACCGAGCCCTCGGCCGGCACCGACACCTCCTCGATCCGCACCGCCGCGGTGAGGAAAGGCGACCGTTACATCGTCAACGGCCAGAAAGTCTGGACCTCGCGCGCCGAGCACTCCGACCTTATGCTGCTCCTCGCGCGCACCACGCCGCGCGAGGCGGTGCAGAAGAAGACCGAAGGCCTGTCTGTTTTCATTGTGGACATGAAGGCGGCGCTGAATAAGGGGTTGTCGATCCGCCCGATCCGCACCATGATCAACCACGCCACCACCGAGATCTTCATCGACAACCTCGAAGTGCCCGCGGAAAACCTCGTCGGCGAGGAAGGCAACGGCTTTCGCTACGTTCTCGACGGCATGAACGCCGAGCGCATCCTGATCGGAGCCGAGTGCATCGGCGACGCGAGATGGTTCCTCGCCAAGGCGACCGCGTACGCGAACGAGCGCAAGGTGTTCGGCCGGCCGATCGGCCAGAACCAGGGCGTGCAGTTTCCGATCGCGCGCGCCTATATGGCGACCGAGGCCGCGGCGCTCATGGTCGAGCGCGCAGCCGCGCTCTACGATGCCGGCAGGCCCTGCGGCCCCGAGGCCAACATGGCGAAGCAGCTCGCCGCCGAGGCCTCGTGGCAGGCGGGCGACATGTGCCTGCAGACCCACGGCGGCTTCGGCTTCGCCGAGGAATACGACATCGAGCGCAAGTTCCGCGAGACGCGCCTCTACCAGATCGCGCCGATCTCGACCAATCTGGTGCTCTGCTACATCGCCGAGCACGTGCTGCACCTGCCGCGATCCTATTAGAGCCGCAGCGGCGCGGCGACGCTTCGAGGAGATGGAGATGCTCAAGACATTCCTGTGCGCGGTCTGCGCGCTCGTTTTCGTCGCGGCCGCATCGCAGAGTCCGGCGCAGGACTTCCCGACCCGCGCGGTCCGCATGCTCGTGCCGAACGCGCCCGGCAGCTCGATCGACACGATGAGCCGCATCGTCGCAGCGAAGCTCGGCGACGCGCTCGGCCAATCGGTGTTCGTCGAGAACCGCGACGGCGCCGGCGGCCTGATCGGCGTGGAAGCCGGAAAGAGCGCGAAGCCCGACGGCTACACGCTCATCTGCGCGTCGAACGGCTCGATGCTGATCGCGCCGCTTCTTAAGAAAAACCCCCCCTACGACGCGGTGAAGGACTTCGAGCACATCGGGAGCTTCGCCGTCACGCCCAACGTGCTCATCGTAAACCCCGAGCTGCCGGTGAAGAGCGTGAAGGAGCTGATCGACTACGCCAGGGCGAACCGCGCGACCATCAACATGGCCTCGGCGGGCGTGGGCTCGCAGAGCCACCTCTCCGGGGTGCTGCTGATGACGATGGCGAACTTCGAATCGCTCGTCGTGCCGCACAAGGGCGGCGGGCCTTCGGTGAATTCCGTGGTCGCCGGCCAGACGCACTGGACTTTCACGCCGGCGCCTGCGGTGATGCCCTTCGTGAAGAACGGGCGGCTGCGCGCGATCGGGCAGAGCCTGCCGCGGCGCTCGGCGATGCTCGGCGACATTGCGCCGGTCGCCGATACCGTCGCGGGCTACGACTTCAGCGGCTGGGCGGGCCTCGTCGCGCCCAAGGGCACGCCGCAGGCCGTCATCGAGAAGCTGCACGCCGCCCTCATGAAGACGCTCGATCTCGCAGAGGTGAAAGACGGCCTCGCGAAGCAGGGCGCCGAGGCGTTCACGGGCTCGCCTGAGGATTTCCGCAAGTTCCTCGCCCAGGACCAGGCGAACACGGTGAAGGTCATCCAGGCGGCCAAGCTTCAGGCGGACTAGCGCGCTTTTAGCGCCGCCGCGTCAGCGTCTAAGCGTCGCGCCCATCAGGTGGTCGGGCAGCCAGGTCGCGATCTCGGGAAAGACGCATAGGACCACGATCGCGAGGAACATGCACAGCACGTAGGGAATCGTCCCCCACATGATGCGCGTGACCGGCACGTCGGGCGCGATCGAGCTGACGATGTAGATGTTGAGGCCCACCGGCGGGTGGATCAGGCCGATCTCCATGTTGATGGTGAGGATCACGCCGAACCACACCGGGTCGAAGCCGGCGGCCGTGATGATGGGATAGAGGATGGGCGCAGTCATTAGGATGATCGCCGCCGGCGGAATGAAGAAGCCGCACACCAGCAGGAACAGGTTGATCATCGCCATCAGCACCCAGCGGTTGAAGTGCGCATCGGCGATCGCCTGCGCGAGCGTCTGGGTGAGATAGAGCGAAGTGAGCATGTAGCCGAAGAGCACGGCCGCCGCGATGATCATCAGGATCATCACCGACTCGCGCGTCGTGTCGCGCAGGATCGCCCACCAGTCCTTCGCGCTCCACATCCGGTAGATGATCACGGCCAACACCACGCACAGCGCCGCGCCCACGCCGGCGGCCTCCGAGGGCGTCGCGATGCCCCCGTAGAGCACGTACATGACGCCGACGATGATCGCGAGAAACGGCGCGATCTTCGGGATCGACTGGAATTTTTCGCGCCACGAGTAGCGGAAATCGACCGCATGCGACCGGAACCCGCGCTTCCAGATGATGAACAGCGTCCACAACATGAAAAAGCCGGTCAGCAGGATCCCCGGCATCACCCCGGCGAGGAACAGGCGCCCGATCGAAGTCTCGGTGGCGATGCCGTAGAGGATGAAGGTGATCGAGGGCGGGATCAGGATGCCGAGCGTGCCGCCCGCGCAGATCGATCCGGTCGCGACGTCGTCCGGGTAGCCGCGCCTGCGCATCTCGGGAATGCCCATCTTGCCGATCGCGGCGCAGCACGCGGGGGAGGACCCGGTGAGCGCGGCGAACAGCGCGCACGCCCCGAGGTTGGAGATCACGAGGCCTCCCGGGAGGCGGTAGAGCCAGCGGTCGAGCGCCTCATAGAGATCCTTGCCCGCGGGCGAAGAGCCGATCGCAGCGCCCATCATCACGAACATCGGGATCGAGACCAGCGTGAAGTCGTTCAGGCCCGCGTAGAAGGTTTCCGCGACGACGTGCAGCGCGCCGAATCCCTGGAAGATCATGATGAAGACGATCGAGATTGCGCCGAGACCGAAGGCGACCGGCGTGCCCGAGAGGAGCATCGCGAGCGTGACGATCAGCACCATGAGTCCCTGGGTGGTGGGGCTCACGCTTCACGTTCCTTGGTGATGCCAAAGGGCGGCTCACGCCCGGCGACGAGGTTGTAGATGTCGGCGACGTATTGCAGGGACAAAAGGCCGAGGCCGATCGGCATCGAGGAGTACGGGATCCAAAGGCGCGCTCGCCACATGGTGTCGGAGACCCAGTGTTGGTCCCACGCCTCCTTCCAGAAATTGAAAGTGAGCACCGCAAGCGTCACGGCGAACGCAAGCGAAATCGCGGCGGCAAACAGCGCGAGCCAGAAGCGCGCACGCGGGCCGAGGTAGTGGGGCAGCACATCGACGTTGACGTGGCCGCGCGTCATCAGCACGAACGGGCTGCCGACGAAAGTCGCCGCGATCAGGCAATAGGTGGTGAAGTCGGTCTGCCAGATGGTGTTCTGGTTGAGCACGTAGCGCACGAACACCATGTGGCAGACGACCAGCACGCCGAGCGCGATCAGCGCGGCGGCAAAGTAGCCGCACAGCTGCGAGACCCGCCTGACGACCCGGACGAAGCTATCCATGGGACGGGTGCGCATCGTGATGTCGGGACGATAAACAAAGGGCGGCTCGCGCCGCCCTTCGACGTGCAAGGTGCTGTGCTATTT
Organism: Betaproteobacteria bacterium; assembly: GCA_005881575.1. Lineage (GTDB taxonomy): Bacteria > Pseudomonadota > Gammaproteobacteria > Burkholderiales > SG8-39 > VBDM01. The sequence continues at coordinate 123,880 of VBCA01000002.1, forward strand.
GACGCTCAGCGCCGCGTCGATGAGCTGCTGGCCGTCCGGAACTTCCTTGGCGAACTCCGCGTACGAGCTTTGCCGGGCCACTTTGAGCCACTGGTCGTATTCGGCCGGCGTCAGCGTGACCACCTCGACCTTGTGCTCCTTGAAGGTCTTGACCATCTCGTCGTCCAGTCCCTTCGCCTCCTTGGCGAAATACGCTTCGGACTTCTTGCCCGCCTTGAGGAGCGCGTCCTGCTGGACCTTGTTGAGGCGCGAGAAGCTCTTCTTCGACATCAGCACCGGCTCGTACATGAACCACAGCGCGTTGTCCCCGGGCGCCGTGAGGCATTTCACCTGCTCGTAGATGCGGAAGGAGACGAAGCTGCCCGAGCTGGTATCGGTCGCATCGGCGACGCCGGTCTGCAGGGCGTTGTAGACCTCGTTCGAAGGTATCGAAACGATCGAGGCGCCCGCGGACTGCCACATCGCGGCGAAAGTCGGGCCGGCGGAGCGCACTTTCAGGCCCCTGATGTCGGCGGGCGTGCGGATGCAGGCCTTTTTCGACGCGATCGCGCCCGCAAGCCAGGCGTCCGCGAGCACGATCACCCCGGCCTTGTCGATCTTGGTTTTGATCTCCTTCATGAACCCGGAATTGTTCACGCGCGCCGCGCGCTCGTGGCTGCGCACCAGGCCGGGCATCAGCGTCGCGCCGAAGGCGCGCACCTTGCCGCTCGCGTAGTCGAGCGGGAAAGACGAAATGTCCAGTTGCCCGTTCACCAGCGCGTTCCACTGCTCGTTCGGCTTGAACAACGACGCTCCGGGGTATACCTGCACGTCGAGGTCGACGCCCGCCGCCTTGGTGTCGCGCGCGATGATCTGCACCATCTCGTCGCGCACGTCTCCCTTGCCGCCGGGAAACTGGTGCGAGGCGCGCAACACCACGGGCGCGGCGAGAGCCGAGCCGGCGATCAAACCACCCGCAAGCGCCAGGGCAATACCATCACGCCTGAAATTCGTCATGGATCCTCCTCCAGATTGCTCGATCAAAAACGCGGGAAACGCCCCGGGCCCCGCCCCGATCATTCGCCCATGGGCGCGCGGATTTCCGCGGTGACTCTCAGTTCGCTTTTCACGCCCGTGACGCCGTGGACCGAGGTCACGACGCGCGTGGCGTTTTTCCACTCCTCGCGCGTATGAACGATCCCGCGCAGGCGCACCCTGCCGCCCTCCGAGTCGACGCCGAAGGTGAGGCCGCGCGTCGACGGATCGGCGCGCAGCGCCGCCTTGATGCTCGCCTGCAGCGCGAGATCGGAAAGCGCACGGTGGGACTCTTCGGTTTCGATGAAGTCGGGTTTCCTGGACAGCTGGATGATTTCCTCCGCGCACTGCTCGACGCTCATGCGCTCGGTGTTGAGCGACAGGTCGTAGCCCTCCGGGTCCTGCCAGTCGATGTCGAAGTGGCGCCTGGCGATCGCGCCCTGCGCCTCGTCGCTGTTGCGGATCTCGGTCGCGACCGCGTCGCGGTCGTTCGTATCGAGACGACGCATCATGCGCTGCACGCGCAGCTCGAAAGGCGCGCAAATACGCACGCGGACCGCGTGCTTCACCGGCCGCAGTAAGTGGGCGGCGCCCCAGCCGCGCATCACCGCGCCCTTGCTCGCGACCTGCAGCATCTCGTCGGCGGTGTAGATGGAAAGGCTGGTCTTGTCGGCGGTGAGCCGCTCGAACAGGTTGGCTTTCCCGCCCAAAAGCCGGATGACGTGGCTCTTCCTCAAGCGCATCTTGTCAGCGAGGTTGTTGATCATCTCGTGGTAGACCACCGGCACCTGGAGCTCGGATTCGAGGATTCGGGCGACATCCATGCCGAGGGAACCCATTTCGCGCGTCATTGCGACCAGCGGCATAAGACCTCTATTGCCTACTCCCAGTTTCGAGCCCGACAGTTTAGACGGTGAACCCGGGGAACCGCAATTGATCTAGGTCAGCTCGCGGACCGCCCGCAAACGGCCCTGATTCCGTGGAGTTTACGGCACACGCCCGCAGGAAGCCCCGCGGGCTCTCATTTCTTCTCGCCTTCGAGAAGCAGCCCGATCAGCGATACGAGCTCTTTTTCCTTCTTGGCGAAAAAGTGATCGGTCGCGAACACCATGGTCTGGCTCGAGCCGCGCATGCGCTTGAGCGCTGCGGCGCGCTTCGGCGCGCCTTGCAGCACGGCGTCGTAGTCGTTTTCCGCGTAGACGTCGAAAATCGGAAACTTTACTCGCTTGATCGGCGCGAACTCCCCGCTCGAGATGGAAAGCGAGATCCAGCCCGCGAGCGGAACCAGCGGATGCGCACCGACGTAGTGGTTCGCCATGCGCGAGCCCATGCTGTGCGAGAGCAGCACGATCCTCTCGTAGCGCTTGCGCTTCAGGTAGGTCATCGCCGCAGCAAAGCGAGCGTCGGCTTCCCAGAAGAGCACCGGATAGCGCGCCGGCGGCGCTTCCGCGGAGAGGATCGGCATCTGGATCGAAAGCGTGGTATAGCCCGCGTCGGCGAGCCGCGTGCGCAGCTCGCCGATCAGGCCGTAGTCGGGATGCACGCCCAGCCCGTGCGCGAGGATGATCGCGCCCTTCGCGTTCTTCACCTCGGTGTAGATGCCGAGGAATTTCTCGGTGCGCGGCGCTTCGAGCCACACCGGCTCGCCCGAGACGAGCTGCGGAACGATCTCGTCGGCCCAGCGCTTCTCGCGCGCGTAATCGGAGGGCTGCTGCTGCGCGATAGCGAAAAGCGGCGCGAACATCGCGGCGGCGCAGATCGTCTTCCAGCGAAGAACCCGCATCCCGAGCTCCGTGAAACCCCCCGTCATTGTAGCGTTCCGCGTCGCCCATACGGGGCTTTCGGATAAAATACCGCGTCTCCAACGGCCGGAAAATCATGGCGGGACCGCTTTCGCACATCCGCGTCCTCGATCTTTCGCGCGTGCTCGCCGGCCCCTGGGCGGGGCAGAACCTCGCCGATCTCGGCGCCGAAGTGATCAAGGTCGAGCGTCCGGGCTCGGGCGACGACTCGCGCGCCTTCGGCCCGCCCTGGCTGAAGGACAAGGACGGGCGCGATACCCAGGACTCGGCCTACTACACCTCGGCCAACCGCGGCAAGAAATCGATCACGATCAACATCGGGAAGCCCGAAGGCCAGAAGCTGGTGCGCGAGCTCGCCCGGATTTCCGACGTGCTCGTCGAGAACTACAAGTTCGGCGATCTCGCGCGCTACCGCCTCGCCTACGAGGACATCAGGAAAATCAACCCGCGCCTCGTCTACTGCTCGGTCACGGGCTTCGGCCAGAGCGGGCCCTACCGCGAGCGCCCCGGCTACGACTTCATGATCCAGGGCATGGGCGGCATGATGAGCGTCACCGGCGAACCCGACGATGCGCCGGGCGGCGGGCCGCAGCGCGCGGGAGTTCCGGTCGCCGACATCATCACCGGCATGTACGCGTCGATCGCGATCTGCGCGGCGCTCGCGCACCGCGAGAAGAGCGGGGTCGGGCAGCACCTCGATCTTGCGCTCCTCGACTCGCAGATCGCGCTCCTCGCCTACCAGAACAGCAACTACTTCGCCACCGGCTCACCGCCCAAGCGGATCGGCAACTTGCACCCGAACATCGTCCCCTATCAGCCCTTCCGGACTCAGGACGGGCGCGTGATCCTCGCCTGCGGCAACGACAATCTCTACTGCAAATTCTGCGAGGCGGTGGGACGGCCCGAGCTCGCCGCCGATGCGCGCTTCGCCACGAACGGTAAGCGCGTGGAGAACCGCGCCGAGATGACGCGCCTCTTGCAGGCGATTTTTCTGACTAAAACCACGCGCGCATGGGTCGAGCTGCTCGACGCGGCGGGCGTGCCGAACGGGCCGATCAACGACGTCGCCCAGGTGTTCCGGGAACCGCAGGTCAAGGCGCGCGGGGTGAAAATCGAGCTCGAGCATCCGGTCGCCGGGAAGATGCCGCTCGTGGCGAGCCCGATGCGCTTCTCCGGGACGCCGCTCGAGTACGAGCTCGCCCCGCCGGTCCTCGGGCAGCACACCGACGAGATCCTGCGCGAGGTGCTGCGCTTGAGCGACGGCGAGATCGCCAGGCTGCGCGCCGATGGCGTAATCTAGGCGCGCGCTGCAAGTTCGTGGCACATCCCCTCCTCTCTTGAGGAGGGGTGGCGCGAAGCACCGGGGTGGTTGGGCGTTCGCTAGCGAGACCACCCCGCCGGCTACGCCGGCACCCCTCCTCGGAGAGGAGGGGAAAAAACGGAGGAACGATGGCCGCACCCGGCAACATGCGTTCCGCGATCGTCACGGCCGCCGTGATGATCGCGGGCTCGCTCGCCTGGATCGCCGGGATCTGGCTGTCGGGGCTCGAGGGCTCGCGCGGATTTTTCGGCGCGGGTCCGCTGATCGCCGACGCCAACCTGATTCTCGAAATCTTCCTCGTCGCGGGGATCACCTACGGGTTTCTGCTCGCGCGGCGCGGCAACATCGAGGCGCACCAGATCAACCAGACGACCTGGGTCGTCCTCAACCTCGGCCTGATCGCGCTCGTCATGGCGGGTTCATTGGAAGACGTAAAGTTCGCAAAGGCCGCGGCGCTCGCCGACTGGCGCATCGCCGTGACCTGGCTGCACGCCGCGCTTGGAACGCTCACCGCGCTCGCGGGTCTGTGGATCGTGCTGCAGATGAACAACGTCCTGCCGCGCGGCCTGCACGTAGCCGCGTGGAAAAACCTGATGCGCGCGGCCTTCGCCGGGTACTGGGCGACTGGGCTGCTCGGCTTTCTCACCTACTACTTCTGGTACATCGCATGAGACGATTCGCAGCGATACTTCTCGCCGCGCTCGCCGCCCTGTGGCCGGCGCTCGCCGCCGCGCAGCACGGCGCCAAGCCGGAAATCAACTCGCCTTTCCTCGTCAACCCCGACGTCGCGCGCTGGAAGAAGGGTTTCGAGAACGAGGACCGCGAGGTCTACCGCAAGCGCAACGAGATACTCGCCGCGACCGGCGTGAAGGCGGGAATGGCGGTCGCCGATGTCGGCGCCGGGACCGGCCTCTTCACCATGCTCTTCGCGCGCGCGGTAAGCCCTGGCGGGCGCGTCTACGCGGTGGACATCTCGCGGGCCTTCATCGAGTACATCGGCGAGCGCGCCAAGGCCGAAGGGCTGGACAACGTCACGGCCATCCTCACGAAGGGCACCGACACCGAGCTGCCCGAGGCCTCGGTCGACCTCGTGTACACCTGCGACACTTACCACCATTTCGAGCATCCGGGCGAGACCCTGCTATCGATCAAGAGGGCGCTCAAGCCCGGCGGCCGCATGGTCGTGATCGATTTCGAGAAGATCCCGGGCGAGACGCACCAGCAGCGCATCGATCACACCCGCGCGGACAAGCAGACCGCGATCCGGGAGATCGAGGCCGCCGGCTTCCGCTTCGTCGAGGAGAAGAAGCTGATGCGCGAGAACTACTTCCTCGTGTTTCAGCGGCCTTGACCGACCACCCCGCCGGTTTCGCCGGCACCCCTCCTCATTCGAGGAGGGGAAGGCGCTAAAGGAACGTGATCAGCATCCGCGTCGCCATCACGTAGAAGAGCAGAGCGAAAATCCGTTTGAGCCACATCGTCGGCAGGCGGTGCGCCGCGGCCGCGCCGAGCGGCGCCACCAGCATGCTCGCTGCGACGATTCCAACCATCCCTGGTAGATAGACGAATCCCACGCTGTAGGGAGGAAGCCCCGTCTCGCGCAGGCCGATGGCGACGAATCCTATCGTGCCCGAGAGCGCGATCGGAAAGCCGATCACCGCCGCCGTGCCGATCGCCTGGAGCATCGGCACGTTGCACCAGAGCATGAAGGGCACGGTCATGAACGCGCCGCCGATCGCCGCGAACGCGGAGAACGCGCTCACCAGGAACCCGAAAGCGGACATTCCCGCGAAGCCGGGCGGCGCTCGCGAAGGCTTGGGATTGCGGTTGAGCAGGAGATTGGTCGCCGCGATGTAGATGACCGCGGTGAAGAGCGCCGCGAATAGCAGCGGCGGAATGAAGCTCGCGATCCAGGACCCGACGAGGCCGCCCGTCAGGATTCCCGGCGTGATGTTTCGTGCGATGTCCCAGCGGATCGCGCCGCGCGCCGCATGGGCGCGCACGCTCGCCACCGAGGTGAAGAGGATGGTCGCCATCGCGGTTCCGACCGCGAGATGCAGGATATGCGCCTTCGGCAGCCCCTGTGCCTCGAAGAACCAGACGAGGAGCGGCACCATGATCGCGCCGCCGCCGATACCCAGCATTCCGGCGAAGAAACCGACGACAGCCCCGACCGCGGCATAGCCGAGCCACCACTCCACGCTAGCTCACGCCTTTTCCGCCAGCCAGTCGCGCACCGCGGTCTTCTGGGCCGTGGTCATGTGCAGCCCGCACTTGGTGCGCCGCCACAGCACGTCCTCGGCCTCGCGCGCCCATTCGTTCTTCACCAGGTATTCGAGCTCGCGCTCGTAGAGGCCGCCGCCGAAGTTCGTGCCGAGCGCGCGCTCCTCGCGCGCGTCCCCGATGATTTCCTCGGCGAGCGCCCCGTGCCTGCGCAGCACGCGCGTGAGCCAGACCTTCGGCAGGCGCGGATAGCGCCTGCGGTAATCGAGGAGCAGCCCGCGAAAGCTCCGCCCGTCCAGGTTCCCGCCGGGGAGGGGCTCGGCGTGCGTCCAGGCGGGCTTGCCGGGAAAACGCCCGGAGAGCTTTTCCATCGCGTGCTCAGCGAGCTTGCGGTACGTCGTGATCTTGCCGCCGAACACCGAGAGGAGCGGCGCCGCGCCCGGCTCCGCTCCGGAATCGAGCAGCAGGTGGTAATCGCGCGTCACCGCCGATGGATTCTCGCTCCCGTCGTCGTAGAGCGGACGCACGCCCGAATAGCTCCACACCACCATGCCGGGCGTGAGCGGCTTCTGTGCGTAGCGGCTCGCCGCCTCGCAAAGGTATTCGATCTCCTTGCGCGAGATCTTCGCCCGGTAGTCGTCGCGCGTGACCGGCACGTCGGTCGTGCCGACGAGCGTGAACTGCCGCTCGTAGGGAATCATGAATATCACGCGTCTATCAGGGTTCTGCAAAATGAAGGCGTGGCGCCCCTCGTGGATGCGCGGCACGACGATGTGGCTGCCCTTCACTAGGCGCACCGTCGCCGGAAGGCCGATCTTGAGCGCCTCGTCGAGCACCTGCCTCACCCAGGGCCCGGCGGCATTCACGATCGCGCTCGCGCGCACCCGGCGGCTGCCGCGCTCCCCGTTCAGGGTCGCGGCCCAGTCCCCGCCCTCGCGCTGCGCCGACACGAACCGCGTGTGGGTCAGGATGGTCGCGCCGTGCGCGGCCGCCGAGCACGCGTTGAGCACCACCAGGCGCGCGTCGTCCACCCAGCAGTCGTAGTAGACGAAGCCGCGCTCGAACTCGGGCTTCAAGCCCGCGCCGTAGCCCTCCCCGGCGAGGCGAACGCCCTTCGACATCGGCAGCGAGCTCCTCGCCCCGAAGCCCAGCATGCGGTGGCCGAGATGATCGTAGAGGAAGAGCCCCGCGCGGATCATCCACGCGGGCCGCAGGTGCGACTCGTGCGGCAACACGAATTCGAGCGGCCAGACGATGTGCGGCGCGATCCTGAGCAGCGTTTCGCGCTCGGCGAGCGCCTCGGCGACGAGGCGGAACTCGAAATACTCCAGGTAGCGCAGTCCCCCGTGGATGAGCTTGGTGGAAGCCGACGAGGTCGCCGAGGCGAGATCGCCCTGCTCGACCAGCAGCACCTTCAGGCCGCGCCCGGCGGCATCGCGCGCAATTCCCGCGCCGTTGATGCCGCCGCCGATGATCAGCAGATCGTAATGCTCGGTGTCCACGCTGGAGTGGATTCTATGTCCACGTCGGAGTTGATTCTACGCGAGTCGGCACGCGGCGGTGACCGGGAGCCCGGACACGTGATTCGGCCGCGGGGGCCCGCTTGCCTCAGAATACGCGCCATGCAACGCAACGTCCTCATTCCCCTCATCGTCGCCTGTTCCCTCTTCATGGAGAACATGGACTCGACGGTGATCGCGACTTCGCTCCCGGCGATCGCGCTCGATATCGGCGAAAGTCCGCTCGCGCTCAAGCTTGCGCTGACTTCCTATCTCGTCGGCCTGGCGGTATTCATCCCGATCAGCGGCTGGGTGGCCGACCGCCTCGGCTCGCGCACCGTGTTCGCGAGCGCCATCGTCGTGTTCGTCGCCGGATCGCTCCTGTGCGCGGTGTCGAGCACCCTCCCGGCGTTCGTCGCGGCGCGCTTCCTGCAGGGCATCGGCGGAGCGATGATGGTGCCGGTCGGGCGCCTCGTCCTGCTGCGCGCCGTGCCGAAGAACGAGCTCGTCGCGGCGCTGAACTACCTCACCATTCCGGCGCTCCTGGGGCCCGTGACCGGGCCGGCGCTGGGCGGAGCGATCACGCTGTACTTCCACTGGCGCTGGATCTTTCTGATCAATCTGCCGATCGGCGTGCTGGGGCTCTACCTCGTGCTGCGCCACATCCCGAACGTGAAGGAGCCCGAATTGCCGGCGCTAGACCTCGCCGGATTCGCCCTCTCCGGAGTCGGGCTGTCGGTGCTGATGCTGGGACTTTCTTCCCTCGGCGGGCACCTCCTGCCCGGGAAAATCACCGCGGCCTGCATCATCCTGGGCGCGCTCGCGCTGGCGGCCTACCCGTGGCACGCGCGCCGCGTCGCGCACCCGGTGATCGACCTCGCGCTCCTCAGGCTACCGACCTTCCGCACGGGCGTCGTCGCGGGGAGCCTGTTCCGCATCGGCGTCGGCGCGACCCCGTTCCTGCTGCCGCTCCTCTTGCAGCTCGGCTTCGGGATGAATCCGCTGCAGTCGGGGCTGCTCACCTGCGCGACCGCGGTCGGCGCGATGTTCATGAAGACGCTGACCACGATCATCCTCAGGCGATTCGGGTTCCGCACGGTGCTCACGGTCAACGCCTTGGCGGCATCCGCCGGCGTCGGCGTATTCGGCCTGTTCACCGCCGCGACTCCGCACCTCGTGATCTTCCTGGTGCTGCTCGCCTCAGGCTGCGTGCGCTCGCTGCAGTTCACCGCCCTGCAGGCGATCTCGTTCGCCGAGGTGACGCGCGAGACCATGAGCCAGGCCTCGAGCATCGCCAGCATGGCGCAGCGCCTCGCGCAGAGCCTGGGCGTGGCTCTCGGCGCCTATGCCCTGCAGCTTGCCAGCCTCGCACAGGGGCACGCCGATGTCGTCAGCGCCGACTTCGCGCCGGCCTTTTTCGCGGTGGCGCTTCTTTCCGCGGTGTCGCTCTTCTTCCACGCCGCGCTCCCCGCCGATGCGGGCGCGGAAGTGTCGGGGCACGGCAAGGGCAGGTAGCGGCCGGCCGGAAGGCTTTAGGCGGGCCGGAACGTCGCGCTCACCGCAACGCCCTCGCCCGAGGCAAGATTGCGCGCGCGGATGTCGCCGCCGTGGAATTCCGCGATGAGCCGCGCGATGTAGAGGCCCAGGCCGAGGTGCGGCTCCGCGCTCGTTCCCTCGCCGCGTCGCTCGCCGCGCACCGAGACCATCGACTCGAACAGCTTTCCGCGCATTTCTTCGGGCAGCGGCGGCCCCTTGTTCTCGACGCCGAGCTCGAGCATGCCGTTCGCGGCCGAAAGCGAGATCCGGACCGGCTCGCTTCGCTTGCCGGCGGCTGCGAAATCCACCGCGTTCGCGACGAACTTGTCGAGCAGTTGCGCCGCCAGATCGGGCGATCCCTGTACCCAGGTTTTTTTCTGCGGAAGGGCGAGATCGAAGGCCTGATGCGGATAAGCGAGCCGGTAGCCCTCCACGCAGCCCGAGACGACGGCGGCGAGGTCGAAGCGCTCGCGCTCGAACGAAGCGAGGCCCTGCTCAAGGCGCGTCGCCTCGCTCATGCGCGTGAGTATCGTCCCCAGGCGCTTCAAGCCTTCTTCCGCGCGGTCGATGTACACGCGCGCGTCGGCCGGCGCGAGCTTGAGGTTTTCCAGCGACGAGCGCACCACCGCGATCGGGGTGCGCAGCTCGTGCGAGAGACGGCTCGCCAGGCTCTCCAGGTAGGCGTGGTGCTGCGAGAGCTTGGCGAGCATCGCCGAGAAGCTGCGCGAGAGGTCGCCGATCTCGTCGCCCGCGTTCTGCGCGGTCAGTAGACGTGAATGCGGGTGCGCGAGCCGCCCGTGCGCGTCGATCGCGGTTTCGGCCTCGTCGCGCAGCCGCCGAATGCGCGTGGAGATGCGCGTGGCGAACCAGATGAGCACCGCCGCGGCCACCGCGAACGCCGCGAGCGTCAGCACCAGCAGCCGCTCGAGCGCCTGGCTGCGCACCGAGAGGATGGGGTTGGTGCTTTCCTCGACGACGACCGCGCCTGCGACCTCGTCGCCGTTCCAGATCGGGTGCGCGGCCGAGATCACCACCGCCTTGCCGTCGGGCGTGTTGCGCAGACGGAATCCCGGCCGGCCCTGCAGGGCGCCGGAAATCTCGCGCCCCGCAGCGAGCGCATCGTCGTCGATGGCGTCGTCGAAATCCTCGCTCGGGCGCGGAATCAGGAGCCCGAGCACGCGCTGCGTGAGTGTCTCCTCCGCCTCGCTCTCCTCGCGCCGCAGGCTGCCGGCGAGCGCGAGCACGCGCAGCTCGCGCGTCACCACCCAGATGCGCGCGGTGCTGCGCTCGACCGCCCTCAGGATCTCGCCGATCTCCTCGGTCTCGTTCTTCGCCGCGACTTCCTCGCGGTCGATGATGAGCGCAGTCTCCGCGCCTGGCTCGGGCTGCGGCTCGCCGCGCTCGGCCGCGAGCCGCCTCAGCTCTTCCTCCGCCTCGCGCAGCAGGTCGTTGTCGCGCGACGGGCGCGCGCGCATCAGGCCGGGGCGGTCGTGCAGGGCGGTCGCCACCGCGCGCGCCGTCGCGAGCAGGGCCTGCTCCTCGCCTTCCAGGAGAAAGCGCTCCATCTCGCGCACGTACTCGTACCCCGCCCAGGGCAGCGCGAGGAGCACGAGCGCCACCAGGGCGAGCTTGGTGCGGAGGCTCAGGCGTGGGAAAGCGAGTTTCAAGATCGGGGTTTCAAGATCGGGGTTTCAAGATCGGGGCTTCAAGATCGGGGCTTCAAGATTGGGTATCCCCTCCTCTCTTGAGGAGGGGTGCCGCCGCAGGCGGCGGGGTGGTTGGCGGCGAGCGGACCACCCCGGCTGCTTCGCAGCCACCCCCCTTAAGAAAGGCGGGGAGAAGGTTCATGCTTTCCACCGGTATCCCATCCCGTACACCGTATCGATCTGATCGAACGCCGGATCGGCCGCGGCGAATTTCCTGCGGATGCGCTTCACGTGCGAGGTGATCGTGCCTTCGTCCACGACGAGGTTCGCCTCACGCATGAGGCCCTCGCGGTCTTTCACGTGTCCGGGAAATTTCGCGAGCGTGTGCACCATCCAGAACTCGGTGAGCGTCAGCCCGACGGGCCTGCCTTTCCACGACGCGCTGAAGCGCTTCGCGTCGAGCTTGAGCGCCCCGCGCTCGAGCACTTCCTCGGCCGCTTTCGGCTCGCGCAGCGCATCGATCCGGCGAAACAGCGCCGAGATGCGCGCGAGCAGATGCGGCAGGCTCACGTCCTTGGTGAGATAGTCGTCCGCGCCCAGGCGCAGGCCGGAGACCGCGTCGAAGTCGGAGTCGCGCGCAGTGAGAAAAAGGATCGGCAAGCTGGGGGCCAGGGCGCGCAGCTCGCGGCACAGGGTGAAGCCCCCGTCGGGCTCCTCGCCGAGGCCGATGTCGATCACGGCGAGATCGGGGAGCCGCGTCCTGAAGGCGCCCATCGCCTCGCCGCGCGCCGCGTGCGCGCTCACCTCGTAGCCGTGCTTCCTGAGCGCGTCCGCGTAGTTGGCGCGGATTGCGGCGTCGTCTTCGACGATGGCGATGCGGCGAGGCATGGTGATTTAGCTTATCCCCTCCTCTCTTGAGGAGGGGAAACAAATCTTCGCAGAATATAGCGCATTCCTTCTCCGTCGGGCCTCTAGCCCAGGGGCATTGCCATCTTCCTGCCACAATTCTTCGGCAGCTTTCCATCTCCTTCGCCCGGCGGAGCCCTATTCGGGCGCTTCAATAGCGTGCAGGGCCCGAAAGCGGGCCGCGCAACCGGACGAGGAGATTCAAGATGGAAGCTTCGAACAGCAGGTCCAGGGTACGTCTGATCGTCGTCGATTTTCTCGCCACGCTGTTCGTCACGTTCTGCATCGGCGTCGCCGCGGCCGTAGTGCTCGGCACATGCGCGATGCTGATGGCGGGCGAGGCGCGCGGCGCGGACCCGGGTGAACGTGCGCCCGTGAAAATGGAGGCCGTGCGCGAGGACGCGTGCGCCGCGGACACGCGCGCGAAAGCGATCGAGCTCGCGCTCACGCATCACCTCGTCACCAAGTACGCGAGTCTCATCGCCATCGAGCGCACGCCGGCGCGCTCGGCTCTTGCGCCCGCGCCGAGGCCCCGGCCGGCGAAGATCGACTAAACGCGATTGGCCCGAAACCTCGAGCGATGCACAGGCGTTACTCCGTGGAAGGAGCGCCGGTTTTCAGGTGCAGGACACTGGCAATCGCCCGACGCCGGCGTCGGTTTTCGGAGAAGCGAACTTGCTGGGTGCAACACGGCAACTAACTGTAAACACTCCTGGTTCCGGGTTTTACGGGCCAGGGCATGCTTCTTGCGGGGTTTCCTGCAAGGAGTTGGATATGGCGACGCAGATGGCAAACAGGAGAGAGTCCGACCGGGTCCCGATGGGCGTGGAGAGCGCGATGCCCTGGGTCCCTGTTCCCTCGTCGGCGTCGGTACGGCCGCGCAAGGCGAGGAGCGGGATTCTGGGCAAGCTCGTCGTCGCGCTCCTGGTGCTGATTCTCCTCTTCGGCGTCTGGCAAATCGGCAAGAAACTGCATGCCCAGGCCAATGCGCCGCTCGCGCAGACGGTCGACAAGAAGGGCTAGTCTAGAACCGAGGCGCCGGCGCTCAGGGCCGCAAGGGTTTACCTTCCTCCTCTCGTCCTTAAGTGCCCGGCGGCTTCGGCAAATCCTAAAGAGTATTTCCGCGACGAAGCGAATTCCGTTCGCGCGCAGCTTACGCGCTGGCGGCCTGAGCCGGCTGCCGCGGACGCCCGCGCGGGCGATGGCGGCTGCGCGCAAGGGGCGTGACCGCGTAGATCGCCGAGGGCTCCTCGGCCGCGAGCGTGAACGGGCTGCGCGCGGTTACGCTGCCGAACACCGCGCCGTCGGGGAGGTCCGCGGTGAGGAGCAGCACGCAGTCCTGCAGCTGCGCCGCGCCCACCACCGGGTTTAGTGTATTTATCCATCCTAGGGCTCGAGCGAGCCCAGGTAGGCGGCGATCGCCACCATGTCCTCGATCGTGAGCTTCGCGACCACCGCCTTCATCAGCTCGGCGAGCGAACCGGTGCGATTGCCGTTCTGCATGTCGTTCAGCTGGCGAACGACGTAGATCGGCGGGCGTCCGGCGATGCCCGGCACTTCGCCCAGTCCTTTCAGCGTCGCGCCGTGGCAGATGGCGCAGGGAACCGTCTGCCCCGAGCCTCCGCCCGACACCAGCGCCTTGCCCTTGGCGATGCTGCCGACCGGCACGTAGTCGATGAAGCCCGAATGCGGATCGCGGCTCTGCGCTCTCGCCGCGTCCTGCGGCAGCACGATGATGCGGCTGCCGAGCGGCTCGGTGCCGCCCTCGAGCACGGCGAAGCGCATCGCTCCCGCGCCGACGTAGGTTTTCGGCACGGTGGCGGTCTCGACCACCTTGGTCCATACCCCCGGCTTCAAGCCCGCGAAATATTCGCTCGCGGCGCGCACGTCGGCCTCCGACATCGCTTTTGCGATGTCGGTCATCGCGTTCGCCCGGACGCCCTTCCTGCCTCCGTTCTTGAACTCGGCCATCTGGCGCACGAGGTACGCGGCGGGCAGGCCTGCGAGGCTGGAGGATTCGGGATGGCCGTCTCCGGTCGGAAGATGGCAGAGGGCGCAGGCGCGGGCCGGCTTTCTGCCGGTTGCGACGATCTCCGGCATCGGCGGATGCTCTTCGGGAAACCAGTCGGGTGGATTGAAGCCGTCGTCGATCTGCGCCTGCGTGTATTGCTTTGCGCTCCCGGGCACCTGCTTCTGCACGACCCCGTCCGCGGGCGCGGGCTTGGGCGTGGGCGGGTAGGCCCAATCGGGATTCTCCGCCGCGATCGCAAGCCCGGGAAGCAAAGCCATCACCAGAACACAAGCCGGATTTTTCATGCGTGCCTCCTTTTCCTTTCGCTCCCGGATGCTACTCTGCCTTGATCCCCGCTTCGCGGATCACCTTGCCCCACTGCTCGTACTCGCTGCGCAGGAACGCCGCGGCGTCCTCGGGCGACCCCGACGCCGGCTCCCCGCCCAGCCCCGCGAGGCGCTCGCGGATATCCGCGGCGTTCATCGCTTTCACCGACTCGGAATTCAGGCGGTCGATGATCGCGCGAGGCGTGCCCGCGGGCGCGACCAGCATGTACCAGTTGACCGCGACGAGCGGGGTCCCGGCTTCGGCGGCGGTCGGCACCTCGGGCATGGCGCTCGAGCGTTTCGAATCGAGCACCGCGAGCGCGCGCAGGCGTCCCTCCTTCACGTACGAAGCGGCGCTCGAGGCGGCGACGATCACCACGTCGATCTCGCCGGCGATGAGCCCGGTCAGCGCAGTGGTCGCGCTCTTGTAGGGCACGTGCAGGATGTCGATCTTCGCCCGCGATTTCAGCAGCTCCGCCGCGAGATGGTTCACCGAGCCCACGCCACCCGAACCGTATGTGAGCTTGCCCGGTGCCGCGCGCGCGAGCTTGAGGAGGTCCGCGAGGCTCGCCGCCTTCACCTTCGGGTGCACCACGAGCACGTTGGGAATCGAGGTGAGCGGCGCAACGGCTGCAAAGGCGCGCAGCGCATCGTAGCCGGCCGTGGGATTCAGGTGCGGATTGATGACGAGAGGCGGCGCGCCCATCAGCAGGGTGTAGCCGTCGGGCGCGGCTTCGGCGACCGCGCGGTGCGCGATATTCCCGCCCGCGCCCAAGCGCTGCTCGGGCAGCACCTGCTCGCCGAGCGCGGCAGACAGCTTGACCGCGAGCAGGCGCGCCACCGTGTCGGTGCCGCCCGCAAAGGGCAGAAGCAGCCGGATCGGCTTGGACGGATAGCTCTGCGCGGCGGCGAGAGAGACGGAGAGCGCGAGCGATGCGCAAACGAGCGCACGTGCCGCACGATAGATCCGAGAGCGTTTCAAGGTGCACCCTTTCCGGGCAAGCCTGCGCCGAAATTCGGCAACGCGGCATTGTAGCGGGCGCGCTGCTTCCGGGCGATAATCCTGCCCGGACTCTTCCCAACCGCTTCGCCCCCGCCGTCCCCGATTCGCCGGAGCCGCCATGCAATCGCTCGGGATTCACTACTATCCGCTCACGCTTCCGTTCCTGCTCGCGCTCCTCGGCGTGCTCGTCGTCCTCACTTCACTCGCCGTCTTGAGGGTGCTGCGGTTCGCGTACTCGCAGCTCGGCATCGCGCCGGGATACTTCTTCACCTGGCTCTTTCTGTCGCTCGCCGGGAGCTACGTCAACCTGCCGATCATGCGCTTCGCCCCGGAGCAGATGACGCGCCTCGGGGAAGTCCCGTTCTACGGCGTCCCCTACGTGATCCCCACGGTGGAAACCTGGCCGGGAACGATCCTCGCGGTCAACGTCGGCGGGGCGATCATCCCGGTCCTGCTGTCCCTGGTTCTGATCGTGAAGAACAATCTCTACAAGAACGCGATCTGGGGTGTCCTGGTCGTCTCGCTCGCCTGCTACCTGCTCGCCGAGCCGGTCCCGGGCCTGGGCATCGCGATTCCCGTCTTCTACCCGCCCGTCATCGCGGCGATCGTCGCGCTCCTTCTCTCGCGCCGCTTCGCCGCGCCGCTCGCCTACGTCTGCGGAAGCCTCGGCACCCTGATCGGCGCCGACCTGATGAATCTCGGCAACCTCCAGGGCCTCGGAGCGCCGGTCGTGTCGATCGGCGGCGCGGGGACCTTCGACGGGATCTTCGTCACCGCGCTCTTCGCGGTCGCGCTTGCCGGCATCCTGACCCGGCGCAAGCTCGCTCGTTCCGCAAGGCAGCCCTCGTGACGAATGCCGCCTTCGACGCGCGCCTCTCCGCGCTTTCGCCCGCACTCCTCAAGGGGCTGAAGCGCGGGATCGAGAAGGAGAGCCTGCGCGTGCGGCGCGACGGCGCGCTCGCCATGACGCCGCATCCGCGCGCGCTCGGCTCGGCGCTCAAGCACCCGCACATCACGACCGACTTCAGCGAAGCGCTGATCGAGCTGATCACCGGCGTGCACACCGAGCTCGCGGCGTGCCTGGAGGAGATGAAGCGAATCCACCAGTTCGTCATCCGCCGCATCGGGGACGAGGTGCTGTGGGGCGCGAGCATGCCCTGCAGCCTTCCCGACGAGAACGCGATCCCGATCGCGCGCTACGGGGAATCGAACGTCGGCCGCGCGAAGACCGTCTACCGCATCGGGCTCTCGCACCGCTACGGCCGGCGCATGCAGATGATCGCCGGCTTGCACTACAACTTCTCGCTTCCCGATTCCGCCTGGCCGGTCGCGGGCTTCCCCGGCGCTAGCGAGGGCTACTTCGCGCTCATCCGCAATTTCAGGCGGCACGCCTGGCTGCTGCTCTATCTCTTCGGCGCCTCGCCCGCGGTGTGCGCGAGCTTCGTCGAGGGCCGCAAGCACGCGCTGGAAGAGCTCGCGCCCGGCACGCTCTACCTGCCGCACGCCACCTCGCTGCGCATGGGGCGCTTGGGCTACCTCTCCGAAGCGCAGGACTCGGTCGCGGTGAGCTACAACAGCATCGAGAGCTACACGGCCTGTCTCCACGACGTGCTCACCAAGCCCTACGCGCCCTACGAAGAGATCGGCATCCGCGACGCCGAAGGCAACTACCGCCAGCTCGCGACCAGCCTCCTGCAGATCGAGAACGAGTTCTACAGCACCATCCGGCCGAAGCGCGTCATCCGCCCGGGCGAGCGGCCGCTGCACGCCCTGCGCGAGCGCGGGGTCGAGTACGTCGAGGTGCGCGCGATGGACCTCGATCCCTTCTCAGCCGTAGGCATCACCGCGGACACGGTCCGCTTCCTCGACGTCTTTCTCCTGCATTGCCTTCTCAGCGACAGCCCGCCCGACTCGCGCCCGGAGGTCGAGGCCATCGGGCGCAACAAGCTGCGCGCCGCGGCGCGCGGCCGCGAGCCCGGATTGCGGCTGGACCGCGACGGCAGGATGGTGAGCTTGAGCGAGTGGGGGTCGGAGGTGCTTGCCGAATGCGGGCCGATCGCCGCGGCCCTGGATTCAGCGCACGGAGGCTCGGCGTACCGCGGCGCGCTCGCGGCCGCGGCGAAGACCGTGGAGCACCCCGAGTCGCTGCCCTCGGCGCGCGTCCTCGCCGAGATGCGCGAGCGCTACGAAAATTCCTACTCCCGCTTTGGGCTCGCGCGCTCGCTCGAGCACGCCAAGGCCCTGAAGAGCGAGCCGCTGCCCGCCGAAGTCGAAGCGCGCTTCGCGCGCCTCGCGGAGGAATCGATCAGGAAGCAAAAGGAGATCGAGGCGGCCGACCGCGTCGATTTCGAGACTTACCGGCAGAAATACCTGTCGCCCGAATCGCTGCGCGCCTAGCGACGCGAGGTGGGTGCTACCGATCTCCCCTCCTCTCTTGAGGAGGGTGCCGCCGCAGGCGGCGGGGTGGTGCGGCGGTGCGGTTTTCCCCTCCTCTCTTGAGGAGGGGTGGCGCGAAGCGCCGGGGTGGTGCGGCGGGGTGGTCGCTTTTCCCCTCCTCCCTTGAGGAGGGGTGGCGCGTAGCGCCGGGGTGGTGCGGCGGGTGGTTCAGCCCACGCCCTCGACGATCCGCATATCGCGCTTCACCGCGTCGCCCAGCACTTTCAGCGACTCCTGGTATCCCGCGCCGTCGTGCGCCGCGATCGCCTTCTGCACGCTGTCGAACTCGATCACCACCGTGCGCTGGTTGATCCCCGCCTCGTATACCTTCGCGGGGTTGCCGCGCACCAGGTAGCGCCCGCCCGCCGCCTGCAGAGCGGGGGCGGCGATCTTCGCGTAGGCAGCGAGCGCATCGGGGTTCTTGATCGAGTGATAACAGACTACCCAATAGGCCTTGGCCATCGTTCCTTCCTTTCGTGGTGGGTTTCTCCGGCTCCGGAAGGCTCGATCATAACCGGCCGCGGGCAAAGGCCGCCGGACCCCGCAGCAGGCGCGGGCCCCTTTCGGACACCGGAGCTACGCCTGCTGCGAGGGGCGATTCAGTACCGCGAGAAGGTTCAGGCAGATGAGGTGCACGATGCGCTTCTTCTCCGGGAGAGCGCGCTTGCGCCTCAGCTGGTGGCAGAGCACGCGCGCCGCGGTCAGCTCGGGCGCGAGCCTGCGCCTCGCCGCTGGGCTGCGCTTCAGGACGGGTTCACCGGCAAAGAGGTCGCCGGATTCCACGGGAATGTCTACGGAGCTCGCCAGCGCCGCGCGCCCGCCCAACAAGCTATCTGTCGGAGTCAGCGGTCTCACTCGTGCTCCGCCGCAGATAATCTTCCATGAACTTGCTGAACTGATCGACGAACTCGACGTAGCCTTCGTCGATCGCCTTGAATGCGATCTTCTCGAACGGATCGAAGCGATCGATCGCCTGCGCGGTTTTGCTCTGCGCTGGGAGCCTCCGACGAAACTCCGCGATGAATTGTTCCAGACCGTTTTGTCCCATGTCGGCCTCCCTGCCGTGGGCATCACGAGCGAGCCTCTCGTTCTCAGACAAGAATGCTGCAACAATGTTTCAGTTGTATGACCGGCTCGACTAGTCCAAACGGCCTATGGCGGCGGTGCCATGTTGCCTGGAAGGTCATCGCGATCGCTGCAGATACCTGTAGCCAATCCCGGCCCTTTCGCGTACATTGCGGCTCCCGCTGCGCTGCAACACCGCCTCCGGCTCCTGCACGGCGAACCCTGTCTCATCACGAGGAAATTCCCATGTCCAGCATCACCACGGCAAGCGGCCTGACCATCGAAGACACGGTCATCGGCCAGGGCGCGGCCGCCGCAGCCGGTCGGGACGTCACCGTGCACTATGCCGGCTGGCTCGCCGACGGGACGCAATTCGATTCGAGCAAGGAAAAGCAGGACCCCTTTCAGTTCACGCTCGGGAACAAGGAAGTCATGGCCGGCTGGGAAGAAGGCCTCTCCGGTATGAAAGTCGGCGGCACGCGCAAGCTCACCGTCCCGCCGCAGCTCGCCTACGGCGAAGACGGCGCCGGCGACACCATCCCGCCGAACGCCACGCTCACCTTCGAAGTGGAGCTGCTCGCGGTTTCCTGAAGAACCGGGCTGTCATCCTGAGCCCTTCGCCTGCGCTCAGGATAAACTCCGCGAAGGATCTGCTTTTTCGAACGCTTCGGGCGCCACGATGTGAAAGTGCGCGACCTGCCGCGCGAGATCCAATAGCGCACGGTCCTTGGTGACGAGAAACTCCGCGCGCGCTGCAAGCGCGGCTTCCAGGAACTTCTGATCGTCCGGGTCGCGGCAGGCGGGCAGGCGCGCGCGCTCCGCCCCGGGCACGGCCGATTCGATCCTGCGCGCCACCTGGCGGCAGAGGGCGAGGCAGGCGTCCCGGCGCGCGGCGTCCAGCGTGCGCTTCCTGCCGAAGTCGTACGCGAGCGCTCGCTCGAGCTCGGCCTCGCAGGCGGCGTCGATGAAGACCTCCGCGCGCTTCGTTTCGACCGCGGCCTTGATCGGGGCGATCGAGGGATCGTCGAACACCAGCCAGTCGAGCCACACGTTGGTGTCGAGGACAAGGCGCAGGGGAGTGCGCACGCTCAAGTCTCGAGGAGCACGAGCTCCGGGGCGCGGCCGCGCTCGACGAACACGATCGCGTTCTGCCCGAACGCCCGCCCGACCCCTTCGGCCTCCGCCCGCGGGATCCCGACCACCAGAGCGCTGCGCTCAGGTTTCCAGCGCTCCTGCGGATCGCGCCCCTCACCCTCGAAGCAGCGGTATCCCGCTTTCGTCTGCGTCTCGACCAGGGCGGCGTTGGCGATCTCGTTCTTCCAGGCGCTCGTCACCTCGCCATGCGGATTGGCGGCGGTGATAAAGGCCGCGGTCGCCGCGCCCTCGGCTTCGAGCAGCTCGTCCAGGTCCGGATTCGACTCGCCGATGCGGATCACGAGCTCGGGTCTGCCGAAGACGACGTAGAGCGCCTTTTCGTAGGCGGCGATCAACTCGGGCGTTGCGGGCATCCCGGCGCTAATTCCCGTAGTTTTCCCCTCCTCTCTTGAGGAGGGGTGGCGCGAAGCGCCGGGGTGGTCCGACTCTCACTTCCGCTTCTTCCCCAGCTCTCCGCTCTCAATCAGCCGCGCGACATCCTCCGCGCCGCCGACGAGCACGCCCTTCACGAACACCATGGGAAAGGTCGGCCAGCCGGTCCACATCTTGAGCGCGAGGCGGCGGCGGTATTCGCCGAGATAGCTGCCGTACTCCAGGTATTGGTACGCGAGCCCGGCGGCATCCAGCGCCTTCCTCGCCTTCTTCGGAAACGGGTTCATGCGCATGCCGACGACGACGATTTCGTTCGCCGCCACCGCCGCCTGGACTTCCTTCAGGATGTCGGACCGGTAGCTCGCGATCTTCTCGCGCACGGCGGGATGGATCTGCGATTCGGGGAGGATGGCGCGGGGCATGGGAGTTCCTTTTCGTTTGCCGTCTTCTAGCAGCATACGCGAGGACCGCGGCAGCCTGCCTACGAACAATTGGTCTTATAATGCGCGAGCCCCAAGGAGCGGAAAATGCCGGCTGACCGCGACCGACTTCGCGCCCTCATCGATAAGCTCTGCATCAGCGAGGGCGATTTCGTCTTGAGCACCGGGGCGAAGTCGCGCTACTACTTCGACTGCAAGGCGGTCGCCCTCGACGGCGAGGGGCTCGCCCTCATCGCGCAGGCGTTCCTCGAGGAAATCGACAAGCTTCCCGTGAAACCCACGGCGATCGGCGGCCTGACCATGGGAGCCGACTTCATCACCGCGGCGGTCATCATGCTGTCGCACCAGACCGGCGGGAAAGTGCTGAAGGGTTCGATTGCGCGCAAGGAGGCGAAGAAGCACGGCACCCGCCGCAAGATCGAGAACGAGCTTCCGCGCGGGACGAAGATCGTCGCGATCGACGACGTGATCACCACCGGCGCCTCCACGCTCCTCGCGTGCAGGGAATTCGAGGAAGCCGGCTACGAGATCGTCGGCATCCTCGCCGTCGTCGACCGCGAGCAGGGCGGGAAGAAGACGCTCGAAGAAAAGTACAAGCACGTGAGGACGCTTTTCAAGACCTCGGATTTTCCGAGGCTCGCATCGCTCGCGCAGAAAGGCGGCGCGCGGGCGCTCGTCTAGCGTTTCGGCGAAGCCGTCTTTTTCCCGGGGACGCGCAATCTGCGAGGCCGCGCGCCGACTGCGTATCGTCTCCGCGGCTGCCGCAGCTCCTTCGGGGGCGGGCGTGCATGTGCGAGCAGCGCTTCGGCGATCGAGCGCGGCGAATGGATGGTCACGCCGTGAATCGCTTTGCCGTAGAGGCGCCCGAAATGCGTGCGATCCCCGGTGACCAGGGCTTCGCACCGATGGCGGATCGCCGCGGCGAGCACGGGCCGGTCCTTTTCCGGAAGCGGCAGTGCGTCTTCGAGCGCGGGATCGGGCGCGTGAATCGGCCCGGTGCGCAGGCGCGCGAGGAGCGTGTCTAGGGCAGGCAGGCCGTCGGGGAATTTCGCGGCAAGATTGCGGCGCGCTTCCTCCGCGACAAATCCGTCCGCCCAGCATTCGTGCCCGGCCTCGATGAGCAGGTCTAGCAGCCGCCTCACGGCCCCGTCGGATTTTGCGGCCGAAAAAAGGACGTTCGCGTCGAGGAAAATCCGCATCGACCGACGATCAGCGCGCGGTTTTCTTTCTTCGGCGCAGGACTTTCTCCAGATCGGCTTCGGCTTCGTCGAACTCGCCGATCCGCTTCTCGCTGTAGACCTCGACCGGGAGCGTCACCGCGGGACGCAGAAGCAAGCCCTCGGGCGTCGTTTCGGCGATGAGATGATCGTCGGGCTTGAGGCCGAGCGCGGCACGGAGTTTCGCGGGCAGCGTCACGACGCCGCGGCTGGTGATGGTGAGGGTGGCTTTCATCGGCGCAGATTAGCAGAAATGCAGTAAATCGGCAAAAAGGCGGCGCGCCCGCCTGCCCCCTCGGAAGTACTCTGTGCCTCTCCTGCAGGATGTCCCCGGGCGCGCTACCCTGCACGCCTCCATGAACCCCACGGCCACGGTCGATCTGCAAATCCCCCGCTCGATCTCCCGCGAGGACATGGCGAAGCTCGCCATCCGCCGCTACGAGGGGAGGATATGCCTGGTTGCGACGCCCGAAGACCTGGAAGAAGCCCGCGCCGACCTCGGAGAGGAAAGCATCGTCGGATTCGATACCGAGACGCGGCCCGCATTCAGGAAAGGCGAGAGTCATCTGCCCGCGCTCGTCCAGGTCGCGACCGCGCGCGCGGTCTACCTCTTCCAGCTGCGCCGCACCGAGGTCCACCCGCTGCTCGCCGGGCTCCTCTCCGATCCGCGCACCGTCAAGGCCGGCGTGTCCTTGAGGGACGACCTGCGCGCGCTGAAAGCAGTGTTCGCCTTCGAGGAGAAGAACATGCTCGACCTGGGGCTCGTCGCGCGCCGCTCAGGGTTCGGCCAGACCGGAGTGCGCAACCTCGCCGGCATGCTCCTCGGATTCCGTATCCCCAAGGGCACCAAGACCTCCAACTGGGCCGCGCCGCAACTCTCAGCCGCGCAGATCGCCTACGCCGCAACGGACGCCTGGGCCTGCCGCGAGCTGACCCTGCGCTTTGCGAGCCTGGGACTGCTCCGGGCAAAGGCGCCAGCTGCGAGCGACGCGGCCCCGGGCGGATGAGAACCGGCGCATTGGCGCCGGGCCGTGGGCTGTAATACAATCCTTAACACTTTGTCGTACATGCCGCCATGCCCATCTCCGTCCGCCTGCCGCCGCGCGTCGAACAGAAACTTGCCGAATACTGCGTCTCGCACAAAGTCACCCGGAGCGAGGCGGTGAAGCAGGCGCTCGATCGCCTGCTCGAAACCGGCGCGGAGAAACCCTCGCCGTGGGAGCTCGGCGCCGACATTTTCGCGCGCCACGAGCGCGTCAAGCCGACCGAGGACCTCGCGCGCCACAGCAAGCGCCTGCTGCGCGAGCGCTTCCGGGGCAAGGCGAAGTGACGCGGATTCTCGCGGACACGGGATTTCTCGTCGCGCTATTTCATCCCGCAGACCGGCTCGCCCCTTCCGCACGCTCGTACCTGAGCAAGCACCGCCATCCGCTTGCCACGGTCGCGCCGGTGATCGTGGAAACCTGCTTCTTCCTGTCCGGCGCCGAGAAGGCGGACCTGCTGGACTGGGCCCAGCGCGGCGGCGTCGCCGTGGTCGAGACCCCCGTCGAGTCCTATAGGGATATCGCCGCAATCATCAAGCGCTACGCCGACCGCGACATCGATCTTGCGGATGCGGCGCTGATCCGGCTCGCCAACGCGGGCGGGGAGCATCGCGTCCTCACCGTGGACGAGCGCGACTTCTCGGCCTACCGGCTCAAACAGGGCAAGCGCTTCGAGCGGGTGAAATGGACCTAGGCTGTCATCCTGAGCGCAGCGAAGGATCTGCTTTTTGGTCGTCCGGCAGCGGCATCGGCTTCTCCGAGGAAAGCGTCATCCAGCCGCGCGCGATGCGGTACAGCACCCACAACCCCGTCACGATCCACACCGCGAGCGCCACCGGAATCCCGACCATCGTCACGAACGCCACCCCGCCCAGGAAGAGCCACAGCAGCGCATACCAGAACGTGCGGATCTGCCAGCCGAAATGCGAATCCAGCCACGTCCCGCTCACCTCCGAGCGCTTCGCGTAATTGAGAATCACCGCGATGATCGACGGCCAGCCCGTGAGAAACGCCGTCAGCACCAGCACCGAACTCGCGAGGCCCGTGAGCGCGCTGAACGCATGCAGCGCGTACATCACGTGCGCGAGCGTGATCAGGCCTTCGCTCGGATGGCGGATGGTGGTTTCGGAGGAGGGGGTGGGAGTAGCCATGTAAATCCTGATGGTGTGATGAATTGCGAAACTTCTAGGCCGCTCCATTAAACTTCTCATATCGAATTGCAAGCCGATCTCGATCCGGCCGGTCTCTTGATCTCGCAGGAAGGTGGAGAGTTCCTTTATCAAGTCGCTTCAAAGTCTCCAGCAACGGGCCGTCTTGCCGAGTCAAGAGCCGGTGTGACACATGGATTCTAAAATCTGGATCGATGCCAATGAGATGCGAGTCGAATGCTGCATGGTGAATCTTGGAAAGCGGGATTCCATTGGGCACAACCGGCTGCCCGTATTGCTCGTCTTTGTCCGCGATGATATGGGCGGCGTCCAACAGCAATGGCTCGGGCAACCCTGATAGCGCGCATCGACCGTTGTAAGCGGCGATAACCGCTTCGCGGAATGAAGCTTGGTGAAGCCGGTGTTTGACGTCCCGTAACGCATAGCGCCGATCCGCCACCCCAGCGAAGGCCTGATCACGCTCGCCCACGTGATTTACGCGCTGCATGCGTTCAGCGCGCTCACCGGCCTCGCGAGTTCGGTGCTGGTGCTGACGGCGTTTCTCACGGGCTGGCCGTCGATCATTGCGGTGATTCTCAATTACGCGAAGCGCTCGGAGGTGAGCGGGACGTGGCTGGATTCGCATTTCAGCTGGCAGATTCGCACGTTCTGGTATGCGCTCCTCTGGCTGCTCGCGGGCTTGGCGGCGTTCGCGACGTTCGTCGGGATTCCGGTGGCGCTCGCGGTGTGGATCGTGACGGGCCTCTGGGTGCTGTACCGCATCGCGCGCGGCTGGATGACGCTTTCCTCGGAGAAGCCGATGCCGCCGGCGGCCGACTAAAAAGCAGATCCTTCGCGGAGTTCACCCTCGAGCGCAGCGAAGGGCTCAGGATGACGGCCTAGGTCCATTTCACCCGGTCGAAGCGCTTGCCCTGTTTGAGCCGGTAGGCCGAGAAGTCGCGCTCGTCCACGGTGAGTACGCGATGCTCCCCGCTCGCGTTGGCGAGCCAGATCAGCGCCGCATCCGCAAGATCGATGTCTCGATCGGCGTAGCGCGTGATGATTGCGGCGATTTCCGCATAGGACTCGACGGGGGTCTCGACGACGGCGACGCCGCCGCGCTGGGCCCAGTCCAGCAGGTCCGCTTTCTCGGCGCCGGACAGGAAGAAGCAGGTTTCCACGATCACCGGCGCGACCGTGGCAAGCGGATGGCGGTGCTTGCGGAGGTACGAGCGTGCGGAAGGGGCGAGCCGGTCTGCGGGATGAAACAGCGCGACGAGAAATCCCGTGTCCGCGAGAATCCGCGTCACTTCGCCTTGCCCCGGAAGCGCTCGCGCAGCAGGCGCTTGCTGTGGCGCGCGAGGTCCTCGGTCGGCTTGACGCGCTCGTGCCGCGCGAAAATGTCGGCGCCGAGCTCCCACGGCGAGGGTTTCTCCGCGCCGGTTTCGAGCAGGCGATCGAGCGCCTGCTTCACCGCCTCGCTCCGGGTGACTCTGTGCGAGACGCAGTATTCGGCAAGCTTCTGTTCGACGCGCGGCGGCAGGCGGACGGAGATGGGCATGGCGGCATGTACGACAAAGTGTCAAGGATTGTATTACAGCCCACGGCCCGGCGCCAATGCGCCGGTTTTCATCCGCCCGGGGCCGCGTCGCTCGCGGCCGGCGCCTTTGCCTGAAGCAGTCCCAGGCTCTGGAAGCGCAGGGTCAGCTCGCGGCAGGCCCAGGCGTCCGTTGCGGCGTAGGCGATCTGCGCGGCTGAGAGTTGCGGCGTGGCCCAGTTCGAGGTCTTGGTGCTTTTGGGGATGCGGAATCCGAGGAGCATGCCGGCGAGGTTGCGCACTCCGGTCTGGCCGAAACCCGAGCGGCGCGCGACCAGCCCCAGGTCGAGCATGTTCTTCTCCTCGAAGGCGAACACTGCTTTCAGCGCGCGCAGGTCGTCCTTCAAGGAGATGCCGGCCTTGACGGTGCGGGCTCCGGAGAGAAGCTCCGCGAGCAGCGGGTAAACCTCGCTGCGGCGCAGCTGGAAGAGGTAGACC
>VBCA01000078.1 GCA_005881575.1 Betaproteobacteria bacterium
TCTGCCCCGCGCCGAGCTTGAGCAGCTCGACCTCTTTCGTGAAGGAGCGTTCCATGGCTATACGCGGGCTAGAACAGCGCCTTCGGGAGCCACACCGCGACCGCCGGCACGAAGAAAACCAGCGCGAGCACGAGCAGGCTCATGAAGAGGTAGGGCACCACGGCGCGGAAGATGTGGCCCATGGTGACCTGCGGCGGCGATACGCCCTTCATGGTCATGAGAAGCAGCCCATGCGGCGGAAGCAGGAGTCCGAGCTGCATGCAGATGAGGAACATCACGCCGAACCAGACCGTGTCGACGCCGAGCTTGTGCACCAGCGGCATGAAGATCGGCAACGTGATCAGCATCATGCTCACCTGCTCGACAAACAGACCGAGGAAGATCAGCATCAGCATCATCGCCGCGATCAGGCCCATCGGCGCGAGCCCCAGTCTGCTGATCGACTCCACCACGCCGTTGCTCGCCCCGGAGAACGACAGGATCTGCGAGAAGGTCGTCGCGCCGAGGATGATGAACAGGATCATTCCCGAGATGCTCGCCGTGCCGCGCAGCGCGAGCACTAGATTCTGCAAGGTAAGCGCCCGGTAGGCGGCGGCGAGGAGGATCGTGAACAGTGCGCCGATCGCCGCGGATTCCGTCGGCGTCGCCCAGCCGGCGGACATCGAAGCGACCACGATGACGAAGATCGAGACCAGCGGCACCACGTACTGGAAGAAGGGGCGGAATTTCTCCCAGCCGCGGTACTCGGTAAAGCTCGCGGCCGGTGCGAGCGAGGGATTCATCTTCACGCGCACCACGATGTAGACGACGAAGGCGAGGCTTAGGATCAGGCCGGGTACGATGCCGCCGATCAAAAGCTTCGAGATCGAGATGCCGGAGAGGCTTCCGAGCAGCACCGTCAAGGCCGAAGGAGGAATGAGCATATCGACCGCACCTATCGCCATCAGCGGGCCGGTCGCCATGGTCGGGTGATACCCGCGCGCGAGCATCACCGGCAGCATCAGACTCCCGAGCATCGCGGTAGTCGCGATGGTCGAGCCCGAGATCGCCGAGAACACCGTGCCCGCGACCACCGCGACCACCGCGAGCCGTCCCGGAACCTGGCGGATCAGGTGCTCGACGCCGTCGATCACTTTTACGGCGAGCCCCGTGTGGAACAGCACTTCCCCCATGAGGATGAAGAGCGGGATGGGAGTGAGCGAAAAGCTCGCGACCGACCCGACGGAATTGCGGGCAAACTGGACGAGTCCCGCCTCGCCGCCAAGGAATAGCCACGCGCCCAGCAGGTTGATCACCAGGAACGAGAACGCCACCGGCAGGCCGAGGAACAGCAGCGCCGTCGAGCCGCCGAGCATCAGCCACGCCGCTGCGTCCCATGACATGGCTCTAGCCGGTCGAGACCGCGTCGTCGCGCGGCGCGCGCTCGCCGAGTGCCAGGCGGCGCATGCGGAACAGCATCTCGATGGACAGCGCGAGGAAAGCGACCGGCAGCACGCTGAGCAGCCACCACTCCGGCGTCACCAGCGTCTTGATCGACATCGATCCCGCATTGAAGCTCGCGAGGGCGGCGCGGGCGCCGTAGTAGGCGATGAGCAGGCAGGAGGCGAGGCCTAGGACGTCCACCACCCACTCGAAGGACCAGCCGACCTTGTTCGGCACTGCGCGCAGGATGATGTCCACCCGGATGTGCTGCCCGCGCCGCAGCAGCCAGGGCGCCGTGAGCATCGTGACGAGGTAGAGCGCGCCTTCCGAGATCTCGTTGCTCCACTCGAGCCCGGCGACGCCCGGGATGATGCGCACGTTGCGCAGCAGCACGTCGGCGCAAATCATCAGCGTCATGCCGAACACCAGCGCGCACGCGGCGAGGGCGAACGCCTCGAGGAGTTTGCCGTAAGCCGCCTCGAGCCGGTCCATGACTATTTCGCGAGCACCTTCTGCAGTTGCGGGCCGTATTGCGGGCTCGCCTTGATGGCGTTCGCCCAGCCGACATCCTTCGCCTTCTCGACGAACGCCTTGTTGGTCGCCGCGTCGAAAGTGATCACCTGTATGCCCGCCTCGGCCTGACGCTTGGCCTCCTGTTGATTGTAGGACTTCCAGAAGTCGTTCTGCGCCTCGTAGGCCTGAGCCTTGCGCTCGAGGTAGTCGCGCTGCGCCGGCGTCAGGGACTTGTACTTGTCGAGGTTGATGATCAGCGCCACCTCGGCGTTGTAGAAGCCCGGGTCGACGCGGTACTTGGTCTTCTCCTGCCAGTTCAGGTCGAAGAGCGCGTGGATCGGCCAGCCGTAGCCGTCGATCACGCCGCGCTCGAGCGCGGTGTAGACCTCGCCGGGCGCGGTGGTCATGACCTGCGCGTTCATCGACTGGAAGAACTCGCGGTACACCGGCGTGATGCGGATCTTCAGTCCGGTGAGGTCGGGCTTGTCGATCTTCTTGTTGAGATAGATATGGAAGGGCGTGAACTCGACGACCTTGGCGAGATAGCGCATGTTGCCCTTCTCGGCCCAGATCTTGTTGATCAGGTCGAAGCCGCCGTTCTTGCGCTGGTCCGCGGCGCTGGTCTCCGAGAGCTTGAGGATGTCCGCCTCGGGCATCACGTTGGTGTAGTAGGCGCCGGTGCTGAAGCCGATGTCCACCACGCCGGTCTGCACCGCCTTGCCGACCTCGAAGGTCGGGATCGCCTTCGGCCCGCCGATGAAGTTGATCTGCAGAACGCCCTTGCCGTCCTTGTTGACGTCGGCGATCCAGTCGAGCGTGCGCTTCACGTAGAACGCGTTCTCGGGGAAAGCGCTGACCAGGCGCAGCGTTATTTCCTGCGCGCAGGCGATCCCGGAGATTGCGGCAAGCGCCGCGGCGAGCGCGAGTCTGGGTGCGAAGCGGGTCATGCTGTCTCCTCCTCTGAGGGATTCTGCCGGGATGCTTGGAATGATACGCCGGATCGCCGCCGTTACACCCATACCTGCAGGACATAGTCGAACGCCGCCTGCGCGTTGGTCATGTCGACCCGCTGCAGCTTGATGCGGTAGCCGTCCTTCGTCTTCTTCAGATGGTGGATGTACAAGCCGGCGAAATGGCGCACGTCGTCGCGGCGCAGCTCCATCATGTGGAAGCGCGAGCGCGCCACCACGTCGCCGTTCGGCGATTCGCGCTCGACGACGACGTTGCCGACCACGTGGTTCGTGCCCCACAGCGGCCGCTGCGACCAGGCGTCCGGGTGCAGCACGCGCTTCATGCGCACCGTCATCAGGTTCTTGTCCTCGGCGAAGATCGCGGGCATGCCGTCCCAGGTGGCGTGCGACGGCTCGGGGGGCATCCAGTACATGCCGTCCTCGGCGAAGAGGTCGATGTAGTCCTGCCAGCGTTTCTCGTCGAGGAGCTCGGCCTGCCGGTAGAGAAACTGCTCGACCGCGTGCTGCGTGTCGTGGCCGTTGGGCGCGGTCTTCGCCGCCCGGACCGGCCGTCCCGCCGCCGCGGTCTTCCTCGCGGGCTTCTTCACCGTCCGCTTCTTCACGTCACTTCCCCGAGGCCATGTACTGCGTCCAGGCCTTCATCTGGTTGCGCATCGGCGCCTCCGACGTGCCGCAGTTGGGCGCGGTCTCCACGATGCCGTCCTTTTCCGCGTCGCGGCCGTAGTGGCGGTGGAAACTCACCCAGTCGCCGCCGTCGGACGAGAGGCCCTGATGCGCCTTCCAGAAGTTCTCCAGGTCGTCGGCGTTGATCAGCGTCGAGGGCGAATTGACCAGGTTGTAGTAGGCGAGCGCGCGCCGGTAGATCGGCTCGGGCGCGCCTTTCAGGCGGAAATGCCAGATCTCGGTCAGCGTCTTGTCCACACCCAGCGGCCGCACCGCGCGCAATTGCTGCAACGGCGACTGCACCGAGAGGCCCGGATAGATGAGCACGTGATGGATGTTGGTCGAGAGTATCTCCTCCTTGCGTTTTTCGCCGTAGGCCTTGGCGAGCACGCGTTCGTACTCGAGCGTGTCGGGGTCCTGCGGCCGCAGGCCCATGTAGCCGGTCAGGATGCAGTGGCCGTACGGGTAGTTGAGGGTCTGGAAGTTGTCCCATTTCTCGATCGTCACGGTCGAGAACGCCGACAGCATGTGATACGAGAGCGGGATCTTGCCGGTGCGTTTCTCGATCTCCAGCTCCACTTCCCGCGCCGCTCGTCCGGTGGACTGATGCGTGACCGAGGGGTGCAGGG
This sequence comes from Betaproteobacteria bacterium, assembly GCA_005881575.1. Lineage (GTDB taxonomy): Bacteria > Pseudomonadota > Gammaproteobacteria > Burkholderiales > SG8-39 > VBDM01. The sequence goes on from VBCA01000078.1 coordinate 4,199, forward strand.
CGTCGAGCTGATTCTCGAGGAAGATCTTCCAGTTGGAGTGCTGAATCACGCGGAAGCAGTTCGGCACGATCTCGACCTCGCCTTCGGGCGAGCGGTCGCAGATGTCGTCGAAGGCGACTTTCGAGCGCCCGAGAAATTCGAGGAGCCCCGGACCTTCGGCGGCGAGGCTCGCGAACACGAAGCCGCGGTAGTTCTCCACCCGCGCCGCGCGCTTCATGTTGCAGTCGGGATTGTCGCGGGTCCAGCGCGTGCCGGCGTAGCCGGACTCCATCATGGGGATGGCGCGCAGCTTGCCGTCGTGGTGGAAGGTCCAGGAGTGGTACGAGCAGCGGAAGAACTCGCCCGCGTTGCCGCTCCGGTCGCCGCACATCATCGAGCCGCGGTGCGGGCAGCGGTTGTACAGGACATTCACCTTGCCGTCCTTGCCGCGCACCATGAGCATCGGCTGGCGGCCGATTCTCGTCGTGTAGTAATCGCCCGCTTTCGGCACCTGCGTCTCGTGGCCGCAGTAGATCCATACGTGCTCGTGGATGCGCTCCATCTCCATCTCGAAGATCGCCGCGTCCGTATACACCTCGCGCCGCACGCGGTCGGGCTCGACGAAATTTGCCAGGTTGGGGATGCGCTCGTGAAGCATAGCCAGCTCCTTGGAGTGGGATTCTCCGGGAAGAAAAGACTATCACACGCCCAGATAGCGGTGCCACAGCGACCGATCGGCGCCCAGCTCGGCCGATGACCCGTGCCAGGCGACGCGACCGCGCGAGAGCACGGTGTGATGGTCGGCGATCGCGATCAGGCGCTCCACGTACTTGTCGATCACCAGGATCGTCTGGCCGGCTGCCTTCAGCGCGGCGAGGCATCTCCAGACCTCCTCGCGGACCAGCGGCGCGAGCCCCTCGGTCGCCTCGTCGAGGATGAGGAGGTGCGGATTGGTCATGAGCGCCCGGCCGATGGCGAGCATTTGCTGCTCGCCGCCCGAGAGCCGGCTGCCGAGGCTGTCCATGCGCCCGGCGAGGCCGGGGAAGAATGCCAGCACCTTGGCGAGCGTCCACGGGTCGCGCGTCGCGCTGCGGTTTTCCGCGAACGCGACCAGGTTCTCGTGCACGCTCAGGTTGGGGAAGATCTGGCGCCCTTCCGGGACGAGCGCGATGCCGCAGCGCGCGATGCGGTCGGGGCGCTGCGCCTCGATGCGCTCGCCGCGGAAACGGATGACCCCGCTTCTCGCCGGGGTGAGGCCCATGATCGAGCGTACCGTCGTCGTTTTTCCCATG
>VBCA01000054.1 GCA_005881575.1 Betaproteobacteria bacterium
GCACTCGCGTCGAGCTGGCAGGCGAAGGTGCTGCCGGCCTCGGTGGCCGTGAAGCTGAAGCTGGCGCTGCTGGAAGTGCTGCGGGCCGGCGGCGCCGCCGTGATGGTCGTGTCAGGCGGCGTGGTATCCACCGTCCAGGTGTAGCTGGCCGGCGTCGGGTCGGTGTTGCCGGCCGGATCGGTGGCGCGTACCTGGAAGCTGTGGCTGCCGTCGGCCAGGCCGCTATAGCTCTTGGGGCTCACGCACGGTGCGAAGGCACTCGCGTCGAGCTGGCAGGCGAAGGTGCTGCCGGCCTCGGTGGCGGTGAAGCTGAAGCTCGCGCTGCTGGAATTGCTGCGGGCCGGCGGCGCTGCCGTGATGGTCGTGTCAGGCGGCGTGGTATCCGGCGGCGTGGTATCCACCGTCCAGGTGTAGCTGGCCGGCGTCGGGTCGGTGTTGCCGGTCGGATCGGTGGCGCGTACCTGGAAGCTGTGGCTGCCATCGGCCAGGCCGCTATAGCTCCGCGGGCTCACGCACGGTGCGAAGGCACTCGCGTCGAGCTGGCAGGCGAAGGTGCTGCCGGCCTCGGTGGCCGTGAAGCTGAAGCTGGCGCTGCTGGAAGTGCTGCGGGCCGGCGGCGCCGCCGTGATGGTCGTGTCAGGCGGCGTGGTATCCGGCGGCGTGGTATCCACCGTCCAGGTGTAGCTGGCCGGCGTCGGGTCGGTGTTGCCGGCCGGATCGGTGGCGCGCACTTGGAAAGTGTGGCTGCCGTCGGCCAGGCCGCTATAGCTCCGCGGGCTCACGCAGGCTGCGAAGGCACTCGCGTCGAGCTGGCAGGCGAAGCTGCTGCCCGCCTCGGTGGCGGTGAAGCTGAAGCTGGCGCTGCTGGAATTGCTGCGGGCCGGCGGCGCTGCGGTAATGATCGTATCCGGCGGAGTGGTGTCGCTGCCGGCGGTCACGGTAAGGGCAACAGTGGTCGTGTTGGTCAAGGTGCCCGACGCACCCGTGATCGTCACCGTGCCCTGTCCCGTGGTCGCCGTGCTGCTTGCCGTCAGCGTCAACGTGCTCGTCGTAGTCGCGGGGTTCGGGCTGAAGGACGCGGTCACGCCGCTCGGCAGGCCGGATGCGGACAAGCTGACGCTGCCGCTGAAGCCGTTCCGTGGAGTCAGCGTGATCGTGCTCGTGCCGCTGCCTCCCTGTGTGATGGTCAAGCTGCTCGGCGATGCTGAAACGGTGTAGTTCGGCTGGGCGGTCACGGTGCCCGTGTTTATCAGCACCGAGATGGTGTTGGAATCATAGTTGGCCGCCACCAGATCCGGCTTGCCATCGCCATTGAAGTCGCCCACGGCCAGGGAGAAAGGACTAGCGCCCACAGCGAAGGCCAGCGGCGCTTGGAAGGTCCCATCGCCGTTGCCCAGCAGTACCGAGACGTTGTTGGAATTGAAGCTGGTCACCGCCAGATCCGGCTTGCCATCGCCATTGAAGTCGCCCACGGCCAGGGAGAAAGGACTAGCGCCCACAGCGAAGGCCAGCGGCGCCTGGAAGGTCCCATCGCCGTTGCCCAGCAGCACCGAGACGTTGTTGGAATTCAAGTTGACCAAGGCCAGATCCGGCTTGCCATCGCCATTGAAGTCGCCCACGGCCACGGATGTAGGACCATTGCTCGCACCGAAGGTCAGCGGCGCCCGGAAGGTCCCATCGCCGTTGCCCAGCAGCACCGCAACGGTGTTAGAACCAAAGTTGGCCACCGCCAGATCCAGCTTGCCATCGCCGTTGAGGTCGCCCACGGCCACGGAGAAAGGATTGCTGCCCACAGCAGCGACGGTCGGCGCCGCCCGGAAGGTCCCATCGCCGTTGCCCAGCAGCACCGAGACGTTGTTGGAATCATGGTTGGCCACTGCCAGATCCGGCCTGCCATCGCCATTGAAGTCGCCCACGGCCACGGAGAAAGGATTAGTGCCCACAGCGAAGGCCAGCGGCGCCCGCAAGGTCCCGTCGCCGTTGCCCAGGAGCACCGAGACGTTGTTGGAATTGAAGTTGGCCACCGCCAGATCCAGCTTGCTATCGCCATTGAAGTCGCCCACGGCCACGGAGAGAGGATTAATGCCCGCAGCGAAGCTCGGCGGCGCCTGGAAGGTCCCATTGCCGTTGCCCAGCAGCACCGAGACGTTGTTGGAATTGAAGCTGGCCACCGCCAGATCCGGCTTGCCATCGCCATTGAAGTCGCCCACGGCCACGAAGCGAGGATTGATGCCCACAACGAAGGCCAGCGGCGCTTGGAAGGTCCCATCGCCTTTACCCAGCAGCACCGAACCAGTGTTGGAACCATAGTTGGCCGCGGCCAGATCCGGCTTGCCGTCGCCATTGAAGTCGCCCACGGCCACGGATGTAGGACCATTGCCCGCAGTGAAGGTCAGCGGCGCCCGGAAGGTCGCATCGCCGTTGCCCAGCAGTACCGAGAGGGTGTTAGAAGCATAGTCGCCCACCGCCAGATCCGGCCTGCCATCGCCATTGAAGTCGCCCACGGCCACGGATGCAGGACCACCGCCCGCATCGAAGGTCAGCGGCGTGCGGAAGGTCCCATCGCCGTTGCCCAGCAGCACTGAAACAGTGGTAGAACCATAGTTCGCCGCCACCAGATCCAGCTTGCCATCGCCATTGAAGTCGCCCGCGGCCACGGCGTGAGGATTAGCGCCCACGCCGAAGGTTAGCGGTGCCTGGAAGGTCCCATCGCCGTTGCCCAGCAGCACCGAGACGTTGTTGGAATCGAAGTTGGCCACCGCCAGATCCGGCTTGCCATCGCCATTGAAGTCGCCTACGGCAATGGAGAAAGGACTTTGACCCACAACGACGGTCGGGGCCGCCCGGAAGGTCCCGTCGCCATTGCCCAGCAGCACCGAGACGTTTCTGGAGTTGAAGTTGGCCACCGCCAGATCCAGCTTGCCATCGCCATTGAGGTCGCCCACGGTCAAGAAGCGAGGATTAATGCCCACAGCGAAGGGCAGCGGTGCCCCGAAGGTCCCGTCGCCGTTGCCCAACAGCACCGAGACGGTGTTAGAGCCATCGTCGGCCACCACCAGATCCAGCTTGCCATCGCCATTGAAGTCGCCCACGGCCACGGCGAAAGGATTAGCACCCGCAGCAACGGTCGGCGCCGCCCGGAACGTCCCATCGCCGTTGCCCAGCAGCACCGAGATGGTGTTGGAATCAAAGTTGGTTACCGCCAGATCTTGCACCCGATCGCCATTGAAGTCGCCCACGGCGACGAAAGTAGGATGAGCTTCGACGGCAAAGTCTAGTCGGGAACTGAACGGTACCGTCTGCGCGAGCGCGGGGGCTGAAACCGTCGACGAGAAGAATAAAGCCGCTGCGACAAGAAGCGATAGTTCGGCCAGCACCCGGGACTTTTCCTTGAACGCGACGACCGACATGACTCCTCCGTGCGGAAACACCTCTACGGGTGCTTGCCGACATGGTCAGCTACGGGTGTTTACGGCCGTCGGTGTTCTGTGTAGTCCTTTCGTCGGTGTTCTGTGTAGTCCTTTCGTCGGTGTTCTGTGTAGTCCTTTCAGTGCACGCGCTACGCGCTTTTTCGGCTGAGCCTGGACTTCGCGCTTGCATGTGCGAGCGGTACATGACAATTCCGGTTTGCGGGAGATAAGTCATCTTCTCCAGAGAGAGCGGCGCGCGCAGCACGTAATGTATTGAGCGAGCTTCTTGCGGCCCTCGGTGTCCCCGGAGGCAACGCGCACGGTGTGCACTTGGTGCAACTCGGTGGCGCAGTCGATCGTCGAATCGGCTCGTTTCGATGTCGTGATGTCGATCGAGCGGCTCGCGGAGATCGGCCGGGTACTCGCCTATCCGAAGATCCACCGCAAGCTGAAATGGGACGAGCAGCGGATCGAGCAGTTCATACGCCAGCTCTACGTCCGGGCCGAAGTCGATCTGCGCTCGACTTCGGTTGAAGTCCCGCGCGATCCCCAGGACTCGCCGATCCTCGCAGCGCTCATCGCTTCCGGCGCCGACGCGCTCGTGAGCGGTGATCGCGACCTGCTCGAGCTGCGCGGGAAATATCCGATCCAGACGCCGGCGGAATTTGTCCGCCGGTTGTAATGATTCCTAGGCGCCGTTGCGAGCTTCAGTAACCGAGCGCGATCGCCCGAGGATAGACGCGCAGACCATCTGAAGAAGTGACGAGACGATATGGAAATCAGGCCGATCAAGACCAAAGCGGATTACCGCGCCGCGCTGAAGGAGATCGGGGCGCTGATGGCGGCGGAACGCAGACACTTCAACCTGGTTCATCGGCATCAGCCGCTCGACCACCGTGTCAACCGACTACCGTACCGCGCGTTTGCGAATCAAGGGAGGGGGGTCGCCGGGGGGTCGCCACGTGATCATGAGAAAACGGATGGTTGCGACACGCGAGCCACGGGTTGCAAGCGTCGCCCAGGAAACAGCGGGTGCGGAGGCGGACGCCGGCGCAGCGCTCGCCAAACTGGGACTTGCGGCCACTGGCGCGCTTGCCCTTGAAGCCTGCGGTGGTGATAGCGGCTCCTCTGGCGGCGGCACACCGCCGCCCGTATTGTCCAGCACACAGGCCTCGCGGTTCCTGTCGCAGTCCGCCATCGGCTACAGCCATGCCGATATCGCGAGCGTCTCCACCTCAGGCATCGATGCCTGGCTAACCGCCCAGTTCGCGATGGCGCGACCGCAGAAGTTCTGGGACTTTCTGGTCACCAACGGCTACGCCGCCTCGACCAACGTCAACACGCTCAATGGCTTCGACCCGATGATCTGGTCGCAGCTCATGGGCGGCAGCGACATCTTGCGCCAGCGCGTGGGATTGGCGCTGCTCGACCAGTGGGTGGTGAGCATCGACGGGTTCGCCAGCAGCTGGCGGCCGTTCGTCATGGCAGCGTACCTCGACGTGCTGTGGGAGAGTGCCTTTAGCAATTATCGAGATCTCATGGAGGGCGTATCCACCAGCGTCGCCATGGGCCTGTACTTGACCTTCCTCGGCAGCGTCAAGGCCAATCCGGCGACCGGGTCGATACCGGATGAAAACTACGCGCGCGAACTTATGCAACTGTTCACCATCGGCCTGTATCAACTCAATATGGACGGCACGCTGGTCATGTCCGGCGGCAATCCCGTGCCCACCTACACACAGACCGACGTCTCGCAGGGCGCGCGGGTGTGGACCGGCTACACCTTCGCCAATACCGACAACACGACGCCGGACCGGATGCAGCTGCCGATGGCGATCAACGCCGCGCAGCATGAAACCGGCGCGACCAGCTTCCTCGGCATCAGCATTCCTGCCGGCACGAGCGGCGCGACCGCACGCGCCACGACACTCGACGGTCTGTTCAATCATCCCAACGTGCCGCCATTCGTCAGCAAGCAGCTGATCCAGCACCTGGTAACCAGCAATCCCTCGCCTGCCTACGTCGGCCGCGTCGCGGCGGTATTCGCCAACAACGGCAGCGGCGTGCGCGGCGATATGAAATCCGTGATCCGCGCGATCCTGACCGACAGCGAGGCCCGTGACGACACCCAGGTGACGAGCTCGAGCTTCGGCAAGCTGCGCGAACCGGTGACGCGGCTGGTCCAGTGGGCGCGGGCGTTCAACGTCACGTCGCCCACCAATTTGTGGCCGTTCGGCAATGTCTCCTCGAGCGCCAACCGAATCGGCGAGAGCCCGGGCCACGCGCCGAGCGTCTTCAACTGGTTCCGGCCCGGGTACACACCCCCGGGCACGACGATCGCGAGCGACGGCCGCGTCGCGCCCGAGTTCCAGATCACCAATGAGCCGTCGATGATCGCCTATATCAACTACCTGCAGTCGGTGATCGTCAATGGCGCGGGTGAGGCCAAGGCAGACTACTCCTCGCTGACCGCGATCGGCTCGGACAGCCAGGCGCTGCTCAACGAGCTCAATCTGGTGCTGGCCGCCGGTCAGATCAGCGCGACGACGATCGCGCAGATGAAGACTGCACTCGACACCATTTCGGCGACCACCAGCGCAGGCCTGAACAATCGCATCTATGCGGCGCTGGTTCTGGTCATGGCCTCCCCCGAGTACCTGGTGCTGCGATGAGGAGAACGCGTATGCCCTCGGACCTATCCCGACGTGCGTTTCTCAAGCGCGCCTCGGCGCTCTCCCTGGCCGGCGCCGCCACGCCGTTCGTCATGAACCTCGCTGCGATGGGCGAAGCCGCCGCGGCTACGGCGACGGACTACAAGGCGCTGGTCTGCGTATTCCTCTATGGCGGCAACGACTACGCCAACACGCTCGTGCCCTATGACAACACGCAATACGGCATCTATCAGGCCCAGCGTCCAGGGCTCGCCTATGCACAGTCGGCGCTGACCGCCACCGCGCTCACGCCCTCGATGCCGCTGCCCAATGGCGCCCAGTACGCGCTCGCGCCGGAACTCGCCAAGCTGCTGCCGCTGTTCAATGCCGGCAATCTGGCGGTGCTGCTGAACGCCGGCACGCTGGTGCAGCCGACAACCAAGGCCCAGTATCAGGCGAAGAGCGTGAGCCTGCCCCCGAAGCTGCTGTCGCACAACGACCAACAGAGCTACTGGCAGGCCTCATCGCCCGAGGGCGCCGCCTCCGGCTGGGGCGGCCGCATCGGCGACCTGTTGCAGTCGGGCAACGGCACGGCCACACTCACCTGCATCAACGTAACCGGCAATGCGGTGTTCCTCACCGGACAGGCGGCCGTGCAGTATTCGGTCACGCCCGCCGGACCCATCGCGCTCAATGCGCGCACCAGCCTGCAGGGATCGACAGCAGCGGCCACCCTGCTGCGGTCGCTGATCAGTGACGGCGGCACGCATGAATTCGAAGCGGCGCTTGGCGGCATCGGGTCGCGTGCACTCGACCTGTACAGCCAGGTGTCGGCTGCTCTGGGCCAGGCACCGGTGACCACGACCGCGTTCCCAACGGCCGCCGACCCGCAGAGTTCGCTGGGCGCGCAGCTGCAACTGGTGGCCAAGCTGATCTCGGTTGGCAGCGAGCTGGGTGCGAAGCGCCAAGTGTTCTTCGTTTCCACCAGCCGTTACGATACGCACGCTGGGCTGGTGACCTTGCATCCGACACTGCTCACCAACCTCGCTGATGCGCTGCGCGCCTTCTATGACACGACGGTGGAGCTCGGTGTGGCTCCGCAGGTAACCACCTTCACCGGCTCCGACTTCGGGCGTGCACTGACGGCCAACAACGATGGCACCGACCACGGCTGGGGCAGCATGCACTTCGCGCTCGGCGGCGCCGTCAGGGGCGGCCGGTATTACGGTATCAATCCGACGCTGGCTAACGGCGGCCCCGATGACATCGGCCAGGGCCGGCTCATCCCGACGCTGTCGGTCGATCAGTATGCGGCGACGCTCGCCAGCTGGTTCGGCGTCTCGAATTCCGATCTGGCGACGGTTGTCCCCAACATCGGCAACTATGCCGGCAGTGCGCTGGGCACGAATGTCGGCTTTGTCTAGACCGCGATAGCGACGGTCTGGATCAACTATCCGTACCGCGTCGTGTACATCCGGTTCATCGGCCTGACGGCGCACTGCTCGGTGGCCCAGGTCGCCGAGCTGGTCGAGGCGCTGAACCGCATCACGGACGAGCGCCATCGCACGAACCGGAGCCTGGCGACGATTGCACGGGAAGCTTTGGAGAAAAAGTCCCCGAATCTCCCCGCGCAAATAAAAAGCGGCTAAGTGTTTTTTCCACTTAACCGCTTGTATTGACTGGCGCGCCCGGCAGGAATTGAACCCACGACCCCCTGGTTCGTAGCCAGGTACTCTATCCAACTGAGCTACGGGCGCGAAACGAGGCGCTCATTATAGCAGGCGGAAACAGGGGTCCCCGATCCCGGGTTGCCCCGCCCCCTCCCATATCGCCCGCGACTGAACCGCCCTACAATGCGGGTTACCAGCGAAAATCGCCCGATCGGTTGAGGATTCATTCATGTCCCGTTCCCGATGCCGGTACTGCGATCAGGACAATCCGGCGGACTCGAAGTTCTGCAGCTCCTGCGGCGGAGCATTGCACCTCCCACCGCACCTTGCATCGTGCCCGCGCTGCGGGGCGGTGAACCCGGCCACAGCGACCGTCTGTTGCTGGTGCAGGAACCAGATGCCGCGGGGAAAGTCTTTGCCGCGCCCGCGCTCTCGAGTGATCGTCGGCACAGCGGCTCTCGCGGCAGTTGCCGTCGTCGGCTACTACACCTACCGCCAGCTCTCGTACGCTGACGCGCCTCAAGCGCCAGCCGCAAGCAGCGATTCGAGCGCGCGCCGCGCTCCTGCCGACGCCGTCTTTCTCGACGGGAATGCGGCAGCCGCCGATCCCAAATCAGCCAGCGCCGACGAAGGCGCCGCGCTCACCGTCCCCGCGACCTCGCCGTTGGGGACCCCGCCTGCCGAACCAACGCGTGCCGCGGCAAGCCCGGCGCGCGCGGCCCGTCAGCCGGTAAAATCAGAGGAAGCGAAAGCTGGCGAGCCGGGGTTGTTTCGCTCGGAAGCGTGCACCGAGGCGAACGCAGCCCTTGGATTGTGTGCAATGAAATCCGCTCAGAAGAAAGACCCGGAAACGGCTGCCGCCGTCGAAGCGGCGATCAAACGTCCCCCAACGACCGGCGCCGGCAGTTCGGGCGGGCAAGAGCCGCCTCGGCCCCAGACGTGCACTGAAGCAGTCGCGGCCCTGGGGCTTTGCACGTCAAGTCCTACACAGAGGAGGGAATGAAATGACCAGGAAACTCATCCGTACGCTCGTGGCGGCGGCCCTATGTCTTCACGGCGGGGCGGCCGTCGCAGCCGCCGACTACAAGATCGTCACCGCCAATGAAAAGGGCACTTATTTTGCGATCGGCGCCGATCTCGCCAAATTCGTGGCTCCCGATGCCACGATCAACCTGGAGGTCTTGCCGACGGCGGGTTCGGCCGCAAACATCAAGCATCTTCGCTACGACCTCGGCGTGAAATTCGCGATCGTCCAGGCCGATGTCTACCAGGCTTTCATCGATCGGGCGGCTCAAGGCAGCAAGGACGCAAGCATCATCATACGTCCGCTCCGCGTGATCCTGCCGCTTTACAACACCGAGATTCACTACATCGTCAGGGCCGACTCTTCGATGAATTATCTGCACGATATCAAGGATGCCAAGATCAACGGCGGCGAGTTGGGCAGCGGCGCCGCGCTCATCACGCATACCCTGTACCGAATGATGTTCAAGGGGCCCATACCGGAGGCGCAAGATAGCTTCCTTCCCAACCAGGAGGCGCTCGTCAAGCTGATCGGCGACAAGAGCGTGGATGTCGTAGTCGTCGCCGCGGGGCAGCCGGCTCCGCTGATCGTCAACATGAAGCCCGAGGCGCAGAAGTTCATCAAGCTGCTGAAGTTCGATCCCAACCACCCCTCGAGCAAGCTTCCGCTCACGGTCTATTCCTACTCCACGGTCCTTGCGAGCAGCTACCCAAACCTGCTGAAGGAAGACTTCACGACGGTCTCGGTGGGAGCCTTCCTGGTCACTTACGACTACAACCTCCAGTTCACCGTGGGGCACCTAATCCGGTTTGCGCGATCCTTGTGCCAGAATTTTCCCGTCCTGCAGGCGCAGGGCCATCCCAAATGGAAAGAAGTCCACTTGAGCTTGCCCGCTCTCGGTCCGGGCTGGATCTATTACCCGCCCACGACGAGAGAGATCCGCGCCTGCATCGCCGCCAAGGCGCCCGCAAAGCCCGCGAGAAAATGCTCGGCGGAGGAGCGCATACTGGGATTCTGCAGCTGATTTTCAGGAACTCGCAGGACCTGACGGGCTGCGCTTACTCCGTCCGCACGGCGTCGAACGTCACCCAGTCCGGACGATCGTCGCCCGCGAGCCGCCCCATGCCCGGCGTGATGGCCAGCTTGGCATCGATGCGCTTTGCGCGCGTTCCGGGAATGAAAGGCTGCGGAACACTGGGAGTCTGCATCTGGAGGATGGCAAAAGGATCGTGAACCACCCCGAATATGATGTTGAGCCGTTGATCACGCACAAAGACGCGGCCGGTCGTGACCGTTTTCGGCGAGAACTTACCCAACAGACCGTGGCTGCCCGTGAGAGCAAAAGTGACATCTTCGTTGGGTCCGACGCTCTTCAGCGCAGCCGCGAGATATGGCGCGAGCTCGTCGAGTTCCTCGCTTGTGAAGATTGGATCGCCCCTCAATTTGACGCTCGCCAGCTTTTGGCGCATCGCGTCAACGGAAATTCCATAGGGGTGAGCGTTGTCCGGGGCGCCGGACTCGATGCGTTCGATGCGCACGAACCCGAGCGGAGGCCGATATTCGTAGCGCAGGACCTCCGCTCCGTCCTCGCCGGTTTTGGAACCCAATGCGCCGCAGGAGCCCAACGCGAGCGCCAGGCTCGCCGCCAAGGCGGCCCGAAGGAAGTTGCACGGAGACACCCTGGACATGGCCAACCGACATCAACCTTTTCTCAAGGCATCATACTTTACGTCGACTCGGTGCGCGCGCTAAAGTAGCGCGCACCGGAGGCATACGGAGTCATGCCCTCGGGATCGGGATATCGGCCCTTTCAACCAAGGAGGTAACCATGCACAAGAAACGACTCATCGCGGCCGTTGTCGGAGGCATGCTCATTGCTCCGGCGGCTTTTGCCCAGATAACTATTTCCGGTACGATAAAGGACGGTCTTGAAATGTACAAACTGGGGGCAGGCAAGGCGGCTGTTCCCGCGGCTTCCTACCATTACGAGCCACGCGTTTCCGACCAGTCCTCGCGCATCATCTTTTCCGGCACTCAGGATCTGGGCGGCGGCACGAGGGCGTGGTTCCAGCTCGACAGCCGGTTCCAATCGGACGTCGGCGGCAGCACCCAGACTAATACCGCCGCAACTACGGCTATCAACCTGTGGGCGGGCGGCAATACCGGCGTGGGCCTGGCCGGCGACTGGGGGAAGCTCACGATCGGCCGGTGGGACCTGCATTATCTCGAGTTCATACCCATCGAGTTCGGCTATGCCGGTTCGCTGCAGGACCTTCTGGGCGCCGGCCCCATGGCTCAGGTGAACGGCAGCACCATTGCGAACGGAACCCGCACTCCGAACGTGATCATGTGGGATAGCGCGAACATGGGCGGCGTCACGGCTCGCGTCGCCTACTCCACCGCGTTTGCTACGAATCTCACCGGCGTTTCCAGTGACGAAGGTTCTGGAAAAGGCGGCGCCGGCAGCAGCGGGGGCGCGCTGAACGCTGCCTTGCGTTGGTCCGGCGGCCCGCTAGCGCTCGGCGCCAGCGCTTGGAGCGCGACACCCGAGGGCGCGAGCTCAAGTCCTGCCGGACAGCAGAAATCAGTCCGCGTCTGGGGAGGATATACCTTGCCCATGGGTCTGAAGGTCGGCTTGGGCTTCGACAACTCGCAACGGCGCCAGGCGGCGGGCGAAGCCATGACCAAGCGCAACGCCTTCATGGTGCCGCTCGCCTACAATTTCGGGAGCCATACCGCGTACCTCACCCTTGTCAAGGTGGGCAAGCTGAGCGGTCCGAATGCCGGGGGCGCAACCGATTCCACCGATGCCACAGCGTACGCCCTGGGCTGGGAATATGCGCTGTCGAAGCTCGCCACGTTCGGGGTGTTCTACGCCAAGATCGACAACAAGGCGAACGCCGCCTACAACTTCTTCTCTCTTTCTGCCAACGGCGCAACCGCTGCCGCCGCCGGCGAAAGCGCGGCGCAGCTTTACACCGGCTTCTCGTACCGCTTCTAAAGATAAGCAGCACGGACGGGGGCCCGGTTGGGCCCCTTTTTTTTGCGTTGGCCTTGCTCGCCGACCGCGGAGTTACAATCCTGCGATCGCTTCGCTAGAGCCCGCATGGACCTCAACTATTCCGCCGAAGAGCTTGCGTTCCGCGACCAGATGCGCGCTTGGCTGGAGGCCAACCTCCCCGACGACCTGCGGCGAAAGGTCGCCGACTACGAGAGATTGTCGAAGGACGATCTGATGCGCTGGCACCGGATCCTCGCCAAGGCGGGCTGGGTCGCGCCGGCCTGGCCCAAGGAATGGGGCGGCACCGGCTGGAACGTGGCGCAGCGCTACATCTTCGAGGAGGAATGCGGCTACGTCGGCACGCCGCCGCTCATCCCGTTCGGCCTGACGATGTGCGCGGCGGTGCTGCTGCGCTTCGGGACCGAGGCGCAGAAGAAACGGTTCCTGCCGCGCATCTACAAGGGCGACGATTTCTGGTGCCAGGGCTATTCCGAGCCCGGCTCCGGTTCAGACCTTGCCTCCCTCAAGACCAAGGCCGCGCGCCACGAGGACCACTACGTAGTAAACGGCCAGAAGACGTGGACCACGCTCGCGCACTACGCCGACTGGATCTTCTGCCTGGTGCGCACCGATGCGAACGCAGAGAAGCGCCAGGAGGGCATATCGTTCCTCCTCATCGACATGAAGACGCCGGGCATTTCGGTGCGGCCGCTGATCCTGATGGACGGGGAGCACGAGGTGAACGAGGTGTTCTTCGACGACGTGAAGGTGCCGGTCGAGAACCGGGTGCACGAGGAGGGCAAGGGCTGGACGGTGGCAAAGTACCTGCTCGGTCACGAACGCCTGACCACCGGCCGCATCGGCGCCTCCAAGCGCGAGCTCGCCAAGCTCAAGGAGATCGCCTCGAAGCAGATGAAAGACGGCAGGCCGCTCATGCGGGATGCTCGCTTTCGCGACAAGGTCTCGCGGCTCGAGGTCGAGCTCACAGCGCTCGAGATTACGAACTTGCGCTTCCTCGACCAGCTGCGCGGCGGCCGCGTCCCAGGCCCCGAAGTATCGATGCTCAAGATCAAGGGCACCGAGATCCAGCAAACGCTGACCGAACTGATGATGCAGGCGCTCGGGCCGCTCGCGCAACCGTTCCGGTCGCTCGACGGGGCCGGCGACTTCGATGAATTCGCGGCCGGGCTGGCGCCCCGCTACTGCAACTTCCGCAAGACCACGATCTACGCCGGCTCGAACGAGATCCAGCGCAACATCATTTCCAAGGCGATTCTGGGGCTATGAACTTCGATTACAACGAAGAACAGCAACTGCTCGCCGACTCGGTGCGGCGCTTCATCCGCGAGGACTACGACTTCGAATCGCGCAAGAAAATCGTCGCCTCGGCCGGGGGATGGAGCGAGCAGGTATGGGGCACCTTCGCCGAGATGGGGCTGCTTGGGCTGCCGTTCTCGCCGGACTACGGCGGGTTCGGCGGCGGCGCCGTCGACCTGATGAGCGTCATGGAATTGTTCGGAGAGGCGCTGGTGGTCGAGCCTTATCTCGCTACCGTCGGCCTCGCGGCACAGTTCGTCGCCAGGACGGGCACTGCGGCGCAGAAAAAACGCATTCTGCCGCAGGTCGTGGCGGGCGAGCTGAAAATGGCGTTTGCGCAGACCGAGAAGGATGCGCGCTACAACCTCGGGCAGGTCGCGACGACGGCGAGGAAAACGGGCGGCGGCTGGCAACTCGACGGCGGGAAATGCGCGGTGATCGGCGGGCCGATCGCCGAGATGCTCGTAGTCTCGGCGCGTTCCGCGGACACGGGCGGCATCAGCCTGTTCCTGGTTGAGCGCGAGGCGAAAGGCGTGGCGCTCAAGCCCTACCGCACCCTGGACGAGTTGCGCGCCGCGGATATTTCGCTCGAGGGCGTGACGTTGGGCGCTGATGCGCTGCTGGGGAAGGAAGGCGGAGCGTTGGCGCTCATCGAGGAAGTCGTGGACTACGCCACCGCGCTCTTATGCGCCGAGGCGGTCGGCGCGATCAAGTACGCGAACGACGCCACGCTCGAATACCTGAAGACACGCAAGCAGTTCGGGGTACCGATCGGCATGTTCCAGGCGCTGCAGCACCGCATGTCTCGGCGGCGAAGATCAAGATCGCCGACGCCTGCCGACACGTCAGCCAGGAAGCGGTACAGCTGCATGGCGCCATGGGCATGACCGAGGAGTTGAAAGTGAGCCACAGCTTCCGGCGCCTCACCATGATCGCGCAGCAGTTCGGCGACGCCGATCACCACCTCGAGCGCTTCGCGAAGGCCTGAGATCGGTTTCTTTCCCTCGGCGCGTCGGTCGCGAAACGCGATGAACGAAAAAAACGTACAGGTATTGCTGGCGCGCCGGCCGAAGGACGCAGCGCAGGAGAGCGATTTTCACATCGTCGAGACGGCGGTTCCCGGCATCCGCGACGGGCAATTCCTCGTCCACAACCGTTATCTTTCGCTCGATCCGTACATGCGCGGACGCATGAACGATGCGAAATCGTATGCCAAACCGGTCGGGATCGGCGAGGTGATGGAAGGCGAGGCCGCGGGCGAAGTCATCGCGTCGCGGCACACCGGCTTCAAGCCCGGCGACAAAGTGGTCGCGCGTACCGGGTGGCAGGCTTACGGTGTGAGCGACGGCGCGAACGTGCGCAAGATCGAAAGCACCGACATCCCGATCTCGGCGTACCTAGGCGTCGTCGGCATGCCGGGCCGCACCGCGTACATCGGTCTCATCGACATCGGCCAGCCGAAGAGCGGCGAAACCGTGGTCGTCTCCGCCGCCTCCGGCGCGGTCGGGAGCGCGGTCGGGCAGATCGCGAAGATCAAAGGCTGCCGTGCGGTCGGCATCGCCGGCGGACCCGAAAAGTGCCGCTACGTCGTCGAAGAACTCGGCTTCGACGCGTGCGTGGACTACAAAGCGGGCCGGCTGGCGGATGATCTGGCCCAGGCGACGCCGAACGGCATCGACATCCATTTCGAGAACGTCGGGGGCGAGATCCTCGACACCGTGCTGCGGCGCTTGAACCGCTCCGCGCGCGTCCCGTTGTGCGGACTCATTTCGCAATACGACCTGACCGAGCCCTACGGCCTGAAAAACATCGGGGCCCTCTTGATAAACCGCGTGAAGTTGCAGGGTTTCATCGTTTCGGATCATGCCGCGCGCCACCCGGCCGCGAGCAAGGATCTCGAGCAGTGGCTGCGGGAGGGGCGGCTCAAGTACCGGGAAAGCGTGGTCGAGGGATTGCGCAATGCGCCCAAGGCCTTCATCGGCCTGCTGAGCGGCAAGAATTTCGGCAAACAGCTTATCAGGCTGGTCTAGCGCCCCGACGGATACTGCCATCGTCTATAAAAAATGGCAAAGGAGGAGAAGCCATGTCCGACCGTCATCTTGCCTACTGGCCCAAAAACGTGCCGCGACATCTGGTCATACCGGAGACGAACGTCTTCTACAACCTCGAGGTTTCGGCGCATCGCCATCCGAAGAAACCGTATTTGATCTACTACGATACCTCGATCACCTTCCCCGAGCTGCAAGACGAAGCCGAGCGCATGGCGGGGTTCCTCGAGCGCGAGTGCGGGGTAAAGAAGGGTGATCGCGTGCTGCTCTTCATGCAGAACAGCCCGCAGTTCGTCATCGCGTACTACGCCATCATGCGCGCCAACGCGGTGGTGGTGCCGATCAATACGATGAACTTGACGAACGAGCTGCGCGAGTACGTCGCCGACAGCGGCGCCGAGATGGCGCTCGTCGCCCAGGAGCTCTATCCGCAGGTGAAGCCGCTGATCGGCCGGGAGTTGAAACGCGTCATCGTCGCGGCGTACTCGGACTATTTGAAACAAGCGACCGACCTGCGCATCCCGGAGCTTATCGCGGCGCCGCGCCAGCCCATCGGCGATCCGGCGGTGACGCTATGGAACGACGCCATGGCGCGCGACCTCCGCCCCGGCCCGATCACGGCCCGCCCCGACGATCTCTGCGTCATGCCCTACACCTCCGGCACCACCGGCAGTCCCAAGGGATGCATGCACACGCATCGCACCGTGATGTTCACGCTGGTTGCGGGAGTGCATTGGTTCGGGCCCGACCCCAGCCAGACGACACTCGCAGTGCTGCCGTTCTTCCACGTGACCGGCATGCAGGGCAGCATGAACGGGACGATTTACTCGGGCAACACCATCGTGCTGCTGCCGCGCTGGGATCGCGAGGTGGCGGCGCAACTGATCCAGCGCTACAAGATCACTGCGTGGCAATGCATCCCGACGATGGTGGTGGATTTTCTCGCCGATCCCAAAGTCTTCGACTACGACCTCAAGAGCCTGGAGCGCTTGAGCGGCGGGGGCGCGGCCATGCCCGAGGCCGTCGCCAAGCGGCTGCAAGACAAATTCAATATCGAGTTCGTCGAGGGCTACGGGCTCACGGAAACGATGGCGCCGAGCCACATCAATCCGCCGGAGCGGGCGAAGAAGCAGTGCCTCGGGATACCGATTTTCGACGTCGACGCTCGCGTGGTCGATCTGGACAGCTTCCGCGAGCTGCCCCCCGGCGAGGTCGGCGAGATCATCGTGAACGGGCCGCAGGTGTTGCTCGGCTACTGGAACAATCCGAAAGCGACGGCGGAAGCGTTCGTCGAGATCGACGGCAAGCGTTTCTTCCGCACCGGCGATCTCGCGCGCATGGACGAGGACGGCTACTTCTTCCTGGTCGATCGGCTGAAGCGCATGATCAACGCCTCCGGCTTCAAAGTCTGGCCGGCGGAAGTGGAGAGCATGCTGTATCAGCATCCGGCCGTGCAGGAGGCGTGCATCATTGCCGCGCGCGATCCGCGCCGCGGCGAAACGGTGAAAGCGGTGGTCGTGCTGAAGCCCGATGCGCGCGGCAAAGTATCGGGACAGGACATCATCGATTGGGCGTCAAAGCAGATGGCTGCGTACAAGTATCCGCGCGTCATCGAGTTCGTCGATGCGCTGCCGAAATCGGCCACCGGCAAAGTGCAGTGGCGCCTTCTGCAAGAACAAGAGAACAGCAGGCAGGCGAGCGCGTAGCGGGCGCCGGCCCGCCCGGCAGAGCTAGTTACCCATCACCTCGCCGAACCGCTCCCAGCGCTTGCCGTTGAAGCGCTGCATCTGCACCGACTCGATCGGAGCGTAGTCGTTGTCGCTGGTCGTGATGGTGATCCCAGGCAGCAGCGTATCGATGTACTGGCCTTTCATCGAAGCTGCCTGCTTCATCACGTTTTCGCGCGTCAGGTTGTCGCCGCACTGCTTCAGCACCTGCTCGAGGGTGCGCGCCACGGTGTAGCCGTACATATTCGAGATGTCGTTCAGATCGCCCGCAGGGTAATACTTCTTCATGAAGCTTTCCCACCTCTTCACCGCCGGGTCGTTCGCCCACTGCGCGTCGCTGTAGTCCTTGAGATAGGCGGTGGTGATGATGCCCACCGACTTCTCCAGTCCCGCCGGCGTGAGCACCGCTCCGATCGACGAAGAGACGTTATTGAGATACTGCACCGGCTTCCAGCCGATGTCGTAGGCCTTGCGGATCGCCTGCGCCGCGAACTTCGGAGTGCCCACATTGAAGAAAACGTTGGCACCTGAAGCCTGCAGCTGCACAATCTGCGAGTCCACGGTCGGATCGCTCACCTCGTACGAGACCTCGGCGACGATCGCCTTGGCGGCCTTGTCGCCGAGCCCGTCCTTCAGGCCCTTCAGGTAGTCCTTGCCGTAGTCGTCGTTCTGGTAGAGGACTCCGATCTTGACGTCGGGCTTGGTCTGCAGGATGTTCTTGGCGTAGATGCGCGCCTCGGTCTGGTAGTTCGGCTGCCAACCCATCGTCCAGGGGAAGTTCTTCGGGTCGTTCCACTTCGAGGCGCCCGTCGCGACGTGGAGCTGCGGCACTTTCTTCATGTTCATGTACTTGTGGATCGCCGTGTTCGACGGCGTACCCAGGGTCTGGAACACGAACAGCACGTTGTCCTGCTCTACCAACTTCCTCACCATCTCCACCGTCTTCGGCGGGCTGTAGGCGTCGTCGTACGAAATGAAGTTGATCTTGCGGCCGTTGATGCCGCCCTGGTCGTCGACCATCTTGAAGTACGCCGTGATGGTCTTGCCGATCGTGCCATAGGCCGAGGCCGGGCCGCTGTAGGGATTGGTGTTGCCGATGCGGATCTCGGTGTCGGACGCGCCCGGATCGTATTTCTTCTGCGCGGGGATCGCCGGGGACGCGAGCGCGGCGGCAAACAGTGCTGCGATCGGAACGAGCTTGCTTTTCATGGTGACTTCGTCCTTTGAATTACGCCGGCCACTTCCTCCGGCCGGGCTAGGACCGCTATTTTGCCCCTTTTCGCGTGAATCGCACCAGCAGCGTGCGGACGGCACCGGCGACCCCCGCCGGCATCAGGTACACGAAGCCGATCAAGAACAGGCCGAAGATCGCCCACGGGGCTGCCTTCGAGATCTCGTCAGCAACGTTCGGCACGAACTGGATGAAGAGCGCGCCGTAGAGCGCGCCCGAAATGGACGCGAGCCCGCCGACCACGATCCCGACCAGGAAAACCAGGGAAAGGAATATGGTGAAGCTGTCGGGCGCGACGTACTGCACCGCGATCGCGCCCAGCGCCCCGGCGATGCCTGTGTACATGGCCGACACGCCGAAGGCGAGCGACTTGTAGAGCGCGCTGTTGATGCCCATCGCCTCGGCCGCGATGTGCTGGTCGCGGATCGCGATGAGCGCGCGCCCGACGCGCCCGCGCAGCAGGTTCCATCCGAGCACGAACATCAGCGCCGCCACCGCAAGGGCGAAGAAGTAGAGCCACTGGTCGGAATTCATCCGCAAACCGGCCTCGCCCAGGAACGCGGGCGGCTCGGGCTTGGCGATTACGATGCCCTGCACGCCGCCGGTCCATTTCTCGAGGTGGTGGTACTTGAGGAGCTGCGGCATGGAAACGCCGAGCGCGAAGGTGGCGAGCGCGAGGTAAAGGCCCTCCAGGCGCAGCGCCGGCAGCCCAAAGAGGAATCCGGCCACCAGGCACACCGCGCCCGCCGCGGGAAGGGTCGCCCAGTAGGGCGCGCCGAACCGGTCCATCAGGACGGCGGCGGAATACGCGCCGATCGCGTAGAAGGCGCCGTGCCCGAGCGAGATCTGGCCGTTGTAGCCGGTGAGGATGTTGAGCCCGAGAAGCGCGATCGCGTAGACCAGCACGAGCGTGAGCTGGAACGTGCGGTAGTTGCTGACCACGAAAGGCAGCACGCACGCGATCGCGACGAGCACCACAACGCCGATGGTCGCGCGTCGCGTCATACGCGGCTCACGTTCACCTTGCCGAAGAGTCCCGAAGGCCTCACCAGCAGCACGCCGATGATGAGCCCCAACGCCACCGAGAGCTTGAGGTCGTTGCCGATCACGTAGGCGCCGAGCACGTTCTCGAGCACGCCGACCGCGAAACCGCCGATCACCGCGCCGCCGGGGCTGTCGATGCCGCCGAGCAGCGCCGCGGCGAACGCGTAGAGCAGGATGCCGCCCATCATGTTCGGATCGAGGTACACGATGGGCGCGATCATCATGCCGGCCACCGCGCCGACGGCGGCCGCGAGCCCCCAGCCGAGGGCCAGCATCCAGCCCACGCGAATGCCCACCAGCCGGCTCGATTCCGGGTTCTGCGCCACGGCGCGCATTGCGAGTCCCAGCGGGGTGAAGCGGAAGAAAACATAGAGAAGAACCAGTACCACCAAGGTGACGCCGATTGCGCCGAGCTCGTGCGAGGACATGTACTTGTTGCCGAACAAAGGCTCCTTGGGGAACGGGCTCGGAAAGGTCTTGATGGTGTAGCTGTAGATCCAGCCGGTCGCGCTGTTGAGGATCACAAGCAGCGCGATGAAAACGACCACGATCGCGAGTACCGGCGCGTTCTCGACCGGGCGGATCACCACCCGCTCGATCACCACGCCCACCGCGAACGCGAACAGCACGGTGAGCAGGAAGGCCGGCCAGTAGCCCATGCCGGCGTTGATGAGGCTCCAGGCGATGTAAGTCGAGAACATCGCCATCTCGCCCTGCGCGAAGTTCACCAGGCGCGTCACCTGATAGATCATCACCAGGGCGAGCGCGAGACTGGCATAGATGCCGCCGGTGGCGAGCCCCGACAGGACCTGATGGATGAAGGCGTCCACGGTCTTCCTCGTACCTAGTATCCGAGATACGAACGCCGCACGGCGTCGTCGCGTCTGATCTCATCGGCGGCTCCGGAAAGCACGACGCGTCCGGTCTCGATGAGGTACGCACGGTTGGCGAGGGCTAGCGCCATTGCGGCGTTCTGCTCGACCAGCAGGATGCTCACCCGCTCGCGCTGGTTGACGGTCCGCATGATCTCGAACAGCTCGCGCACGAGGAGCGGCGCCAGCCCGAACGACGGCTCGTCGAGCAGCAGCAGCTTCGGCCTGAGCATCAGCGCGCGCGATACCGCGAGCATCTGCTGCTCGCCGCCCGAGAGCGTTCCGGCCTGCTGGCGCCGGCGCTCCTTGAGGCGCGGGAAGTACGCGAAGATGCGCGCGAGGTCCGATTCGACCGCGGCCCGGTCCTTGCGCGTGTAAGCGCCCAGCCTCAGATTCTCCTCGGTCGTCAGGTTGACGAAGGTGCCGCGGCCGTCGGGCACGTGGGCGATTCCCAGCCGCACGATGTCCTCGGTCAAGCGGCCGTCGATGCGCGCGCCGCCGAATCGCACATCCCCCTCGGTCTTCACCATGCCGCACAGCGCGCGCAGTGTGGTCGTCTTGCCGGCACCGTTCGCGCCAAGTACCGCGGTGATCGAGCCCTCGTCGATCGCGAAGTCTATGCCGTGCAGCACCCGGGTCGGGCCGTACGAGGCGCGCAGGCCCTTCGCTTCGAGCAGGGCCATCAGTGTGCGCTCCCCAGGTAGGCCTGAATCACTTCCGGGTGGGCACGCACCTCGTCGGGCGTGCCCTCCGCGATCTTGCGCCCGAAGTCGAGCGCTACCACTAGATCGGAGATGCTCATCACCAGGTTCATGTGGTGCTCGACCAGCAGGATGGTCACTCCGAGGCGCTCGCGGATGTCGCGGATCACCGCGCCCAGAACGCCGACTTCCTCGTGGTTGAGGCCGCTCGCCGGTTCGTCGAGCAGCAGCAGGGTCGGGTCGCTCGCGAGGGCCCGCGCGAGCTCGACCCGTTTCTGCGTGCCGATGGGCAGATCCGATACCCTTGTCCCTGCAACCGCCTTGAGGCCGAGGAATTCGATGAGTGCTTGGGCTTTATCGGTCGCTGCGCTCTCGTCGCGCCCCACGCGCGGCAGCCGCAGAGCGTTGGACAGGAAGCCGCTGCGCATGCGGCTGTGGTGGCCGACCAGCACGTTGTCGAGCACCGTCATGGTGCCGAACAGCGCCAGGTTCTGGAACGTCCGGCCGATACCGAGCGCAGCGATGCGGTGGCGCGGAACGCGAAGCAGGGACCTTCCGCCGAATACGATGTCGCCGCAGTCGCATTGGTAAAGGCGCGACAGGCAGTTGAAGAGAGTGGTCTTGCCGGCGCCGTTGGGGCCGATCAATCCGACGATGCAATTGGGCGCGACGTCAAACGAAACATCGTCGAGCGCGACGATCCCCCCGAAGCGCACCCCGACCTTATGTACCTGCAACAATGCCTGATCTTTCCGGCTGCGTTTGTGTACTTAAAGATCTGCGCCCCAAGCTCACCGGACAGGAGCAATGAGGCCGCTAGGATCAGATTTGCGATTCCCTTCACAAAACTGGCGGAGAGAGAGGGATTCGAACCCTCGATACGGGGTTAATCCGTATAACGCCTTAGCAGGGCGCCCCCTTCGACCGCTCGGGCATCTCTCCGTGGTTTCCCTGCGAACCAACCTTCTGGTTCGAGGCGAATATAGCATACCGACTTGCCCGCCTGACGCTCGCTCGAGCGGCTTGATCCAGCCTAAGCGCCTTGTGTAGCGGTGCCGCTTTCTCGGCATCTACTTCCTTCCTACGATCCAACTGGTACGGTAATTGCGTGTTCCTCTAGTGCGTGACAGAGACGGATTCTGTCACGGGTCGCAAGTTCAGATAAAGGTAAACCCGGCCGAAAGGCCGGGGGCGCAAAGTCACCGGTCTACAGGGCAAGAAGCCCCACGACAGCGGGATTGCCGGAATGAACGACAAGCCATGGAAGTCGGCGGGATTTCGAAGCCTGCTGGAAGTCATTCCTCCCATCGCTGTCCGGTGTATCCCCAGAGTTTTTCGGTTCTGGTGCCGATGCATTTTCAAGGGACAGGCCGATGAAAAACGTTACCCGAGGATTTTATGCCCCCGGGGGGATTCTGCTCGGATACGGTCGGAATTCGCAACGCGCCTTTCTGGCGCTTCTCCTCACATTCATAGCCGGCTTGACCGCCGGCGCCGCCGTGGCCGATGAGATGAGCCTGCTGGTCAACGGCAAGGCGATTCATATCAATACGCCCGCCGGCAGGAATCTGAACGAAAACAACTGGGGCCTCGGGCTTCAGTACGACTGGGATCTCGCGGATTCAAAGTGGCGACCCTTCGCCACAGTCTCCGGATTCAACGATTCGAACCACAATCCTTCCTACTATGCCGGCGGGGGCGCGCTCCGCCGCTTTCAGTTCGACGGCATGCACGTGGATCTGGGCGCCATCGGGTTCCTGATGACGCGCAAGGACTTCAAGAATGAACGGCCCTTCCCCGGGGTGCTGCCGGTGCTTTCGGTGGGAACCAGAAACATCGCGCTGAACGTGACGTACGTCCCCAGGGTGGAGCCCAAGGGCGTGCCGCTCTTGTTCTTCCAGATCAAGATGAACCTGGGAATTTTTCAGTAGCAGGCACCCGACACGGTATCAGAAGGAGTTCTCCCCTGATCAGCTCGCCTGATCCAGTCCAAACGCCTTGTGCAGCGCCCGCACCGCGAGTTCCATGTATTTTTCGTCGATGACGACCGAAATCTTGATCTCGGAAGTCGAGATCATCTGGATGTTGATGCCCTCTTCGGCGAGAGTGCGGAACATCTGGCTTGCGATTCCGGCGTGGGTACGCATGCCGACGCCCACCATCGAAACCTTGCAGATCTTGTGATCGCCGCGGATGTCGGCGGCCTTGATGTGGTCCTTGACCCGCCGGTTGAGCACGTCGAGCGCCTTCTGGTACTCGTTGCGGTGCACGGTGAAAGACAAGTCGGTCAGGCCGTCGACGCCGGCGTTCTGGATGATCATGTCGACGTCGATGTTGGCGTCACCGATCGGCCCGAGGATTGCGTAGGCGATTCCGGGTCGATCGGGCACGCCCATGACGGTGATCTTCGCTTCGTCGCGGTTGAAAGCGATTCCTGAAATGACGGCATCTTCCATCTTTGCGTCTTCCTCGAATGTGATCAGCGTGCCCTCGCCCTGTTCCTGGAAGCTGGAGAGCACGCGCAAGGGCACCTTGTACTTGCCGGCGAACTCCACCGATCGGATCTGCAGGATCTTCGAGCCGAGACTCGCCATTTCCAGCATTTCCTCGAATGTCACGGACTTGAGGCGCCGGGCTTCCGGCACGATGCGGGGATCGGTGGTGTAAACTCCGTCCACGTCCGTATAGATCTGGCACTCGTCGGCTTTCAAGGCGGCGGCGAGCGCAACCGCAGTCGTGTCCGATCCACCGCGGCCGAGCGTGGTGACATTGCCCTCGGCATCGACGCCCTGAAAACCGGCGACGACGACAAGCGTTCCTTCGGCAAGGTCTGCGCGCATGCGCTCCTCGTCGATTTTACGAATGCGTGCCTTGGTGTGCGAGCTGTCGGTGAGAATGCTGACCTGTCCCCCGGTGTAGCTGCGCGCCTTGACGCCGCGCTCGAGCAGCGCCATGCACAACAGGCCGATCGTCACCTGCTCGCCGGTCGACACGACGACGTCATACTCGCGCGGATCGGGTTCGCTCTGGATTTCCTTCGCGAGAGCGATGAGCCTGTTGGTTTCTCCGCTCATTGCCGAAACCACGACAACCAGCTGGTGGCCGCCGGCTTTGAAAGCGGCAATCCTACCGGCGACTGCCTTGATCCGTTCGGGGGTGCCCACCGAAGTCCCGCCAAATTTTTGTACGATCAGCGCCATTCCGCCTTCTTTAAAAGTCCTTGAATCTTATCGCAAATTCGCAACAACTGTGAGGATAAGTCGGTCCCACATGGAAACCCATTTCGGCCATGGCACGTTCCATGCTGTTGGCATGGTCAACGCCAACATTTGAAGCGGTACCGGAGCGAACATGAAGCTACTCGACCTCGTCAACCCGCGGGAAATCCGCAGGCGCCTGGGCCTGAACCAAGAGGAATTCTGGACCAAGATCGGCGTAACACAAAGCGGCGGC
Organism: Betaproteobacteria bacterium; assembly: GCA_005881575.1. Lineage (GTDB taxonomy): Bacteria > Pseudomonadota > Gammaproteobacteria > Burkholderiales > SG8-39 > VBDM01. The sequence goes on from VBCA01000054.1 coordinate 24,150, forward strand.
TCGCGCTACGAAAGCGGCCGTGCCATGCCCAAGCCGGTTCGCCAGCTGCTGCGGCTGGTCCATGTCGAGCGGATCGACCTCAGCCGGATGAAAAAAGAGGACTTCGAGATCATCGACCACCTGAAATCGCAGCATCCGGATCTCTATCAGAGCTTGCGCAAGGCGGTGCGAAGCAAGCGCAGGAAAACCGAGGAATACAAGCACTAGCCCGACATGTCTACCACTGGGCCGGCGGGTTGGGGCGAAGACGCGACAACAGTTGCGCGGTTGGAACGAGGGGAGGTTGATGCGGCGGACTCAGGTCCGCCGCTTTTTTTTCTTCTCATGACTGGTGGAAGCTTTGTCGCCCAAGGCATAATTACCTGATGATTCCGTCAACAGCCTCGGCTTTCAGGTTACCCGCAAAGGGTGCGCTCCTCGCGCTCCTGCTTGTGGGCGCGCTCGGCGGGTGCGGCGGAGGGGCAGAGCAAGAGCCGCTGCCCTGCCACGGATACGGGTGCGAGTTCGATGTCCAAGGCGCGGCTGGAATGCGGCTCAGATATGCCCCCGCAGTCGAGCCCAGCGACGCGCGAGCGAACGTCGCTTTCCTCGAGCAGCTTTACCAGATGGTCGAGAGTTGTGCCGGCATACAGGCGCCGGCGCCGCTCGTGGTGATAGAAAAGGAAGGCACGCTCGTCTCGCCGCTCGACGGCTTGCAGCACCATGGTCTCTACTACTTCGATCCGGATCTGATGCTGATCGACGACGGCGCGTGGACCTTCTGGTCGCTGAAGCATGAAGCGGTGCACTACCTGCTGCAGCACGCTCTAGGCAACAGCGACCCCGACCACACTTCGTCGCTCTTTGCTACCTGCGTCGAACTCCCGTTCGCGATGCCGTAACGGCGTTGGCGGAGGTGTGACTGCCACACTTCGCCCGGAGAACCGCGCCAGTGCTTGATGTGTGTTGTATATCTCTGGGAAGTTACCACATTTTTTACCACACTTTCACCTCGGCTATTCGGGCATGCGCCGCCAGTACAGGCAGGAATCGACACGTTCCGCGCCTGTGTCGCGCGGCATAGAATAATTTATGTTGAACTTGGACCGCTCCGTCACGGCGTTGTCAGAAACGCCGCGCGAGTAGCCGCGACTCAAAAGCGATGGCGGCTACGCAATCCGGGCGTCGCACGAGCGCGGGCGAACGAAGCGCGAACCTTGCGTCTAAAGCGTCGTGTTGCTTGGGCAAACGCTGCGGCGATTGTCAGTTTTCACCGTGAGGCGCAGTGGCTGACCGAAAGCACTGGGCGCCTTCACGTTGTGGATCACATCATCCCGCTCAAGGGCCGCACGGTATCAGGTCTTGATGTCGCGAATAACTTGCGCGTCGTTGAGGCATCCCCTAACGCACACAAGACCAACAAGTGGGAATCACTGGGATGGGAGCGGCCATGTGCCTCGTCGGGCGATGTGCCGCTCGCGTCGGGTGACGCACCGCCCTCGCAGCTTGCCCTGTTCTGAGAGTTTCAGCCGAATGTCCGCTTTGGGTCAACAGCGCCGGATTGGTCCCATTTGTAACAATTCAGCTTTGACCCCGATCGCCGACATGCGAGCAAACATCGATTTGCGACGTGAAGGGCCGAAGCCGACGTAACCCCCAACCCGCTAGTAGGGGTAACCCTCAAGCCTTGGCGCGTTGAGCTTAAACTGATGCGGCTTGCCGTACTCATCGCCAATCGGCATCTTGACCTTCGGCAGACTCTGTTTGTCGAGTACCTGATCTTCCGGAATCACCTTGTTGATGAACAGCAGATAGGCCGTCAACGAGTACACCTCATTGGGAGTCAGAGTCCCCTCCAGCCCGAGTGGCATGCCGCGATTGATGAAATCCCACACTATCGTCGCATGCGGCGCGCGTAGCGGCAGGATGCGCTCCTTTTTCCAGACGGGAACATCGGCGCCTTGTTTCGACTGCAAAATAGGCGCCAACCCCCCTATGCCCGCTGCGCCATGGCAGCCGACGCACCCCTTCTGCGCGTAAACCTGTGCGCCCTCTTTGGCGCTGCCGCGGCCGGGCGGGAGCTCCTCTCCCGTAGGACCGATCGAAATATCCATGCGGCGGATTTCTTCTGCGGTCGGCGTGCGCCCTACGCCATAGGTGGGCGACTGCGCGAACGCGGTACTCCCCAGGAGGCTCCCCAGCAGCAGCGGAATCGTGACAACCCTGAGCAAGTTAAGCGAGCCCATTGGTCACGCTCCCGTCCCTGGCGATTTTCCAGGGCATAACGCTGTTGTCCAGCCCGGGCACCCGGTAGTCCCGCTCGAAGGGTACTTTCCACCAATTGGCGATCTCCTCTCGCATCGCCTGCCTCTGCCCGATCTCGTCGGTGCAGCGCGACAGAATCGCGGTCTCGGTTCCATCCCACTTCCATGGGTAGGCGAATCGGACGTGCGCCATGCGTTGTGGAGTGTTCTTGAACTCGGCGCGGTTCCACTTCTTTCCGCCATCGGTGGATACTTCCACGGTCTTGACGGCGCCGCCGCCGGACCAGGCGAGCCCGCTGATCTCATAGAATCCGGGGCCAGGCAGCCGCTGTGTGCCGGACGGGTACGTGATGACCGACTTGGGCCCGATCTGTTCGCCGAGCGCAAGTTCTTTGTCCTCCGGACGGAGATGCCCGAATTCGTTGTAGTTCATGTAAAACCGGTCGACGAGCTTGATGCGCCGCAGAAACTTGGTGTGGTAGATGCCCTCGAATCCGGGAACCATGATGCGCACGGGAAACCCTTGCTGTGGCCGCAGGGGCTCGCCATTCTGGCCGTAGGCGATGATGCAGTCGTCCATCGCTTTTTCGATGGGAATGCTCGATGCGCCCTTCACTTCCTCGGCGCCTTCAGCGACGAACCATTTCGCGCTGCCTTTCAGGCCGCATTCCTTGAGCAGCGTGGACAGCAGCACTCCTGTCCATTCGGAGCAGCTGGTCATCCCGTGCGTATCCTGCACGGTCTTTTGCTTCCCATTGTGCCGGTTTCCCGCACACTCGATGAAGTGCAACCGGGTGACTGACGGGAAGCGCTTCAATTCGTCCATGGTGAGGGTCAGGGGCCGATCCACCAGTCCGTGTATCGTGAGCGTGTGCTGCTTGGGGTCGATGTCCGGCAGGAAGGAGCCGCGGGTCGTCGCGATATAGTGCAACGACGATGGCGTGATCACGCCAACAGAATCCTGCAACGGCGTGGCCACGTGGAACACTTTGCCAAACACGTCGGGTGACGGCCTGCCGCCGATGGGGTGCTGTACGCGCACCGAGGTCACGTATTTGGAACGCTGGCCGTATTCGATCTGCTCCTTGCTGCCGTGAATCATCGGAGAGGCATTCTCGCTGCCTGGAGTCATCGGATGGTCGTGCTGCGCTTGGGCCTTACCCCCTGTGCCCAACGTGATTCCACCGGCTAACGCGGCGCCGGCCTTGAGGAGCTCCCTGCGGCTGTTTCGTTTCGAATCCATTGGATCCCTCCTTCGAAGGTGATCAATGACACAACGACGGAATCACGTCCCGCGGACAAAAGTATATGCCGGCTTGCTAAATCTGCCCAGCGCCAGCCTATTCCAATGAGATTTGAGTCTGGCGCTGATCGCGGTGGCGCACCTCTTACAAAACGGCGCGCCGATCAACGGCTACGCCAGGGCCGCCTTCACCCGCTCGGGCGTCAACGGCAGCTCGCGGATGCGCCTGCCGGTCGCGGCTGCGAACGCATTGGCGATGGCGGCCGCCGTCGGCCCTGGCGCGGCCTCGCCGGCACCGAGCGCGCGTTCGTTCGGCCGGTTGATCAGCACGGTCTCGACCTTGGGCACGTCCGGCATGGTGAGGATCGGATAGTTCATCCAGTCCTCCGACAGGATCCCGTTGCGGTCGAACCGCACGTGCTCGTGCACGGTCCAGCTCATCGACTGGATGACGCCGCCTTCGATCTGGTTGGTCAGCCCGTCGGGATTGATGATCTGCCCGGCATCGGCCGAGGTCCAGATGCGCGGCACCTTGACGATGCCGGCTGTGCGATTCACTTCAACCTCGGCTATCACCGCAATGTAGGCGGCCACGGTCTTGTAGCGCGCATAGCCGATGCCGCGGCCGCGCCGGCCATCACCCTTCTCGCCCGGTTTCCAAGCGGCGGCCTTGGCCACGGCCTCGATCACGGCGCGCTCGCGCTCGTCCTTGATGTGCGCGAGGCGGAACGCCACCGGGTCGATGCCGGCGGCGGCCGCGAGCTCGTCCATGAAGGACTCGATCGCAAACACGTTGGCATAGGCGCCGAGCGTGCGCAGCGCCGAGGTGCGCACCGGATTTTCCATGATCAGGTGGTGCGTGGTGCGCTGGCGCGGGAAATCGTAGAGCGTGATGGCGTTGCGGTCGCCCGCACCGTTCGGCTGCGCGGCATGGCGCGCCGGGCCAGGCCGCTTCGCATCGGCGAGGTACCAGCTCCCCATCAGATTGATGCCGTCGGGATCGCCCGGCCGCATGTTATGGCTCTGGCTCCAGACGTCGAAGGTCCAGCCGACCACGCGGCCACCGGCGACGGCCCCCTTGACCTTCATGGTCATGGCGGCGCCGTAAGGCTCCCACTTGAACTCGTCGTCACGCATCCATTGCAGCCGCACCGGCCGCCCATTGACGGCGCGCGCCAGCATGGCGGCGTCGAAGGCAGCGTCGTCGGCGCCGTTGTGACCGTAGCAGCCGGGGCCTTCGGCGTGGATGCAGCGTATGTCGCGCGGCTGCAGACCGAGCGCCCTGGCGATGGTGGCACGCAGCGGAAAGACGCCCTGGCTGTGGGTCCAGACCGTGAGCTTGCCGTCCTTGAGCTCGGCCACCGCGCAGGAGGGCGCGATCGCGGCATGCGCCTGATAGGGCCGATGGTACGTCGCCTCGAGCACCTTGGCGCCGACCGGCACGGGCGCGTCCTTCTCGCCGATCACCCTGTCCTCGCTGCGCAGGGACATGAGCTGCTCGTACATCTTCGCCGGATCGGGCAGCTCGGAGCCGCCCGACCACTTGGCGAACTCGATCAGCACAAGCCGCGCATTGATGGCCTGCTCCTCGCGCCGCGCCACCACGCCGAGAAAGCTGCCATCACGCACTACCGCGATGACTCCCGGCATGGCCTTGACCCTGGCCTCGTCGAAGCTGTCGAGCCTGGCGCCATAGCGTGGCGGCCGCACCACGCGGCCATGCACCATGCCAGGAAGGCGCAAGTCCTGCACGAAGGCGGCGCCGCCCGTCATCTTGGCCGGGATGTCGATGCGCGGCGCGGACTTGCCGACAATCTTATGCTGCGCGGCCGGCTTCGGCGGCACCTTGGCGGTTGCCTCGCGCTTGAGGTCCGCTTCCGCGGTGAGTTCACCGTAACCGACCTTGCGGCCGTCAGGCGCATGGATGACGCCATCCGTGACCTTGAGCGTGTCAGCGGCGGCGCCGAGCTTCTTGGCGGCGAGGTCAATGAGCAGGGCGCGCACCTCGGCGCCCGCCATACGCAGCGCGGTGCCGCTCTGCTCGATCGACTGGCTACCGGCGGTCTGCCCCTCATTAGGAGTCCGGCCGGTGTCGCCCGAGATCATCGTGACGCGCCCCAGCGGCACCTCGAGCTCCTCGGCAGCGATCTGGGCGAGCGCCGTCACGATGCCCTGCCCGAGCTCGACCTTGCCGGTGAATACGGTGACGCTGCCGTCGGCATTGATGCGCAGCCAGGCATCAAGCGTGCGGTTGGTCTGCAGGCTGCCGGGGAGCCGCGCCGGGTCCTGCCCGAACACTACTTTTGGAACGAGGCTGAATGAGAGGACGATGCCACCGAGGGCGGCGGTGAAGTCGCGGCGCGTCAGGCGGGGAACGTCCATCGTCAGATCCTCCCGTTCTGTCGCGCGGCGCGCAGGACGGCGCGGATGATCCGGTTGTGGGTGCCGCAGCGGCAGAGATTGTCGGCGAGCGCTGCCCGCACGTCCGCCTCCTGGGGTTGCGGATTGCGGTTGAGCAGGTCGGCCGCCGCCATGATCATGCCGCTCGCGCAATAGCCGCACTGAGCCGCCTGCTCATCGATGAAGGCCTTCTGCAGCGGGTGCGGCTTGTCGAGCGTGCCGAGCCCTTCGAGCGTGGTCACCTCGTTTCCCTCGATCGAGCCTACCGGCGTCACGCAGGAGCGACTAGCCGCGCCGTTGACCAGCACCGTGCAGGCGCCGCATTGCGTCAGGCCGCAGCCGTATTTGGCGCCATTGAGCTCGAGATCGTTGCGCAGCACGTAGAGCAGCGGCGTGTCCGGCTCGGCATCGACCGAGCGCGTCGCCCCGTTGACCTTCAGGCTGATGGCCATTGTGGGTCTCCTCGAAGATGGCAGCGCGCGCTGCGCATTTTTCCTTGAATGATTCTATTTTGCGTCGGCGGGGAGTGTCGCGTCGAGGCCCCCGGAGATCGAATTTGAGTGTGGCGGAAGGTGTGAGATTCGAACTCACGAGAGGCTTGCGCCTCTGCCGGTTTTCAAGACCGGTGCCTTAAACCGCTCGGCCAACCTTCCGGCATGCTACGGCAAGTGCCTGTCGGCGCTTGAAATTGTATCACCCGACCCCCACATTACCTCCTGCAATGGCGCCCCGAACACCGTCTCGCTATACTGGGCTGGGTGCGAATCGAGAAACTCGAGCAGGTCTGACCGAGTCTAAAGACGCATCGACGATTCACGGAGGATGAAAATGCAACCTGAACTTCAACCGATTCGGACCGGCAATTCCTTGCCGGCGCAAGACTATGCGGTGCAGCAGCACCGCGTGCTGCGCAACACCTATTGGCTGCTCGCGCTGTCGCTCATTCCCACGGTCATCGGCGCGGCGATCGGAACGAATCTCGACCTCGGGTTCATGCGCGCGAGCCCGATGCTCTCGTTCTTCGCGGTGCTCGCGATCTTCTACGGATGGATTTTCGCGATCGAGCGCAACCGCAACAGCTCGCTCGGCGTCGGCCTGCTCCTCGGGTTCACGCTGTTCATGGGGCTGCTGCTGGGACCATTGCTCCAGTCCGTGCTTGGATTGAAGAACGGCATCCAGCTCGTCGTAATGGCCTTCGGCGGCACTGCCGCAGTCTTCGCCGTGATGGCCGGAATCGCGACGACGACCAAACGCGACTTGAGCGGCATGGCGAATTTCCTCGCGGTGGGCGCGGTCGTCATCATGCTCGCGGTAGTCGCCAACGTCTTCTTCCAGAGCGTGACGGCGTACCTCGTGATCTTGGCGGGCTTCGTGCTGCTCTCGTCGCTCCTGATGCTGTGGCAGATCAACGCGATCGTGCGCGGCGGTGAGACGAACTATGTGTCGGCGACCCTGACGCTGTACGTCTCGATCTACAACCTGTTCTCGAGCCTGCTGCAACTGCTCGGCATCTTCGGCGGCAATCGCGACTGAGGTCTATCCTCCCTCGAAAAAAGGGCGCTCTAGCGCCCTTTTTTATCGATCCCGCTCGAACAGCGCGATCGACTCCACATGCGAGGTGTGCGGAAACATGTTCACCACGCCGGCTGCGGCGAGCCGGTACCCCTGCACGTGAACGAGCACGCCGCTGTCGCGGGCGAGTGTCGCCGGATCGCACGCGACGTAGACGATTCGGGACGGTGACTTCGCGGCGAACGATTTGACCAGCTCGATCGCTCCTTCCCTCGGCGGATCGAGCAGCACCTTGTCGCACGCCGGCAAGCCGGCGCATGCAGCGGCGTCGAAGAGATCCGCGATCGCGAACCGGCAGCGATCGGCGAGGCCGTTGGCTCTGGCGTTCTCTTGCGCGCGTGCGACCAGGCCTGAGCTGCCTTCCACCCCGAGCACCTCGGCGCCGCGGCCTGCGATCGGCAGCGTGAAATTGCCCAGCCCGCAGAAAAAATCGGCGATTCTCTCGCCCGGCCGCGGATCGAGGAGCGACAGCGCCCGGACCACGAGCAGCCGGTTCACCGCGTGGTTGACCTGGGTGAAATCGGTCGGGCCGAACGCGATGCGAAGCCCGTATTCGGGCAGCGCGTAATACAGTCCCGGTGTCGCTAGCGGCCAGAACGGGCGCGCCGAATCGGGCCCTTCGGGCTGCAGCCACAGGTGCACGCCGTGCCGTTCGGCGAACTGCCTGAGGCGCCCGGCGTCGGCAGCCCCGGGCGATACCAGAACCCGGAACACCAGCACGACCTGCTCCTCGCCGACTGCAATTTCGATCTGGGGCAGTCGCCCCTGCATATCGAGCGAATCGACCAGCGCGCGCAAGGGTCGCAGGAGATCCGAGATGCGAGGGGGCAGCACCTCGCAACTGGTCATGTCCGTGACGTAGCGCGATTTGCGCTCGCGAAAGCCCACCAGCGACCCGCCTTTCTTGGGCACCCAGCGGACCGACAATCGAGCCCGATGCCGGTAACCCCAGGAAAGCCCCTGGAGCGGCCGCATCAGCGTTTCCGCGTGCACGCGGGCGATGTGCCAGAGCGCGTCTTCGAGCACGCGCTGCTTGGCCGCCACTTGCGCCCGCTCTTCGATGTGCTGCATCGAGCATCCGCCGCAGGTCCCGAAGAAAGCGCAGCGCGGGGAGACTCGCGCCGCGCCCTCCTGCTCGATCCGCACGATCTGCGCAGCTTCCCAAGCGGGCTTCTTGCGGTAAGCGGCGTATTCGACGAGCTCGCCGGGGATGGCGTTGTCGACGAACACCGCTTTTCCCCCGACGTGGGCGACGCCGCGCGCCTCCCGGTCGAGGGACTCGATGAGGGCGGTCGGCATGGAGGACTGCGCGTTCAGCTCCACCGGCCGACGAACTCGCGCCAGTGGGACTCTTTGGAATGGGCGAGCGTGTCCCGGACCAGCTCCAGCTCGCGCCGGTAGAGCGCCTCGTCGCAGGCGCCGCGCAAAAGCTGGAAACGCTGGAAAACGAGGTAGGTGTTGGCCACGTCGGTTTCGCAATACTTCCGGATATCGTCGATCTTTCCCGACTGATACGCTTCCCAGACCTTCGATCCGTCCATCCCCAGCTTTCCGGGAAATCCGAGCAGGCGCGCAACCTCGTCGAGCGGCGCCTGGCCGCGATTCTGGTAAAGCGAGAGGACGTCCATCAGGTCGACGTGCCTCATGTGAAAGCGGTTGAGATAATTGTTGTACCTGAAGTCCTTGTCCTCGTCACCCTGTTCCCAGTAGCGCGGCGCGCTCACGCCGTGAACGAGGCTGCGGTAGTGCAGCACCGGAAGGTCAAAGCCGCCGCCGTTCCACGATACGAGCTGCGGGGTGTACTTCTCTATGCCGTCGAAAAAGCGCCGGATGAGGACGGCCTCGCCTTCTTCGGCGCTGCCCAGGGACCAGCAGCGGAACGAATCCTCGTCGCGCAGCGCGCAGGCGATCGCCACCACCCGGTGCTGATGCAAAGGGAGGAAGTCGTGGCCCGTCCTTGCGCGCCGCTCGCGAAACGCGAATTCCGCGACGTCGTGGTCGGAGATCTGCGCCTCGATGCCGTGCAGCAGGCGCAGGCCGGCGATGTCCGGCACCGTCTCGATATCGAATGCGAGGATCGGCGTCATTCGCCTGCGCGGTGAACGCCGTCAGTCTGGAAAAACGCCTGTCGAAAGGTAGCGGTCGCCGCGGTCACAGATGATCGTCACGATGGTCGCGTTCTCGACTTCGCGCGAGATTCTCAACGCGACCGCGAGCGCGCCGCCGGATGAAATGCCCGCGAAGATGCCTTCCTCGCGCGCCATGCGGCGCGCCATCTCCTCGGCGTCGGCCTGGCCCACGTATTCCAGCCGGTCCACGCGCGCCTTGTCGTAGATCTTCGGCAGGTAGGCTTCGGGCCATTTGCGGATGCCCGGGATCTGCGAGCCCTCCTCGGGCTGGCATCCGACGATCTGGATTCTGGGGTTTTTTTCCTTGAAGAAGCGCGAGCAACCCATGATGGTCCCGGTGGTGCCCATGCTGCTGACGAAATGCGTGATCGTCCCCTTCGTGTCGCGCCAGATTTCCGGCCCCGTGCCCTCGTAGTGCGACAGCGGATTGTCGGGGTTGGCGAACTGATCGAGGATGCGCCCCCTGCCCTCGCGCTGCATCTTTTCGGCGAGGTCGCGCGCCGCCTCCATCCCGCCCGCCTTGGGCGTGAGGATGATCTCCGCGCCGAAGGCGCGCATGGTCTGGCGCCGCTCGGCGGACAGGTGCTCGGGCATGACGAGGATCATGCGGTAGCCGCGAATCGCCGCCGCCATCGCGAGCGCGATGCCGGTGTTGCCGCTCGTCGCTTCGATCAGCGCGTCGCCGGGCTTGATCGTCCCGCGCTTCTCCGCGCGCACGATCATCGACATCGCGGGCCGGTCCTTCACCGAGCCCGCGGGATTGTTGCCCTCGAGCTTGGCGAGGACGATGTTGGAGGTCTTTCCCGGCAGGCGCTTCAGGCGCACCAGCGGCGTGTCGCCGACGGTATCCTCGATCGTCTTGTAGGTGAGCTCCGGATTGCGGTCCATGTTTCTATGATATCCCATGGCGCGGCGTATCCGCCGCCGCTTTTCGCTCGTCGAGCAGCTGGCGGCAATAGCGGCCGACGCCCTCCTCGACCGCGAGGAAAGGGGCGGAGTAGCCGGAACGGCGCAGCGCGCCGACGTCGGCTTGAGTGAAATTTTGGTACTTGCCTTTGAGCGCGTCCGGAAAAGGCGCGTACTCGATCAGACCCTGACTGCGAGCCTCCGCCAGGTCCACGGGTGGATCGCCTTTTGCATTGCGGCAGCAGTTGATCGTGGCGAGCGCCACGTCGTTGAAGCTCTGCGCCCTCCCGGTGCCGGCGTTGAAGATGCCCGACAGCTCGGGGTGGTCGAGAAAGTGCAGGTTGATCTTGACGACGTCCTCGACCGAGATGAAGTCGCGGCGCTGCTCGCCGTCCCCGTACCCCCCCGACCCGACAAAGGGACGCACGCGCCGCTCCGCCGAATACTGGTTGAAAAAATGCCAGGCCACCGACGCCATGCGGCCCTTGTGCCATTCGTTCATGCCGTACACGTTGAAGTAGCGGAACCCGGCGATCTGCGAGCCCGCTTCGCCCAGGCGCCGCCGGACGGCCTGATCGAACAGGAATTTCGAGTAGCCGTAGATGTTGAGCGGCGCCTCGGACTTCCGTTCCTCGCGAAACTCCGTGCCCGCGCCGTAGACCGCCGCCGAAGACGCATAGAGGAGAGGGACCTGGTCCTCGATGCAGAATTCGAGCAGCGCCATCGAATAGCGGTAATTGTTCTCCATCATGAAGCGGCCGTCGGTCTCCATGGTGTCGGAACAGGCGCCCTGATGGAACACGATGTCGATCGACCCGGATAAATCGCCCGCCTCCAGACGCCTCCGGAATTCGTCCTTGTCGAGATAATCGGCGATCTCGCAGGCCGCCAGGTTGCGGAATTTGTCGCTGCCCTCCAGGTCGTCCACGGCGAGGATCTGGGTTTCTCCGCGCGCGTTGAGCGCCCGGACGAGATTCGATCCGATGAATCCCGCAGCGCCGGTGACTACGTAGTACACGTCTGCCTCGCCTAGCCTTGCGCGAGCGCGTCGCGCAGCTCTTTCGGCTGCACGACGGCCGTGCCGAACTTGAGGACCTTGATGCCGGCCGCGACGTTCGAGACCTTCACCGCCTCGTCGAGCGGCATCCCCGCCCCGAGCATCACCCCGAGCGTCGCGATGACCGTGTCTCCGGCGCCGCTCACGTCGATCACTTCGTGCTCCGTCGCCCTTTCGTGGCGCCGGCTGCCGGCCTCATACAGGGTCATTCCCTCCGAGCCGCGGGTGACCAGAAGCGCGCGAAGCCCGAGCTGCTCGCGCAGCGCCTGGGCCTTCTGCGTGAGCTCGTCCTCGTTCCTCCAGCTTCCCACGACCTCGCGCAGCTCGGCCCGGTTCGGAGTCACCACGGTCGCGCCGGAGTATCGCGAATAGTCGTCTCCCTTGGGATCGACGAGGATGCTCTTCTTGCGCTCGCGCGCGACTTCGATCATCTGGGAGATATGCGTGAGCCCGCCCTTGCCGTAGTCGGACAGGATCACGACGTCGCATTCGGCGACCATTTGACGGTAGTCGTCGAGCTTGTCGCGGAGCACCTCGCGGCTGGGCAACTTCTCGAAGTCGATGCGGAGCAACTGATGCTGCCGCCCTCCGATCACGCGCAGCTTGACGGTCGTCTCGATCGACGCGTCGCGGCGAAGGCTCGTGTTGACGCGCAGCTCCTCGAGGAGCAGCTCCAGCCTGTGGCCTGGCTCGTCGTCCCCGATCACCGAGAGCAGCGTCACGCTCGCCCCGAGCGCGGCGGCGTTCACCGCGACATTGGCCGCGCCTCCGGGACTTTCCCTGGTGCGATCGGCTTCGATCTTCACGATCGGCACCGGCGCCTCGGGGGAAATCCGGCTCACCTCGCCGAACCAGTAGCGGTCGAGCATCACGTCCCCCACGACGAGGACGCGCGCCTTGTGCAGCTGCGAGAAAACCGGATTTTGCGCCTTCACGGGCCCGCCTTCACAGCCGCCCGTCCTATCGGATAGTACTCCAGGCCCAGGCGCTTCAGCTGCGCCGGATCGTAGAGATTGCGCCCGTCGAAGATCGCCGGCGTCTTCAAGCGCGCGCGGATCGCCTCGAAATCGGGACTGCGGAACTCCTGCCACTCGGTGACGACCGCGAGCGCATCCGCGCCGTCGAGCGCCGCGAGCGGCGATTCGGCGTAGCCAATTCCCGCGAGCCCGGCCAGCGCGCGCTTCGCCGCGGGCATCGCCACCGGGTCGTAGGCGGTCACGGTCGCGCCGTTCGCCACGAGATCTTCGATCAGAACGCGGCTCGAGGCTTCGCGCATGTCGTCGGTATTCTGCTTGAAGGCGAGGCCCCAGACGGCGATGCGCCTTCCGGAGAGCTTTCCGCCGAATCGCGCGAGTATTTTCCTCGCCAGCACCTTTTTCTGGGCCGCGTTCACCTCGTCCACCGCCTCGAGAAGCGGGAGGACTCCGCCCGCCTCTTGCGCGGTGCGGATGAGCGCCTTCACGTCTTTCGGGAAACAGGAGCCGCCGTACCCCGCGCCGGCGTACAGGAAATGAAAGCCGATGCGCGGGTCCGATCCGATGCCCCTGCGCACGTCCTCGATGTCCGCGCCGAGGCGCTCGGCGAGGTTGGCGAGCTCGTTCATGAACGAGATGCGCGTCGCGAGCATCGCGTTCGCCGCGTACTTGGTGAGCTCCGCCGAACGCACGTCCATCAGGAAAAAGCGGTCGCGGCTGCGCTGGAACGGAGCGTACAGCGCCCGCATGATCTGTATCGCCCGCTCGTCGTCGGCGCCGACCACGATGCGGTCCGGACGCGTGAAGTCCTCCACCGCCGCGCCTTCCTTGAGGAACTCGGGGTTCGACACCACGGCGAAGGGCGTGTCCGCGCCGCGCTTCTTGAGCTCTTCCGCGAGCGCGCTGCGCACCTTGTCCGCGGTGCCGACCGGCACAGTGGACTTGTCCACGATCACCCGGTACTCGGTCATGTGCCGGCCGATCGACCGTGCCGCAGCGAGGACGTGCTGGAGATCGGCCGAACCGTCCTCGCCGGGCGGCGTTCCGACCGCGATGCACTGCACCGTTCCGAAGCGCACCGCGCGCTCGACGTCGGTGGTGAAGTGCAGTCTCCCCGCGGCCCGGTTGCGCCTGACCACCTCGAGCAGTCCCGGTTCGTAGATCGGTATTTCGCCCGCCTCGAGCGTGCGGATCTTAGCCGCGTCGAGATCGAGGCACAGCACCTCGTTCCCGACCTCGGCGAAACAAGCGCCGCTGACAAGGCCGACGTAGCCCGCGCCGACGATAGTGATCTTCAAATTTTGTCTCCGCGCTTCACGGCGTCAGCTCGAACTCCTCGTTGCGCCTCGGCGGATAGGTTTCCCAGCCGCCGCAGGCGGGACAGTGCCAGTAGAACTGCCGCGCCTTGAATCCGCAGTTCTCGCAATGGTAGCGCGCCAGGCGCTGCGTATGGCTGTGTATGAGATTGCGCACGAGCTCCAGGTCGTGGCGCCTTTCCGCGGGCGCGACCAGGAGCTGCGCCTCGAGCAGCTTGTCCAGGCCGAGCAGGGTCTGGTTGCGGCGCAGCTCGTCCTTCACGAGCTTGTGCGCCGCCTCGGGGCCCTGCGAGTCGAGCGTCGACTGGAAGACGACGTCGAGCAGGTCGAGCGAAGGAAAGTTCGCCAGGTAGCCGCGCAGCAGCGTGAGCCCCTCCTCGGTGCGCCCGATCGCGCGATGGCTCTCGAGCAGGCGCTGCGCGACGAGCGCGAGATAACTCGGGTTCTGCTGCTCGATGCGCTTCCAGGCCTCGATGGCGCCGACGTGATCGCCCGAGGCGGCCGCGACGTCGCCCAGGATGATGTTGGCGCGGACGCACTTGCGGTGCGCGGCGAGGGCCGCCTCGAGGCGGTGCCTCGCCCCGTCCGGACGCGAATGCGTCACTTCCGACAGCGCCAGCTCGCAGTAGTAATTCGCGATTTCTTTTTGCGAGGACTGCCCGGAGTCCTTCTCCAGCTCGAGGGCGATCCCGACCGCCTTCATCCAGTCCTTTTCCTGCTGGTAGATCTCGAGCAGGAATTTCAGCGCCTCGGCGCGATGCGGCGAGCCCTGGAGCTTGAGGAACATCTCTTCCGCGCGATCGAGAAGCCCGGCCTTGAGGTAGTCCTGACCGAGCTCGACCATCGCGTGCAGCCGCTGCTCGGCGCCCAGATCCGGGCGTTCGAGCAGGTTCCGGTGCATGCGGATCGCGCGCTCGGTCTCGCCGCGCCGGCGGAACAGGCTTCCCAGCGCGAAGTGCAGCTCGACCGTCTGCGGGTCGACCTTGACCACCTCGATGAAGGCCTCGATCGCCTTGTCGGGCTGCTCGTTGAGCAGGAAATTGAGGCCCTTGAAATACGAGCGCGGCAGCTGCCGCGATTCCGAAAGGAGCTGCTTGATGTCGATGCGCGCCGCGAGCCAGCCCAGCCCGAAGAACAGGGCGAACCCGAACAGCCACCAGAGCTCGAAGTCCATCGAGTCCTGAGCCTAGGCCTGCGGCGGCAGGGTGCGGTCGCCGCCTGAGCGCAGCTCGCGCTCGAGCTTCTGGATCTCGCGGCGCTGCCCGAGCAGTCGCGACACGCAGGCGAGGACCCCGATCCCGGCGCCGAAGGCGAAAGAGAGGAGCAAGGCCACGATCATCGGTGTCTCCCAGGTCTGCCCTAGGAAGAAGCGCAGTGTCACCGGACCGGTATTCATGAGCGCGAAGGCGAACACGGCGAGGAACAGCAGCGCGCGCAGCAGCCACGACAGATGGGTGATGAGCTTCATCTAATCACGGAACTCCAAAGCAAACGGCGGCACCTCGTCGATGCCGCCGTCCGCACGCCTCCGGCCCAGGCTCCTATTTTTGATCGACCCTCTCGCGCAATTCCTTGCCGGCCTTGAAGTGCGGGACAAATTTTTCCGGCACGTGGACCCTTTCGCCCGATTTCGGATTGCGGCCGACGCGCGCCGGCCGATGATTCAGCCCGAAACTCCCGAATCCGCGGATCTCGATGCGCTGCCCCTTGACCAGGCTCTGCGTCATGGCATCCAGGATCATCTTGACCGTGAATTCGGCGTCCTTTGCGACGAGTTGCGAATAACGCGTCGCGAGCCTCGCAATAAGTTCGGACTTGGTCATCCCGGTCCTCGACTACTGTTGAGCGTTCTTGTTGTCCAGTTTCGCCTTGAGGAGCGCGCCCAGGTTGGTGCTTCCCGTGCTGGCGGCGCTTTCGCTCTGGAGCTTGGCCATCGCTTCGTTCTCCTCGGCAAATTCCTTCTGCTTGACCGAAAGATTGATGGTTCGGTTCTTGCGGTCGACGTTGATGACCATCGCCGTGACGCTGTCGCCTTCCTTGAGATGGTTGCGGGCGTCCTCGACGCGATCACGGGAGATCTCGGAGGCGCGCAGGTAGCCCTCGAGGTCGCCGCCCAGCGAGATGACCGCCCCCTTGGCGTCGACCGACTTGACGGTCCCCGAGATGAGCTTGCCCTTCTCGTGGCTCGCGACGAAGTTGTTGAAAGGATCGCCTTCGAGCTGCTTGATCCCGAGCGAGATCCGCTCGCGCTCGACGTCGATCGAGAGCACCTGGGCCTCGGTCTCCTCGCCCTTCTTGAAATTGCGCACCGCCTCCTCGCCGGGAAGCGTCCACGACAGGTCCGAGAGGTGCACTAGGCCGTCGATCCCGCCGTGCAGCCCGATGAAGATGCCGAAATCGGTGATCGACTTGATCGGGCCGCGGACCTTGTCCCCTTTCTTGAAGTTCATTCCGAACTCCTCCCAGGGATTGGGAAGGCACTGCTTCATCCCCAGGGAGATGCGGCGCCGCTCCTCGTCGATCTCGAGGATCATGACCTCGACCTCGTCGCCGAGCGCGACCACTTTCGACGGATGCACGTTCTTGTTCGTCCAGTCCATCTCGGACACGTGCACCAGGCCCTCGATGCCCTGCTCCACCTCGACGAACGCGCCGTAGTCGGTAAGATTGGTCACCTTGCCGAAGAGGCGCGTCCCGGTCGGATAGCGGCGCGACAGACCCACCCAGGGATCCTCTCCCAGCTGCTTCAAGCCGAGGGAAACGCGGTTCTTCTCGGTGTCGAATTTCAGCACCTTCGCCGTGACCTCGTCGCCGACGTTGAGCACTTCCGAAGGGTGCTTGACGCGCCGCCAGGCGAGGTCGGTGATGTGCAGCAGCCCGTCGATTCCACCCAGGTCGACGAACGCCCCGTAGTCGGTGATGTTCTTGACGATGCCCTTGACGACGGCGCCTTCCTGCAGGTTCGCGAGCAGCGCCTGGCGCTCGGCGCCTTGCGAGGCTTCCAGCACAGCGCGGCGCGAGACGACGACGTTGTTCCTCTTGCGGTCGAGCTTGATGACCTTGAACTCCATCTCCTTGCCCTCGTAGGGCAGGGTGTCCTTGACGGGGCGGATGTCCACGAGCGACCCGGGCAGGAAGGCGCGGATGCCGTTGGTCATGACGGTGAGGCCGCCCTTCACCTTGCCGGAGATGATCCCTTTCACGAGCGTGCCGGCTTCGAGCGCCTTCTCCAGGTCGAGCCAGGCCGCGAGGCGCTTCGCCTTGTCGCGCGACAGGCGCGTCTCTCCGTAGCCGTCCTCGAGCGCTTCGATCGCGACGCTGGTGAAATCGCCGGGCTTGACCTCGACCTCGCCCTTGTCGTTCTTGAACTCCTCGAGGGCGATGAAGGATTCGGACTTGAGGCCGGCGTTGACGACGACGTAGTTCATATCCACGCGGACGACTTCGGCGGTGATCACTTCGCCTGTGCGCATTTCCTTGCGCGTCAGGCTTTCCTCGAAAAGTGCGGCGAAATTCTCTTGGGGAGCTACTGCGGGAGCGGCATTCGACATAGACACCTGGCATCTGCCCGTCCTTCGAGGACGGGGTTCGTTGATCCACAACAAAAAGCCAAGCCATTGCGGTGCTTGGCTTTGTGTCACCTGTTCGCCCCGCGGTACCAGTCCACGACTAGGTTCGCCGCCTGCGCGGCGCTCATAGCCGTCGTGTCGAGCAGCCGCGCTCCCGGGCTTTGCTTGAGAGGCGCCACGCTGCGCGCCGCATCGCGTGCGTCGCGCTCGCGCAAATCCTGCAAAAGGGCGGCCAGTGTAGCAGCGATTCCTTTTTCTTTCAACTGTTTATACCGACGTTCCGCCCGGGCCTCGGGACTCGCGGTGAGGAACACCTTGAGCGCGGCGTCGGGAAACACGATCGAGGCCATGTCGCGCCCCTCGGCCACCAGCCCCGGGGGGTTGCGGAAGGACCGCTGTCGGTCCAGGAGGGCCCGGCGCACCGCGGGCAGGGCCGCCACCCGCGAGGCGGCGAAGGAGTTTTCCTCGCTGCGGATGGCGTCGGTCACGCGCTCGGCCTCGAGATAGATGTCCTCGCCTTCGAAGCGGGCCGGGAGCCGGGCCGCGATCGCGGCGAGCTTCGCTTCGTCGCCGGCGTCGATTCCCTCGCGCGCGGCGGCGAGCGCCACGAGGCGGTACAGGGCGCCGCTGTCGAGGTAATGGAATCCCAGGGTCCTAGCGACTTCCTCCGCGACGGTGCCCTTGCCCGCGGCCGAAGGGCCGTCGATGGCGATGACGGGCGCCGCGCTCATGCCGGGGTTCGCCGCGAAATGCCCGCGAGCGCCTCGAAGTATTCCGGGAAGGTCTTGGCGACGCAGTCGGGATCTTCGATGCGCACCCTGATCCCTCCGAGCGCCGCGAGCGAAAAGGACATCGCCATCCGATGATCGTCGTAGGTGGCTATCGTCGCGGGCTTCAAGCTCGCCGGAGGCGTCACGCGCAGGGCGTCGGCGCCCTCCTCGACCGCCGCGCCGAGCTTGCGCAGCTCCGTCGCCACCGCAGCGAGCCGGTCGGTTTCCTTGACCCGCCAGCTGGCGATGTTGCGCAGTATGCTCGCGCCATCGGCGAAGAGCGCCGCCACGGCGGCCGTCATCGCGGCGTCGGGGATGTGGTTCAAGTCCGCGTCGATGGCTTTCAGTTTTCCTCGATGCGGCGCGCTGGATTCGATCCAGTCATCGCCCATCGAGATCTTCGCGCCCATCTGCTGCAGCACCTCGGTGAAGCGGATATCGCCCTGGATGCTCGAACGCCCCACGCCTTCCACCCGTACCGGGCCCCCGCCGATCGCGCCCGCCGCGAGGAAATACGAGGCCGAGGAGGCGTCCCCTTCGACGCGGATCTTCCCGGGGCTCGAGTAGCGCTTGCCCGGAACCACGAACGACCTCCAGCCCTCGCGCAGCACCTCGACGCCGAAGCGCCGCATCAGGTTCAGGGTGATCTCGACATAGGGTTTCGAGATCAGCTCGCCTTCGACCTCGACGACCCTTTCGGAGCCCGTGAGCGGCAGCGCCATCAGCAGCGCCGAAAGGTACTGCGAGGATACGTTTCCGCGCACGCGAAGCGGCGCGCCCCGCCGGATCGCGCCGGAGTGCAAGGCCAGCGGCGGAAAGCCTTCCTTGCCGAGATAGTCGATGCGTGCGCCGAGCGCTCGCAGCGCGTCGACCAGATCGCCGATGGGGCGCTCGTGCATCCGGGGCGTGCCCGAGAGCCGGTACTCGCCCCCGGTGAGCGCGAGGACGGCGGTCAGCGGCCGGAACGCCGTGCCGGCATTGCCGAGGTGAAGCTCGGCGGACTCGTTCGTGAACGGCCCGCCGCGCACCGTCGCCGAATCGCGCTCGATGCGCGCGCCCAGAAGTTCGAGAGCATCCAGCATCACGCGGGTGTCGTCGGAATCCAGCAGGTTCTCGACGCGCGTCTCGCCATCCGCCAGCGCGGCGAGCAGCAGCACGCGGTTGGAGATGCTCTTCGATCCGGGCATTTTCACCGTGCCCCGCACCCGCGCGATCGGACCGAGATCGAGGAATTTCACGGTACGCGCGTCCTCAGGCAGACCGCGCCCCGGCGGTCTTTTTCCCCTCCTTGGACAAGGAGGGGCGGCGCGCGCAGCGCGACGGGGTGGTCGACCATCCTTCTCGCGACGACACCACCCCAAAATCCACGCGCTGCCCTCATTGCGCGTCCTTCAGCCAGCGGTCGCGCGCGCCGCGCGCCCCCGAAAAAAGCGCATGGAGCGCCCTCGCGTCGCCGCGCTCGAGCATCTTGCGCACGCGCTGCAACTCGCCGCCATACCGGGCGAGCTCGGCGAGCAGCGCCCTTCTGTTGGCGAGGCAGATGTCGCGCCACATCTCCGGGTGGCTCGCGGCGATGCGGGTGAAATCGCGGAATCCCCCCGCGGCGAAGGAGAAGAGCTGTTTCGCGTTCTTCGCGCGCGCGACCTGGTCGACGAGGGCGTAGGCGAGCACGTGCGGCAGATGGCTGACGGCCGCGAGCACCCGGTCGTGTTCCCTCGCCTGGAGTTCGGAGACGCTCGCCCCGCAGCGCCTCCAAGCGGAACGCACCAGGGCGAGCGCGCGCGGCTCGGTTCCTGCGAGCGGCGTGAGCACCACCCTGCGCCCGCGATACAGGCCGGCAAAGGCGCTTTCAGCGCCGCTCTTCTCGGTGCCCGCGATCGGATGCCCGGGGACGAAACGGGCGAGCCCGCCCTTCAGCTCGCGCCGGGCGAGCGCGATCACGTCCTCCTTGGTGCTGCCCGCGTCGGTGACGACGGTCTTTGCGCCGATGAGCGGCGCGATGGCGCGCATGACGACGCGCATCTGCCCGACCGGCACCGCGAGCAGCGCGAGATCGGCGTCCGCGAAGGTCGCGCGGTCGAATGCGCCGGCTGCGTCGATGATCTTCAGCTCGAGCGCGCGCCGGATGTTGCGGCCGCCGCGGCCGACGCCGGTCACGCGGCCGACCGCGCCCGCCTCTTTCAGCGCGAGCGCGAACGAGCCGCCGATCAGGCCGACGCCCACGACCACCAGCTTCCCGATTCGCGCCATCAATCGTCGAACCTAGTCATCAAGCGCGGTTCTCAGCGCCTTGAGAAACTTCTCGTTCTCTTTGGGCGTACCGATCGTGACTCGCAAGTGATCGGGCATATCGTAGCCCGCGAGCGGCCTGACGATGACGCCCAGGCGCAGCAGCTTCTCGTACACCGTCTTCGCCCGCGACGTGCGGAAGGTGATGAAATTGGCGAAGGACGGGATGGTCTCCAGCCCGAGCGCCTTCAGGCCGCGCTCGAGCCGCTCCAGGCCCGAGCGGTTCATCTTCGCGCTCTTCGCTACGAATTTCCTGTCCTCGAGCGCAGCGGCCGCCGCGGCGAGCGCGAGGCTGTTCACGTTGAAGGGCTGGCGCACGCGGTTGAGGAGGTCCGCGACGCTCGGGTGCATGAGCCCGTATCCGACGCGCAGCCCAGCGAGGCCGTAGACCTTCGAGAAGGTGCGCGTGACGATGAAGTTCGGGTGTTTCCTGAGCAGGGCCACGCAGTCGTAGCGCAGGTGGGCCGGCAGGTATTCGAAGTAGGCCTCGTCCACCACCACGGCCACGTCGCGCCGCACGTTCGCGATGAAATTCTCCAGCTCCGCGCCCGTCGCGAATGTTCCCGTGGGGTTATTGGGATTGGCGATAAACACGAGGCGCGTCTCGAGCGTGATCGCGGCGAGCATCGCCTCGAGATCGTGAGCGTAGTTTTTCGCCGGCACGACGATGCCCTCCGCGCCGCGCGCCTGGGTCGCGAGCGGGTATACCGCGAAGGCGTGCTGGGAGTACACCGCCGCGCGGCCGGGGGTTAGAAAGGCGGCGGCGACAAGCTCGAGCAGGTCGTTCGAGCCGTTGCCGACGACGATGCACTCCTGCGGCACGCCATACTTGCGTGAAAGTGCCTCCTTCAGCTCAAAGGCGTTCCCATCCGGGTAGCGCGCGAGCTGCGCGAGCTCTCCCTTGATCGCGGCCTTCGCCCTGGGCGAGGCGCCGAACGGGTTCTCGTTGGAGGCGAGCTTGACGATCTTTTTCTCGGCGAGCCCCATTTCCCGGGCGAGCTCCGAGATCGGCTTGCCCGGCTGGTAGGGCGCGATGGCGCGGATGTACGACGGAGACTGCTCGCAAAGATCCACCGGGCGTCCTACAGAACGGCGGCAGGGTAGCTGCCGAAGACCTTCACGAACGGCGCCTTGTCGCGCAGCTCGGCGACCGCCTTTGCGAGCTTTTCGTCTTGTTGGTGGCCTTCGAGGTCGATGTAGAAGTAGTACTCCCACTGCCCGGTGCGCGCGGGCCGGGATTCCAGGCGGCTCATGTTGACGCCGTGCGTCGAGAAGGACGCGATCAGCTCGTGCAGGGAGCCGGGCCGGTTGTGCGTGGTCATGACGAGCGAGGTGCGGTCCTTGCCCGAGGGCCCGGCGTCGTGGGATCCGAGCACGAGGAAGCGCGTGCGGTTCCTGGGATCGTCCTCGATGGCGCGCGCCAAGACCTTGAGCTTGTAGCGCTCGGCGGCGATCTCGGGGCCTATCGCGGCCGCGCTCTTCTCCTTCGCCGCCATGCGCGCCGCTTCCGCGTTGCTCGCCTGCGGCACGCGCTGGGCGCCCGGAAGATGCTGCGCGAGCCAGCCGTGGCACTGCGCGAGGGACTGCGGGTGCGAATACACCTTGCGTATCCCCTTCATCGAAGCGCCCTTCGCCAGCAGGTTCTGCTGCACGCGCAGCACCACCTCGGCGCAGATCTTCAAGGGCGTCGCGAGCAGCA
Organism: Betaproteobacteria bacterium; assembly: GCA_005881575.1. Taxonomy (GTDB): domain Bacteria; phylum Pseudomonadota; class Gammaproteobacteria; order Burkholderiales; family SG8-39; genus VBDM01. Next base: position 46,317 of record VBCA01000054.1, read on the forward strand.
GGTCTAGCGTGCGGCCGATGGCGCCGTCGGTGGAGTTCTCCACCGGCACGACCGCGTAATGCGCGGCGCCGGTTTCGGCGGCGCGGAACACTTCGTCGATCGAGCCGCAGGGCTGCGCGGCGACCGCCGCGCCGAACTGCTTGGCGAGCGCCATCTCGCTGAAGGTTCCCTGGGGCCCCAGGTAGGCGACGGAAAGCGGTTCCTCGAGTGAGCGGCACGCCGAGATGATCTCGGTGAAAAGCCGAACGAGCGCTTCGTTCGCGAGCGGCCCGCGGTTGGCTCCGGCGATGCGCCGCAGCACCTCGGCCTCGCGCTCGGGGCGGTAGGCGCCGCCGTTCGCCTTCAGCTTTCCGATGGCGGCGGCGCGCGCGGCGCGCGCGTTGAGGAGCGCGGCGATTTTCTCGTCGAGCGCGTCGATCTCGGCGCGGTGCTTGGCGATGTCGTCGGCCATGCGCTTTAGGATGTAGGCAGATAGCGCACGGCGAGCACGCCCTTGATGCGCGCGACGCCTTCGACGAGCCCCTTGTTCACCGGGCTGTCGACGTCGACCAGCGTGTAGGCCATCTCGCCCTTGGAGCGGTTCACCATGTTGTGGATGTTCAAGCCAGCTCCGGCCATGGCGCTCGAGATCTGGCCCACCATGTTGGGGACGTTGGCGTTGGCGATGGCGATGCGGTACGGCGACTCGCGCCCCATGACGACGTCGGGGAAGTTGACTGCGTTCTGGATGTTGCCGTTCTCGAGGTAGTCGCGCACCTCGTCGACGACCATGACGGCGCTGTTGTCCTCGGCCTCGCGCGTCGAGGCGCCGAGGTGCGGCAGCGCGATCACGGCGGGATTCTCGCACAAGGGCTGCGCCGGGAAGTCGGTCACGTAGTATTTGAGCTTCTTGGAAGCGAGCGCCGCCGCGACCGCCTTGGCGTCGACGATCTCTTCGCGCGAGAAGTTGAGCAGGATGGCCCCGGAATGCATGAGCTCCAGGTTCTTGGCGCTGATCAGATGCCGCGTCACCGGAAGGAGCGGCACGTGCAGCGTGACGAACTGGCTGCCTTTCAGGATCTCCTCGATCGAATGCGCCTTCTTCACTTGCGAGGGCAGGCTCCAAGCGGCGTCGACCGTGATCTCGGGGTCGTAGCCGAGCACGTTCATCCCGAGCTTGATCGCGGCGTCGGCGACCAGGCTCCCGATCTTGCCGAGGCCGATCACCCCCAGCGTCTGTCGCGGCAGCTCGATTCCGGCGAACTGCTTTTTCTCCGCCTCGACGCGCTTCGCGAGCGTCTCGTCGTCGCAGTTGAGCGAGTGCACGAACCGCACCGCGGGAACGAGATTGCGCGCGGCCATCAACATCCCGGCGAGCACCAGCTCCTTCACCGCGTTCGCATTCGCGCCGGGCGCGTTGAAAACGGGCACGCCCCGCCCGCTCATGTCCTTCACGGGAATGTTGTTCGTGCCGGCGCCCGCGCGGCCGATCGCGCGCACGGTGTCGGGAATCTTCATCGCGTTCATCTCGTGCGAGCGCACCAGGATCGCGTCGGGATGAGCCGCGTCCTTGACGATGCGGTAAGCCTCGGCGGGAAAGCGCTTCAGACCTACTTGCGAGATCGAGTTGAGCACCAGGATTTCGAATTTTTTTGCCGACATTGCGAAATCATAAACTACCGAAGCCTGTCGCGCGATTTGTGGTTGCGCTGCGCGTCCCGCTTGACCCGGTGCGCCCCGCGACCGCATGATTTGCCGTAACGCCCACTAGAGCTGCGGGAGGGAACCATGCGACCGATCATGACAGCGATGACCATCGTGATTTCACTCGGGCTGGGCGGCACGACGCTTCACGCCCAAACGTGGCAGATGCCGCCGGACAGCCAGCGTTGTCCGTCCAAATGGGGTGCGGGAGATCAGCGCGGCTCGGGCAACATGATGAAGCCCGAAACGGTCCTGCGCGCGGCAAAGCTGATCAGGACGGGCGAGGTGTTCGAGCTCGGCGCCGTGCTGTCCCCCGATCCCAGGGAGGCCTTCATCAACGCCGGCCGCGTGTTCAACATCTACACCAAGCCTTCCCCGCCGATACCGAATGCCCGCCAGGTCAACGAGGAGCTCGTCGTCACCGAGCTCGGCCAGATCGGCACGCAATTCGACGCCTTCGCGCACCAGATGTGGGGCGACAGCTTCTACAACTGCTTCAAGCTCGGCGACATCGGCACGCGCACGGGGTTCAAGAAGCTCGGCGTCGAGCATGTCGGAGGCCTGGTGACGCGCGGCGTCCTGATCGACGTTGCCGGGTCGAAGGGCGTCGACATGCTTCCGACTTCCTACAACATCACGCCGGAAGATCTTCAGCAGGCGCTGGCGAAAGCCAGGCAGAGGCTGCAACCCGGCGACGCGGTTCTCATCCGCACCGGCTGGTCGAAGCTCATGGGCAAGGAGAACGAGCGTTACGGGACGCTCAACCCCGGAATCGGCATCGCGGCCGGCCAGTGGCTGCTCGCGCAGGAGCCGATGATGATCGCGGCCGACAATTGCTGCGTCGAGGTACGGCCGTCGGAGCGGCCGCACAGCCTGCCGATCCACGCCATGATGCTGATCCAGCACGGCGTCTATCTCCTGGAGAATCTGGAGCTCGAGGCGCTCGCGGCGGCGCGTGCCTATGAATTCGCCTTCATCGTCCAGCCTCTGAAGATCAAGGGCGCCACCGGCTCCGCAATCGCGCCGATCGCCGTTCGCTGACCGGGGGACTCGGCGCCCCTGGAGCGGCCCTCCGTCAGGTCCGGTCAGCCTCGAAACAAGCCCCGCTCCTGGCATCGGTCTTGCTCATAGACCGGTGACCTCGCCTGATTTGCGTACCTGACGAGCAGTGGCAGTTATTCGTCGCAGCTGACGCTTCCGCAACACGGACGACGGTGAGAATCGGGTGATGGATTGAGTAACCGTGGCAATACTAGGAGGACTGAATCATGCGTGCTCTGACAACTGTCTTATCCTGTGCAGCGTTCCTGACCGTTTCCGCTTTCGCGGCCGATACGCAAGTGAAGCAATCGGCGCAAACCACGGCGAAAATCGTCGTGGCGTCCGCCACCGCGCAGCGGGTGCAGAACGCGCCCGACGCCGCCAAAACAAAAACCGAGACTCCCGTGCGCGTGTGGAGCCTGGAGATGGCCTGCTGCGAGGCGCAGTAGGAAATCTAAAGTGCCGCGGTTGCGGCATTCCGCCATGAAAACCGGACTCCTGATTGCCTCCCTGCTCGCCTGCGCGGTTCCGCTGAGGACCATGGCGCAGGTCCCCGGGGTGACCGCGAAATCGATTCTGCTCGGCCAGGCGGCGGCCTTTTCCGGACCCGCGGCCCAGCTCGGCATCCAGATGAACATCGGGACCAAGGCCTATTTCGACTACGTCAATAGCCAGGGCGGCGTACACGGCAGGAAGATCGCGCTCAAGACTCGCGACGACAAGTACGAAGCGAATCTTTGCGTCGAAGCCACCAAGAAGCTGATCGGGGAAGACAAAGTCTTCGCCCTGGTCTCGTATGTCGGCACACCGACCACTGGAGCGGCGATGCCGACCATTACCGAGGCCAAGGTGCCGCTGGTCGGGCCCTTTACCGGCGCGGAGTTGCTGCGCACGCCGGTCAATCGTTACGTCTTTAACGTGCGCGCGAGCTACTACGACGAGACCGAGAAAATCGTCGAGCAGCTCGTATCGACCGGCAACAAGAAAATCGCGGTGTTCTACCAGGACGACGCCTACGGGCAGGCGGGCCTGAAGGGTGTGGACATCGCCGTCGCCAAGCGCGATCTGAAGATTGCCGCTCTCGGCAAGGTGGAGCGCAATACGGTCAAGGTCGCAGAAGCCGTCAAAATCATTGATGCAGCCCAACCCGACGGCGTGATAATGATCTCTGCCTACACCTCGATCGCCGAGTTCGTGCGACAAATGAAAAAAGCCGGGAGCACGACCCAGTTTCACAATGTTTCTTTTGTCGGCAGCACGGCGCTCGCCAGCGCACTGAAGGACGACGGCTACGGTGTCGCGATTTCGCAGGTCGTGCCCTTCCCCTGGAGCCCGGGCGTTCAGATCGTCAAGGAGTACGAGCAAGTACTGACCAAAGCCGGGATTACCGACTTCAATTTCTCCAGTCTGGAGGGGTTCATCGTCGCCAAGGTAATGGTCGAGGGACTGAAGCGCGCCGGCAAGGACCTGACCCGCGAGAAACTGGTCGCGGCGCTCGAAAACATGAACAACGTCGATCTCGGAGACTTTGTCGTCGGCTTTTCACCGACCAACCATAGCGGCTCCAAGTACGTTGATCTGACGATGATCGGCCGCGGAGGCAAGTTCATCAAATAGCCGAAGCCGGCTGGAGTCACCTCGGCTGAAATCCGCGGCTGCGACTAGCCACGCTTCGCTTCGAACTCCCTCATTCGGGCTGGATCTTCACGGCCTCGAGGACTTTACGCCACTTGGGTATCTCGCGCCGGATCAGGTCGGCGAATTCCTCGGGCGTGCTCGGCGTGACGTCGACGGTGTTGAAGCGCTCGCGCAGCTCCGCCTGGGCCAGCACCTTGCCGATATCGCCGGAGAGCCGGGCGACGATCGCCGCGGGCGTCCTGGCGGGGGCGAGTATGCCGAACCAGAGGGTCGATTCGTACCCGGGGAGCCCCGCTTCCCGCACGGTGGGCAACTCGGGGGCGACCGCGGTGCGGCGCGCGCTCGTGACCGCGAGCACGCGCACCTTTCCGGCGCGCGCTTCCGAGAGCCCGGCGGATCCGAACATCAGGTCCACGTGCCCGGCCATGACGTCCATCATCGCGGGTCCGGCGCTCTTGTACGGGACATGCTGGATGTCAACGCCCGACAGCGACTTGAACAATTCGCCCGCCAGATGGGCCGTGGTGCCGTTGCCGCCCGAGGCGAAGCTGAGCTTGCCCGGGCGGGATTTCGCGAGCGCGATCAGCTCGGCGACCGAGCTCGCGGGCAGCGCAGGACGCACGACGAGATAGAGCGGCGTGGTGAAGCACAGCGCGACCGGAGCGAAGTCCGCGACCGGGTCGTAGGGAAGGTCCTTGTACGCACTCACGCTGATAAAGCTGCTCACGCTGGTGAAGACCAGCGTGTAGCCGTCGGGCGGCGACTTCGCCACGGCCTGCATCGCGATGACCGTCGTCGCGCCCGGCCGGTTCTCGACGACCACCGGTTGTCCGAGCAGCGGCGCGAGGCCGGCCGCGACCGCACGCGGCAGCAGGTCGCCGGGCCCGCCCGGCGCGAAGGGAGAAACGATCTTCACTACCTTCGATGGGTAGCCTTGAGCATAGGCGAGCGTCACGGCCGCGATTGCGGCGGCGATCATGACGACGGCACGCTTGACGAACACTTTTGTCCTAGTCCTAGCAGACCATCCAGTCATCGACGAAACAAAACATGAACCGGTTAGAAGGACGCTAGAAGGGGAGCTAACAACGTCCTGACAAGGAGGACAAGTGTCATGAAAACCTTTCACGCTCCCTTCCGCGGAACCGGTTCACGGTGGTCGATAGCTGGAGCCGTACGCGGCGCCGCGTGTGCAATTTTCCTCGCCGTCTGTTCTCCATTCGCGGCTCAGGCGCAAGTCCCGATGCTCTTGTTCAAGTCGGGCTTTGAGCCCAATACGACCGCTCTCGGCGCCCCACGTGACTGTTGGGGACCGCAATTTGGCGGCTGCTGGCAGGACATCACAGGTACCGACGGCACCCCCACCGGTAATTGGGGGAATGTTGTGTGGGGAGCTCCAGGACACAACGGAACCCCGACCAAGGTCCTCTACAGCCAGGTCACCCAAAGCGGGTGCTGCGGAATGGATCCCCAAAGCGGGGCGACGCAAAACGCGTTCCAAATCGACCCCTCTGCTGAAGGGGGCGATCTTTACATCAGGTACTGGCTCAAGTACCAGCCGGATCTGGACAGACAACTTGCCTCCCCGAGCTGGCGCTATCTATTCTCGTGGAAAACCGGGACTCCTGGAAACGACGATGGGGACTATCGTACCGTCGTCCAGGTGGTGAGCTGGTGCGTCGGCGCCAACCCTTGTTGGGAGATCATTGGGGATAATGCGGCGAGGAACGATCCATGTTTTCCAGGCTGCCGTGTGGTGTACTGGGACGAATACAACACGACTGTTCCAGTGCCAGTGGGCCAGTGGTTTAAGTTCGAAGTTTTCTGGCATCGCAGCACCGGGTCCGACGGACGCGTTTGGATGGCCGTCAACGGCCAACAGATCGTCAATCACCTGGGGCCGAACAGGATCGCCAAGGATATCAATCGAATTTTCCTATCCGATGTCTACAGCGGAACCGCCTATCCCTTGTACCAGTGGATGGATGATCTGGAAATCTGGAACGGCTTCCCGTCTGACGCATCCCCGCACTAGCCCCCTTGAGTGTGGAAGCTTCTTGAGCGCATGCCTGCCGCGCGGCGCGGCAGGCTCTTGCGCTGACGCCGCTGCGACTAACATTTTGCGCGCCGGGTTCGAGACTAGGTCCACCAGTATCTCGTCAACGAAATAATGACCGCCACGGTGGCGCAGAGCGCGGCG
>VBCA01000055.1 GCA_005881575.1 Betaproteobacteria bacterium
TACTCCCGCGGGCAAGGCGGAATCTTACGGTTCGCTCCCCCTGCGGTCAAGCCGGCGGCGGTCTCCTTCCGCGCGCGGCGCGAGGGCGAGTTTAAGATAGTAGAACATCGACACCAGGGTCAGTATCGCGGCGACGTAGATGAGCCAGGTGCCGACGCGTTGCGGGCTGAGCACGCCGATCCGGTCGTAATAGAGCAAAAGCGGAACGGCGATCATCTGCGAGATCGTTTTGATCTTGCCGAGGAAGTTTACCGCGACGCTCTTCGACTGGCCGATCTTCGCCATCCATTCGCGCATCGCCGACACGGCGATCTCGCGGCCGATGATCACCACGGCGATGATCGCGTCCACACGCTGAAGCCAGACCAGGACGATCAGCGCCGCGGCGATCATCAGCTTGTCGGCGACCGGATCGAGGAACGCGCCGAACGCCGATGTCTGGTTCAGGCGCCGCGCCAGGTAACCGTCGAGCCAGTCCGTGATCGCGGCCGCGATGAACAACGAGGTCGCGATCAGGTTCTGATGCCGGCTCGAGAGCCAGATCTCGGGGACATAGAAGACCCCGATCACGAGCGGGATCGTCAGGATGCGGAGCCAGGTGAGAAGGATGGGGACGTTAAGCGGCATGGAGCTCCCGGTAGATCTTTTCCGCGAGCTTTCGACTGATCCCCTCGACCTGCGTCAGGTCTTCGATGCTCGCGCCCATGACGCCTTTCAGCCCGCCGAACCGCGTGAGCAGCTGCCTGCGGCGTTTGGCGCCTATCCCCGCAATGCCCTCCAGCGTCGACGTGGTGCGCCGCTTGGAGCGTCGCGCCCGGTGCCCGGCGATGGCGAAACGATGCGCCTCGTCGCGAATCCGCTGGATCAGATGCAGTCCGGGGTGGTCCGGGGCAAGCGTCACCGCGCGCTCGCCGACCCACAACTCCTCGAGCCCGGGCTTTCTCTCCGGGCCCTTGGCGATGCCCACGAGCGCGATATCGGAGAGGCCGACCTCCGCGAGCGCTTCTTTCGCAGCGCTCACCTGTCCCTTGCCGCCGTCGATGAAAATCAGGTCGGGGGCGACGCCCTCGCCGCCCGCTATCCTGCCGTAGCGCCGCGAAAGCGCCTGCGCCAGAGCGCCGTAGTCGTCTCCCGGCCGTGCGCCTTCGATGTTGTAGCGACGGTATTCGCCCCGGCACATGTCCATGCGATCGTACACCACGCAGGCCGCCACCGTGGCCTCGCCCATCGTGTGGCTCACATCGAAGCATTCGATGCGTTGCACGGTGTCGGGGAGGCCGAGCGCCTCGCGCAGCGCCGCGAGCCGCGTTTCCTGGGTGCCGTGCTCGGTGAGCTTCGACTTCAAGGCCTGAAGCGCGTTTTGCCGGGCCATCTCGAGCCAGGCGCGGCGCTCCGCAGTGGGACGCGTGTGAACGCGAACGCCGCGTTTCGCGTGATCGCTGAGCGTAGCTTCGAGCTCTTCCACGTCCAGCTCCTCGCCGACGACCAGGGCCGGCGGTATCGGCCGCTCCAGGTAATGCTGCGCGATGAACGCCCCGAGCACTTCCTTGGCGTCGCGCTCCTCCGCATTCTGCGGAAAAAAGCTCCGGTCTCCGAGCTGCCTGCCGCCGCGCACCATCACCAGGTTGACGCAGGCGAATCCGTGCTCCAGGGCGACCGCGATGATATCGACATCGACATCCGCGCCCGTGTCGGCGTACTGGCGCTGGCTCACCTTGGCGAGGGACTGGATTTGATCGCGGTAGATCGCCGCCTCCTCGTAGCGCCGCGCGTCGGAAGCCTGCTGCATGCGGGCCTCGAGCCTCTTGAGCGCGGTGTCGCTGCGTCCCTCGAGGTAGAGCTGCGCGCTCTTGACGTCCTCCGCGTAGGCAGCGGCGGTGATGTGTCCGACGCACGGCGCGGTGCAGCGCCTGATCTGGTAGAGAAGGCAGGGCCGCGAGCGGTTCTGGAAGACCGAGTCTTCGCAGGTGCGCAGCCGAAACACCCGCTGCAGCAGCTGGATGCTCTCGCGCACCGCGCCCGCGTGCGGAAACGGACCGAAGTAGTGGTGGGCCTTGTCCATCGCCCCGCGGTGAAAGCCGAGACGCGGGAATTCCCCGCCGCTCACCATCAGGTAGGGATAGGACTTGTCGTCGCGGAACAGGATGTTGTAGCGGGGGCTGAGCGATTTGATGAGATTGTTCTCGAGGATCAGAGCCTCCGCTTCGGAGCGGGTGACCGTGATCTCGACCGCCGCGACCTGCGTCAGCATCATGGCGATGCGCGGGCCGTGCTGCGTCTTCTGGAAATACGACGAGACGCGCTTCTTCAGGTCCCCCGCCTTGCCGACGTAGAGAGCGTCCCCTTGCGCGCCGAGCATGCGGTACACGCCCGGCAAACCCGGCAAGGTGGCGAGCAAGGCCTGCGCGTCGAAAGTCGCCGCGGCCGGAGCGCTCCGTTTCGCTTCGGCTCGGAGCGCTTTGCTTGGGGGAGTCATCGGGCGCCGCGGAGGAAAGTCGCGATATCGCGAACCACCGCTTCGAACATCGCTGCAGTGAGCCGCTTCGTTTGCGTATTATAGCGGCTGCAGTGATAGCTATCGAAGAGCCGCGTCACGGGTGAACCCTCGCACAACTCGTGAACCGCGCGGTGCGCGAAGCGATGCCGCTCCGGGGCGAGCTCGAAGGCCATCAACACCGCCCGGTGCGCGATCGCGCCGAGCGCGAGGATCGCCCGCGGCCGCGCGGCGGCGATCTCCTCGGCAAGATACCGATTGCAGCGGCGCACTTCGTCGGGCTGAGGCTTGTTCTGCGGCGGAAGGCACTTCACCGCGTTCGTGACGCGGCAACCGATGAGCGCGAGGCCGTCCCGCGGATCGCTCGAGCCCTCGTGGCTGGCGAAGCCGTACCGATGCAGGGTCCGGTACAGCAGGACGCCGGCGTGGTCCCCGGTGAAAGGCCGGCCGGTGCGGTTCGCCCCATGGAGTCCCGGCGCGAGGCCCACCACCAGCAAGGCCGCGTGCGTCGGACCGAAGGGCGCGACGGGGCGCGCATGGTAGTCGGGATGTTCCTGCCTGACCCGATCGAGGTATGCGGCGAGCCGCGGGCAGTCGCGGCAGGCGGGATCGTATCCGGGCTGCAATTTCGACTTCGTCACCGGAGTGTTATAGAATGCCGCGCCTTGCTTCCAGCGCATTCAAACCATGGCCAAAGTTCTCGCCACCGAAATCCGCATCGGTCATCTGCTCGAATGGGAAAAGCGGATCTGGCGCGTGATCAAATGCTACCACGTGCACGTCGGCGGGCGCGGCGGGGCCTTCATGCAGGTCGAGATGAAGGACATCGAGAGCGGCACCAAGACCAACCAAAGGATCCGCACCGAGGACAAGGTCGAGCGCGCTTTCGTCGATCCGCGCGAGATGCAGTACCTCTACAACGACGGCACCGGCTATGTTTTCATGGACAAAGAGAATTACGAGCAGCTGACCCTGTCGGATGAAATGCTCGAAGGGCAGACCGGCTACCTGCTGCCCAACACCGACGTGCAGGTGGTGTTCTACAACGACAAGCCGATCGGAGTCGAGCTGCCGCCTTCGGTCGTCCTAACCGTGACCGAGACCGATCCCAACATCAGGAACGCGACGGTCACGACTTCGTTCAAACCCGCGAAGACCGAGACCGGCCTCATCGTGCAGGTCCCGCCCTTCGTCAACTCCGGCGAGAAAATCAAGGTCAACACCAACGACGGGGCGTACATCGAGCGGGTGTAGGGCATTGACTTGTCCCCTCCTGCCAAGGAGGGGTGTCGCCGCAGGCGACGGGTGGTTCGTCAATTCCGTGGAACCTTGAGGTGCTTCATCCGGGGCGTCCGCACGAACCAGATGGCAGGATTTTTCTTCATCGCGATTCTCCCGTGTTGACGACGGCGGTTCAGCCGCCCTTCATGTGCTTCACCAGCTGCCTCGGGCCGACTTCCCCGCCGTACACGTTTCCTTTCGCATCCACGGCGACGCCCTCCGCCGCGCTGGTCCCCTTCATCTCGAGCGGATCGGGAATGCGGTAAATGACTTTGCCGTCTTTGAGGCTTCCGATCCGGATGCCTCTCTTCCATCCCGGGTGCGGCGCAACTCCGTTGGACTCGGAGTCGGCCACATAGATCATGTCGTTGCGCAGGGCTACGCCGCTCGGGCGGCCGAACTGCTTCCACTCCGCGATGAACGTGCCGTCCTGGTCGAGGATCTGGATGCGCATGTTTCCGCGGTCCGCGACGAAGAGCCGCCCCTGAGAATCCATCGCGATATCGTGAGGGGTGCGGAATTCCACCGGCCCCGATCCCCATTTGCCGAAGGACCTGATGAACTTGCCGTTCTTCGTAAATTTCGAGATTCGCGCCACGGTATCCTGCGTCGCCTTCTCCCCCTGCCCCGAATGCCCCTCAGAAACGAAGATGTCCCCGTTCGCCGCCACCACCACGCTGCACGGTTCAGTCAAGGCGTCCGGCGGATTTCCGGCGACCCCCGCTCGCCCGAGCGTGAGCAACACGTTTCCTTCAGGACTGAATTTCACGACCGTGTGGCCCTTACCTCTTGCTTCCGGACTCTTCTTCAACTCCCGTTCGTTCGCGCCCCGCATGTCGACGACCCACACGTTGCCGTCCCGGTCCACGTACATCTTGTGCGGGAAAATGAACATCCCTGAGCCGAAACTCCTCAGGAGATTTCCGGACGAATCGAATTTGAGCACCGGCGGCAGCGAAGAACCCGCGCAGCTGTCGTACTGGAACGGCGACGCTCCTGGCGGAACGTCCGGGTTCGCGCTGCAGCGGTCCGCCACCCAGACCGATTCGCCGTCGTTGTCGATCGCGACCCCGTTCAGCGCTCCCCACTTCCTTCCTTCGGGAAGATTTCCCCACGGCGCGATGGTCTGGTACGGATTGGGCAGGTCATTGGTTGCATGGGCGTCAGCGACGGATTGGTACGGTTCCGTAGTAGCGCACGCAGCGAACAGCGTGATCGCGGCAATCGTCACGATCGCCAACCACCTCAATCGATGTGATGTCATTGGGCCGCTCCCTGCACGTAATTCTATGGGAACGTTGGCGCTTGAAAAAGCGCCAACAGCCTACGTTGAACGGCGCGGGCGAGCAGGCGTCCAGGGCGCGGTAGGCAAGCCTACCGATCGCCATGCCCGCCGCGTCGACTCGGCGAGGTCGAAAAGAAGGCCGCGGGTGTTTTGATAGTTGTCCTCGACACCCACCTCTTCGTTGATCACGTCACCCTTGTAGTAAGTCCCGAACATCCAATCCCATACGGGGAAAAGGAAACCCAAGTTCTTGTCCTTGTGCTCGGGCAGCGCGGAGTGATGGATACGATGCCCTATCGGAGAATAGAGCACGTACTTGCCGAACCAGCCCCACCGCCACGGGAGCATCGAGTGCGTAAGGCCCGCATGGGCGCCAAACAGAACCAGAACGAACAAGGACTCGCCCATCGTACGAAGGCGTGGCGGCCGCGGTGCACCCAGTAGGCTATGAAATCAAACGCGATGACGTACGCGGCGCCCTGTAAGACCGGGTCTTTAATCTTCGTCAGCACATGGAAACCCGCATACTTCATGGCGAGTTGGTTGCTGTAGGAGGTAAGGCCTAGGGACGCGACGGCGACGACGAGCGATTGCAGGCCGAAGATTCTGACCAGAAACCAGACGATGTCGGCCCAAGTGGATTTTGTCGGGTGCAGCAGCCGGTAGAGGCTGCTCTTTGCGTAGCCCAGGACGATGATCTCCGCGGCGATGACCAGAGCCATCCCCGCCAGGACCGTGAGCGAATCGACAGAAAGCGGGGCGCGGGCGATGGCCAGCAACCGTCCAGATACCAGACCTGCAGCGCGTTCGCACCAGCTTGCGGTTTCGCAGAGGCTGACGACAGAGATGCTCACGAATTCGAATGTACCACCTTCTTTTGGCGGCATATCCCACCGGGCCCTCTGCCGATCGGCCTACGCCTCAGGGGCAGAGAGTTCGACTCTCCCTACACCACGTGATCCGGCGCCAGCTCGCACGGATGCGCGCCGGTCTCGATTTGGATGGTCGCGTGGTGCACGTGATAGCGCGCGCGCAGCTCCTTGCACACTTCCGCCATGAAAGCGTCGCCGGGATGCCCGCCGGGGATGACGAGGTGCACGGTGAGCGCGGTCTCGGTCGTGCTCATCGCCCAGATGTGCAGGTCATGCACCTCGGCGACGCCCGCGAGCAGCGAGAGGTAGGTGCGCACGACGCGCGGATCGATGTGCTCCGGGACCGCGTTCAGCGCGAGCGCCACCGAATCGCGCAACAGGCCCCAGGTGCTCCACACGATGGCGACCGCGATGACGAGACCGGTCGCCGGGTCGAGCCACAGCCAGCCGGTGAAGAGGATCCCGATTCCAGCGACGACGACGCCGAGCGAGACCGCCGCGTCGGCCGCTAGGTGCAGGAACGCGCCGCGCATGTTGACGTCGTGCCGCCGGTCGCGCGCGAATAGCATCGCGCTCGCCCCGTTGATCAGGATGCCGACAAGCGCCACCCAGATCACCGTTTCGCCGGCGACGGCCAGCGGCGCGGCCAAGCGATTGATCGCCTCCCAGGCGATTCCGCCGGTCACGACGAGGAGGAGCGCCGCGTTCAGCAGCGCGACCAGGATCGACGAGCTGCGCAGGCCGTAAGTAAAACGCTCCGAAGGCCCGCGCTTCGCCAATGTGCTCGCGCCCCAAGCGAGCGTCAGCGCGAGCACGTCGGAGAGATTGTGCCCGGCGTCGGCGAGCAGCGCCATGGAGTGCGCGAGCACGCCGTACACCGCCTCGACCAGCACGAACGCGAGATTCAGGCCGATTCCCAGCGCGAAGGCCCGGCCGGCATTTCGCGGACCGTGCGCGCCGTGATCGTGGTCGTGTGTCACTCTCGAATTCTAAACTGATACACCTCGAATCGCCGCAACCGCCGACGCGTAGCGCGTATCCGAACCCAGGGGCTTCAACGCGCCCCGGCCGCGCATGCGCTTGGCGCGCCGCGTGTCGAGCGCGGGCGCTTTCAGTTTATCCAGCAGCTCGGACGCCGCCTGCGGCGCGTTGCATACCAGGATCATGTCGCATCCCGCCGCGAGGGCGGTTTCGGCCCGCTGCACCACGCCGCCCGCGACGCTCGCGCCCTCCATTGAAAGGTCATCGCTGAAGATCATGCCCTCGAAGCCGAGCCGGCCCCGCAGCACGTCTTTCAACCACACGGGAGAGAATCCTGCCGGCCGCTTGTCCACCTTCGGGTAAATCACGTGGGCCGGCATGATTCCGCCCAGTCCCTTCTTGATCAGCTCGCGGTAAGGCAGCAGGTCTGCGGCTTCGATCTCGCCGAGCTCGCGCTCGTCCACCGGGACATCGAGGTGCGAGTCCGCTTTCACGTAGCCGTGACCGGGGAAATGCTTGCCGACCGACGCCGCCCCGCCCGCCGTCAGCCCGGCGACGAATGCGCCGGCGAGCGACGCGATCACGGCGGGCTCCTCCGAGAAAGCCCGATCTCCGATGACGCTGCTCGAGCCGAAGTCCACATCGAGCACGGGCGCGAAGCTGAAGTCGACCCCGTGCGAGCGCAGCTCCACGGCCACGACGTAACCCGTCGCCTCCGCGAGGGTCCGCGCCTGCGCCGGGCCGGCATCCCAGCGCTCCCCGAGCAGGCGCATCGGCGGGATGCGGGTAAACCCCTCCTGGAAGCGCTGCACCCGCCCGCCCTCATGATCCACTGCGATGAGCGGCTCGGGCCGGCGCAGAGCGCGAATCTCGGCCGTGAGCCCGAGGAGCTGCCGCGGGGACTCGAAGTTGCGCGCGAACAGGATCACTCCCCCCACCGCGGGATGACGCAGGATCTCCTTCTCCTGCGACGCAAGCCGCAGCCCGGCCACATCGAGCATCACCGGGCCGAGCGTCATCTTTTTCTCCGCGCCCTCGGAGCGGCTCCTTCGACCACGACGAACGCGCAGGCCATGCCGATTTCGTCGGTCAGCGAGACGTGGACGCTTTCGATGCCGCGCCGCTTCAAGAACGCCGCGAGGGGTCCGGAGAATTTGAGCGAGGGCTTCCCCGAGCGCTCGTTCTCGACCCAGACGTTGTGCCAGCTGACCGGGAAGCGGATGCCGATGCCGAGCGCCTTAGAAAACGCCTCCTTGGCGGCAAAGCGCTTGGCGAGATAGGCCGCCCGCTTGCGCTGGCGGCGGAAGCGCTCGAGCTCCGAAGGCACCAGTATTCTTTCGGCGAAGCGCTCGCCGAAGCGCTCCAGTGCACGCTCGATGCGGCCGACGTCGCACAGATCGGTCCCGATTCCGAAGATCACGATGTCCCCTTGCCCGGATCCGCGACCCCTCGACGAATCGCCCCGAGATACCTGCGCACGGCTTCGGCGAGACCCAGCTCGAGGGCGTCGGAGATCAACGCGTGCCCGATGGACACTTCCAGCACCTTCGGCACCGAGCGCAGGAAGAGGGGCAAATTGCCGAGATTGAGATCGTGGCCGGCGTTGACGCCCAACCCTGAGCGCTGCGCGGCGCGCGCAGCTTCGGCGTAGCGCGCGAGCACGGTTTCCTCGTCCGCGGTGCCGAACGCCAGCGCATACGGCTCTGTATACAGCTCGATCCGGTCGGCGCCGAGGCCTGCCGCCGCCGCCATCGCTACCGCGACCGGATCCATGAAGAGGCTCACGCGCACGCCCAGCGCCCTGAGCTCCGCAATGACGGGCTCGAGGCGCGCGCCGTCGCTGCCGAGCTCCCAGCCGTGGTCGGAAGTGAAGGCTCCGGTCTCGTCGGGAACGAGCGTGCACTGCGCCGGGCGCACCTCACGGACGAATTCGAGCAGGCCGTGAAACGGATTGCCTTCGATGTTGAATTCGGCCCCGGGCCGGTCGCGCAGCACGGCGGCGAGCTCGCGCACGTCCTGCGAGCGCACGTGCCGTCCGTCGGGGCGCGGATGCACCGTGATTCCGTGAGCGCCCGCGCCCAGCGCGATGCGCGCCGCGTGGACGACGCTTGGAACGCCGATGCGGCGGGTATTGCGCAGCAGCGCAACCTTGTTGAGATTCACGCTCAAGAGAGTCACGCGGGCGAGCGCCTCACAGCGCGAGCAGATCCCTGAAGATCTGGCGGCTCTTCAGCGGCTGGTAATCGAGTCGATGATTGATGAGCGTGCGCATCAGGGCCTTCGCCTGCTGCTGGGTCTGGGGATCGGCATAGTCGTCGCGCCCCATGTCGAGGAGCGCCCGGCCGGACACGCGGGGCTCCGGTCCCGCGTCCTCGACCTCGATCGGTCCGCGCTCGGGATCGTACCTATAGGTCTTCGCCGGGTCGATCGCGCGACCGCTCGCGCCGTCGCGCTCGAGCGCCATGGCGTAACCGAGCTCCTTGAGCAGGGCTCTCTCGAAAGAACGCAGCGCGGGGGCCGAGTTGCCGTGCGGGACGAGTCGTCGGAGCGTCTCCCAGTACCGCGTAAACAGGGCGTCGTGGGGGTCTTCGCGGGGCAAGAGGCGCAACAGGAGCTCGTTGAGATAGAACCCGCACATGAGCGCTTCGCCGTGAAGCAGGGGTTGTCCGCCGACCCACTCGGCGCGAGCGAGCGTCCGCAGTTCGCCCTTGCCGAACCAGGACAGGGCGAGCGGTTGAAAGGCGAGCAGTACCCCGCGCAGCGGCGAGCGCGGGCTGCGCGCTCCCCGTGCAACCATCGACACCCGTCCGAATGTGCGGGTAAACGTTTCGAGCAACAGGCTCGTTTCGCGGTAGGGATAGCCGTGCAGTATGAAGGCTTCACGACTTTCCTGTCGGGTGCGCTCAACCATAGCCCATGCGTCTCAGCGCCGCTTCGTCGTCGGTCCACCCGCTGCGGACCTTGACCCAGACTTGCAGATAGACCTTGCCGCCGAAAAGCCTCTCCATGTCGAGGCGCGCCGCGGTAGCGATCTCTTTCAGCTTGCTCCCGCCCGATCCGATGATGATCGCCTTGTGTCCCTCTTTTCCCACCACGATAGCGGCGTGAATGCGCCGCATGCCGCCCTGCTCCTCGAATTTCTCGATCTCCACGCCGGCGCTGTAGGGAAGCTCCTCGCCCAGGAGGCGAAACAGCTTTTCGCGCAGGAATTCCGCGGCGAGAAACCGCTCGTTGCTATCGGTTAAGGCGTCCACGGAATGAATCGCGGGCTGCTCAGGCAGGTGGCGCTTGAGCGCCCCGAGCAGCTCAGCTAGCCCCCGCCCGCGGCTTGCGCTCACCGGTACGATTTCTTCGAACTCTGCCTCGCTCGCGGCCTTTTCCAGAAACGGCAACAAATCCGCGGCTTCGGCCGTGTCGATCTTGTTGACGACAAGGAACAGCGGAACCCCCGCAGGCACGAGTTTCAGGAGCACTCGATCCTCCGCCCCGAAGCGCTTCGCTTCGACGACCAGGACCACGATATCGATCGCCTCGAGCACTCCGCGAATTGCGCGGTTCATGGCGCGGTTGAGGGCACCGCGATGCCGGGTCTGGAAACCCGGTGTGTCGACGAGGACGAACTGCGCCGTCTCGGTCGTAAGGACCCCGCGAAGCGATTGTCGCGTGGTCTGCGGCTTGCGGGAGGTGATGCTGAGTTTCTGTCCCAGCAATGCGTTCAGCAGCGTGGACTTGCCGACGTTGGGACGCCCGATCAGAGCGATCGCTCCACAGCGATACGGCTCCGCGGCCATCACGGTACGGCCGCTCGACGGCGGATCTGCTCGTAGGCGCGCAGGGCCGCTTCCTGCTCGGCGTTTCGGCGAGTGCTCCCGCTTCCCTGGGTCCGCACCGAGAGCTGGGGAATCAGGCACTCGACCTCGAAATTCTGGCTGTGAGCCGCCCCGTGGGTTGCGACTACGGAATATTGAGGCAGGGCGATCCTCCGGGCCTGAAGCAGTTCCTGCAGAAGCGTTTTCGGGTCTTTGCCGAGCTCCGTCGGATCCAGCGCGGCAAGCAGCGGCTCGTACAGGCGCCGAATCGTTTCGCGGGCCGCCGAAAAACCCCCGTCGACAAAGATCGCTCCGATCAGCGCTTCGAACGCATCGGCCAGAATCGAGGGGCGCGCGAACCCGCCGCTCCTCAGCTCGCCCTCTCCCAGCTGCAGGTGATCGCCCAGCCTGAGCGTCTGCGCCAACTGATGCAGGGTCTCCTCGCGCACCAGCTGCGCGCGCAGCCGCGACAGATCCCCCTCGGAAACCCCGTCGAAGCGTTCGAACAGCTCGGCTGCGACCACGCAGTTGAGAATGCTGTCGCCCAGGAACTCCAGGCGCTCGTTGTGAAGGGCGCTGTGGCTGCGGTGCGTGAGGGCCCGCAGCAGCAGCTCGGGCCGGGAAAAAGGGTATCCGATCTGCTGCTGAAGGCGCTCCCCGTCCACGGACCCTGTCGAAGAGCGGCCCGGGCGTGCGACCGGCCCCGATCCCGGTGTGTCGCTAATTATTGCTGCTCGCAGCAAAGTCGAACACGACGCTGACATTGCCGAAGAGCGAAACGCGCTTCGGATAGGCAAACGAGATCACGATATCGTTGCCTTCCTTGGTGATTTCGAGGTCCCTGCCCGCGATCACGTCGATGTCGTCGATCGCCGCGCGCCGATCGAACGCAATGCGCACGTCCTGCACGGTTCCCTTGCCGTTTGTCTGCGCGATCCCGGAGATCGCCTTCTTGACCTTGAAGTACTCGATGTAGGCGGGGGCGATCTTCAGGCCGCCGATGGCGACCAGTACAATGACGATGCACACCACCACCATTCCAATCAGGGTAATGCCTCGCTGGTTCTTCATGAATCCCCCTTCACTTGAATGTTCCGAAGCGTCGTGGCTCGCTGAAATTGAACCAGATGAAAAAGGCCTTCCCGACGATGTTCTCGTCCGGTACGAAACCCCACACTCGGCTGTCCGCCGAGTTGTCGCGGTTGTCGCCCATCATGAAATAATGCCCGGGGGGCACGGTGCAGGTCACACCTTCGGTATTGTAGTTGCAATTTTCGCGAAACGGGAACGCTCGCGTGAAAGGGACCGCCGCAGGCGCGTCGCCCTCGAGGAGCATGACGTGCTCGACTCCGTTCAGCGTCTCGACGAACTGCGCCGAGTAGTGGATCCGCTCGCGATTCAGATAATCGGAAATTTGCTTCCGAGGCTGCGCGACCCCGTTGATGAAGAGTTTCTTGTTCTCGTAGACGATCTTGTCGCCTGGAACGCCGACCACGCGCTTGATGTAATCGAGCGACGGGTCCTCAGGGAAGCGGAACACCATCACGTCACCTCGCTTGGGCTCCCCGACATTGATGATCTTCTTGTTGATGAGCGGGATCCGGATGCCGTAGGCAAACTTGTTGACCAGGATGAAGTCCCCGACCACCAGTGTCGGCACCATCGAGCCCGAGGGAATTTTGAAGGGCTCGACAAGGAACGAGCGCAGCAGGAAGACGATGAGAATGACCGGGAAGAAGCTCTTCGGATACTCGATCCACCACGGTTCCTTGTCGTCCTTGCGGCGCTGCTTGGAAAAATAGACCGCGTCGGCCAGCGCAAACGCCCCCGTAATGACCAGCAATACGAAGAGTATCAGCGCGAAATTCATTTGCTCTCAACCTGCAGTATGGCGAGAAACGCCTCCTGGGGTATTTCCACCGTGCCCACCTGTTTCATGCGCTTTTTCCCCGCTTTCTGTTTTTCCAGCAATTTTCTCTTGCGGCTCACGTCGCCGCCGTAACACTTCGCCAGCACGTTCTTGCGCAGCGCCTTGACGGTCTCGCGCGCGATGACGTGCGAGCCGATCGCCGCCTGCACGGCCACGTCGAACATCTGCCGCGGGATCAGCTCGCGCATACGCGAGACCAGATCGCGGCCGCGATAGGTCGCGTTTTCCCGGTGCACCATGAGCGACAAGGCATCGACGCGCTCTCCGTTGATGAGGATGTCGAGCTTCACCACGTCGGCGGCACGGTACTCCTTGAATTCGTAGTCGAGCGAGGCGTAGCCGCGGCTCGCGGATTTGAGCTTGTCGAAGAAATCCATCACCACCTCGTTGAGCGGCATCTCGTAGGTCAGCATCACCTGGCGTCCGTGATATTGCATGTTCTTCTGCACTCCGCGCTTCTGCGTGCACAGGGTCATGATCGCGCCGACGTACTCCTGCGGCACGAAAATGATGGTTTCGATGATCGGCTCGCGGATCTCGTCGATTTTCGAGGGATCCGGCATCTTCGCCGGGTTCTCGATGCGCGTGACCGTTCCGTCGCGGAGCTGAATCTCATAGACGACAGTGGGAGCTGTGGTCACGAGCGCCATGTCGTACTCGCGCTCGAGGCGTTCCTGCACGATATCCATGTGCAGCAAACCCAGAAACCCGCAGCGGAATCCGAAGCCGAGGGCCTGGGAGGTTTCCGGCTCGTAGTGCAGCGAGGCATCGTTGAGCTTCAACTTCTCCAGCGCGTCGCGCAGCGCTTCGTATTGGCTCGCCTCGACCGGGTAGAGCCCGGCGAATACCTGCGGCTTGATCTCCTTGAAGCCCGGCAGCGGCGCGGTCGCGGGACGATTGACGAGGGTGATGGTGTCGCCGACGCGCGCGTGCTGGAGCTCCCTCACTCCGGCCGTGACGAATCCCACCTCTCCGGCCGAAAGCTGCTCGCGGGCTTGCGACTTCGGCGTGAATACGCCGACCTGCTCGCACAGATGGATCGCCTGCGTCGACATCAGCAGCAGCTTGTCCTTCGGCCGGATGATCCCGTCCACCAGGCGCACCAGCATGATCACGCCGACGTAATTGTCGAACCAGGAATCGATGATCAGTGCCTTCAGCGGCGCATCGGGATCTCCCTTCGGAGGCGGCATTCGACGGATCACGGCCTCGAGAACGTCCTCGACCCCTTCCCCGGTCTTGGCGCTGACGAGTAGAGCATCGCTTGCCTTGATGCCGATGACGTCCTCGATTTCCTGGATGGCGCGCTCCGGATTGGCCGAGGGCAGGTCGATCTTGTTGAGCACCGGCACGACCTCGACGCCCTGTTCGATCGCGGTGTAGCAATTGGCGACGGTCTGCGCCTCCACTCCCTGGCTCGCGTCCACCACCAGAAGCGCCCCTTCGCACGCGGCCAGCGAGCGCGATACTTCGTAGGAGAAATCGACGTGACCCGGCGTATCGATGAGATTCAAGTTGTAGGTCTTTCCGTCGCGCGAAGTGTATTGCAGCGCCGCGGTCTGGGCCTTGATGGTGATGCCACGCTCGCGCTCCAGATCCATCGAATCGAGCACCTGCTCCGA
This sequence comes from Betaproteobacteria bacterium, assembly GCA_005881575.1. Taxonomy (GTDB): domain Bacteria; phylum Pseudomonadota; class Gammaproteobacteria; order Burkholderiales; family SG8-39; genus VBDM01. The sequence goes on from VBCA01000055.1 coordinate 14,275, forward strand.
CATTTCGCGCTCCGATAACCCGCCGCAGCGCTGGATGAAACGGTCTGCGAGCGTCGACTTGCCGTGATCGATATGGGCGATGATCGAAAAATTGCGGATGTGCTGCATCGGCCTACAAAAAAGGGTGCCGTTCGGCACCCTTGTTTCCCGGTTCCAAGACTTTGAATTTTAGCGCGTTTAAGCGAGACACGCAGAGTGCGCGCGCTAACCGGGCGCACCTTCGCCCTTGACGGTTACGAACAGGTTGCTTTCGCCACGGCGTACGTGGAGCGTCAGAGTGGTGTTGCGCTCCAGCTGCGCGAGGAGCTTGTTGAACTGCTCCGTGGATCTCACTTCGGTGGTCTGGCCTTTGCTGGTCACCGCAGTGATCACGTCGCCTGCGCGCACATCTGCGCGGCGATTGTTGCGGACCTCTTCGACGATCACGCCGCCTCCCAGCTTCAGGTCGCGCTTTTGTTCCGCAGTGAGATCGACGACCGCGAAACCGAGGCGATTGGCCGCCTGCTCCTGCGGCTTTCCGCGGCGTTCGCTGCGGCTTGCGACTCGATCCTCGGGCAACTCCCCGACCGTGACGGTGATCTCGCGGGTCGCGCCCTTGCGCCACAGCTCGACGGGCGCTTTGATCCCGGGCTTGGTGCTGCCGACGATGCGCGGCAATTCGCTCGAGCTCGATACCGGCTTGCCGTCGAACTTGAGAATGATGTCGCCGGTCTCCACCCCCGCCTTCTCGGCGGGGCCGCCCTTCTCGACGGCATTGACAAGCGCCCCCGAGGGTCTTGAAAGACCGAAGGATTCGGCGAGCTCCTTGGAGACTTCCTGGATTACGACGCCGATTCGTCCGCGACTGACGCGGCCGGACTGGCGCAGCTGGCTCTGCACCTCCATGGCGACGTCGATGGGGATGGCGAATGACAGCCCCATGAAACCGCCGGTGCGGCTGTAGATCTGCGAGTTGATCCCCACGACTTCGCCGCGCATGTTGAACAAGGGCCCCCCGGAATTCCCCGGGTTGATCGCCACGTCGGTCTGAATGAAGGGAACGAAGTTCTCCTGCGGCAGGCTGCGGCCCTTGGCGCTGACAATGCCCGCGGTGACGGTGCTGTCGAAACCGAAGGGCGAACCGATTGCGACGACCCACTCGCCGACCTTGAGCCGGTTCGGATCGCCCATCCGTACCGCCGGCAGCCCGGTCGCATCGATCTTGATCAGGGCGAGATCGGTGCGCCTGTCGGCGCCGATGACGCGAGCCTTGAATTCGCGCTTGTCGGTCAGGCGAACGGTGATCTCATCAGCGGAATCGACGACGTGCGCGTTGGTGAGAACGTAGCCGTCGGTACTGATGATGAAGCCCGACCCGAGAGAGCGGCTCTCGAAATCGCGCGGGCCCTGGCCGCCCGGCCCCGGCGGGCGCGGGATGAAGCGCCGGAAGAAATCGTAGAGCGGATCGTCCTCCTCGAGATTCGGAATTTGCGGCGAGCCGCGGCGCTCGCGCACCTGAGTGGTGCTGATATTGACGACGGTGGGACCCTGCCTCTCGGCGAGCTCGGTGAAATCGGGCAGCTCGCGTCCCTGCGCGACCAGCGCGGAGGGCAAGCCGAGCAGCAGGCAGATGAACAGTACTCTCGCCATCAAAATGATCCTCGGAATCGAGCCGGTAGAAACCGCGCGCGACACAACCCGGCCGAGGGGAGCCGGACCGATTCAATGGAGGTCGCCGGGTTACTTGCGGTATTCGACCGCGTCGGCGATGTATTTTACGCTCTCTGCGGGCGCTTCGCCGACCACCGTGACCCAGTAGCTGCCCACGGGGCGCATGTAGACGTTGATCGCCCCCTGCCGCACCAGACCCGGCTGCGGCGCCGGCTGCTTGCTCGTCGCGGGCTCGATGAATACCGAGATCGCTGCAAGCCCGTCGGACAGCACGATATGGCCGACTCCTCCGATGCCTCCCATGGTCCGCATCAGCTCGGCGACCGTGCGAAAACCCGCGGGACTGGAACGGATCGTCCACCCGGCTTCGGCCAGATTTGCGCGTTTCGCGCCGGAATCCTCCACGCGCCAGTCCCGGCTTTTGTGTAAATAGCGCGCCTTCAGCTGATCGCGGCCGATGTGGCCACCTATCTTGATCTGCGTGAACGCGAACTGCTCCAGGAGCTCGTGCTTCTCATCGAAGGTCTTCGCCTTGAGCAGCATGCCGGTATTGAGATCCGCCCAAAGCCGGTGACCGTATCGCATCCGGTCCTTCGGCTCCAGCGCGAGAACCTGGCAGCTGTAGCCTCCGACGCGCTCGATCTCGCCTTTCCTGATGGTGTAGTTCTCCGACACGTCCTTGAGCTGCTCGGAAAGGATCGCGGGAAACGGCCGGCGGCCGGGTTGCTTGTCGATCTTCACAGTCAAGCTCGCAGGCAGGTAGCACACGACCTCGTCGCCGGTACGGATGATCTCGCGCGGCACCCCATCCAGGGTTTCCAGCCGCTCGCGCGGCCCCGAAGCCTCGACGACGTGGGTGATGCGGGAAGTTTCGACCTGCTGGCCCTGCTGGTACACGAACGTGCCGGAGTAGCTGAGCTTTTCGGTGGCGGCGTAGATGCGTTGAAGCCATTGCAGCGCGGAGGGTTCGGTCTGGGCTATCGCCGCCGATACCGGGAGCAGGAACAGGGGGATCCTCATCCCCGCCCGCACGCATGAGGCGAAGGGCGCCGTCATTTCCGTGCCGCCCCACGCTCGTCGGACATACTGCGGCCATAGGGTGCGATTCCCTGCATGGCGCTCGTGTGGGAATAAGGCCGATGGGCGAGCAGGTAGTTCTCGATTCCGGCGGGAGCGGCAGTGGAAACCAGAGTTACCGGCGCCGCTGTCGCGACCGTGGCCGCGTCCTGACCGGCGGCGAGTTGCGGCTCGGCGCGCCAGCCGGGGGAAGCGGTCCACACGACGAAAGCCACCGCCGCGACGCTGGCGGCGGCGCTCATGGCGTACCAGCCGAGGCGCCTGGAACGGCTTTTTTCCGGTCGCGGGGCAAGGACTGTGGGCTCCTCGCGAAGGCGGGCGACGACGCGATCGGCGATCGCCGGGCTGATCTGGCCCCTGAGCGCATCCCCGATCAGGTGGTAGGTATCCCACGCGCCGCGCAATTCCGGGTCCGCGCGGAGCCGTCCTAGGTGCGTGTGAAGACTGTCGCTCTGGAGCTCGCCGTCGATCATCGCCGATAGCTTTTCCTTCATGATCACCACCTTTGGTCCTTGCGTGTGTCGAGCAGGGGTCGCAGCTTTTCGGCGATTGCCTCGCGCGCACGGAATATTCTCGAACGGACCGTGCCGATCGGGCAATTCATGATGGTCGCAATATCCTCGTAACTCAAGCCTTCGATCTCGCGCAGCGTGATGGCGTTGCGCAGTTCTTCGGGCAGCTGCATCAAGGTGTCGTTGACCGTGTTCGCGATCTCCCTGGTCATCAGCATGCTCTCGGGCGTGTTGATGTCGCGCAATTGCTCGCCGCCCTCGAACCCTTCCGCGTCCTCTGAATCGAATTCGGTCGTGGTCGGGACGCGCCGCCCCAGCGCCACCAGGTAGTTCTTCGCGGTGTTGATGCCGATCCGGTACAACCAGGTATAAAACGCGCTGTCCCCCCGGAACGAGGGCAGCGCGCGGTAGGCCTTGATGAACGTTTCCTGCGCGACATCCTCGACCTCTGTCGAGTCCCGGATGAACCGGGACAGCAATCGCGCCAGCTTTCGCTGGTATTTCGACACCAGCAGCTCGAACGCATGCTTGTCGCCTCGCTGGGCTTGCTCGACCAGCTGCTGGTCGAGCTCCCGATCATCCATCCGCCGCCTTCCCTGACGAAGCGGTGTTGCGCTTCTGTTCTAAGTTGTCCACAGGCGGCGGCCAGTATACCGCAGTACGTACGCGGACCCAGGGACCCTGCAGCTAGAGACTCGTCCCCTGAAGAATAGTTCAGCCTCCTGCAAGCTTATTCCGTGTTGGCCCGAGTCGGGCTCCTTCCGGATCCGACATCGCGGCGCCAACGCAGCCAGACCCGAAGACGCCGAAAGTCCTCGGGCAAGGCCGAATCGCCCAAGAGCACCAGCCATTTGCGGCCGCGCCCGGCCACCTCGAGTCCCAAGACTACGAATGCCGCGGAGACAAAATGGTCGCTGCGAAGCCTGCCCTCGTGCCACCGGCCGCGGCCGTCGCGCCAGGAAGCACCCCCGTCCTCCCGCAACTCGAGTGAAACGGCCGCCCGGGCGGATCGCTGCAGGACCTCGGCAAGGCAGCCCGCGCCCGAGAGCAGGATGCCGAAACCGACCAGAACCCGCGGCCAGCCGGCCAGACTGACGCAAGCAGCAAGGAGCGCAAGAGCATGCGCGACCAGAAGCAGACCCGCAAGCTTGAGCGAAGGTTTGAGATCGAGCTGCAGCGTGGGCGCAGTCGACATGAGCGCTCGCGTTCACCCCTTTGGGGATCAAACGCGTGTGAAAATCAGCGTTCCGTTGGTCCCCCCGAACCCGAAAGAGTTCGACAGGGCGGAGCGCAGCGGCATGCGCCGCGCCGCGTTGGGCACGTAATCGAGATCGCAAGCCGGGTCCTGGTGGAACATGTTCGCGGTCGGGGGAGCGACCTGATCGCGAATCGCCAGCACCGAGAAGATCGCCTCCACTCCTCCGGCCGCGCCGAGCAAGTGCCCGGTCACGGATTTCGTCGAGCTTATCGCGAGCTTCCTCGCATGATCGCCGAAGCAGCGCTTGACCGCTATGGTCTCGGCGAGGTCGCCCAGAGGCGTCGAGGTTCCGTGAGCGTTGATGTAGTCTATGTCCTCGCGATTGAGACCGGCGTTGCGCAACGCGTTTTCCATGCAACGGGCGGCCCCTTCTCCGTCCTCTTGTGGCGCGGTCATGTGGTAGGCGTCACCGCTCATTCCGTAACCGGCGAGCTCGGCGTAAATCTTCGCGCCGCGCCGCCTCGCGTGCTCGAATTCCTCGAGCACCACCACTCCGGCCCCCTCTCCCAGAACGAATCCGTCGCGATCCCTGTCCCAGGGACGGCTCGCCGTCGCAGGATCGTCGTTGCGGGTCGACAGCGCGCGCGCCGCGGCGAAGCCGCCCACCGTGAGCAGCGTGATGGTCGCCTCGGCGCCGCCGGCGACCATCACGTCGCAGTCGCCGTACTCGATGAGACGTCCGGATTCCCCGATGCAGTGCGCGGAGGTCGTGCAAGCCGTCACCATCGCCAGATTCGGACCCTTCAGTCCGTGCATGATCGACAGATTTCCGGAGATCATGTTGATGATCGTGCTGGGTATGAAGAACGGCGAAATCTTGCGCGGGCCGCCTTTCAGCACGTCGTTATGGGTCCCTTCGATCATCGGCAGGCCGCCGATGCCCGAGCCGATGTTGACGCCGATGCGCGTGGCATTCGCCTCGGTGACCTCGATGCCGGAGTCTTTCAGCGCCTGCACCCCGGCCGCGATACCGAGATGGATGAAACGATCCATGCGGCGCGCCTCTTTCGGCGACAGGTACGCGGCGACGTCGAAGTTCTTGACTTCCCCTGCGATCCGGCTGGAGAGCAAACCCGCGTCGAAGTGGGTGATGCGGGCGATGCCGGATTTGGCCGCAAGGGCGCTCGACCAGGCTTCGGCAACTGTGTTGCCGATCGGGCAGACAATTCCTAATCCGGTGATAACAACACGACGGCGGCTCAATTCGGCTCCGGCCGTGGGGGAAAATCAGGTTTTCTTGGTGTGGGTGTTTACGTAGTCGATTGCCTGCTGCACGGTAGTGATCTTTTCGGCCTCCTCGTCCGGGATCTCCGTCTCGAATTCCTCTTCGAGAGCCATCACGAGTTCGACGGTATCGAGCGAGTCCGCGCCGAGGTCGTCGACAAACGAGGATGCGCTCTTGATCTCCGCTTCGTTCACGCCGAGCTGTTCCGCGACGATTTTCTTGACGCGCTGTTCAACGTTTTCCATTGCGGACTCCTTCCCCTTGTTTTGCTGCGATCGAAATTCAGAAGGTGCGAATTGTAGCAGAATCACCTTTCCTTCCGGCAAGCCAATCCGGTGACGCCTGTCAGCTCATGTACATGCCGCCGTTGACGTGAAGGGTCGCGCCCGTGATATAGGCGGCCTGGGGTGAAGCGAGAAACGCCACCACGGCGGCCACGTCTTCCGGATTTCCGAGGCGCCCCAACGGAATTTGCTGGAGCACCGCCTTGCGCTGCGCGTCCGTGAGCACTCGTGTCATGTCCGTGTCGATAAATCCGGGCGCGACGCAATTGACGGTGATGCCGCGGCTGCCGATCTCCCGCGCGAGCGACCGCGTCAAACCCGCGATGCCGGCCTTCGCCGCCGCATAATTGATTTGGCCGGCGTTGCCGCTCGATCCGACCACTGAGGTGATATTGATGACGCGGCCCGAGCGCGCCTTCATCATTCCCCGCATTACGGCTTTGCAAAGCCGGAACACCGATTTGAGGTTGATATCGATCACCGCGTCCCACTCGTCTTCCTTCATGCGCATCGCGAGGTTGTCCCGGGCGACGCCGGCGTTGTTGACGAGTATCGACACCGCGCCGTGGGCCTGCTCGATCTCGGCCACGAGGCGTTCGATGTTCGTCGCGACCCGCACGTCGAGCTGTGCTCCGTTTCCTCGAATGTGCGCCTGGGAGAGGTACGCCGTGATGGATTGCGCGCCGGCATCGGTGGTGGCGGTCCCGACAACGGTCGCGCCCCGGCCGCCGAGCGCGAGCGCAATCGACCTGCCGATCCCGCGCGATGCGCCGGTCACCAGCGCAACTTGGCCCCCGAGATCCATCATGCGGCTTTCGACAATTGAGCGCCCTGCTCCAGACCCGCACGGTCGGCGAGCGCGATGCCCTGCAGCTCCTTGGCCGCGCGTCCGACGAGCGGCGCGAGCACCTTTCCCGGGCCGCATTCGAAAACCAGCTTCGCTCCTCGTGCCGCGATCTCCCTCACGCACTCGACCCAGCGCACCGGATGATCGGCCTGAGTCACCAGCGCCTCCTTGACCCCCGAGGCATCAGTACGGCTCTTCGCATCGACATTATGGATGACCGGGATTCTCGGAGAATTCACTGCGATTCTGTCGAGGGCTTCTCTTAGCCTCGCCGCAGCCGGGGCCATCAACGAGGAGTGAAAAGGAGCGCTCACGGGCAGTGCCATTGCCCGCTTCGCGCCGCGCGCCTTTGCGCCCTCGATCGCGCGCCGCACGGCGGGCGCGTGTCCAGCGATGACCACCTGTCCAGGCGCATTGAAGTTTACCGCCTCGCAGACATCGCCCTCCGCCGCTTCCGCGCACGCCGACCTCACCGCTTCGTCATCTAGGCCGAGGATGGCTGCCATCGCGCCCGCGCCCTGCGGCACCGCTTCCTGCATCGCGCGGCCGCGCAGGCGCACGAGGGGGAGACAATCGGCGAAGGAAATTGCGCCGGCCACCACGAGCGCCGTGTACTCCCCGAGGCTGTGGCCAGCAAGGAGCGCGGGGTCGGCGCCGCCTGACTCCCGCCATGCACGCCAGGCACAGATGCCCGCCGTCACCATGACCGGCTGCGTATTGACGGTGCTGTTGAGTTCCTCTGCGGGACCTTCGGCGATCAACTTGGCGAGGTCCTGCTTCAGGACATCGGATGCTTCGGCGAGCGTCTCGCGGATCGCGGGCATGTCCCCGTAGCGGGCGAGCATTCCCGCCGACTGGGATCCCTGGCCTGGAAATATCATCGCGAACTTCACCTCGGCTACATCTCCACCAGTGACGCGCCCCAGGTGAAGCCGCCGCCCACTCCCTGGAGCATGATCTTGTGGCCCGGCCTGATGCGCCCGTCCCGGATCGCCACGTCGAGTGCCAGAGGCACCGAAGCGGCCGACGTATTGCCGTGGCGATCCACGGTGACGACGAGCTTCGACAGATCGATGCCCAGCTTCCTCGCGGTCGCCTCGAGTATGCGCACGTTGGCCTGGTGCGGAATGAGCCAGTCGACATCCGCGGGGGTGAGACCGCACATTGCCAAAGTCTCGCGCGCGACTTCGTCCAGCACCTTGACGGCGAACTTGAAAACCGCTTGCCCGTCCATGTGCAGAAAAGGCGACCCCACGATCTTGCCGCCGCAGATGTTGCCGGGCACGGAAAGAATGTCGACGTAAGAGCCGTCGGCATGCAGCGCGCTTGCCATGATACCGGGCTTGGAGTCCGCCCGGAGTATCACCGCGCCGGCGCCATCGCCGAACAGCACGGCCGTGCCGCGATCTTTCCAGTCGAGGATCCGCGAGTACACCTCGGCGCCTACGATGAGGGCGCAGCGATGCTGGCCCGATCGGATCAATTTGTCGGCGATCGCAAGCGCATATACGAAGCCGCTGCAGACGGCCTGAATGTCGAATGCGGCGCAGCCCTTTATTTTCAGCTTCGCCTGCATGATGCAAGCCGTGCTCGGAAAGATGTAGTCCGGAGTCGCCGTGGCGACGATGATGAGATCGATTTCTTGCGGCAGGATTCGCGCCGCGGCGAGCGCCGCGCGGCTCGCCTCGACGGCGAGGTCGCTTGAGGCCTGCGAGGGTTCGGCGATGTGACGCTGGCGGATGCCGGTGCGCGTCCGTATCCATTCGTCCGTGGTGTCCATGAGTTTGGCCAGGTCGTCGTTGGTCACGACCTTCGGCGGCAAGTAGCTCCCGGTGCCGATGATGCGCGACCAGATCACGTTTCCACCGCCTCGGCGTTCCCTCGCTCGGCCTGACCGAACCGCCGCATGAGGCGGTGCAGCACTTCATTGCGCACTTCCTCCATCGCCCGCTCGATGGCGCGCTCGAATCCGAACACGTCGGCAGAGCCGTGACTCTTCACGACGATGCCTCTCAGTCCGAGCAAAGTCGCGCCGTTGAAGCGGCGCGGGTCGAGCCGCTTGCGGAACGCGTAAATCGCCGGCATGACGATTACTCCGGCGAGCCTGGCGAGAACGCTGCGCATGAACTCCTGGCGGATGAAGCTGCGCACCATCTGCACCATTCCCTCGGAGGCCTTGAGCATGACGTTGCCGACGAAGCCGTCGCACACCACGACGTCGGCTTCACCCTTGTAGATTCCGCCACCCTCGATGTTGCCGATGAAATTGACTTCGCTGTCGCGCAACAGCTCTGCCGCCTTCTTCACCACCTCGTTGCCTTTGATGTCCTCCTCGCCGATATTGAGCAGGCCGACGCTCGGCCGGTCCTTGTGCTCGACCGCGGCGACCAGCGTCGCGCCCATGATAGCGAACTGCAGCAAGTGCTCCGGCCCGCAGTCGACGTTGGCGCCGAGATCGAGGACGTAGGTGCTGCCGCGCATGCTGGGCAACGCAGCGATGATCGCGGGGCGGTCGATGCCCGGAAGTGTCTTGAGAACGAAGCGCGACACCGCCATCAGCGCCCCCGTGTTGCCGGCGCTGACACAAGCCTGCGCTTCGCCGTTCTTCACGAGCTCCACTGCGACGCGAACTGACGAATCCTTCTTGTTGCGCAGCGCGAGCGCGGGAGATTCGTCCATCAGCACGACCTCGCTCGCGTGGTGCACCCGAAGGCGCGGACCGGGCCTGGCGCCGCGCGCCTTCAGCTCCGCCTCGATCGCGTCGCGCAAGCCCACCAGGACGACGTCGACGTCCGAGTTGGATTTCAGGAAATTGAGCGCCGCCGGCACGGTGACGTGCGGACCATGATCGCCGCCCATGCAATCGATGGCTACTGTGATTTCCATGAAGCGGGGTGCGAAGCGATTCCTGCTTCGCTCAATGGGAGGGCCGATCCCGGCTCTGTCCGGTCACTGCGGCCAGATGAAGGCTACTCGCTCTTGGTCTTGACGACCTTCTTGCCGCGATAGTAACCGCTCGGGCTGATGTGATGGCGCAAGTGCACTTCGCCCGTCGTTGGCTCGACCGCGAGCGACGGATTGGTGAGGAAATCGTGGGCGCGGTGCATGCCGCGCTTTGACGGCGATTTCTTGTTTTGCTGGACTGCCATATGGGAGCTCCTTCAAACTCAGGTCACTCGATGGTGCACGCACCCTTCATGGCGCGGCACCATCGGCAAAGCCAGGATAACTTCGTCCTCGACAAGTTGCGCTACGTCCATGCGGCGGGATGCGAGCACGCGGTCGATCTCGTCGTCGGCTTCCGCAATCTCGCGCAGGTTCTCGGCGAGCTGCAACTCGGCATCGATCGCGATGGGAACCGGGAGCGGATCGAGGCAACGCTGACAGAGCGCCTGCACCGATCCTCTTACCGACAACCGCAAACACCGCTTGCCGTTGCTCGCCCTTCCCCCGCGCAGGTGATACTCCAGCCTTTCGGTCGAGCACTGCATCTTCGCTAGGCGCTGCAGTTGCTCCAGGCCGAGCACTCCCCGCTGTTCCAATGCGGCGCGGGCAAAATGGAGGCTGTCTATCACCCCCGCTTGCGACATAAGGGGCGCATGATATTATGTTTGCTCTTCGGTGTCAAAAGAAATTCCAAGTTGTTCAGAGCGTTACTGCACTTTTTGTTGTTCGTGGCCACGGCCTTGCCGGCGTTCGCCCAGGTCTACAAGTGGGTAGACGAGCGCGGCGTGACACACTATGGCGAACGCCCGCCGCAAGGCAGCAAGGCGAGCGAAGTACCGAACCGGCTTGCTTCGCCCGCCCCGGGTGCTGCCGGCGCCGAGGCGAGCAACCCGAAGGATCCGAGCCCCGAGCAGGGGCAGGCACGGCCGAAGGATCGGGATCCCCGTCAAGCCTCCAACAAGGGCGAGAGCACGCAGGAGGCCGCAGCCGCCAAGCGAGCGCAAGTTTGCAACCAGCAACGCGCGCTACTCGAGCGTTTGAAGCAAAGCCCGCCGAGCTACACGCTGAACGAAAAGGGTGAGCGGATACCCTTGGACAATTCAGCCGCCATCGCGCGGCAGGAAAAGTTCGCCGCCGAGCAGTGCAGGCTCTAGCGCCATCCCGGGCGTGACTCCCGAAGGCCCGACGCGTGCAGCTCGTTCTCGCTTCAACCTCGCGCTATCGGCGCGCCCTCCTCGGGCGGCTCGGGATCCCGTTCTCGGTCGCCGATCCGCAGCTTGCAGAGGGAGCCCGCCCCGGCGAAGCCCCGGAGGGCACGGCGCGGCGCCTCGCGGAGGCGAAGTCGCTGGCGGTCGCGCACCGTTATCGCGACGCCCTCATCATCGGCTGCGATCAAGTCGCCGTGGGAAGCGGCGAAGTGCTCGGCAAGCCCGGAACTCGCGAGAATGCGGTGCGCCAGCTGCGCGCCCTATCCGGCAGCGAGGCGGTGTTTTACACGGCAGTGTGCGTGCACAACACCTCGGTCGGGACAAGCCGCATCCGCGTGGTCCCCTGCCGCGTCACCTTCCGCAGATTCGACGACGGTACGATCGATCGTTATCTCGCTCGCGAGCAACCCTACGACTGCGCAGGCAGTGCGAAGGCCGAGGGCCTGGGGATCGCGCTGATCGCGAAAATGGAAGGCGATGACCCGAGCGCACTCGTCGGCTTGCCGCTGATCGCGCTGGTCGATCTGCTGCAAGAGCAAGGGTTGAATGTCCTCTGACCCCAGAGGCTCGCTTTATCTCCTGCCCAACACGCTGGGTGAGGTCGCACCGGAGGCCGTTATTCCGGCCGGCGCGCTCGATCGCGCCCGCTCGCTCGATTACATCATTGCCGAGGACCCGAAAGCGGCGCGCGCGTTCCTGAAGCGCATTGCGACGACGCGACCGCTGCAGAGCATCCGCGTCGAACGGCTCGACCACAACACCAGGGCGAGCGATATTCCGGCATTCCTCGAACCGCTCCTCGCCGGCAGCGACGCGGGACTCCTGTCCGAAGCAGGCTTACCGGCCGTAGCCGACCCGGGCGCAAGCCTGGTGCGACTCTCGCACGAGCGCGACATACGCGTCGTGCCGATGAGCGGCCCCTCGTCCCTCGTGCTTGCGCTCGCTGCTTCCGGCCTCGACGGGCAGCGTTTCGCGTTCCACGGCTACCTCCCCATCGCAGAAATTGAACTCGTCTCCACGTTGAAGGAATGCGAGCGCCAGTCGCGAAAGCTCAAACAAACTCAAATATTCATCGAGACGCCCTACCGCAACGATCGCACTCTGGCGACGATGCTGCGCGCTCTTGCTCCGGCTACGCTCGTGTGTATCGCCGCGGACCTGACGCTGGATTCGGAAGCGGTGAAAACGCGAGCCGTTGCGGCATGGCGCAGGGAAACGCCGCGACTCAAGGGACGGCCCACGGTATTCCTGCTGCTCGCCGAGTAATCGCGCCCGGCGCGCTCAGCGAATGTTGAATTGCCCCTGCGCCAGCACCTTGGCGAGCGCGCTCGCCATCGCCGCGCCGAAACGCTTGGCGAAACGTTCGGTGAAATCCTGCTTCTTCGTGTAATCGAAGATGTCCTCGGCCTTGATCACCTCGCGAGCGACGGAATCGACGCTCCCGAAGCCGTCCGAAAGTCCCAGCTCGACGCTTCTCGCCCCCGTCCACAGGAGCCCGGAGAAAATGTCGGAGCTCTCGTGGAGCCGCTTTCCCCGCCCCTTCCTCACGACATCGATGAATTGCTTGTGGATTTCGTCCAGCATCGATTGCGCGTGGCGCTTCTGCTTCTCGTCGACCGGCGAGAACGGATCGAGGAAGGCCTTGTTCTCGCCCGAGGTGAGGGCGCGCCGCTCCACGCCGAGTTTCTCCATGGTGCCGGTGAAGCCCCAGCCGTCCATGATCACGCCTATCGACCCGATGATGCTCGCCTTGTCCACGTAGATCTTGTCGGCCGCGGCGGCGATGTAGTAGCCGCCCGAGGCGCAGATGTCCTCGACGACGGCGTACATGGGAACGTTGGGATAAAGTCCCCGCAGCCGGCGGATTTCGTCGTAGATGATGCCCGCCTGCACCGGGCTGCCGCCCGGCGAATTGATGCGCAGGATCACGCCTTGGGTATTCTTGTTTTTGAAAGCGTTCTGGAGGGATTCGGTGACGCGGTCGGCGCTCGCGTCGCCTTTGGGGTCGATGACGCCCACCACATCGACCAGCGCGGTATGCTTACCCGAAGTGAGACCGTCGTGCCCGCGCCAGTCGAGCACGAGCAACACCAGCAGCGTGAGATAGGCGAAGCCGAGCAGCTTGAAAAAAATGCCCCAACGGCGGGCGCGGCGCTGCTCCTTGAGAGCGGCGGTCGCCAGCGTCTCGATCACGTCCCGCTCCCAGTTACCTTCGGCCACGCGGATCACCCTTCATGATTACACGGCCGTCGCGCTCCTCGACGGGGACCGGCGCGAGTCCCTCCTCGAAGCAAGGGCCGCGAAGACATCGGCCTGTATCCGGCGCGTAGGTCGCACCGTGCGTCGAGCATATCAAATGCAGGCCCCAGACATCAAAAAACTTTCCCGGTTTCCAGTCCAGCTCCATCGGCATGTGCGCGCAGCGGTTGAGGTAGGCATAGACCCGGCCCTTGTAGCGCACGGCGAACGCCGGCTCGGGCCTTCCGTCCACTTCGAGTTCGAAGCGTACTCCGTCGCCCGAATCCGTCAGGTCGTCGCTCGAGCAAATTACGCGTTCTGGGCCAGCCATAGCGTCAGCTCGTCGATATCTTCCAGACAGGCAAGGGGCGCGAGCGCCACCAGGTCGCTCTTGGGATGCGCCCCGTGACTCACCGCGACCGCCTGCACTCCGGCGTGTGCCGCCATCTGAAGATCGTGCACCGTGTCTCCGATCATAAGGGTGTTGACCGCGTTCGTTCCCAGTTCTTCCATGAGCTCGCAGAGCATGTCGGGCGCAGGCTTCGACGCGCATTCGTCGGCGCAGCGCGAGGCGGCGAACAAAGGCCGCAAACCGGTATTGTCCAGCGCCCGGGTCAAGCCCGCTCGGCTCTTTCCGGTAGCGATGGAGAGAGTGTGACCGCGAGCCTTGAGACCTGCAAGCATCGCCTGGGCTCCTGGAAACAGCGGGATCTCGGGGTCGCGCGCGAGAAAATGCCTGCGGTACGATTCCACCACCCTGCCGTAGTCGTCCGCGGGTAAGCCCGGAATTGCGTACGCAAGCGCGTCCTTCAATCCCAGACCGATGACATGGCTCGCTCGCGCCTCGTCGGGCACGGTCAGCCCGAGATCGCGGCAGGCGGCCTGAATGCAGGCGACGATCGTGGGCGCGGAGTCGATCAGCGTACCGTCCCAGTCGAAGACGAGCAAGGGATAGCGCATCAGCTTCCCAGCGATTCGAGAAAGCGCGACAAGTCTTCGGGAAGCGGGGCATGCAGTTTCAGCGCTTTCCCGGAAAGCGGATGTCCGAACTCCAGCTCCCCCGCGTGCAGGAACATGCGCTTCAGGCCCTGCTTCGCCAATCCTCGGTTGAGCTCGAAGTCGCCGTACTTGCCGTCACCCGCGATCGGAAATCCGAGGTGGGTGAGGTGGACGCGGATTTGATGGGTGCGGCCGGTCAGCAGCTCCGCCGACAGCAGCGTGTAATCGCGGATTTCCCTCTTCTTCCGGAAAACCGTTTGCGACTCGCGGCCCTCGCGATCGACGCTGACGCGCCGCTCTCCGGAACGCGTGAGGAATTTTTTCAGCGGAAGGCTGACGTGCTGCTTTTCGTTGCGCCAGCGTCCCTTCACCAGGGCCAGGTATTCCTTCCTCACCCGGCCCTCGCGCAGCGCGGCGTGCAGTACGGTCAGCGCCGAGCGTTTCTTGGCAAGGATGAGCAGCCCCGAGGTTTCGCGATCGAGCCGGTGCGCCAGTTCGAGGAACCTGAGCTGTGGCCGCGCGGCGCGCATCTGCTCGATGACCCCGAAGCTGATGCCGCTGCCGCCGTGCACCGCGATGCCGGCCGGCTTGTCGACGACCAGCAGCGCGTCGTCCTCGTAGATCACCGGCAGATCGAGCGGCGGCGCTGTCTTCTCCGCGCGCCGGGCCAGACGCAGCGGCGGAATCCGCACCCGGTCCCCCGGCTGCAGGCGGTAGGTCGCGTCGACCCGGCGGCTGTTGACCCTGACCTCGCCGCTTCGCAGGATGCGGTAGACATGGCTGCGCGGCACCCCCTTACAGATGCGAAGCAGAAAGTTATCCACGCGCTGGCTCTCGCTCTCTGCTCCGACCTCGACCGTCGAGGCGTTGCTTAAATCCTTCATTTTGTTTATGATCTGCCCGCTGCTTGCGTTGCGGGACGGCTGCTTGTACATGCGACGGTGCGAATTTTCGCCCCAGACGCACGAACCCGAAGCGAGCAAAGGCGGTTGGTTATCCAACCAGTGATAGTAATTGAACAGCGCGCCAACAGCATATCGGCAGAATTTGCGGTCCTGCAATGCAGCGACTGGAACCCGACGAGCCAAACACCCGCGTTCTCATGATCCCAGGATCGAAAATGCGAGACCAGCCTTCACAATAGGCTCTTGGCTTGTCCTGCCCGTGCGCGCGGGAGAATAGAAACAATGAAGCGCATGCTTTTCAATGCGACACAGGCCGAGGAACTCCGTGTCGCGATCGTCGAAGGCCAGAAGCTCATAGACCTCGACATCGAATCGGCCGCGAAGGAACAGAGAAAAAGCAACATCTACAAGGGCGTCATCACGCGGGTCGAGCCCAGCCTCGAAGCCGCGTTCGTGGACTACGGCACCGAGCGCCACGGGTTCCTTCCCTTCAAGGAGGTCGCGCGCCAGTTTTTCCGGCCGGGCGTCGACGTCGGCCGCGCACGCATCCAGGACGCGCTCTCCGAAGGCCAGGAGCTGATCGTCCAGGTCGAGAAAGACGAGCGCGGCAACAAAGGCGCGGCGCTCACGACATTCATCAGTCTCGCCGGACGCTACCTCGTGCTGATGCCCAACAATCCGCGCGGCGGCGGCGTGTCGCGTCGCGTTGAAGGCGAGGATCGCGACGAGCTGCGCGAGATCATGGACAAGCTCGAGGTTCCGGCCGGGATGAGCATCATCGGCCGCACCGCCGGCATCAGCCGCGCCTTCGAAGAGCTGCAATGGGACTTGACCTATCTACTCAAGCTCTGGAGCAAGATCGTCGAGGCGACCGAGCCGGCGCGCGACTCCGAAGGCAAGCTGCTCAACCCGGCGCCTTTCCTCATCTACCAGGAAGGCAGCCTCGTCATCCGCGCTATCCGCGACTACTTCCAGCCCGACATCGGTGAGATCCTGATCGACACCGATCCGATCTTCGAGCAGACGATGGCGTTCATGAGCAACGTCATGCCCGACAACGTGGGGCGGGTGAAGCGTTACCGCGACGACGTGCCGCTGTTCTCGCGCTTCCAGATCGAGCATCAGATCGAGACCGCCTACTCGCGCCAGGTGTCGCTCCCCTCCGGAGGCGCGGTCGTGATCGACCACACCGAGGCGCTCGTCTCGATCGACGTCAACTCGGCGCGAGCCACCAAGGGCCACGACATCGAGCAGACGGCGTTTCACACCAATGCCGAGGCGGCCGACGAGATCGCCCGCCAGCTGCGGCTGCGCGACCTCGGAGGCCTCATCGTCATCGACTTCATCGACATGGAGAACCAGCGCAACCAGCGCGAAGTGGAGACCCGGCTGCGCGACGCGCTGCGCTACGACCGCGCGCGCGTGCAGATGGGCAAGATCTCGCGCTTCGGCCTGATGGAGCTGTCGCGACAGCGCCTTCGCCCCTCGCTCGGAGAAGGCAGCAATATCACCTGCCCGCGCTGCAACGGCACCGGCCACATCCGCGGCACCGAATCCACCGCGCTGCACATCCTGCGCATCATCCAGGAAGAAGCGATGAAGGAGAACAGCGCCGCGGTGCACGCCCAGGTGCCGGTGGATGTCGCGACCTTCCTCCTCAACGAAAAGCGCGCCGACATCCATTCGATCGAAGCGCGGCTCAAAGTCAACGTAGTGCTGATCCCGAACACCCACCTCGAGACGCCGAACTACAGGGTGGAGCGCCTGCGACACGACGACCTGAACCAGTCGGACGCCCTGCCGGCGAGCTACAACCTCGTCACCGCGCCGGTCGAAGAAGAAGCCAAGGAACCTGCGGCGCAGGAAGCGCGCCCGCCGCGCCAGCAAGCCGCAGTGCAAGGCGTCACGCCCGAACGGCCCGCGCCGATGAGCGCGCAGCGCACGCTGCCCCAGACGCCGCCTCAGGCCGAACGGCATCCGGGTTTCATGGGCCGCATCTTCGGTTGGTTCAAGGGCAACGGTTCCGCTCCGGCGGTCGCTCAGCCGGCGGCAGCGCCGCAACGCGACGCACAGGCCTCACGCCCGGAATTCCGCGACCGCGGCGACCGTTTCCGCGGGCGCAACGACCGCCAGGACCCGCGCCAAGGGCGCGGGCGCGATTACCGCGGCGAACGGCCGCAACGCCAGGATCGCCAGGACCGCAACTCGCGGCCATTCGGAGACCAGAGGCCGCCGCGCGGCGAGCGCCCCGAGGGCCAGGACCGAGCGCGTGCGGAAAGGCCCGATTCGCGTGAACAGCGTCCGCAGGAGCACGGACGTCCAGCCGGACCCCACCCCGGAGCGCCTGAACCGCGCGAAGGCGATCGCGATCGCAAGCGCCGCCGCCGCGGCGGCCGCGATCGCGGCGAGCGCGGTGAGCGCCGCGGGCCTCAGCCGCCCGCGCCCCGGAACGAAGAAGTGCGCGCTGCACCCGCGTCCCCCGCGGCCGAGAAACCGGTATCGGCGCCTGCGGCACGGGATTTCATCGCGCAGCCCGCCCCGGTACCGGCCGAGCGCGTGCAAGCGAACGAGGCCGTGATGGCTGCGGACCTTCAGCCGGAATCTAGGCCCATTCCCCCGGCTCCAGCGGCGGTTTCGCCCGCGCCGCGCGAGCCGGACCCGGCAGAGATAGAGCGCGCTCTCAAGGAAAGCGGGCTGGAGTTGGTTCAGACGCGTTCGGGCGCCACCGTCGCCCCGGCGATGGAGCCGGAGCAGAAATTTGTGCCGGCCAAGCGGGAGCGCCGGCCGCCTCCTCCGGATCTCGACGAGCCCTTGGTTCAGGTGGAAACCGGGCGCGAGCCCCCGACTCCGAAAATTTGAATCCGGAGGGCGGGCTCAGTCCTTTCGCAGGGACTCGAGCAGGCCCTTCGCAGCGTCCTCGAGCATGTCGAGCACGCGCTCGAACCCCTGCGGCCCGCCGTAGTAGGGGTCGGGCACCTCCCGCTCCTTGAAGCGCTGCGCGTAGGACATCATCAACTTCAGCTTGTGGCCGGCTGAGGGCCCTGCAATACGCGAGAGAATCGCGTCGTGCTCCCGGTCCATCGCCAGAATCAGATCGAAGCGCTGAAAATCCGCCTCCTCGACTGTGCGAGCTCGCAGCGCGCTCAGATCGTAGCCACGCTTGGCCGCTGCCGCCTGCGCTCTGGGATCGGGCGGCTCTCCCACGTGGTAGCCGTGCGTGCCGGCCGAATCGGCCGCCACCGCGCCCGCCATCCCTGCATCGGCAGCCAGCTTTCGAAAAATCGCCTCTGCGGTCGGCGAGCGGCAGATGTTTCCCGTGCAGACGAACAAAACGCCGAACTTGTCATCGAGCATCGGTCGTCCCAATATAGAATCGGCTCTTTTGGGCGGAGCATGCGGCGGTGAGACGCATTTTGGCAATCCCATTCGCCGCGGGAAGCGTTTCGGAAGCGATCTTCCGGACCATATCCCCCGGAGTCGAATCGAACCTCGGCCAGCGTTTCATCGTGGAAAGCAAGCCCGGCGCCGACGGCGCCATAGGCACGGCTGAAGTGGTGCGGGCGGCTCCGGACGGCTACACCTTGCTGCTCGGTCCGACAGCCGTCTATGCGGTGACGCCGCACCTGTTCAAGAATCTCGGTTTCGACCCGCTGACCGCGCTCGATCCGATCTCTCTGCTCGCCGACGCCCCGCTGCTCGCGGTGATCGGAGCAAACGTGCCCGCGAAGTCGCTCAAGGAGCTGGCCGGCTACATGAGCGCCCATCCGGGCAAGTTCAACTACGGCTCTCCGGGATCCGGGTCGCCCGCGCATCTCACCGGCGCGGCATTTTCACAGCAAACCGGAAACTCGATGGTCTACGTTCCGTACAAGGGCACGCCCCCGATGGTCCAGGCGCTGCTCGCCGGCGACATCCAGGTCGCCTTCCCGACTTTGACCGGCATCATCGGCCCCGTGAAGGCGGGCAAGCTCAGGGTGCTCGCTGTGATGGCGCGAGCGCGCATGGCCGAGCTGCCCGATGTCCCGACGACGATCGAAGCGGGGTTTCCGCAGCTGGTCGGCGGCAACTGGTGGGTGCTAGCGGCACCCCGCGGCACGAATTCGCGCATCATCGAGCGGCTCGCTACCGAGTTCCGGACGGCCCTGGCGGAACCGGGCGTGCGCAAGCGCGTCCGCGACTTCGGTCACGTCGCGATCGGGCTTGCGCCCGCGGCGACGGCGGGCTTCCTCAAGTCGGAATCGGCGCGCTACAAGTCGATCGTCGAACTGGGCGGCATCAAGCCGGAGTGAGCGTGAATCCCGGAAACGCGCACGCCGAGAGGCGCGTTCGCCTCGCCGCGGCGATGGCGGATGAAGGCATCGACATCCTCGTCGTCGCCGGGAATCCGTGGCGAAGCGACTATCTGCGTTTCGCAGCCGACATCACCCCGGTCGAAGGAGACGCTTTCGCATTCATCGATCGCGACGGGCCGACTCGGGTCATCGTCGAGCACCCTGCCGAGGCCGCGCGCCTGCGTTTGGAGCAGGAAGAGCTCGATGTGAGATGGTCGCTCTCTGCGATCGAGGAAACCGAGACCGCGATCCGCGAGCTCGGCAAGCGGCGAATCGCGCTCGCCCCGCGTGCCGCCGTGCCGTATCGCCTTGCCAGGGAGCCGCTCCTTGCGAGCATTGCGCCGGCGACGGCCCTGCTCGATCGCCTGATGCTGCGCAAGTCGCCGTCCGAGATCGCGGCGCTTCGCCGCGCCGCCGTCCTCGCCGACGAAGGCTACGCCGTTTTTCTCAAAGCGGCGCGCGTCGGGCGGCCGGAATATGCGCTCGTCGCGGATGTCGAGGCGTATTTCCGCTCGCGCGGCTGTCCCGAGAACTTCCAGATTCTCGGTTCAGGCGGCCGGGAGGTGCGCGGGATGCATCCGCCGACGGAACGGCGTCTCGCACCCGGGGATCTGGTAACGACCGAGCTGACTCCATGTG
>VBCA01000056.1 GCA_005881575.1 Betaproteobacteria bacterium
CGACAGCGGCCTGAACAAAAAGAACTGCGCGATGCAAAAAATGCTCGCGACCGTCGTGGCGTAGGCGGTGAAACGGATCGAGCCGACCCGTTGCACCACCTGGCTGCCGGCCACGAGGTAGACGGCGTAGCCTGTCGCGCTCGCGAAACAAAAGGCTGCGCCCAACGGCAGGTTCGCGTTGCCGTCCCCGAGCAGGGTGGACATCACCACTGCGATGCCGGAATAGGTGAGGACCAGCGCAACGATCTCCCGGACGCTCGGGCGCTTGTGCAGGAAGACTATCGAGAGCAGGACGACCAGCGTGGGATACAGGAAAAGGATCAGGCGGCCCAGTCCTGCGGAGACGTACTGCAGGCCCAGAAAGTCGACGAAGCTCGCCAAGTAATACCCGATGAATCCCAGAAAGACGATCGCCCAGACGTCGCGCCGGGTGAGCCGGTTGCGCGTGGCGTCGCGCCCGACCCAGGCGGCGGCCGCGAGAAAGAAGGGCAGCGAGAAGATCATGCGCAGCGCGAGCAGCGTGATCGGATCGACGACGTAGCCGTAGGCGAGCTTGATCAGGATGGGGCGCAGCGAGAAGCACACGACGCCGGCGATCGCCATCGCGACGCCGACGGCGCGGTAGGAGGCGCGGCCTGTCACCGCGAGGGTTCGGTCATGAAACGGCTTGGCTTGGCGCGGGGAGCGAATGATAAAATTATAGGCTTTCCCGACCTCAAGACGCGCCGCTCCGCCATGGCAGGACATTCCAGATGGGCCAACGTAAAGCACAAGAAAGCGGCGGCGGACGCGAAGAAAGGCAAGATCTTCACGCGGCTCATCAAGGAGGTCACGGTGGCCGCGCGCCTGGGCGGGGCCGATCCGGCGATGAACCCGCGGCTGCGCCTCGCGATCGACAAGGCGTACGACGCGAACATGCCCAAGGACACGATCGAGCGCGCGGCGAAGCGCGGCGCGGGCGGCCTGGAGGGCGTCGCCTACGAGGAGATCCGCTACGAGGGCTACGGGCCGGGCGGCGCCGCGGTGATGGTGGATTGCATGACCGACAACCGCATCCGCACCGTGGCGGAGGTGCGCCACGCGTTCGCGAAGCACGGCGGCAATCTCGGCACCGACGGCTCGGTCGCGTTTCTCTTCAAGCACGTCGGGCAATTCGTTTTCGCGCCGGGGACGAGCGAGGAAAAAGTCATGGAAGCCGCGCTCGACGCGGGTGCCGAGGACGTCGTCAGGAACGACGACGGCTCGGTGGAAGTGATCAGCGCGCCCGCCGATCTCATCGCGGTGAAGAAGGGCCTTGCAAAAGCGGGGCTGAAGCCGGACCTCGCGGAAATCACCATGAAGCCCACCGCCGAAAACGTCTTGAAAGGCGAGGAAGGAGGGCGGATGCAGAAGCTGCTCGATGCGCTGGAGAACCTCGACGACGTGCAGGAGGTCTACACGACCGCGGTGATCGACTGAAAGAATCCTTGATCCTAGCGGACGACGACAAGCTCACGCAGAATCTCTTCGACGGCTGCGATGGCGGTGTCGAGCTCCCGATCGTCGGTGTAGAAATGCGGCGACATGCGGACGCCGGCCTTCGGGCGATAGTCGACGAGGATGTCGCGCTTCAGCAACTCGCGACAGACGTCGTACGACTGCGGCATGTCGATCGATACCGTGCCGCCGCGCTTTTCAGGATCGCGCGGTGTGTTGACACGCCAGTTGCGCCGATCGGCCAGCTCGATCAGCCGCGCGGTTTGACGCTGCGATTTCCCGCGAATAGGCGCGACGCCGGCACTGGCCACGATCTGCAGTCCCGGTCGCGCGGCTTCGAGCGCCGGAATGTTCGATGTCCCCGTCATAAAACGGTACGGCGGATCGGTATAGCGAATCGGACCGGTCTCGAACGCAAACGGGTCGGCGTGTGCGAACCATCCGGTGAACGTCGGCGTCAGCGTTCGCCCGAGATCGGGCCGGACGTACAAGTACGCGACGCCGGGCCCGCCGCACAGCCACTTCAGGACGCCGCCGCAGGCGAAGTCGACGTTGAGCGCCTGCACGTCGACGGGAACCGTACCGAGCGACTGGAACGTATCGAGCACGACGAGCGCGCCCACCTTGTGCGCCTTCTCGGTGATCGCGAACGCATCATTAATATATGCGGAGCGAAACAGCACGTGTGATATCGGCACGAGCAGCGTCTCTTCGTCGATGGCGTCCAGCAGCCGCTCGGTCGGCACCGTCACGCCGTCGCCGGTCCGCACCATGTGCACGCGCGCGCCGCGCGATCGCTGCGCCTCCCAGAAGTACATGACCGACGGAAAATTCATGTCGTCGTAGACGATCTTGTTGCGCCGGCCGGCGAAGTCGAAGCACGACGCGACGATGGCCTGACAGGTGGTGACGTTCTGATGGATCGCGACGGACCGTTTCGGTGCGTTCATCAGCGCGCCGATCTCGTCGCCCACTTCCGCGGCGAGCATCCACCACCGTTCTTCCCACGCGCGCACGCCCCGGCTCGCCCACGTATCGGCGTATCCCTTCATCGCGTCGTACACGCCGCGCGGCATCGCGCCAAGCGAGTTGCTTATCAGATAGGTGGTCCGCTCGAGGATCGGAAACTCGGAGCGATAGCGAAGCAGGTCGTCGCTCATGGAAATTCGCGCAGAAGATGCGCCGGCGGGGCGAGCTCCTTGATCTCGCGGATCCTGACGTCGTCGACGTTGAAATGCATTTCCCCGGCCCGGTGGTGTGAAATATCTAACGAACTGAAAAGTCTCGATCTTAGCCGAAGCACCGCCAGCATGCGCCCCGTGATACCGTACCGTTATGAGGCCGTATCCGCCCGGTTTCCCGAAGTCGCGGGTTTCATCCCTTCAAACTCAAGGAGGAGCCGATGAAGAGACTATTCACCGTTCTGCTTTGCGCGATGGTGGTCGCAGCGTCTTTCGCGTGCGGCGAGGACAAGGGCAAGGCGTCGAAGCAGGCGCAGGCTAAGGCGCCGACTCAGGCCCAGAAGAAGCAGCAGGAACGCATGAGCGCCTGCACTAAGCAGGCGGGCGAAAAAAAACTGAAGGGCGACGCGCGCAAGAAATTCATGAGCGCGTGCCTCGAAGGCAAAAGCACCGTGGCGAGCGCCAAGCGCCAGGTCAAGCAGGACCGCGCGGGAGAATGCAACAAGCAGGCGAGCCTGAGAAACCTGAAGGGCGAGGAGCGCAAGAGGTTCATAAGCTCCTGCCTGAGGGGATGAGGGACCTCCAGAGCCGCTGTTCCACCCACTGGCAGCGCGCCGGCGGATCCTTCAGACTTCGCACCCGGATTGATTCGCCTATCCCTTCCCTTTTTCCTTGATCCTTGATCCTTGATCCTCGATCCTGAATAATCCCCGGATGCCGGCCCCGACCGTTCGAATCCTGGGCATCGACCCGGGTTTGCGAGTGACGGGCTTCGGCGTCATTGAGAAAAACGGAGCGAGTCTTTCCTACATCGCCAGCGGCTGCGTCAAGTCCGGCGACGCCGATCTGGCCGACCGCCTGAAGACGATCCTCGCGGGACTGCGAGAAATCATCGGCGAGCACCGCCCCCAGCAGGTCGCGCTGGAGAAAGTCTTCGTCAACGTCAATCCCGCCTCTACGCTCGCGCTCGGCCAGGCGCGCGGCACTGCGATCTGCGCTGCCGTTGACGCGGGCCTGCCGGTCTCCGAGTACACCGCGCTCCAGGTCAAGCAGGCCGTCGTCGGCAACGGCCATGCGAAGAAGGGACAGGTGCAGGAAATGGTGAAGCGGCTCCTCGGGCTCGCCGGCGCGCCCTCCGCAGACGCCGCCGACGCGCTTGCCTGCGCCATTTGCCACGCGCACGGCGGGCAGGGCCTGGGAGCGATCCCGACGCGCGGGTTCCGCGTGAAAAGAGGCAGGCTCGTATGATCGGGCGGCTCGCCGGCGTCCTTCTCGAGAAAAACCCGCCTCAGATCGTGGTGGAAGCGAGCGGAGTCGGATACGAGGTCGAAGTGCCGATGAGCACTTTCTACAACCTGCCCGCATCCGGCGAGCGCGTCACCTTGCTCACCCACCTCGTCGTGCGCGAGGATGCGCATCTGCTCTACGGCTTCGGCACCGAGGCGGAGCGCCGCGCCTTCCGGCAGCTGCTGAAAATCAGCGGCGTCGGGCCTCGCATCGCGCTCGCGGTGCTTTCGGGCCTGAGCGTCGCCGAACTGATCGAAGCGGTCGCGATGCAGGAATCGGGACGCCTGGTGAAGATTCCCGGTATCGGCAGGAAGACCGCCGAGCGCCTGCTGCTCGAACTCAAGGGCAAGCTCGGCGCCGATGCGGTGAGCGGGGTTGCCGTGAACCGGCCCAGGCCCGTGGCGAGCGACGTTATGACCGCCCTGCTGGCTCTTGGTTACAGCGACAAGGAAGCGCAGCTCGCGGTGAAGCACCTGCCCGAAGGACTTTCCGTCTCCGAGAGCATCCGGCAGGCGCTGAGATCGTTGTCGAAGACATGAAGCGACGGGCGGTAAGATAGCGCATGGCCATCGAAACCGACCGTCTGATCTCGGCGGCCCCCGTCTCGCCCCAGGAAGAGGCTTTCGAGCGCGCGCTGCGCCCCAAGTCCCTCGCCGAGTACATCGGCCAGGAAAAGATCCGCGGGCAGCTCGCGATCTTCGTCGAGGCCGCGAGGAACAGGAAGGAAGCGCTCGATCATGTGCTGCTCTACGGGCCGCCGGGCCTGGGGAAGACGACGCTCGCGCACATCATCGCGCGCGAGATGGGCGTGAACCTGCGCCAGACCGCGGGACCGGTGCTCGAGCGCCCGGGCGACCTCGCCGCGATCCTCACCAACCTCGAGCCGAACGACGTGCTCTTCATCGACGAGATCCACCGCCTGGCTCCGGTGGTCGAGGAGATTCTCTACCCCGCGCTCGAGGATTACCAGATCGACATCATGATCGGCGAAGGGCCGGCCGCGCGCTCGGTGAAGCTCGATCTGCCGCCTTTCACCCTGGTTGGCGCGACCACCCGCGCGGGCATGCTCACCAATCCGCTTCGCGACCGTTTCGGCATCGTCGCTCGACTCGAGTTCTACACCGAGGGCGAGCTCGAGCGCATCGTCAACCGGTCGGCGGGACTGCTCAAGGTGGAAATCTCGCCCGAGGGCGGGCTCGAGATCGCCAAGCGCTCGCGCGGCACCCCGCGCGTGTCGAATCGCCTCCTTCGCCGCGTTCGCGATTTTGCGCAGGTGCGCGCGAAAGGGTCGATCTCGCGCGAGGTCGCGGACGCCGCGCTGAAAATGCTCGACGTGGACGTTCTGGGCCTGGACGTGATGGACAGGAAGCTCCTCTTTGCGGTGATCGAGAAATTTTCGGGCGGCCCGGTGGGCCTGGAGAACCTCGCGCACGCGATCGGCGAGGAGGCCGACACGATCGAGGATGTGCTCGAGCCCTATCTCATCCAGCAGGGCTATTTGCAGCGCACGCCGCGCGGGCGCGTCGCGACGGTCTCCGCCTACCGCCACCTCGGCCTCACCGCCCCGAAGCAGTCCGATTCCGGGGCGCTGTTCGGACAATGACCGGGCAGGCCGGCCATCCGCCCTTCTCCTGGCCTCTTCGCGTCTACACTCAGCACACCGATGCCGGCGGGGTGGTGTTCCACGCCAACTATCTCTCGTTCATGGAATGCGCGCGCACCGAGCTGCTGCAGTCGCACGGCTTCGACCTTGGCGAGCTCGCCCGCCGGGACCATGTCCTCTTTGTGGTGCATTCGGCGCAAATCGCCTACCATAAGCCCGCGCTGCTGAATGATCTGCTGACCGTGACCGCCCGGGTGAAGCATGTAGGGCGGGCGCGGCTCCAGTTCGACCAGGCGGTGATGCGCAGGGAGGAGGTGCTGGCGAGCGCCGAGTTGACCCTCGCGTGCGTCGGCGCGAAGAGCTACAGGCCCGTCGCTGTGCCTGAGGCGATTCGAAGAAAACTAGAGGGATTGCGATGAACACGACCCAGGATCTCTCGATCCTAGCGATGATCGCGAGCGCGAGCTTGGTCGTTCAGCTCGTCATGCTGCTGCTTATCGTCGTGTCTTTCATGTCCTGGTACTTCATCTTCCTCAAGCTCTTCACCATCGGTCGCGCCCAGCGCAGGACCGAGCAATTCGAGCGCGACTTCTGGAGCGGCTCGGACCTGGCCGAGCTGTTCCAGAGCGCGGTGAACCACCGGCATTCGACCGGGAGCCTCGAGCGGATTTTCGAGGCCGGGTACCGCGAGTTCCAGAAATTGAAGAACCAGCGCGGCGTTGCCGACCCGAGCCTCATGGTGGATGGGGCGCGCCGCGCGATGCGCGCGACCTACCAGCGCGAGATGGACCGCCTCGAGTCGAGTCTCGCCTTCCTCGCCTCGGTCGGTTCGGTGAGCCCCTACGTCGGGCTGCTCGGCACCGTATGGGGCATCATGCACGCGTTCCGCGGCCTCGCCAACATGGCGCAGGCGACCCTGGCCGCAGTCGCCCCTGGGATCGCCGAGGCTCTGGTCGCGACCGCGATCGGCCTGTTCGCGGCCATACCTGCCGTAGTGGCCTACAACCGCTTCTCGCACGACGTCGATCGCCTCGCCGTGCGCTTCGAGAGCTTCATGGAGGAGTTCTCCAACATCCTGCAGCGGCAGGCGCAGGCGAGGCTCGTGGGCGCGTACGAGGCGAAGGGGGCCTGAGGCCGTGCGCTCGCGCCGCCTGATGAACCAGATCAACATCGTCCCGTACGTGGACGTGATGCTCGTGCTGCTGGTGATTTTCATGGTCACCGCGCCGCTCGTGAACCCGGGCGTGATCGACCTTCCGAGCGTAGGCAAGTCCTCGCAGCCGCCGGCCTCGCCGCTCGAGGTGATCGTGCGGCGCGATCAGTCCCTGATGCTGCGCGAGCGCGACAAGGGCAGGGCGGACGAGCGCGCGGTGACGGCGGCGCAGCTGGTGGCCGCATTGCGCGAGAGGCAGAAGAAGAGCCCCGATCAGCCGGTCGTGATCTCCGCGGACAAGGACGTGCGCTACGAGGCGGTGCTCAAGGTGATGGACGAGCTGCAGCGGCAGAACATCAGGCGCGTCGGACTCCTCGTAAAGCCCGCGACATGAGCTACGCGATCGCGGCGGACGAGCCGAGCGGCTTCGCTCCGGCGGCGCTGTCGGCGCTGGTGCACGGCGTGCTCCTCGCCGTGCTCGTCTTCGGCCTGCATTGGCAGTCCAGGCACCCCGACGCCGTCGAGGTCGAGCTGTGGAGCCAGCTGCCGGAAGTCGAGCCGCCCCGGGTCGAGCCCAAGCCCGAGATCAAGCCGCAGCCGAAGCCGGAGCCCAAGATCGAGCAGAAGCAGTCGAAGCCCGACATCGCGATCGAGCGTGAAAAAAAGAAAGCAAAGAAGGAAGAGCCGCCGGTCAAGTTCGATATGACCCAGCGCCTCCGGGAGCAGCTCGCTCAGGAGCAAAAGGCGCTGCGGGACAGCGAGCGCAAGGACGTCCTCAAGCAGTTCACCTCACCACCTACGGCAGGGTTGCCGGACGCGGGCTACATTGACAAGATCCGGGCCAAAATCAAGACGAACATCATCCCGCCGTCCGAGATCAAGGGAAACCCGCAGGTGGTCTTCAACATCGTGCAGCTGCCCACGGGCGAGGTGCTCTCGGTGCGCCTGGTCAAAACGAGCGGCAATGCGCTCCTGGACTCCGCCGTCGAACGGGCCATTCTGAAGAGCTCCCCGCTGCCGAAGCCCGATCGACCCGAGCAATGGTTGCGCGAGTTCAATATCAGCTTTAGACCCCTGGAATGAGCCCGCGGACGTTTGCCGCGCTCCTTGCGGCGATCCTGCTCCTCGCGGGGCCAGCCCGGGCGCAGCTCACCATCGAGATCATCGGGGGCGGCGCCAATCAGATTCCCATCGCGGTGCTTCCGTTCGCGGGGGAGTCGATGCTGCCGCAGAGCATCACGGAAATCATCGAGCAGGACCTCTCGCGCAGCGGCCGCTTCCGCGCGATATTCGTCGGAGGGGTCAATACTCCTCCCACCGAGATCGCCCAGGTCGATTTCCCCGAATGGAAGAGCCGCCTCGCCGACGCCATGGTCATCGGGCAGGCGCAGCGCCTTCCCGACGGAAAACTCGAGGTGCGCTTTCGCCTGCTCGATGTGATCAAGCAGTCCCAGATCGGCGGCATCGCGTTCACCCTCACCGCCGCGCAGACCCGGCTCACGGCCCACAAGATCGCCGATTTCATCTACGAGAAGATGACCGGCGAGCGCGGCGTGTTCAGCACGAGAATCGCCTATATCGTCAAGCAGGGTCCGCGCTATGAGCTGCGCGTCGCGGACGCGGACGGGCAAAACGCCCAGTCGATCCTGATCTCCTCCGAACCGATCATGTCGCCCGCCTGGGCGCCCGACGGAACCCGAATGGCCTATGTCTCGTTCCAGAACAAGAAGCCGATCCTGTTCGTGCAGAGCCTCAGCGCGAGCAAGCAGCCCGCGCCGGTCGCGAACTACAGGGGCTCGAACAGCGCCCCGGCCTGGTCGCCGGACGGCAAGCAGCTCGCGGCGGTGCTCACCAAGGACGGAACCTCCCAGATCTACCTGATGAGCCCCGACGGCGGCAACCTGCGGCGCCTCACGGTTTCCCAAGCCATCGATACGGAACCATTTTTCACCCCGGACGGTCAATCGATTTATTTCACCTCCGACCGAGGGGGCAGCCCGCAGATTTACCGCATGCCGGCGAGCGGGGGGGAGCCCGTGCGCATGACCTTCGAAGGCGATTACAATGTATCCCCGCGCGTCAGCCCGGACGGCAAGATCCTCGCGTATATTTCCCGGGTCAACGGGCGTTTCCAGCTGATGGCTATGGACCTGGAGAGCAAGCAGATCCAGACCCTGACGGACGGGCTACGCGACGAGTCTCCGAGCTTCGCGCCGAACGGGCGCATCATCCTGTATGCGACCGACATCGACGACCGCGGGGTGCTCGCGGCGGTGTCGAGCGACGGCCGCTTCAGGCAGCGGCTGGGGATCCAGGCGGCGGACGTGCGCGAGCCGTCCTGGGGGCCGTTTTTGGGTAACTGACGGCCGCGACGGAGTGCCGTCCGCGGCCGCAACTTAGGGGAGCACCCGGGGAGAAACCCTCCTCGTTTTCTAGAGCACTCGAAAGGAGGTCGTCAATGAAGAAGGCATTGTTTTCCGCTCTGACCGTGGCGCTGCTCTACGGATGCGCCAGCACGCCCGTCGAAACCGAAAAGCCCGCGGCGTCGGGCGCCGAGCCGGCTCAAGGGCTGCCGGTGTCGCCGCCGCTCGCGGCGCGCCCGGGCCAGCCTGCCGCGCAAATCGACTTGTCGAAGCGCTCGGTTTTCTATGATTACGACAAGTACGACATCAAGGACGAGTACCGCCCGGTGCTGCAGGCCCACGGCAAGTATCTCGCCGAGAATCGCGGCAAGAAGATGCTCATCCAAGGCAACTGCGACGAGCGCGGCAGCCGCGAATACAACATCGCGCTCGGGCAACGCAGGGCCGAAGGGGTGAGGCGCATGCTCGTGCTGATGGGCGCGACCGAAAAACAGGTCGAGCCGGTCAGCCTCGGCGAGGAAAAACCGCGCTGCAGCGATCACAGCGAAGGATGCTGGTCGCAGAACCGCCGCAGCGACATGCTCTACAGCGGCGAATACTAAGATCCGGCTGAGAAATGAGCCTACTGTCATCCTGAGCGAAGCGAAGGATCTGCTTTTGTTTTGTACAGTCGAAAGCAGATTCTTCGGGCTGCGCCCTCAGAATGACAACTCATTAGACGGACTCTAAGGCGATGCGGCTGAGGATCACGCTTGCGCTATGGGCCGCGCTCCTGGCGGGCGCGGCCCACGCGGCGCTTTTCGACGACGACGAGGCGCGCAAGCAGATCTTCCAGCTGAAAAACCAGGTCGAGGCGCGCCAGAAGGCGATCGAGGAGCGTCTTTCCGCGATCGACGCGCGGCTCGGGCAGCTGGATTCCTCCGGGCAGAACCGGGTCGTCGATCTCGCCCAGCTGATCGAATCGCTGAGGCAGGACGTCGCGAAGCTGCGCGGGCAGATCGAGGTGCTCTCGAATCAGACCGAGACCCTGGAGCGGCGCCAGAAGGATCTCTACGTCGACCTCGACAACCGCCTGAGAAAGCTCGAGCAGACGCAATCGCAGCTGCAGGACAAGCTGAGCCAGGGCGAGCGCAGCGCCGCCGCCGAAAAACAGGCGTACGAGCTGGCGCTCAACCAGTTCAAGCTCGGCAACTATCAGCTCGCCATCACGAGCTTCCAGAATTTCATGACAAATTTCGCGAGCAGCGAGCTCCTGCCGTCGGCGCAGTACTGGATCGGCAACGCGTACTACGCGATGCGCGACTACAAGTCAGCCATCGCCGCCCAGCAAAAAGTGGTCAAGCTCTGGCCGGAGAATTCCAAGGCGCCGGATGCGCTGCTCAACATCGCGAGCTCCCAGGGGGAGCTGGGACAGAGCCCCGCCGCGCGCGAGACGCTGCGCGCCCTCGTCAAGAAATATCCCTCCAGTCCGGCGGCCGAGCAGGCGAAGCAGCGCCTCGCGACAAAAAGCAAGTAGCACCGGCGGACTGCCTCTCCGGCCGCCGTATCCCTTCGAAGCACCGTGACGGCATCCAACCCGGCAGCGCTCGCCTCGGCGGTGGTGTGGGGGGCCTTTGCGCTCGCTTTCCTCTTCGGCGCGGTGGGCAACAAGACGCACTTCTGCACCATGGGAGCGGTGTCGGACGTGGTCAACATGGGCGACTGGAACCGCATGCGCATGTGGCTGCTCGCCATCGCCGTGGCGACCGCGGGCGCAGGCGCCTTGCAGCTCGCGGGGCTCGTCGACCTGTCGAAAACGATCTACACCGTGCCCCGGTTCACTTGGCTCTCCTACATCCTCGGCGGATTGCTGTTCGGGATCGGCATGACGCTCGGCTCCGGCTGCGGCTCGAGGACGCTGATCCGCATCGGCACGGGCAACCTCAAGTCGCTCGTCGTCGCGATCGTGCTCGCGATCACCGCCTACATGACGCTGAAGGGGATCCTCGGAGTGTTTCGCGTGGCGGCGCTCGACTCCGTGAGCGCGACGCTCGCCGGCGAGCAGGATCTCGCGTCCGTCCTCGCCCGGTCGTTCGGCTTCGACAAGCGCGCGGTGCTTTCCGGGGTCGGGCCCGCGATCTCGCTCGCGCTCCTCGTGTTCGTCTTCAAGGCGCGCGAATTCCGCACATTCGACAACGTCCTGGGCGGAGTGGTCGTCGGCCTCGTCGTCGTCGGGGGCTGGTATCTGTCGGGGCACGTTGGGCACCTCGCCGAGGATCCGGCCACGCTCGAGGAAAAATTCCTCGCGACGAACTCCGGCCGCGCAGAGTCGCTCTCCTTTGTCGCGCCGCAGGCCTACTCGCTCGAGCTTCTCATGCTCTGGAGCGACAAGAGCCGCGTGGTGACCTTCGGGATCGCGTCGGTGCTCGGGATGTTCGCAGGCTCGCTCGCCTGGTCGCTCGCGACCCGCTCGTTCCGGTTGGAGAGCTTTCGCGACGCCGAGGACCTGATCAATCACCTCGTCGGCGGCGCGCTGATGGGTTTCGGCGGCGTGCTCGCGCTCGGCTGCACCATCGGCCAGGGAGTATCGGGCCTGTCCACGCTCGCGCTCGGCTCGTTCCTCGCGTTTTTCGCCATCATCGCCGGCGCGGCGCTCACGATGAAGATCCAGTACTGGCGGCTGATGCGGCAAACCTGAGCGCGAAATCGTCGCATGAGCGCGCATTGTCGTTGACGCTCGCTCGCGCGACATAATAGAATCGCGCTCCTTTGCGGGCCGTTAGCTCAGGTGGTAGAGCAGCGGACTTTTAATCCGTTGGTCGCAGGTTCGACTCCTGCACGGCCTACCAGACTTATTTTGTGCGGGACCGGGGCGTAGACCGGCCTTCGGTAATTCACCCAATTAGGACACTACCTGCGCGCCGTGGCAGGTGGATTCGGCTCGGTGATGATCCTTCCGATTCCATGGCATTTCGGGCACGCCTGCTGAATCGAGAAAAACCCCTGCTGCATGCGCACCTGGCCGTGCCCATCACAGGTCGGGCAGGTTTGTGGCTTGGTCCCGGGTTCCGCCACCGAATCCGAGCGGCCGCGGCGCGCTGGGTTGAAGACTCCCGAGCGGCTGTAACGGTCATAAGCGGCACGCTTGTTGACGTCGGCCAGAATCTCGTACGCCTCTTTGGCCTCCTTGAACAGCTCTTCGGCTTTGGGATTATCCGGATTGCGATCCGGATGATGCTTCATGGCGAGCCGCCGATACGCGTTCTTTATGGCTTCCTCATCGGCGTCGCGGTTGACACCCAGCATTTCGTAGTAGTCACGCTTTGCCATTCCAAGCCGATTCCTTGCTCCCCCCTTCTTTCTTTTTATGCAGGTATCATATTAGGTCAACGTGACATTGAGTCAAGTCCTTTGCTGCGGAAGAATGGGTAGAGAGAACTAGCAATCAAGCGCGCGGTCCGGAGCGGCGCAGCGACGTCGAGCGCAGCAAACGACCCTGAGGGTCCCGGCAGCCGGACGCTATCCAGCCATCTCCTCGGCGAGGCTTTCGGTCTGCCGCGGCACCTCGGCCTCGGCTAGCGTGCGCAGGCGCAAGAGCGGAGACGCCCAGGCCACCAGCGGCACCAGCGCGATCGCGCCGAGACCGGCGAGGAGCAAGGTCGCCCGCAACCCCGCATGCTCGGCGATCCAGCCGCCGGCCAAACCGCCGAAAGGCGCAGTCGCCACCGTGAGGCAGATCATCGTCGCCGTGACGCGCCCGAGCAGAGGATCCGGGGTCACCGCCTGACGCAGCGTCAGGTAGTTGATGAAGAACACCATGCCGCTGAAGTCGAGCACGAACAGCCCGAGGCCGAACACTGCCGAGGCGGTGAACTCGCCGCGCGACGCGCAAGCGAGCAGCAACCATCCGGCTCCCGTTCCCAGCAGGCCGGCGAGCATGGTGGGACCGAAGCCCAGACGTCGGTTGAGGCGCCCGATGGCGGCCGCGGCGCTGAGCGAGCCGATGCCGGCGAGCATCCACAGCGCGCCGACGTGCCCGGGGCTGAAGCCGAGCTCGCGCGCCGCGTACAGCACCACGATCGCGAGCGACGCATGCCGGAAAATCTGCCACACCGCGATCGCCCAGGCGAGGGCGCGCAGCACGGCGTTGCGCCAGATCGCGGACAAGCCTTCGCGAATCTCCGCAGCGACGCTCGAGGCGCGCATCTTGGGCGCGTCGTTGGGCCCGGAACGGATGCCGCGCAGAATCCAGGCCGAAACGAGGAACGACAGCGCATCGAGCAGTATCGCGAACGGCGCCGTGAGCCACTGGATCAGCGCACCGGCGATTCCGGGACCGATGAGCTGCGCGGCGGAATCGCTCACCCCGATCTTGGCGTTCGCCTCGACGAGGTTGCCGCGGCCGACCCTCTCGGTCATGAACACCTGGTAAGCCGGCCAACCGCAGACGGTTCCGAGCCCGACGAGGAACCCGACCGCAAAGAGCACGCCCATCGAGAGCACGCCGAGCCACGCGCACAGCGGCACCGTGAGCAGGGCCAGGGCGCGCGCAACGTCCGACCACACGATGATCGGAAGCTTGGGCGCGCGGTCCACCAGCACGCCGGCGAACAGGCCGAAGAGCGCGAACGGCAGCGCCTCGAGCGCCGTGAGGACGCCCATCTCGAGCGGCGTCGCATCGAGCAGCAGGGCCCCGGTGAGCGGCAGCGCGAGAAAGGTGATCTGCCCGCCGAAGTGGGTGATGGTGAGCGAGGTCCACAGCCGCACGAAATCGCCGTGGCGCCACAGCCCGTCGAACACTCGGGCGAGATTCAGTCGTCGAAGCAAGTTTGCCATTGTCTTTCCGTCGCCTGTTGCGCGAAGCGGAAACGACTTTGGCTGATCGGCCGATTCGTCCCGCCTCGAAACGCGGCGGGCGATCGGCCCGCGGGTCAGTCTTTGCCGCCGATGAACGGCAAGCCGGCGTAACGCACGCTGTCCGCGCCACGCGCCATGCCGCCGCGAAAGCGGCGGGAGGGATTTGGATTCGCGTGAGGGTCCATATGTCGTTCGTCGAATTGCGGTGGACTGCGCGAAGTATAACCGACGCGTGCACGATCCGCCTAGAGCGGGATCTCCTTGTCCGCCCGTCGCTTGTCCGCGTCTGTGCTCACGTCCAGGCGTCCGCGGTCCCTCAGGAAACCGATCAGGGCGTCGAGCGCCTCCTCTCCGGAACGGGTGCTCCTCGCATAGGCGCGGTCCACCGAAAGCAGCGTGTCGAACAAGAGTTCCGGGTCGACCCTCGCCTGCATCGCCCGCAGGTCACCCTCGAGGACGGTGCGCTCGGCTGCCAGCGCCGCAACGCGCACCGTATGCAGCTCTTCGGTGGCGCGCCGCCTGGCTTCGAGCATCGCGTACAGGGCGATCAGCATCAGCGACCAGGTAGCGGCGCCGGAAAAACTGTAGGCGATGCGGTGAAGATCGCCCGAGTACATCGCCATTTCGGCTTCTTCGATCGGCAGGCCGAGCGGCCGGATCAGGAGTTGAGTCACCGCTTCCATCAGCGCTGTCCCCGCGATGGCCGCTACGAGCACCGCGATCGCCATCCGCGGCCCCGGGCCGAGAATGCCGGCGAGCCGGTTTTCGGTGGCGATAGCGCTGAGGATCGCCGCCAGGCCGATTACAAAGCACGTGATGACTTCGCCGACCAGAGCGCCGTGGTGTAATGCGGGATCGACTGCGAGCTTGAAGAACGCGCCGCTGAGGGGAACCGCCGCGCTGAACGTCAGAACGATGCACAGGTGGCGCTTGCCGAACCCGCTGAACCATCCGCGGCTCGCTGCGCGGTTTTCAACAGCGCTCGGTGCGGAAAGCACGCTGCTCATGATCGCTCTTCGCCGCGGATCCACGGCAGCCTGATGGTGGCGAGGACGCCGCGCGGCGAGTTGGCTTCGAAGCGCAGCGTCGCCCGCTCGCCGTATTGAGCGCCGAGCCGCGCCCGTATGTTGGCCAGCCCCACTCCCGAGCCTGAAGCCGCGGCGAATCCGCGCCCGGTATCGGCGACCGATAGCACCAGCGTTTCGCCTTCGCGGGCGGCTGCGAGGCGGATCGCGCCGCCTTCTGCGAGCGGCCCGATGCCGTGCTTGATGGCGTTCTCGACGAGGGTCGCGAGCATCATCGACGGAACGCGGGCCTGGAGCAGCGGCGCCGGCACGTCGATCGAGCTCTCCAGCCGCGCGCCCATGCGGATCTTCTGTACGCCCAGGAAAGCGGAAACGAGCTCGATCTCGTCGGCGAGAGAAGCGTCGTGGTCGCGCATCCTCGGCAGCGCCGCGCGCAGGTACCGGGCAAGCTGCGCGAGCATGGTGCGCCCCGCGCCGACGTCGCTCTGGCAGAGGCGCCGCACGTTGGAGAGGGTATTGAACAGGAAATGCGGCTCGATCTGCGCCTGCAGGAGGCACAGCCGCGTCTCGAGCTGCTGCTTCTCGAGCGCCGTGCGCTGCAGCTCTGCGGCGTTCACCTGCTCGCGCACCGCGCGCGTGTGCAGATAGAAGACGTAGCCGGCGACCAGCGCCGCAGCAGGAACGAACCAGCTGATGAACGAGCTGAGGATGAACGCCGGTCCGTCCGCGGCAGGCGTCGCCCCGATCGCATAACGAGTGACGGAGGCGACCAGGCAGCCGGCCACCGCCGCGGCGACAGCGAGGACCGGGTTCAACCTGCCCGCGCGCCCCGCCGCGTTCAGCACCACGAGCGCGGTGATCAGCACCGTGACGCCCATCACCATGAATATCGGGATGCGCACCAGCCAGGAGAGCACCATGTCGCGGCCGCTGCCGAACACGCCCACATGAGGGGAGAGCATCGATTCCAGGGAGGTCAGCGCGCAAAACGCCAATACCAACGCCAGCGCGCTCCAGGAGAGCCCGTCGATCAGCGCGGGAGTGCGCTTACATCTGGCGGAAGCGATGGACATAGGCGTCACTGACGGCGAGCAGCTCGTCGCGTCGCTTCAGGCGCACCTGGGTGTGGCCGCGCAGGTCGCGCACCACGCCGGCGATGGCGTGAACGTTGACGATGGTCGAGCGATGAATCTGCCAGAAGGAGGAAGGATCCAGCTCGTCGCAGAGCTCCTTGATGGGCTTGCGGATCAGCGATTCCTCCGCGGCGGTGACGACGCGCGTATACTTGCTGTCGGCCTGGAAATAGCACACGTCGTCCACGGTGATGACGCGCACGGCCGGGCCGTGCGACGCGTTGATCCAGCGCAGGAAGCCGCGCTGCGGGGCGGCGAGCTCGCGCAGCAGCCCTTCGATCGCAGGCGCGGGCCTGCCGACGCGCTCCTTCAAGCGCGCCACGGTCGTGGCGAGCCGCGCCGCATCGGCGGGCTTGAGCACGTAGTCCGCGGCTCCCTGCTCGAACGCGGCAAGGGTGTGCTGGTCGTAGGCCGTCACGAACACGATATGGCAGCGGCCGCTCAGCTGCCGCGCCACCTCGAGGCCGGTAAGCCCGGGCATCTGGATGTCGAGGAAAAGCACGTCGGGCGCGTGCGCCTCGACTTCCCGCAGGGTCGCGATGCCGTCGCCGGTCTGCGCGACGACGTCGAGCTCAGGCCAGAGGGAGCCGAGCAGCTCGGCGAGCTCCTCGCGCAGCAGCGGCTCGTCCTCGGCGATGATGGCGCGTGGTCTGGGCAGCACGTCGTTGCGGCCGCTGGGGCTCCGGCCGCTATGTTCGCATGCAGCGGGCGCCGTTGCCAGCTGGCGTGTGGCGTGCATCGCGATCCGACGGGAGTCAGAGCGCCCTGGGGGCGGGGCAATTCTGGATCGCCACGGTCTGCTGTGCCTGCAGATCCTCCCTTTTTGCGACGATGACGACGCGCTCGACGTGCTGCGACGCGAGCTCGCGCTCGGCGCCGCCGACTATCGAAGCGTTCACCGCCATCATGGCCGCCCCGTTCACGGCGATCGCAAAGCCCAGCGCCATCAGACGAATTCCGCGTTTCATGGAAAATCTCCCTTCATTCACGCCTGCACATTAAGGGCGTCGAGCACGCCCGGCAACGGCCATGCGACGAAACGCCCCCTCGCGCGAACGAAACGCCTCCTTGGCCGACGAACGATTGTTATGATTGCGGAATCGAAGGTCCCGGCCTATCCGATTCTTGCCATGTCAACGGCG
Organism: Betaproteobacteria bacterium; assembly: GCA_005881575.1. GTDB lineage: Bacteria > Pseudomonadota > Gammaproteobacteria > Burkholderiales > SG8-39 > VBDM01. Next base: position 17,200 of record VBCA01000056.1, read on the forward strand.
GCAATGCGACCGGATAAGGGGTGCGCCGGAACACCGGCGCGCTTACGGGGCTAGAACGTGTAAGCGAGGCCCAGCGAAATCACGGGGTAATACTTGTAGCTGTGAAGGCTTTCGTCGAGCCTGGCTTGCTCGGCTTGCGCGTCGCTTTGCGCCTGTGCGCATTGCAGGGCGGGTGCCGAGGGGCCGCAGGTCACGTCGATCTTGGACTTCGGGCTGCCCTGGAACATGACGCCTGCGTCGAAGATCAGGGACAGGCCGCTCTTGATCGCGCGCCCGTAGCCGATGCCGAAGTAAGGCGCCGCCTTGTTGAAATCCACCGTGGCGTCGAGCGATTCGATTTGCGCGGTACTGTACGGGATGCCGTTGATCGTGTAGAAGCCGTTCGTCGGCAGTCCCTTGAGCGTGAGCTTGTTCCCGTTGAACATCGCTCCCGCGCTGATGCGGAAATTGTTCGCGAAGGGAAACCAGTCCCCCATCAGCGACGCCGTCCGCAGCTTCAGCTTCATGTCGTAGTCGATATTGTCGTAAGTGCTCGTCTGCTTGAAGTTGTAGGCGTCCGCATTGAGGCGCACTCCGACGCGCTGTCCGAAAGCGTGCGACAGCTCGACTCCTCCGCCGAGCGTGCCGCCGCGAATACCGAGCGAGGTGTCCGCTGAGGCAATGCCGGGAACAGCCAGGAGCGGCAATAGCGAGGCGGTGACAAATAATTTCCGCATCATCGTCTCCTTTCGGGAGGCAGGCGCCCATCTTATAGCAGTCGCCTCCGGCAGCCACGAGCATTGCGTCACACCGCGGTCGCGATAGATTCGCGCTATTTTCCCCCGGCCGCGCGCCGTTTCGATCTCGGATCGATGGCTTTCTCGAAGAAATGGCTGAGCGGATCGGACGCGTACTCCCCGAACGGTCCGCGCTCGGCGTATCCCGCACGACGGTACAGGGCGAGCGCCGCCGCCTGGTGGATTCCGGTCTCGAGGCGCATCCGCGCTAGGCCCTCGCGCGAAGCCTCCTCCTCGATGCGCTCGAGGATCGCGCGCCCCAGTTTCTGCCCGCGGGCCGCGGGATGCACGAACATGCGTTTCACTTCGCCGTAGCCGGTCGGGTCGATGCGCAGCGCGCCGCAGCCGACGGCTTCGCCCCCGCGCCGCGCGACGAAGAAGCGGATGTCGGGCGCGCACAGCGTGTCGATGTCGAGGATGTGGTTGCTTTCCGGAGGGTAGAGCGACTCGAGATAGGCGTCGAGCGCGGCGAGGAGCCGCATCACGTCGTCCTGGCGCGGGCTTTCGAGCCGGATGGCGGCCACCGATCCGCTTCGCCGGGATATCATGGCCGCTCCTTTCGTCCAGACGCGGGGTTTTTCGACATGCGATCGCGCAAGCCTTGCTTCTTTTCCTGCACCCTGGTGTCCGCAATGCTTTGCGTCCCTCTTGCAGCCACCGCCGCGGAACCACCCTGGATCGAGGCGAGCGACCGCAACTCCGCGATCGTAATCGAGATGGAGGGCGCTTTCCACCCCGAGTTCGCGTCGGAATTGGGCGTCGATCGCTTCGATACCGCGGTGCTCGACCTCGATCCGGAGAATGCGAAGCGCTATGACGCTGCGGCGGGACGCGTGCTGGAGCTGCTGTCGGCGAGGCGAAAAACGGAATCCGATGCGAAAGTGCGGCAGGACCTCGACATCCTCGTCGACGCGGTCGAGAGCCGGCGACGCACCATCGCGCTCGAGCATCGCCTCCTCATCCCTTACTTCGACCTGCCGAGGCACATTTTCGAGGGGCTCAAGGCCGTGCTCGATGCGCGCAACGGCGAGTCGCGGCGGAAGAGCGCCTTGCAGCGCCTGCGACGCTACGCCGGAATCGAGGCGGGCAGCCAGCCGCTCGCCGAGCTCGCGCGCGCACGCGCGAGCGAGCGCTTCGGAACTGCGAAGCTCGTCTGGCCCTACGAAGGACAGGTGCGCCAGAATCTCGATAACTCCGAGCGCTACATCGCGGGGATCGCCGAGCTGTTTCGCTCGAGCGGACTGCGCGACTGGGAGGCGGCGCACGCCCGGCTCGCGGCGCAATTGCGCGACTACTCCGAATGGGTGAAGACCGCCGTCCTTCCGCGCGCGCGCAAAGAGCACATGCTGCCGCGCGAGCTGTACGCCGACCGCCTGAAGAACGCCGGGGTCGACCTGGAGCCCGAACAGGCGATCTCGATGGGCGCGTTCGCGTTCACCGAGATTCGCGACGAGGCGGCGCGCCTCGCCGGCCGCATTGCGCGCGAGGGGAATTTCGCGTCGGCGGACTACCGCGACGTCATCCGCGAGCTGAAGCGCAGCCCGGTGCCGCGCGATCGGATCCTCGCGCTCTACCGCGATCGCCTCAAGGCCATCGAGGAGATCGTGGCGCGCGAGCGGATCATCAGCCTGCCGCAGCGCGCAGCCTCCATCCGGCTCGCGAGCGAGGCGGAATCGGCCGCCCTGGCTGCGCCCTTCATGAATCCGCCCCGGCTCGTGGGCAACCGCGGCGAGGTGGGAGAGTTCGTCCTGCCGCTGCAGAATCCCAATGCGAAATCATCCGATCCGGTCGATGATTTCACCGCCGAGGCGGCGGCGTGGACGCTGACGGCGCACGAAGCGCGGCCCGGCCACGAGCTGCAGTTCGCGGCGATGGTCGAGGGCGGCGTTTCGCTCGCCCGCGCGGCATTCGCCTTCAACAGCACCAACGCGGAGGGCTGGGGCCTCTACGCCGAGAGCGTGATGATTCCCTACTTTCCTCCGGAAGGGCAGTTGTTCTCGCTTCAGCTTCGCCTTCTGCGGGCCGCGCGCGCGTTCCTCGACCCGATGGTCAATCTCGGCAGGATGACCCCCGACGAGGCCAAGGGATTTCTCATGCGCGAGGTCGCCCTTTCCGAACCGTTCGCGCAGCAGGAGGCGGACCGCTACGCATTCAGGATGCCCGGCCAGGCGGTCTCCTACTTCTACGGTTACTCGCGGCTGCGGGAGCTGCGGCTCAAGGCGGAGCTCGCGCTCGGGCCGCGCTTCGAGCAGCGCAAGTTTCACGACCTCGTGATCGCGCAGGGCCTCCTGCCGCCCAAGCTGCTCGAGCAGGCGGTCATGCATGAGATCGAAGGCACGCGATGATTTTTCCTGGAGCCGAGTCTAGCGCCTCCTGCGCATAGCGGTCCGCGAGGCGGTTCAGGCCCGCCAATATCGACAGCGACACCGCGACGGCGGCGATCGCCGCCGCCAAACGTTCCCGTTTACCGGCAGCTCCCATGGCGTAACCTCTTACAATGGTTTAGACGGTTACAGGTTAATGTGGCACAATGTAACTTGTCAAGGCTTATTTGAAGGTTACACGAAGGTTAGACTATGGCCGGATCGACCGCCTTTCAGCGCGCGAGGGGCAAGCCCTACGCGGAAACGTTTCGCTGCCCGGGGGGCGCCTTGTGCCTGGATTTCTGCAATTCCGGCCAGAGCGCGAGGGGGCCCTCGGGCGCCGAGTGGATCGCGGGCTTTCCCGAGCTCATCGACTGGCTCGAGGCCGCGGAGGCGATCACCCGGGGCCAGGCGGCGCGGCTGCGCCGGGCCGCGGCGGCATCGCCCCGCGCAGCAGCCCAGGTATGGGGCCGGGCGATCAAGTTCCGCGAAGCCTTGTTCCGGGTCCTGAATGCCAGGACCGAAGGCGGCGCGATCGCGCGCGAGGACCTCTCCATCGTCGAGGCGGAGCATGCGCGCGCGGTGTCGTTCGCCCGGCTCGCGTGGACCGGAGACGGGTACAGCTGGTCGCTGGATCCTTCGGCCGAATCGCTCGACGCCGCGCTGCAACCCCTGGTCGAATCGGCGGTGAGCCTGCTCACGTCGGCGAAGATGGAACGGCTGCGCCGCTGCGGAAATTCAACCTGCTACTGGCTGTTCATCGACGAGACCAAGAACCACAGCCGGCGCTGGTGCGAAATGGCGAGCTGCGGGAATGTCGTGAAAGTGCGCCGCCACCGCGAGAAGGCGCGCAGCGCCGCGCACTGAAATCAGGCCGAGCGGCTCAAGCGGATCACCCACAAGCGGGCGAGGGCGGCGGCCCCGTCCACTCCTTGCACCGACTTGAGAACCTGGATCGCTTTCGGATTCTGGCCCGCCAGGTGGTAGGCGTACCCCAGCTGGAGCTTCGCGTGATCCAGCCGCCTGAAGGCCT
>VBCA01000057.1 GCA_005881575.1 Betaproteobacteria bacterium
TGATCCCGCGCGCTTTTTCCTCCGGCGCCGCGTCGATCTGGTCGTAGTTCTTCGCCTCACCCCCGTACTTCTTCGACAGCACGTGCGTCATCGCCGCCGTCAGCGTCGTCTTGCCGTGGTCCACGTGTCCGATCGTCCCCACGTTCACGTGCGGCTTGGTCCTCTCAAATTTACCCTTGGACATGATTCGACTCCGTCATTTCTTTTCGTTTTTGCCGGTGATCTTGCTGATGACGCCCTCGGCAACCGATTTGGGCGCTTCCGAATAATGCTTGAATTCCATCGTGTAGGTCGCTCTGCCCTGGGTGAGCGAGCGCAACTGCGTCGAATACTGGAACATCTCCATGAGCGGCACTTCGGCGCGAATCGCCTTGCCCGCGCCGAGGTCCTCCATTCCCTGGATGACGGCGCGGCGCGACGACAGGTCGCCCATGACGTCGCCCATTTTTTCCTCCGGCGTTTCGACTTCGACCGCCATGATCGGCTCGAGCAACACCGGGTTGGCCTTGCGCATGCCGTCCTTGAAAGCGAAAATCGCCGCCATCTTGAATGCGTTCTCGTTCGAATCCACCTCGTGGTAAGACCCGTCGTAGAGCGTGACCTTGACATCCACGACGGGGAAGCCCGCGAGCACTCCGTCCGGCAGGGCCTCCTCGACGCCTTTTCTCACCGCGGGGATGAACTCTTTCGGCACCCTGCCGCCCTTGATGGCATCGACGAACTCGTAGCCCGTGCCCGGAGGCTGAGGGTCGAGCCTCAACTTCACGTGACCGTATTGGCCGCGTCCACCCGACTGGCGGATGAATTTGCCTTCCTGTTCGACCGACTTCCTCATGGCCTCGCGGTAGGCGACCTGCGGCGCGCCTACGTTCGCTTCCACGCCGAACTCGCGCTTCATGCGATCGACGATGATCTCCAGGTGCAGCTCGCCCATCCCGGAGATGATGGTCTGGCCGGATTCCTCGTCGGTGCGCACGCGGAACGACGGGTCCTCCTGCGCGAGGCGGTGGAGCGCCACGCCCATCTTCTCCTGATCGGCCTTGGTCTTGGGCTCGACTGCCACGTGGATCACCGGTTCCGGGAACACCATCTTCTCGAGGATGATGACCTTGTCCGGATCGCACAGGGTTTCACCGGTGGTGACGTCCTTCAGGCCTACCGCAGCGGCGATGTCGCCGGCGCGCACTTCCTTGATCTCGTCGCGCTGGTTGGCGTGCATTTGCAGAAGACGCCCGATTCGCTCTTTGCGGCCGCGCACCGAGGTGTAGACGGTGTCTCCCGAATTGAGGACGCCCGAATAGACGCGGAAGAACGTGAGCTGGCCGACATACGGGTCGGTCATGATCTTGAACGCGAGCGCCGAGAACGGCTCCTCGTCGCCGGGCTTGCGCGCGTTGGGCTTGCCGTCCTCGTCCTGCCCCTTGACCGGCGGAATGTCCACCGGAGCAGGCAGATAGTCGATCACCGCGTCGAGCATCGCCTGAACGCCCTTGTTCTTGAAGGCGGAGCCGCACAGCATCGGCACGATCTCGTTCTTGATGGTGCGGATGCGCAAGCCCTTCTTGATGTCGTCGTTCGAGAGATTGTGGCCCTCGAGATATTTGTGCATGAGCTCATCGTTGGCCTCGGCGGCCATTTCGACCATCTTCTCGCGCCATTCCTTGGCCTCGCCGAGAAGGTTCGCGGGAATGTCGCGCATTTCGTACTTCATGCCCTGGGACGCGTCGTCCCAATAGATCGCCTTCATGCGCACGAGGTCGATCACGCCTTCGAACTTCTCCTCCGCCCCGATCGGAATCTGGATCGGCACGGGATTGCCCTTCAAGCGCGTCTTGATGTGCCCGTAGGACTTGAAGAAGTCGGCGCCCTGCCGGTCCATCTTGTTGATGAACGCAAGGCGCGGCACGCCGTACTTGTTCGCCTGCCGCCACACGGTCTCCGATTGCGGCTGCACGCCTGCGACCGCGTCGTACACCATGCACGCGCCGTCGAGCACGCGCATCGAGCGCTCCACCTCGATGGTGAAGTCGACGTGGCCGGGCGTGTCGATGATGTTGATGCGGTGCTCGGGCATGTTGTTGTCCATGCCCTTCCAGAAGCAGGTCGTCGCCGCGGAAGTGATCGTGATGCCGCGCTCGCGCTCCTGTTCCATCCAGTCCATGACCGTGGCGCCGTCGTGCACTTCGCCCATCTTGTGCGAGACGCCGGTATAGAAAAGGATGCGTTCCGTGGTCGTGGTCTTGCCGGCATCGATGTGCGCGCTGATGCCGATATTGCGGTAACGGTCGATGGGGGTCTTGCGGGCCACTTGCAGCACCTGGAATTCCTAGAACCGGTAGTGGGCGAAGGCCTTGTTGGCCTCGGCCATGCGGTGAACTTCCTCGCGCTTTTTCATGGCGCCGCCGCGGCCCTCGGCCGCTTCCATCAGCTCGCCCGCGAGGCGCGCGTCCATGGACTTCTCGCCGCGCTTCTGCGCCGCCTCGCGGATCCAGCGCATCGACAGCGCGGCGCGGCGCACCGGGCGTACTTCGACCGGCACCTGGTAGTTGGCGCCGCCTACGCGGCGGCTTTTCACTTCGACCATGGGCTTCACGTTCTGCACCGCCTGGCTGAACACCTCGAGCGGATCCTTGCCGCTCTTCGACTTGATCGTGTCGAACGCGTCGTAAACGATATGCTCTGCGACCGATTTCTTGCCGCGGGTCATGAGAACATTGACGAACTTCGCGACGTCGGCGTTGCCGTACTTCGGATCGGGCAAGATCTCGCGCTTGGGGACTTCTCTGCGTCGGGGCATGGAAGACTTTCCGGAACTCAGGCCGCCTTGGGTTTCTTCGCGCCGTACTTGGATCGGCCCTGCTTGCGGTCCTTGACGCCCTGGGTATCGAGGCTGCCGCGCACGATGTGGTAACGCACGCCGGGCAGGTCCTTCACCCGGCCTCCGCGGATCAGCACGACCGAGTGTTCCTGCAGATTGTGCCCTTCCCCGCCAATGTAGCTGATCACCTCGAAGCCGTTGGTGAGGCGCACTTTTGCGACCTTGCGAAGCGCCGAGTTCGGCTTCTTCGGCGTGGTCGTATAGACGCGCGTGCACACGCCGCGCTTCTGCGGCGAGCCGGCGAGCGCGGGAACCTTGCTCTTGGCGGGCAAGCGAGTACGCGCATTACGCACCAGCTGGTTGACTGTCGGCATTATTTGCGTTCCAAAAAAGACCGGGACGGCCCGTCTGCGAAAAACGGCCGCCCCGCGCAGTTCGAAGAGGCGGGATTCTAGCGGGAAAAGCGGTCAATGGTCAACAAGTTATCTCGATTTCTCGTGCGCCCGCCGAGACAGCGCGCCCCCGCCTGAAAGACCCGCTCGTCGAGCCCTGCGTCGGATCGATGCTGCCCGCCGATTCCGGGTAGGATGGGGCACACCTCGAAGGGCTCCGCCTACGGATCACTCGATGACCAGCCCCCTGTTTCAGCCCATCCGATTGCGCGGCCTCGCGCTCGAGAACCGCATCATGGTATCGCCCATGTGCCAGTATTCCGCGATCGACGGTTGCATGACAGACTGGCATCTCGCGCATCTGGGGATGCTCGCCAATTCGGGTGCGGCGCTCCTGTGCTTCGAGATGACCGACGTCGAGGCGATCGGCCGCATCACACCGGGTTGCTCGGGCCTGTACTCCGACGCAAACGAGTCAGCCCTCGAGCGCGTGGTGAAGCTCTGCCGCGCCCACGGGCAGGCAAAACTCGGCATCCAGCTCGCCCATGCCGGCAGGAAAGCTTCGACCGCCGCGCCTTGGGACGCGGGAAAATCGCTCGGCCCCGAGGGCGGCGGCTGGCAGCCGGTCGCCCCTTCCGCGCTCCCCATGGGCGACGGCGAACCGGTTCCGCGCGCGCTCACCCGTGCCGAGATCAAGTCGCTCGTCGCGAAATTCGCCGATTCGACGCGCCGCGCGGAGCGAGTAGGGTTCGATGCGATCGAGCTGCATTCGGCTCACGGTTATCTCATGCACGAATTCCTGTCGCCACTCTCGAACCGGCGCGACGACGAGTACGGCGGCTCGCTCGCCAACAGGATGCGCTTTCCGCTGGAAGTCTTTGCCGCGGTGCGTGCGGCGTGGCCGGAGGAGAAGCCGCTCGGAGTGCGCCTCTCGTGCACCGACTGGATCGAGGGCGGATGGGACCTCGAGCAGTCCGTCGTGTTCGCCCGCGAATTGAGGAGCCTCGGCTGCGACTGGATCGATTGCTCGAGCGGCGGGCTGATGAAGAACCAGGCGATCCCCGTGGGGCCCGGCTATCAGGTGCCCTTCGCCGAGCGCATCCGCAAGGACGCGGGCATCATCACCATTGCGATCGGCCTGATCACCGAAGCGAGGCAGGCGGAGAACATCGTCGCCGAAGGCAAGGCCGACATGGTGTCGCTTGCGCGCGGCTTCCTCTGGGATCCCCGCTGGGCTTGGCACGCCGCGCAAGAACTGGGGGCGACGCCGCGCATCCCGCCGCAATACCTGCGCGCGCGTCCCGCTGCCCGCGCGGACGTCTTCGGCGAACGCGGACAAGCAAGGGCCTGAACGGAACGATCCGGCCGAGCGGTTTCCCTGCAAGCCCGAGTCCACGATGATTGCCGTCCCTTGGCCTCGGCGCCCCGCTTGCGCGCTCCCGTGCTAGCCGCGCATACTTTTACAACCAGGCGAGGTGTCACCGCAGCGAAACCCATAAGTTGGACATGGAAGCCAGGAAGAAACCGAAGAAGCCGCCCGATCTTCGCGAGAAATCACGGCAATGGGAAGAGCGCTTCCAAGTCCTCACCGAGCTCACCTCCGAATGGTACTGGGAGCAGGATGAAAACTGCCGCTTTACTCTCGTCACGGGCGGCACCCTGGGGCACGGTATCGACACGAAGAACTTCCTCGGGACCTACCGCTGGGACCGGGGCGCCGTTCCTGTGGGCGACGGCGGCAACTGGGACAAGCACAAGGCGGCGTTGAAGGCAAGACAGCCGTTTACCGACTTTCTGTTCAAGCGCCCCGATCCAAAGGGCGGGATGCGTTACATCAGTACCAGCGGGCAGCCGATTGTCGACGGCAAGGGTCGATTCCGGGGTTATCGTGGCACCGCCAAGGACGTCACGGACACCCGGCGCGCGCAGGAATTGCAAAGTCTGGAGCACTCGGTAGCACACTCGATTGCCGAGGCCGAGAGCGTGACGGCGGGGATGACCGCGGTGATCCAAGCCATATGCGAAACGGAGAGCTGGGAGTGCGGCCGGTACTTGCGCGTGGACGAGGAGGTTGGTGCGCTGCGCCTTGACGTGTCTTGGGGCGTGCCGGAACGCGCGATCCAGCGATATCTCGAACGGTCTGGCGATCTGTCGCGTGAAGTCGCCTACAAACCCGGCGTCGGATTGATAGGCCAGGTCTGGCGATCGGGCCAGCCGTTGTGGGTCGCCGATGTCACCAAGGACGCCCGCGTGCTCCAGACGGCTTTTACATCCGATGTCGGCATACGCGGAGGGTTCGTCTTTCCCGTCATATCGGAAGGAAAGACGATCGGTGTGCTCGCTTTTAACAGCCGTCAAGTCCGCGAACCGGACGAGCGATTACTCAAGGCGATACTCGTGATCGGCAGCCAGATCGGCCAGTTTTTGGAGCGCAAGCGCGCGGAAGAAGAACAGCGCCGCTTCCGCGCCGCGATGGATGCCTCGGCGGACCTGATGCTACTCATCGACCCCGCCAGCCTCCGCTACGTCGACGTCAACGACGCGGCGTGCCGGGCGCTGGGCTACAGCCGGGAGGAGCTACTGACGATGGGCCCGGCCGACATTTTTTCGACTTCTCGCGAGGACCTCGCTCGACTCTACGAACGAATGATCGCCGGCGAGCTGAGCGCGCCGACGGTAAAGGGCCAATACCGCCGCAAGGACGGCTCGCAGCTTCCCGTCGAGGCGTATCCGCGCGCCGTACGCAGCGGGGAAGGGCACGTCATTGTTTCCATCGCGCGTGACATCAGCGAGCGCCTCGCCTCCGAGGAGACGCTGCGCCGGTTCCGTGTCGCCATGGACAACTCGGCGGACATGATCGTGCTGATCGACCGCGCCACGATGCGTTTCGTGGACGTCAACGAAACTTCATGTAGGTTGCTCGGTTACTCCCGAGAAGAATTGCTCAAGATGGGCCCGCACGATGTCCTTCCAACCAGCCGGGAGGACCTCGAGCGCGCCTATGACGAGTTCATCGCGAACCCTTCCCACATTCCCGGCATGCACAGCCGCTATCGCCGCAAGGATGGGTCCACATTCCCTTTCGAATCGACGCGCCACGTGCTGCGCTCCGGAGATGCCTACATCATTGCCGCCATTTCTCGGGATATCAGCGAGCGGATCGCGGCCGAGGAGGCGCTGCGCGAGAGCGAGGAACGCTTCCGCGGCCTGACCGGGCTTTCCACCGACATGTACTGGGAGCAGGATGAGCAATTCCGCTTCACCTCGATGTCTGGAACCGGCTCGGAGCGGGTGAACACGCTCACGGTCCAACCTATCATCGGCAAGAAGCGCTGGGAGCAGAACTACATCAACATGACGGCCGACCAGTGGGCCGAACACATTGCCCTTCTCGAGGCGCACAAACCGTTCCGAGACATGGAGCTGTGCCGGCTCGACGAATCCGGCAAGAAAATCTGGATCAGCATCGCCGGCGAGCCCGTGTTCGACGCGGCCGGCGTATTCACGGGTTACCGCGGTGTCGGCAAGGACATCACCGAGCGCAAGCAGGACGAGGAGCATATCCATTTCCTCGCCAATCACGACGCGCTTACTTCACTGCCGAACCGGGCCATGTTCAACGATGTGCTCAATCTCGCGATCCAGAATGCGCGCCGCTATGAACGCAATTTTGCGGTGCTGTTCATCGACCTGGACCGCTTCAAGAACATCAACGACACGCTCGGCCACGACGCCGGCGACAAGCTGCTGCAGGAAATGGGGACGCGGCTCACCCAGACGGTGCGCTCGAGCGACGTGGTGGCGCGCCTGGGCGGGGACGAGTTCGTGGTGCTGGTCCAGGAAGTGGCCGAGCCGAAACAGGTCGCCGCCGTAGCGCGCAAGGTCCTCTCCGCGCTCGTCCAGCCGATGTCGATTCAAGGGCAGGAATGCCGCGTGACGGCGAGCATCGGCATCTGCACGTATCCGTCGGAGGGGCACGACGAACAGTCCCTGATGAAGAACGCCGATATCGCGATGTACCGCGCGAAAGAGGACGGCAAAAACAATTACAAGTTCTACTCGGAGGAGATCAATATCCACACGTTCGAGCGGCTGGCGCTTGAGACGGCCTTGCGCCGCGGCCTGGAGCGCAGCGAGTTCTTCCTGCATTATCAGGCGAAGCTCGACCTCAATACGGAGCGGATCACGGGCGTCGAGGCGCTGGTGCGCTGGCAGCATCCCGATCTCGGTGTTGTGCCGCCCGTCCAGTTCATCCCGCTCGCCGAGGAAACCGGGCTCATCGTGCCGATCGGGAAATGGGTGCTGAACACCGCCTGTGTGCAGAACGTCGCCTGGCAGAGGGAGGGCCTGCCGCCCTTGTGCATGGCGGTCAACCTGTCGGCGCGCCAGTTCGCCGATGAAGACTTGCTCAAGGACATCGCCGAGGCGCTGGAGAAAAGCGGGATGAAGCCGGAGCTGTTGGAGCTGGAACTCACCGAAAGCATGGTGATACAGAACGCCGAGCGCGCCGGGAGGGTGCTCGGCGAAATCAAGAAGATGGGCGCGCGACTCGCAATCGACGATTTCGGAGTCGGCTATTCGTCGCTCACGCACCTCAAGCGCTTTCCGATCGACACGCTCAAGGTGGACCGCTCCTTCATCCGCGATCTTCCGCAGAACGCAGAGGACAAGGCGCTCACCGAGGCGATCATCGCCATGGGCAAGAGCCTCAACCTCACCGTCGTCGCCGAAGGCGTCGAGACGCTGGAGCAGCAGACCTTCCTCCACGACCACGCCTGCGACGAGATGCAGGGCTTCTTTTTCAGCAAGCCCATTCCGAGCGATCAGTTCGCCGAGCTGCTGCGTCAGCGCATCCAAGCGTCGAAGCAGTAGGCAGGCCGCTCCGGCGCCCCGCGGGTTTCGTCAGTCCGCCTTCAACCCGGCCTGGCGGACGACCTCGCCCCACTTCGCGATTTCCCGCTTGATGTACTCCGCGAATTCCTCCGGCGTGCTCGTCGCCGGATCGGTGGCCATCGCCGCGAGGCGTTCCTTCAAATCCGGAGAGTGCATGATTTTCACGAGGTCCGCGTTGAGCCGCGTGACGATAGTCCTCGGCGTGCCCGCGGGCGCGAGGATCCCGTACCAGGTGGTGACTTCGAAATTCGGCAGTCCGGCCTCGGCGACGGTCGGCACCTCGGGCAGCGCGGCGGCGCGCTGCGGCGCCACCAGGGCGAGCGCCCTCAGTCTCCCCGCCTTGATGTGCGGGGCCGCCGCCGGAACGCCGATCACCACCAGATGGATCTGCCCTGCGAGCACGTCGTTCATCGCGAGGTTCACGCCCTTGTAAGGCACGTGCACGAGCTTCACTCCGGCGACGATGTTGAAGAGCTCCCCGGCAAGGTGGTTGGACGTGCCGCTGCCGCCGGAGCCGAAATTCATTTCTCCCGGTTTCGTCTTCGCGAGCCGGATGAATTCCGCGAGCGTGTTGGCGGGCACCGAGGGATGGGTGACCATGACGTTTGGCACGGTCGCGACGAGGCTCACCGGCGCGAAATCCTTCACCGCATCGTAGTTGAGCTTGGAGTAAAGGCTCTTGCTGATGGCGAGCGAAGGCGCGACCAGGACGATCGTGTAGCCGTCGGGAGCGGATCTGGCAGCGGCTTCGGCTCCGACATTTCCACCCGCCCCGCCGCGATTTTCCGTCACCACGGGCTGGCCGAGACTCGCGGTCATCCGTTCCGCGATAAGACGGCCGAGGATGTCCGTACCGCCGCCGGGCGGGAAGGGCAGGATGAAGCGGATCGGCTTGCTCGGCCAGGCACTGCTCGTCTGGGCAGGTGCCGGCCAAGGCACAAGGGCGGTCCCGAGCACCGCCCATGGCAGGAGGCGGAGCGCCCGCAGGAGCTTCGCGCCAGGTGCCACGCGACGCTCCTCAGGCGTTCTCGATATGCGCGGCCGCTGCCGCCGCTTCGGCCTCGGCGGCAGGCGTACCTTCCTCGAACAGTTGCGCGGGCGGCGCGTTCTTGCGCGCGTTGTGGTACGCCATTCCCGTCCCTGCCGGGATGAGCCGGCCGACGATGACGTTTTCCTTGAGTCCGCGCAAGTCGTCCTTCTTGCCCATGATCGCCGCCTCGGTGAGCACGCGCGTCGTTTCCTGGAATGAAGCGGCCGAGATGAACGAGTCGGTCGACAGCGACGCCTTGGTAATGCCAAGCAGCATGTAGCTGTAGGTCGCCGGTTTCTTGCCTTCGGCCTGCACTTTCTCGTTTTCCTCGAGCACGTCCGCGCGCTCCACCTGCTCGCCCGGGATGAAGCGGGTGTCACCCGCATCCTCGACTTGGACGCGCCGCAGCATCTGCCGCACGATGACCTCGATGTGCTTGTCGTTGATCCTGACCCCCTGCAGGCGATACACGTCCTGCACTTCGTCGGTGATGTAGCGCGCGAGCGCTTCCACCCCCTGCAGGCGCAGGATGTCGTGCGGGTCGGCGGGGCCGTCGACGATGAATTCGCCCTTGTTGACGACCTGCCCGTCGTGCGCCATGACGTGCTTGTCCTTCGGGATCAGGTACTCGTGCGAGACGCTCTCCAAATCGGTGATGACCAGGCGCTGCTTGCCCTTGGTGTCCTTGCCGAAAGACACCGTTCCCGTGATCTCGGCGAGCAGCCCTGCGTCCTTGGGCGAACGCGCCTCGAAGAGCTCCGCCACGCGAGGCAAACCGCCCGTGATGTCGCGGGTCTTGGAGGTCTCCTGCGGAACGCGCGCGAGCACCTCGCCCACCTGCACCTGCTGGCCGTCGCGAACCGTGATGAGCGAGCCGACTTGGAAGGTGATGGTGATCGGATGGTCGGTGCCCGCGATGCGAATCTCCTCGCCCGATTCGTTCAGCAACTTGACCTGCGGACGCAGGCCCTTGCCCGCCGCGGCGCGGCGCTTGGGATCGATCACGACGAGCGTGGAGAGGCCCGTCACCTCGTCGATCTGCTTGGCGACGGTGACGCCTTCCTCGATGTGCTCGAAGCGCACGATGCCGCCGTACTCCGTGATGATCGGGCGGGTATGCGGGTCCCACGAGGCGAGAGTCTGGCCCGCCTTGACGGCCTTGCTGTCGGCGGCGAGGAGCGTCGCGCCGTAGGGCACCTTGTGGCGCTCGCGCTCGCGGCCGTTGTCATCGGTGACGAGCACCTCGCCGGTCCGCGAGATCACCACCTTCTCCCCCTTCGGGTTGGTGACGTAGCGTATCTGCGGGGTAAAGCGCACGGTGCCGTTCGACTTCGCTTCCACCTGGTTCGCCGCGGCGGCGCGCGAGGCCGCTCCTCCGATGTGGAAGGTGCGCATGGTGAGCTGGGTCCCCGGCTCGCCGATCGATTGCGCCGCGATCACGCCGATCGCCTCGCCGACGTTGACCGAGGAACCGCGCGCAAGGTCGCGTCCATAGCAGGCGGCACACAACCCCCAGCGTGTGTCGCAGGTGAGCGGCGTGCGCACCCGCACCTCATCGATTCCGAGCGCTTCGATGTTCTCGACCTCGTCTTCGTTCAGGAGCGTAGCGGCGTTGTAGAGCACTTCCTGGGTTTCAGGGTGCAGCAGATCGGAGGCCGTAACCCGGCCGAGAATGCGCTCTCTCAGGGCTTCGACCACTTCTCCCCCTTCGACCAGCGCCTTCATCGCAACCCCGTTCGTGGTGCGGCAGTCCTCTTCTGTGACCACGAGATCCTGGGTCACGTCCACCAGGCGCCGCGTGAGATAGCCCGAGTTCGCCGTCTTCAGGGCGGTGTCGGCAAGACCCTTGCGCGCGCCGTGAGTCGAGATGAAGTACTGCAACACATTCAGCCCTTCGCGGAAATTGGCGGTGATCGGAGTCTCGATGATCGAGCCGTCGGGCTTGGCCATCAGGCCGCGCATCCCGGCGAGCTGCCGGATCTGGGCCGCGGAGCCGCGCGCGCCGGAGTCCGCCATCATGTAGATGGAGTTGAACGATTCCTGCTTGGCCTTCTGCCCCTTGCGGTCGGTGACGTCCTCCGAGGAAAGCTGGTCCATCATCGCTTTCCCGACCTGGTCGCCGGCGCGGCCCCAGATGTCCACGACCTTGTTGTAGCGCTCGCCCACTGTCACCAGGCCCGAGGTGTATTGGGACTCGATTTCCTTCACTTCGGTTTCGGCCGAGGCGATGAGATCGTGCTTCTGAACGGGGACGAGCATGTCGTCGACGCAGATGGAAATCCCCGCGCGCGTCGCAATGGTGAAGCCGGCCTGCATGAGCTTGTCGGCGAAAATCACCGTTTCGCGCAGCCCGCAGCGGCGAAAAGCCGCGTTGATGAGCTTGGAGATCTCCTTTTTCTTGAGCGCCTTGTTGATTAACTCAAAGGGTAGGCCCACGGGAAGAATTTCCGAAAGCAGGGCGCGGCCGACCGTTGTCCGATGGCGGACGAGCTTTTCGATCTTTTCTCCGCTCGCGCCGAATTCGGCTTCGCGGATGCGCACCGTGACGCCCGCGTGCAGCTCGACCTTCCCGGAGTCGTACGCACGGGCTACTTCGGTCACGTCGGCGAACACCATGGCTTCGCCCTTGGCATTGATGCGCTCGCGCGTGGCGTAGTAGAGTCCCAGCACGATGTCCTGCGAAGGCACGATGATCGGGTCGCCGTTCGCGGGCGAAAGGATGTTGTTCGAGGCGAGCATCAGCGTCCTCGCCTCCATCTGGGCTTCGAGCGACAGCGGCACGTGCACGGCCATCTGGTCGCCGTCGAAGTCGGCGTTGAACGCCGCGCACACCAGCGGGTGCAGCTGGATCGCCTTGCCCTCGATCAGCACCGGCTCGAAAGCCTGGATGCCGAGGCGGTGCAGGGTCGGCGCGCGATTCAGCATCACCGGGTGCTCGCGGATCACCTCCTCGAGGATGTCCCACACGACGGGCGTCTCGGCCTCGACTTCGCGCTTCGCGGCCTTGATGGTCGTGGCGATGCCCTGCATCTCGAGCTTGTTGAAGATGAAAGGCTTGAACAGTTCGAGCGCCATCTTCTTGGGCAGGCCGCACTGGTGCAGCTTCAGCTGCGGCCCCACTACGATCACCGAGCGCCCCGAGTAGTCCACGCGCTTGCCGAGCAGGTTCTGGCGGAAGCGCCCGCCCTTGCCCTTGATCATGTCGGCGAGCGATTTCAAGGGGCGCTTGTTGGCGCCGGTCATCGCCTTGCCGCGGCGGCCGTTGTCCAGCAGCGAGTCGACCGCTTCCTGCAGCATGCGCTTCTCGTTGCGCACGATGATCTCTGGTGCCTTGAGCTCGAGCAGGCGCTTGAGGCGGTTGTTGCGGTTGATGACGCGGCGGTACAGGTCGTTCAGGTCGGAGGTCGCGAAGCGCCCGCCGTCCAGGGGCACCAGCGGCCGCAGCTCCGGCGGCAGCACCGGCAGCACTTCCATGACCATCCAGTCCGGCTTGATGCCGGACTTCTGGAAACCTTCGAGCACTTTGAGGCGCTTGGCGAGCTTCTTGATCTTGGTGTCCGAGCCGGTGCTCTCGAGCTCTTTCCTCAGGGTATCGATCTGCTCGTTGAGATTGATCGCCCGCAGCAGCTCGCGAATCCCCTCGGCGCCCATGCTCGCCGAGAAATCGTCACCGTGCTCCTCGATCTTGGCGAGGTAGTCTTCCTCGGAGAGGAGCTTGGCCCGCTTGATCTTGTCGTCGTTGACCATGCCCGCGTCGGTGACGACGTAGGCTTCGAAGTAGAGCACGCGCTCGATGTCTCGGAGCGTCATGTCGAGCACGAGGCCGAGGCGCGAGGGCAGGCTCTTCAGGAACCAGATGTGCGCGACGGGACTGGCGAGCTCGATGTGCCCCATGCGCTCGCGACGGACCTTGGCGAGCGTGACCTCGACGCCGCACTTCTCGCAGATCACCCCGCGGTGCTTCAGGCGTTTGTACTTTCCGCACAGGCACTCGTAGTCCTTGATCGGCCCGAAGATCTTGGCGCAGAAGAGACCATCTCTCTCCGGCTTGAAGGTGCGATAGTTGATCGTCTCGGGTTTCTTCACTTCGCCGTAGGACCACGAGCGGATCTTTTCCGGCGAGGCGATCCCGATCTTGATCGCATCGAACTCCTCTTCCTGCGTGACCTGCTTGAACAAATCGAGCAGTGCTTTCATCTCTTACTCCTGTTCCAGACTTTCACCGACACTCGGCGCACATGCACCGAGTGTCGAAAGGCAAATCTTTTTCAGAAACGCTCCAAGTCGATGTCGATGCCGAGCGACCGGATTTCCTTCACCAGAACGTTGAAGGACTCCGGCATTCCCGCGTCGATCTTGTGGTCGCCCTTGACGATGTTCTCGTAGACCTTGGTGCGGCCGTTGATGTCGTCGGATTTGACCGTGAGCATCTCCTGCAGCGTGTACGACGCGCCGTAGGCCTCGAGCGCCCAGACCTCCATCTCGCCGAAGCGTTGTCCACCGAACTGCGCCTTGCCGCCGAGCGGCTGTTGCGTGACGAGACTGTAAGGCCCCGTGGAGCGCGCATGCATCTTGTCGTCGACCAGGTGGTGGAGCTTCAGCATGTGCATGAAGCCTACGGTCACCTGCCTGTCGAAGGGATCACCGGTCCGGCCGTCGAGGAGGCTCACCTGGCCTCCTCGCGGCAGCCCCGCGGCATCGAGCATCTCCTTGATCTCGTCCTCCGAGGCGCCGTCGAAGACAGGGGTGGCGAACGGCACTCCCTCCCTCAAGTTCCCCGCGAGTGTGATCACGTCGTCGTCGGTGAGTCCGGCGAGGTCCTCCGGCTTGCCGCCGTGGTTGTAGATGCGGTTCAAGAACTTGCGCATCTCAACTGCCTTGGTGCCCGCCTTCAGCATCTCGCCGATTTTCAGCCCCAGGCCCTTGGCCGCCCAACCCAAATGAGTCTCGAGAATCTGCCCGACGTTCATGCGCGAAGGTACGCCCAGCGGATTGAGCACGATGTCCACAGGAGTGCCGTCGGCCATGCACGGCATGTCCTCGACCGGCACGATCTTCGAGATCACACCCTTGTTCCCATGGCGGCCGGCCATCTTGTCGCCCGGCTGCAGGCGCCGCTTCACCGCGACGTAGACCTTCACCATCTTTTGCACGCCGGGCGGAAGCTCGTCGCCCTGCGTCAGTTTCTTCTTTTTCGCCTCGAAAGCGGCGTCGAACCTCACCCGGGTCTGGGCGAGACTCTCCTTCAGGCTCTCCATCTGCTGCGCGGCGTCCTCGTTTGCCAGGCTGATTTCGAACCAGTCGTGGCGCTCGACGCCCTCCAGGTAGGATTTCGTGATCTTGGTCCCGCGGACGAGTTTCTTCGGCCCCTTGTTGGCGGTCTTGCCGATCAAGAGGCGCTCCATCCGCTCGTAGGCGTCGCCCTCGACGATGCGCATCTGGTCGGCGAGGTCCTTCTTGTAGCGCTTCAGCTCCTCGTCGATGATCTGCGCGGCGCGCTTGTCGCGCTCGATCCCTTCGCGGGTGAACACCTGCACGTCGATCACCGTTCCGGAAATTCCGGAGGGCACGCGCAGGCTCGTGTCCTTCACGTCGGACGCCTTCTCGCCGAAGATCGCACGAAGCAGTTTTTCTTCGGGCGTAAGCTGAGTCTCGCCCTTGGGCGTCACCTTGCCTACGAGAACGTCGCCCGCCTCTACTTCGGCTCCGATGTATACGATACCGGACTCGTCAAGCCTCGAGAGCTGCGCTTCGGACAGGTTCGAGATGTCGCGCGTGATCTCCTCGGGCCCGAGCTTGGTGTCGCGCGCCACGACCGTCAGCTCCTCGATGTGGATCGAGGTATAGCGGTCATCCGCCACGACGCGCTCGGAGATCAGGATCGAATCCTCGAAGTTGAAGCCGTTCCAGGGCATGAAGGCCACGAGCATGTTCTGACCCAGGGCCAATTCGCCCATATCGGTCGAGGCGCCGTCGGCCACCACGTCGCCCTTGGCGATGCGCTCGCCGGGCTTCACCAGAGGCGTCTGATTGATGTTGGTGTTCTGGTTCGATCGCGTGTACTTCACCAGGTTGTAGATGTCGACGCCCACGTCTCCCGGGACGGTTTCGTCGTCGTTGACGCGCACCACGATCCGGCTCGCATCGACGTAGTCGACCACGCCGCCGCGCAACGCCTGGACCGCCGTGCCCGAGTCCACCGCGACGGTGCGCTCGATCCCGGTGCCGACGAGAGGCTTTTCCGGCCGCAGGCAGGGAACGGCCTGGCGCTGCATGTTCGAGCCCATCAGCGCGCGGTTGGCGTCGTCGTGCTCGAGGAACGGGATCAGCGAGGCCGCCACGGAAACGATCTGCGACGGGGCCACGTCCATGTACTGGACGCGGTCGGCGGTCGCCAGAGTGAACTCGTTCTTGAAGCGACAGGAAACCAGGCCATCGACGAGCTTGCCGTTCTTGTCGATTTGCGCATTCGCCTGCGCAATGACGAAGTTGCCTTCCTCGATCGCCGAGAGAAAATCGATCTCGTTGGTGATTTTGCCGCTCACGACTTTCCTGTACGGCGTTTCCAGAAACCCGTACCGGTTGGTGCGCGCGTAGAGCGCGAGCGAGTTGATCAGGCCGATGTTCGGACCTTCGGGCGTTTCGATGGGGCACACCCGGCCATAGTGGGTCGGGTGCACGTCGCGCACCTCGAAGCCCGCGCGCTCCCTTGTAAGCCCGCCCGGCCCCAGGGCCGATACGCGCCGCTTGTGCGTGATTTCTGAAAGCGGATTCGTCTGGTCCATGAACTGCGACAGCTGGCTCGAGCCGAAAAACTCCTTGATCGCGGCGGAGATGGGCTTCGCGTTGATGAGATCGTGCGGCATGAGATTTTCGGACTCCGCCTGCGACAGGCGTTCCTTCACCGCGCGCTCGACGCGAACCAAGCCCGCACGGAACTGGTTCTCGGCGAGCTCGCCCACCGAGCGCACGCGCCGGTTGCCGAGATGATCGATGTCGTCGATCTCCCCGCGCCCGTTGCGAAGCTCCACGAGGATCCCCACCACGGCGAGGATATCGTCGTTCGAAAGCGTCCCCAGGCCTTCGGCTCCCTGCGAGCCGACGCGGGCATAGAACCGGCGCAGCCAGCCGGGGGTTTTTTCCTCGATTTTCTCCGGGTAGGCGCGGCGGTTGAACTTCATGCGGCCGACCGCCGAAAGGTCGTAGCGGTCCTCCGAGTAGAACAGGCCGTTGAACAGGGTCTCGACCGCATCTTCCGTAGGCGGCTCGCCGGGGCGCATCATGCGATAGATGGCGACGCGCGCCGCGCTTTGGTCGACCGTTTCGTCGATCTTCAGCGTTTGGGAGATGTAACCGCCCTGGTCGAGGTCGTTGGTGTAGACGGTCTTGATCGTCTCGATGCCCGCTTCGGCGAGCTTCGCGAGCAGCGGTTCGGTGATCTCGTCGTTGGCGTTGGCGAGTATCTCGCCGGACTCCTTGTTGATGACGTTGTGCGCGAGCGTGCGGCTGATCACGAACTCGTCCGGCACCGCCATCCGCTTCATTCCGGCGGCTTCCATGTCGCGGATGTGCTTGCCGGTGATGCGCTTGTCCTTCTGCACGATCGTCTTGCCCGCCTTGTCGACGAAGTCGAAGCGCGCGACTTCGCCGCGCAGGCGCTCGGGCACCAGTTCGAACTGGTTGCCGCTCTTGGCGAGCTGGAAGGTGTCGAAATCGTAGAACGCCGCGAGGATGGCCTCGGGAGTCATGCCGATCGCCGAGCCAGGAGCCGCGGTACGGGATGATGCGCGCGGAAAAGAGCAGCTTGCCCGACGAGTGCGTCTTGCCGCGATCGTGCTCGAAGAACACGCCCGGGGAGCGGTGCAGCTGGCTGACGATCACGCGCTCGGTGCCGTTGATGATGAACGAGCCCGTGGTGGTCATGAGCGGAATCTCGCCCATGTAGACTTCCTGCTCCTTGACCTCCTTCACCGTGGGCTTGGAGGCTTCCTTGTCCATGATGGTGAGGCGCACCTTGGCGCGCAGAGGGCTCGCGTAGGTCAGCCCGCGCTGCTGGCATTCCTTGACGTCGAAAGGCGGTTCGCCGAGCGAGTAGCTGACGAATTCGAGCCGCGCGTTCCCCGAGTGGCTGGAAATGGGGAAAATCGAAGTGAAAGCCGCCTGCAGCCCCTCGTTCTTGCGTTTCTCCGGAAGGACTGCCGCCTGCAGGAAGGCCGCGTAGGACTCGAGCTGGGTCGCCAGGAGAAACGGCACGTTGAGCACGCTCGCGCGCTTGGCGAAGCTCTTGCGGATACGTTTTTTCTCGGTAGATGAATAGGTTGCGGCGGTGGTCATGGACGCTCCGTCTCGAAGCCAGAGGGAAGAGGACAGGGGGCGGCGCGGAAAGTTCCGCCCCCTCTCGTCTGCGCTCTACGCAGTGAAAACTCCTGAACCACAGAGATCACGGAGCACACGGGGGAAAACCGAAACAACTCGCCGTGCTCTCTGTGCGCTCTGTGGTGCAAGATCGTTTAAGTCGTCGTTACTTGATCTCGGCCTTGGCGCCGGCGTCGATCAATTTCTTCAAAATCGCTTCCGAGTCGGTTTTGGACACGCCCTCCTTGACGGGCTTGGGCGCTCCATCCACCAGGTCCTTGGCTTCCTTCAGACCGAGCCCGGTGACTTCGCGGACCGCCTTGATCACGTTGACCTTGTTTTCGCCGAACCCGGTGAGCACGACCGTAAACTCGGTCTTCTCCTCCACCGCGGCCGCAGCGCCGCCTCCGCCCGCCGGAGCGGCCGCCGCCACCGTCGCCGCGGCGGCGGACACGCCGAACTTCTCTTCGAGGTCCTTGATCAGATTGGAAAGCTCCAACACCGACATGTTGGAAATCGCATCCAGAATCTCTGCTTTTGCTACAGACATTTCGTTTCTCCTGAATCAGTGTTCTAACCGGTAGGGAAGGCGCGCTACTGCGCGCCGGCCGCCTGTCGCTTGTCGCGGACCGCAGCGAGGCTGCGCGCAAAGCGCGAAGGCACCTCGTTCAGCGTGCGCACAAACTTGACGATCGGCGCCTGCATCGTCCCCGCCAGCTTTGCGAGCAGCTCCTCGCGCGACGGCAACAGGGCGAGCGCAGTGACCTCCTTGGCGGAAATCACGGCGTTCGGCACGGCGCCGGCGCGGATGACGAGCTTCTCGTTCGCCCGGGCGAACTCGTTCAACACCTTGGCGGTCGCCACCGGGTCGGGCGAGATGCCGTAGACGAGCGGTCCCTTCATGTGCTGGGACAGCCCGGCAAACGGCGTGCCTTCGACGGCGCGGCGCGCCAGGGTGTTCTTGAGGACGCGCAGGTACACGCCCGACTTGCGCGCTTTCGCGCGCAGCTCGGTCATGCGGCCCACTTCCAGACCACGGTACTCTGCGACAATGACCGTCTTCGCCTTCGCCAACTGCGCGGAGACTTCGGCGACCATCGCCTTCTTCTTGTCAAGATCGAGACCCAAGGTCTACCTCCAATTTGTCAAAAGCCGCCCGTCGTCTGGACTTGCGGCACCCACGGCGACCTTGCATTCAGGGAAATCCTGCATAGGGTTCGCCATCTGCGTAGGACGGAAGGAACGTTCGAACATCGATTTCTCCTGCCGATTAAACCTCTCGGTTCCTACGGTCTTTGATAACCCACCGCACGCCGTGCGAGCCGTGCAATGGCCCAAAGTTCTGTCATCCATATCAATGCGGCGCCGTCGCGCCGCCGCCAAAGCTCCCCACGTCCACGCGCACCCCCGGCCCCATGGTCGATGAGACCGACACCTTGCGAAGATAAATGCCCTTCACGTTGGAAGGCTTCGACTTGTTGACCGCTTCGACCAGCGCCACCAGGTTGTCGCGCAATTGTTCCGGGGTAAACGACGCGCGCCCGATGGAGCATTGGACGACCCCGGATTTGTCGGCACGGTACTGCACCTGGCCGGCGCGCGCATTTTTCACCGCCGCCGCGACATCGGGCGTCACGGTCCCCACCTTCGGGTTGGGCATCAGTCCGCGGGGCCCCAGGATCTGGCCCAGTTGCCCGACAACGCGCATCGTGTCGGGACTGGCGATCACGACATCGAAATCGAGCTTTCCGGCCTTGACGCTTTCGGCGAGATCCTCCATGCCGACGATGTCCGCGCCCGCATCCTTCGCCGCCTGGGCCTTGTCGCCCTGTGCAAACACGGCTATCCGTATCTTCTTGCCCGTTCCGGCGGGCAGCACGACCGATCCGCGCACCGTTTGATCGGATTTCTTCGCGTCGATGCCCAGATTGATCGCCACGTCGACGGCCTCGTCGAATTTCGCGACCGCCGCCTGCTTGATGATCTTCAAGGCATCGAGCACGGGGTAATTCCTATTGTGCTCGCGCAGCTTCGCCCAGGTTTGCTTGCGTTTCGGGAGCTTGCTCATTTCACGCCTTCCACAATCACGCCCATCGAGCGCGCGCTGCCTGCGATCGTGCGTACCGCCGCGTCGAGGTCGGCGGCGGTCAGGTCAGGCATCTTGGCTTTCGCGATCTCCTCGGCCTGGGCGCGCGTGATCTTGCCCACCTTGTCGGTGTGCGGGGTCTTGCTCCCCGACTCGATTCCTGCGGCCTTCTTGATGAGAACGGTCGCGGGCGGAGTCTTGATGATGAAGCTGAAGCTCTTGTCCTGGTAGGCGGTGATGACCACCGGCAGCATCAGGCCGGGCTCGGTCTTCTGCGTCTGCGCGTTGAACGCCTTGCAGAACTCCATGATGTTCAGGCCTCGCTGCCCGAGCGCCGGCCCGACGGGGGGGCTGGGATTGGCCTTGCCCGCCGGCACCTGCAGCTTGATGAATCCGACTACTTTCTTAGCCATCTCGCTCTCCTAGCGGGCGCATGCGAGCGCGAGTACCGCGCTCTCCCCGATCGCCTTCACGCTTTCCCTTCACGCTTTCCCTTTACGCTTTCTCGACCTGCCCGAATTCCAGCTCCACCGGCGTCGCCCGCCCGAAAATCGTCACCGACACGCGCAGCTTCGACTTGTCGTAATTCACGTCCTCGACCGTGCCGTGGAAATCGGTGAACGGGCCTTCCCTGACCCGCACCGCTTCGCCGATCTCGAACAGCACCTTGGGCTTGGGCTTCTCCACGCCCTCTTGCATCTGCTGCAGGATGTTCTTCACTTCCTTCTCGCTGATGGGCGGCGGCTTCCTGCCGTGCGCCCCGCCGACGAAACCCGTGACCTTGGGCGTATTCTTCACCAGATGCCAGGCGTCGTCGGTCATGTCCATTTCCACGAGCACGTACCCGGGGAAGAACTTGCGCTCCGAGATGTTCTTCTGCCCGCCCTTCATCTCGACGACTTCCTCGGTCGGCACCAGGATCTTGCCGAATTTTTCCTGCATGCCCGCGCGCTGAATTCGGTCAAGAAGCGTGCGCTGCACGGACTTCTCGAATCCGGAGTACGCGTGCACCACGTACCAGCGCTTGGTTGCGTTAGCGGTCATAGCTACTTCTTCCATCCGAGAATCACGTCGTACATCAGCTTTTCCAGGCTCTTGTCCGTGAGCCAGAGGAACACCGCCATGGCAACGACGAATGCGAAGACCGCGCCGGTGGTCTGCAGCGATTCCTTGCGCGTCGGCCACACCACCTTCTTCGTTTCGACCACCGCCTCCTGGGCGAACACGAAGAAGCGCTTTCCCGGCTCGGTGGTCCACCCCACGATGGAGCCCGCGGCGATTCCGGCAAGCACGCTCGCCACGCGCAACAGCGCCGGACTTTCCGAGAGGAAATAAAAGCCCGCGATGCCCGCGATCAACAGCAGCACCGCTACCGCAACCTTGATTTTGTCCGCCATCCGCCTTTAATCGTGCGGGACCGCAGTCCCGCACCCCGTCCGTTCCTTGGCAGGCCAAGAGGGAATCGAACCCCCAACCTTCGGTTTTGGAGACCGACGCTCTGCCAGTTGAGCTATTGGCCTGTGTCCCGCCTTCACTCAATCACTTTCGCGACGACTCCGGCGCCTACGGTCTTGCCGCCCTCGCGGATGGCAAACCTCAAGCCCTGCTCCATCGCAATCGGCGCTATCAGGCTCACCACCATCTTCACGTTGTCCCCCGGCATCACCATCTCGGTCCCCTTGGGCAGCTCGCAGCTGCCCGTCACATCGGTG
>VBCA01000019.1 GCA_005881575.1 Betaproteobacteria bacterium
ACTCTGAGCCATTCGGCTCATGGAGCCGACTTCTGATGTAATAATTTGTCAGCCGTATGCTTGTCGCGGCCAGATGTCAAAGTGGGGAGCCCATGTTCGAAGCGCGGTTCGTCGGCGGGGACGAACTCGCGGAGCTCCCCCTATTGCTCCTCCAGGAACCTCGGTGAAGGCGGGACTGCCCTTCACCTTCCCATGGAAGTGGCTTGCGCAGCTCGCCGGGTTCGCTGGCTTGTTTTTCGCGCTTGCACGCTTTGGGAACATCGCGGCGGTAGCCGCAGGGAACGTCGCGGCGATGTGGCCCGCCGCCGGTCTGGCTGTCGCCGGCCTTTGGTGGGGCGGCTATCGGCTCGCGCCGGCGATTGCCTTGGGCGCGTTCGTCTTCGCCTGGCAGAACGGCGTTCCCGCCCCGGTCGGCGCCGCCGCCGCCTTCACCAGCATGCTCGGGCCGATCGTGGCGTTGTTTCTGATGCGCCGCTATATCGACGCGCCGCGGCTCTTCGATCGCGTCGGCGACGTTTTTCTTTTTTTCCTCTGCGCGGCCGTGGCGCCTGCGCTCGTCGACGCGCTCGGCGTGGCGAGCTTGTGCTTTAGCGGCGTGGGCAAATGGGACGATTTCCGCGGGCTTTGGCTGCTCTCCTGGGTGGGCGACCTGATGGGGACGCTGATCGCTGCGCCAGCCCTGCTGGTCTGGACATGGCCCGAGAGGCTGCCCTGGACGGCACGCGTGCGGGTCGAGGCGGCGGGAGGATTCGCGCTGCTGACGATCTGCTCGGCGCTGATCTTCACGGGCAAGCTGGCGTCAATCGGAGTCGGGTTCCCGTTCCTCGTGCTGCCTATCGTCGTGTGGATCGCCCTTCGTTCGGGCCAGCGAGCGGCGGTCTCGGCCACGCTGCTGGTCTGCGCTTTCGCGGATTGGGGAACGCTCCATGGGATGGGGCCGTTTGCGGAATTGGACATGCCCTTGCCGGTGTTGGCGCTCTTCATGGGAGTGATGGCAATGACCGGGCTGGTGCTCGCAGCGAGTGTTACCGAGCGCAAGCGGGCCGATGAGGCTCTGCGCAAGAGCGAGACGCGCTTCCGTACGCTGGCGGAGAGCGCGAAGGGATACGCGATCTACATGCTGGACGCCGAAGGCCGCATCGCCACCTGGAGTGCGGAGGCCGAGCGCATCAAGGGTTATCGTTCCGAGGAGATCGTCGGAAAACCTTTTCGCATCTTTTTCACCCCCGAGGACGTCGGACGCGGCGTGCCCGAGCAGGTGTTGAGAACGGCGAGGGAGAAAGGCCGGGCGCGCTACGAGGGTTGGCGCGTGCGCAAGGACGGGGCCCGCTTTTGCGTCGAGGGAGCCATCACGGCCATACGGGACGAAAGCGGTGCCCTCACCGGTTTTTCGAAGGTGGCGCACGACGTCACCGACCGCAAGCGGGCCGACGAGGCGCTGCGCGAGAGCGAGGCGCGCTTCCGCACGCTGGCGGAAGGCTTGCCGCAGCTGGTATGGACCTGCCTGCCCGACGGGCGCTGCGATTACCTGAGCCCGCAGTGGGTGCGCTATACCGGCATTCCCGAGGAGCGGCAGCTCGGCTTCGGCTGGCTCGAACAGATCGATCCGGCTGATCGCGAGGGGGCGGCGACCGCGTGGAAGCGCGCAGTCGAGACGCAGACGACGCTCGACCTCGAATATCGTCTGCGCGGCGCCGATGGCGCGCATCGCTGGTTCAAGGCGCGGGGCGTGCCGCTGCGCGACGCCGAAGGCCGCGTCGTGAAATGGTTGGGCACCAACACGGATATCGACGACCAAAAACGCGTCAGCGAAATGCTCGAGGCAAAGGTTCGGGAGCGCACGACACAGTTGCAGGCGAGCCTCTCCTCCGTGGAAGAGCTGCTCTACACCATCGCTCACGACCTCCGCGCCCCCAACCGGCACATGCAGAGCTTCGCGCAATTGCTCCAGCTGGAGCACGCGGACCGGCTCGACGACAAGGCGCGCGACTACTTGAGCCGCATCAGCGCGGCCGCCGCCCGCAACGACGAATTGATCCGCGACCTGCTCGAGTACGGACGGCTGTCGCACGAAGCGGTTTCTCTCGCGCCGGTGGATCTGCGGCGGACCGTCCAGGCGGTGCTGCAGGCGGTGGCGGGGGAAATCCAGAACCGCCACGCGCGCGTCCAGTTCGGCCAGGAGTGGCCGCGCGTGGTGGCGAACGAGCGCTTGCTCGAGCAAATCCTGACCAATTTCGTGACCAACGCCCTCACCTACGTGCCGCCCGGCCGAGAGCCCGAAATGCTCATTTCCGCTGAATCGGAAGGCGGCAAGGCGGTGTTGCGCGTGCAGGACAACGGCATCGGGATTCCACCGGAGCAGATCGACCGGGTGTTCGAGCCGTTCATCCGCCTTCCGAATGAGACCCATGCCCCGGGCACGGGCATGGGCTTGGCCATCGTCAAGAAAGCGGCCGAGCGCTTGAACGGCGCGGTAGGCGCCGATTCCACGCTGGGAAAGGGGAGTTGCTTCTGGTTGGAGCTGCAAGCCGCGTGAGATCGGTGCGAGAGCCGATCGACAACGATGAAAACGCTGCTGTTCATTGATGACGATCCCAATGATCGCCTCCTCGTGGAGATAGGCTGCGGGAGGGCGCAGGTTTCCTTCCAGTTGAAGACCGTCGAGAGCGGGGTCGAGGCGATTCGCTATCTGAGCAGCGAGGGCAGGTTTGCCGATCGCGTCGAGCACCCGCTCCCGGACCTGATCTTTCTCGACTTGAAAATGCCGGAAATGGACGGGTTTCAAGTGCTGCGTTGGATCCGCAGTCACCCCGCAACGCGCATGACTCCGGTGGCGGTGTACTCCGCTTCGTTCATTCCGGAAGACATCGCGAAAGGCTACGCCGACGGAGCCAACTATTTCATCACCAAGCCGTCGGACCTTACGGTGCTCATCGATATCTTCCGCGCGGCGGACAAATGCTTGGCGGCTGACCCGGGGAACGACGATGCGCTGGCGCAGTTCTCCGCGCTGGCGGTAGAGCAAACGAGATAGGAGACGCTGTTCACGAAATATCCTTTGGTGAAGCGCACGCGTTCCCTTTACCGGAGATAGATCTTATGAATCAGCACGGTGCACCCGCGTCCCGAGCGGCGATTTGGCCCGGCGTAGGCGCCCGGGAGGCGGGCAGATATGAATTCCCGTGCTTCTTCTAGTCCGAACAGCATATCGGATCGATGACGTTCGTAAACATAATATAGGTAAATAGGTTGAGGGGGATTGTGCCCTTTCCCCCTGTGTGTCAAATCGTCTGGGGGGGTGAACCGTTGGGCATCGAGACACGCGAGACCGAGACACGCGCTGGCAGCGAGACGCCACGCGCAGCCGCCTTTGACCCGCTGAGTGCAAGCGAGGCGCAGTTTCGCGCTGCCCCGCTGATTGCAAGTGCGGCGCAGGTTCGCGTGCGACTCGAGCTCGCGAGTCGGCTCGGCGCGCTCGCCGCCGGCGCTCGCGATCTCGGGGAGCTGTTCCGCGCGCTCCATGAAGAGACCGAGCGCGTCATGGATGCGACGGTCTTTCTCTTCGCCCTCTACGACGCGGCGAGCGAGACGGTGCAGGTCGTCCGACAGATGGACCGCGGCGTCGAACACTCCGGCGGTTCGTTTCCTCTGGGCAAGGGTTTCACGAGCGAGGTGATTCGATCGGGTGCGCCTCGGCTCGTGCGCCGATGGTCCGCCGAGGGACCGCCCGTCCGCCTCCTCTACGGCACCGAGTCGGGGGACTTGGTCACGCCCCAGTCAGGCGTCGTGGTCCCGATCCTGTCCGGCGATCGGGTGCTCGGCGTGCTCTCTGCGCAGAGCTATCGACCCGAAGCCTACGACGATGCGGATCTGCTCAGCCTGAGCGCCATCGCCGCGCAGGCGGGCATCACCATCCAACGCCTGCGCGTGACCGAGCAGATGGCCCTGGAGCACGAACGGCACGCCTCGGAGCTGGAGGCCGTCCTCGCGACCATGAACGACGCTCTGCTCATCGTCGACGCACGCGGCGCCATCGTGCGCTTGAACCGGGCGGCCCGGGATCTCCTCTGCCTCGACAGCGCGAGCCTCGTGTTCGGCCAGCCGCTCGAGCAGCAGCGGCTCGAGCGCTGGCCGGTGACGGCGCGCGAAATCGCCGGGGCCCTCGTCCCGGTCATCGATGCCCTGCGTTCGGGCGCGAGCCACGCCGGAGTGGAGATCGAGCTGCGCTCGGGCCAGCTGCGCGTCCTGAGCCTGGGCGCATCCGTGCTGCGTTCGCCGAAAGGCGTCCTGCAAGGCGGCGTCATCGTGTTCCGCGACATCACGGGGCAGCGCGAGCTCGAGCGGCTGCGGGAAGACATCTTCGCGATGGCCTGGCACGACATGAAGACGCCTATTACGGTGATCAGGGGCCATGCGGAGCTTCTCCTCCGGCGACTCTCTTGCGGCGAGCGCGATCACAAGATCCTCGAGGGAGATGCCGCACTCATCGTCGAGCACACGGACAATCTCTCGAAGCTCCTCACGAGGCTCTTCGACGTCTCCTCTCTCGAAGCGGGCCTCCTCTCGATCTCGCCGCGGCCCACGGATCTCTGCGCCCTTGCCCGCGACGTGACGCAGGGCATGCGCTTGAGCGCCCGCCGCCACATCAAGGTGCTCGCCGACGGCAGCGTCGTGGGCAGGTGGGACGAACAGAGGGTCCGGCAGGTGCTCACGAATCTTCTCTCCAACGCCCTGAAGTACTCGCCCGAGGGCTCGACCGTGACGGTGTCCCTGGCCGCTGACGAGCGCAGGGTGACGGTACGCGTGAGCGACGAGGGAATCGGCCTCGACGACGGCGAGCTCGCGCAGCTGTTCCACCGCGGGTATCGGTCGGAACGGGCGCGAAAGGTGGACGGAGGCGGGCTCGGCCTCTACTTCAGCAACGGCATCGTCACGGCGCACGGCGGCCGCATGTGGGCGGAATCACGCGGCCACGGCCAAGGCAGCACGTTCTGCTTCACCCTGCCGTTGCGCGAGGACTACGGCACCGCTCGCCCTGTGGAGGATCGCGCATGAGGCGGTTGCTCGGCATCGGCTGCGCGCTCGCGCTTGCGTTAGGGGCCGGCCTGTCCCCGGCGCGCGCGCAATTGTTCGGGCTGCCTCCGGTGATCGTCCCCGCGCCGCCTCCGGTGATCGTCCCCGCGCCGCCTCCGGTGATCGTGCCCGCGCCGCCTCCGGTGATCGTGCCCGCGCCGCTTCCGGTGATCGCGCCCGCGCCGCCTCCGGCGGTCGTGCCATCGCTCATCGAGGACAAGGTCGACCCCGCACTGCGCACCCGGATGCAGGCGGATCCGCTGGCGCTGCTGCCTGTCATCGTGGAGATGCAGCAACCGGTCGCGCCCTTCATCGGCGCGCCGAACGTCGATCGCGCCCTGGAGGCCCTCGAACTCCTGCGCTTCAATGGCGTTCCGGGCGTTGCGCTCTCACTCATCGACGCAGCCGCGGGGTTCGCAAACGCCGCCGGCATCGAGGCCTTGAACCTCGCGCCCGACGTGGCGCGCATCCATCACGACGCGACGGTGGGCCCGCAGCCCAACGCCGCGCCGCCGGACCCCCCCACCAGTCCGGACCAGGTCTCCGGGGTCTACCCGCAGGTGGTGAGAGCCACCAAGGTCTGGGAGCAGGGGATAACCGGGGGAGGCGTGACGGTCGCAATCCTCGATTCGGGCATTGCGGAGGACGCGGATCTCGTGCAGCCCGACAACCGCCTACTCGCCTCGGTCAACTTCGCCGATGAGCGCCTCACGAGCGATCCGGGCGGACATGGGACCCATATCGCAGGGATCGTCGCCGGGAACGGCAGCAACTCCGGCGGCGAGTTCACCGGCATCGCTCCGCAAGCCAACGTCGTCGACGTGCGGGTGCTCGGCAGCACGGGGAGCGGGCGGATTTCCTCGGTGGTGCGCGGGATCGAGTGGGTCCTCGCGCATCGCACCGCGTACAACATCCGCGTCATCAATCTCTCCTTTGGCGCGCCCGCCACGCTTCCCTACCGCGCCGACCCGATGTCGGCCGCCGTGGAAATCGCGTGGCGCCGCGGTCTGGTCGTCGTCGCCGCGTCGGGCAACGGCGGACCGGACCGCGACACCGTGGTGACGCCGGGCATCGATCCGTACGCGATCACCGTCGGCGCGACGGACGATCGCGGAACCATCGGCCGGGGCGATGACCTGCTCGCCTGGTTCTCCGCCTGGGGCAGCGCCGACTCGAATGCGAAGCCCGATCTGGTCGCGCCCGGGCGGCGCATCGTTTCCCTGCGCGTGCCGGGAAGCGCCCTGGATGTGCTGTTCCCCGACCGCGTCGTCGTGGCGCAAAACGGAGCTACGTACTTCCGCCTGACCGGAACGTCGATGGCGACCGCTGTCGTGTCGGGCGCCGCCGCGCTCCTCCTGCAGCGACGGCCGACGCTCACCCCGGATCAGGTCAAGGCGCTCCTTGTCGGGACGACGCAGCCGTACGGGGAGGACAGCGGCCAGGTTCTCCCCGACCCAATCGCGGACGGCAGCGGGCTGCTCGACGCGTACGCCGCCGTGAACACGGCGCCCAGTGGCGCGCCCGCGCCGAGCGGCGGTCTCCTCTTTGGCACGCTCCAATCCGTGGCCCGTGTGGCGTGCGTCAATCAGAGGCTC
Source organism: Betaproteobacteria bacterium (assembly GCA_005881575.1). GTDB lineage: Bacteria > Pseudomonadota > Gammaproteobacteria > Burkholderiales > SG8-39 > VBDM01. The sequence continues at coordinate 6,669 of VBCA01000019.1, forward strand.
AGGCCCGCGGACGGCTTCGCGCGATCGCTCTACCCGGTCCTTTTTGGTTCGCCCCTGAATTGGAAAGATCCGCTGGCGGGCGGCATTTTCTGGCCGGCGCTCACCTGGGACACCCTGGTCTGGGACAGCGCCGCCTGGGATAACTTCGCCTGGGACAGCGTCCTCTGGGACAGCGTCGCGTGGGACAGCATCGTCTGGGACAGCGTCGCGTGGGACAGCATCGCCTGGGACAGCATCGCCTGGGACAGCATTGCCTGGGACGCGTTCACGCTCGACTGAGACGATAAGTTCCGGGTTCCCGCCCCGGTACTCGCGCTGCCGCGACCCCGGTTTTCAGCTCCGGTGGATTGTCCCGGGCGCTTTGCATAAAATCCGCAGTACGCCTTCCTTTCCCCCGGGACATGCCGCGCGTTCTCGTCATCGACGACAGCGACGACTTCAGGAAGCTTGCGCTGCGGTGGTTTCAGAGCTGCGGCATCGAAGCCGAGGGCGTCGCGGACGGCGTTCAGGGACTGGTGCTGCAGCGCGCGCGGCCGGCCGACGTGATCGTCACCGACATCTTCATGCCGGAAAAGGAGGGCATCGAGACGATCCACGATCTGCGCAGAGAGTTTCCCGGGGTGAAGATCATCGCGGTGACCGGCTACGAGCCGCTGAGAAACTACGACGTGTTCGAGGTCGCCCGCCAGGCCGGCGCGGTGAAGACGTTCATGAAGCCGTTCAAGTTCGAAGACCTGGTCGCCGCCGTGCGCGAGCTGATGGGGTCCTAGGCGAACGCAGCCTAGCCGTGCCGCCGATGGCCGGGACGCCGCTCTCGCGCTTGACTCGGCGCGCCTGGGGACTACAATTTTCCGCAGCGGTCGTCGCGAAGCCCCGCCTTTCCCATCGCTCTTAAGAATCCCGACACAACTGAGTTTGCTGGGGACGGCACCTGCCGTCCCAAATCACAGGAGGAGGAGCCATGTTGACACCGAGAAATGGAGGAGGCCCGGCGAAGTATGCTCTGAATGCGGCTGTCTTGAGCGCATTCGCCATCGCGGCGGGTTCGGCGTTCGCCGACGACCACCGCGGCATCAGCCAGAGCGGCGAGCAGAAGAACATGCGCCGGGTCGGTCACGTCGACCTGCAAGGGCGCCCGTCGTACCAGCCGAACGTCATCGTGTATCCGGACGGAAAGACGATCGCGTTCGCCGGCACGCACGGCGGCAGCAAGCCCAATCCGCTGAAAGGCGGCGCCGTCGAGCAGAACGGAGTAATAATCATCGACGCTACCAATCCGGAGAAGCCGGTCGAGAAATTCCATATTCCGGTTCCAGTCGCGGGAGGTCAATCGCAATCGGTGCGCATGTGCCTGGGTTCCGACCTGCCGAAGGGCATCCCAGGCCACGTGTACCTCCTGCGCAATGTTCAGGGGAGCAGCGCCTCGGGGTATGAGGTCTGGGATGTGACTAATGTCAGCAACCCCACGTTGGCGGGAGAAATGCGGGGGCTTCGCAACACGCATAAGATGTGGTGGGAATGCAATACCGGCATCGCTTACTTGCCGGGCAGCAAGAACGTGGCGCCGCTCTGGCGCCAGGGCCAGTCGATGGTCATCGTCGATTGGAGCGATCCTGCGAACCCGCATTACATCCGCACCTTCGGATTGCCGGGCGGGCAGCCAGGTGCAACCGGACCGACTTCCACCTCGCTTCACGGTGCCATCTCCGCGCACGAGCATCCCAGTGCTGCCGGCAAGCTGGCGCGCGGCGCGACGGCCGATGACGTGATCGGCAACCGCATCTACGCCGCATGGGGCGTCGGCGATGACGGCGTGATGCAGATCCTTGACCGCAAGAAGCTGCTGCCGCCTTCGCTTGGCGGAACCTGGAGCGGCGACGCCGACAGCCCGTCTGAAGCCGACTTACTCGAGCCGCAAGCCGGGATTCTCCATATGTCGCCGGACCAAGGCGGGCACACCAGCATGCCGGTGTTCGGGCTGACGCCGCCGGGCTATCAGAGCTTCAGGGACTTCAAGACGCGCGACATCGTGGTGCTCGCCTCGGAGGCGACGGCCGACCTGTGCCAAGAACCGCCGCACTGGAGCTTCGTGGTCGATGTAACGGTCGAAAATTCGAAGACCGCGACACCGGGCCTGCGTCAGGAGCCAAATCCGTGGCAGGGCCCGATGATCCTCTCGACGATGTCAGTCGATCCGCGCGTGGGCGAAAAATATCCGCGTGGAAACTACTGCACGCGGGGAGCGCGCTTCGGGACGCACTCGAGCGAGGAGAACTTCCGTAATCCTTTTTACGGCAGGCTGACGTTCATTGCCGCCTTCACCGGCGGTGTTCGCGCGTGGGACATCCGCGAGCCGCAAGCGCCCGTCGAGGTCGGGTTCTACGTCCCGGTCGCGAACGCCAACACCGTTCAACCGGACGGCTACATGACGAACAACCTCGAAGTCGACAATCGCGGATTCATCTACGCGACCGACCGCAACGGCTCCGGGCTGGACATCCTGGAGCTGCACGGCAGTGCGAAGAGGATCGGCCTCGGGACGGATGGCGGCCATCGCAACGGCCGCCGCGACGATGACGATGACGACGACTAAGCTAGGCTGATGCGCATAGCGGAAGGCAGGGCGCGCCAATACGGCGTGCCCTTTTTTTCACCGATTAACGAGCGAGGAGCTCATGTCATGAACTGCAGACGAATGATGTCCGTGATTTTGTCGGGCGTCCTGTCTATTTTTTGTTTGTCCACCGTCGCCAAAGAGGACAGGGAAGACAGAAACGACAGGGAGGCGAGGCATCAAGGGGAAGCGATCCCCGCGTTGATCCAGGCGCGGCAGAAATTCTTCGGGATCGAGAATGTCGACGACAAAGGGAGAGTGGACAAGGACAAAGTCATCTTCTCCTGGGCGACGAATACCACGTACGTCGCATCGGTTCTGGGACGCGTCATCCTGCTCGACAGCTACATCAATCGTCCGGAGTTGCCCACCGCGCCCCTGGACAAGCGCCGCACCCCGATCCTGCCCCAGGATTTCGTGGACGTGCGTCCGGAAGCGATCTTCCTCGGCCACGGCCACGGCGACCACGCGGACAACGCCGCTTACGTCGCGAAATGGACCGGCGCGACGATCTACGCGTCGCCGGAAACCTGCGATGTGATGCAGCTGGACGTGGCGAGGATGTTCAACGATCCCAATTTGCACAACGGCGGGGCCAAGATCATCCCGAACGGCGCTCCGGTCGACTGCGTCGGGGCCGTGCCGCGAAACTCCCCTCCGGGAGAGTACACGGGCACGCTGGCCAATCCGACGGGCGGCACGACGACGGTCAGAAGGATCACCCAGTTCGACCCGCAGATCTGCATCCTCACCTTCAAGCATATCCACTCGGGGACGGCGCCCGCCGATCCGTCCTTCCCCCACACGCCGCTCAACAATCTCGGCGATCCGCGCTATGCGGGAGCCGTCGCCACCAGTACGACGCCACCCCCCACCGTCACCACCTTTCCGGCGATGTTCCCGGCCGGCACGTCCTTAAATCCTTCCAACCCGCCGCTCCCCGGGCAGATGGACCTGCGCACCACCGGCTTCGGCGGAACCGCCGGAGTCATCGAGATCTTCTATCAATTCGTCGTGCGCAAAGGAGACAACAACTTCACCTTCGCCTTCGTCAATTCGGCGGGTCCCGTGAAGGAAGGCATAGGCGCCGGTTCCCCCGGTCTGATCAGCCTGGCTCAATTCAACGACCCGGTGAATAACGGCCCCGCGATCGCGCTTGCCGCGGAAATAGGCAAGGGGTTGTTCTCCATCATGGACAACCTGCCCCAAACGGACGTGCTCATGGGCTCGATCGTCAGCCTCGGGGCGGCGAACAACCAGCAGCGCGATATCATCCAGTACACCCAGCATCTCAAGCCCAAGGTCTACTATCCGGGCCATCTGACCGACGTTGCGCAGGCAGGCTCGGCGCTCTATCACAAGATCAACTGGCGCGAAACGGCGCAGAACATGGGCTTCCCGCAAAGCGAGTGGCCGGAATTCCGCCTGCTGGTCGACCCGAACGACTTCCTCGTGCCGCAGGTCTTTACGCCGGGCGACCAGCGCTGGTCGAAGTCGCACGAGGCGGAACGCCGCGTGGCTTCACAGTGCCATTGAGCGGGTCCTGCGGTTTGCGGTGGAAGGCGGCCCGAGGTGCCGCCTTCTTCTTCATCTAAAGGAAAAAATCGCCGAGAGCTCGTCGCCGTTGGGAAGGATGATGCGCGCTCTCAGCCGGTCTGCGGGCGACTCTCCTTGATCTCCCGGAGAAGCGCGGTTCCACGACCTGACCGGCTCGAGCCTCTGTGGGACGAGGCGCAGCGCGCGGTCGGGGAGCCGCGGCATTGAGCCGCTCGACGCATGCGGGAGCCGTCGTCTTCAAGCTGACGGACCTAGGACCCCGCTATCTCCTCGTCGAGGCCAGCGGAAGGCGCGACCGGTGGGTCTTTCCGAAGGGCCACGTCGAGAACGGGGAGACCGCCGCCGACACCGCGCAGCGCGAGGTCGGCGAGGAGGCGGGCGTGCGCGCGCGGACGGTGCGGCGGCTGCGACGCGTCGAGCAGAAGCAGGAAGGGGATTGGATCTCGATCGCGTACTTCCTCATGGCCTACGCCGGCCGCGCGACGCCGCTCGAGAAACGCAGGATCCGCTGGCTGAGCTTTGACGAAGCGATGGACGCGCTCGACCTGGAAAAGAGCCGGCGCGTGCTGCGCTCGGCGAATCGCATGATCTCGCTCGCGACCGGCGCGGAGCCGCCGCGCCGTCCTCGCGTTCTCCGCGTCGCCGCGCGCTTTGCCGAGTGGATCGTGGGGGGAGCGCTCGCGCTCATCCGTCCTCGCGGCGGTCGGCGCAAACGGCGCGTACGGGACTGACGGGCCGAACGCGACGGCCTTCCACCGCGGGTGTACGATGAGCGGCTGCTGCTGGACTGATCAGGGAGAAGAAAACATGACCTTCCATCGGGCCGCGCTCGTCCCGGCCCTGCTGTGCCTCTTCGCCGTGAACTCCATCGCCCAAACGCCCGCCGCCGCACCCCCCGCCGTTCCAGCCGACGTGAGCCCCCTCTACGTCGTCACCTACGTGGAGACCAAGCCGACCGCGAGGGACGAGGCCGCGGCGCTGCTGAAGTCCTACCGCAGCGCGAGCCGCGCGGCGCCGGGCAATCTGCGCTCGATCGTCGTGCAGCGCCCGCGCCGTCCGGGACAGTTCGTCGTGGTCGCGGCCTGGAAGGACAAGGCGGCCTGGGACGCGCACATGGGGTCCGCGGGCACGAAGGAGTTTCGCGAAAAGCTCAATGCGCTGCGCAACGCGCCGGCGGACGACCGCTTCCACAATGCGCTCTCGGTCGGCCCGATGGAGGATGCGGCCGGCGCCGTCTACGGCGTCACCCACGTCGACGTGATCCCGCCGCAGAAGGACAACGCCATCGTCGCGCTGAAGATTCTTGGTGACGCGAACCGCGCCGCGGCCGGCAACGTGCGCTTCGAGATCGTGCAGCAGACCAACCGTCCGAACCATTTCACGGTGTTCGAGATCTGGCGCTCGCGCGAGGCCTTCGACGCGAACGGCATGTCCGCGCACCAGCGCGAGTTCCGCGACAAGCTCGCCGGGATGGCCGGCGCGCTCTACGACGAGCGCCTGTACGAAACTCTCAATTGAGGGGACAACACGACCTGCGGCGCTAGTCGAGCTTTTGCGGCCCGCCGATGATGAGCCCCTGGGCGAAATCCACCTCGATCAGGCGCAAGGCGTCGAGCACTTCATGGCTCTCGACGAATTCCGCGATGGTCTTGATCCCCATGGCGTGACACTTCTGGTTGATGGTTTCGACCTTCTCGGAAGCCGCGAGGCCCCGCCCGACGTCCTTCACGGTGCCGTAGCTGAGCTTCACGAAATCGGGCTTGAGCACTTTGAGGAAGTTGAACGAGCCCCCGCTGCCGTCGAAGCCGGCGAAAGTGAAGCGGCAGCCCAGGGGACCGAGCTGCGCCTGGATATTCTTAAGCTGCTCGGCGTGCAGCAGGGCAGTGTCCCAGCCGAGCTCGAAGGTGAAGAACCCTTCGGGAAGCTTCGCGCTCTCGATGTTCTTGGCGACGAAGTCCCCGAATGTGGGCTCGCGCAGCGTGTCCTCAGAAAGGTTGACGCCGTTTGCGGGTACCGGCGAGCCGGGCGTCGTCCGGGAGCGGGATTCCTGACTCCAGGCCGCAAGGCGGCTCACGACCCAGCGGTCGACGTACGGCAGCAGCCGGTACTCCTGCAGCATGGGAAAGAACGTTCCCGGCGGAAGCAGCTTCTCCTCTTCCTCCTTGAAGCGCACGAGGACCTCCTGGAACGGCGGCGCGTTTCCGGCGAGGGGCAGGATTTTCTGGGCGTAGAGCACGAAGCCGCCCGTCTTCAACGCCGCAATCAGCTTGTCGGCGATGTTCTTCTGTATCGTGCTCTCGTCTTCCATCTGCAGTGTCATATTGCGCCGTCGGGTCCCGATTTCGGGGGGTTCCCAGGGCCGGAAAGACGCAAGAATTGTTCCCGAACAGGATCGCTCAGATACGCACCGCCTCGCGCGGCGGCTTCTTCGCCGCGCCGCCGACCGCTTTGTTGACCCGCGGCATCACTTCGTCAGCCATCAACTCCATCGAGCGGCGCGCGAGCGTCGGGTCCACCCAGTCCATCCCGGCATAGACGATCTCGCCGAAGTCGCCCGAGCGCTCGCGCAGGGCGAGCAGCTGGTCCACGACCTTGTTGACTGTCCCGCAGAGAACGAGCTCCGCGAGCAGCCGCTCGAGCGTCACCGCGCCGTCGTCCTCGCTCTCGTGCAGCTTGAAAATGACCTGACGCCCGGCGCGCAACATCTTCTCGCGCAGCTGTTTCCAGTAGAAGCGGTAGGGACTGGCAGGATCCTCGCGCGCGTAGCGCTCGGCGACGCGGTCGTCGTCGGACACGAAGATCGTGCGCGCAATGCGCCACTCGGCGGGATCGGGACTCTTCCCGGCGCGGCGCTTGCCTTCGGCGTAGTTCTCCCAGTGGCTGGGCAGCCAATGGGGGAGAAGAAAATTCGCGGACAGCGGATGAAAATCACGCTCGCCCATGGCGATCACGCCCTTGGAGCGGGGCGCGACAACCGTGCCGACGATCTCGGGCCGCGGCTTCTGCCAGGGCTTGTACATGATCCCCCGGCCGAGTCCGGGCACGAAGGTCTTCTCGGTCGTCACCTTGTAGCGGTTTCCGGGCAGGTCGATTCCATAGGGCGCATCGCGCTCCCAGATCGCAAGGATCACGTCGATCGCCTCGGCGAACATGCGGTTGCGGTCCTCGGCGAGGATGCCGAGCGCCTCGGCGTCCGAGGAGAGCGCTCCCGGGCTGACGCCGAATATGAAACGTCCCTTCGCGAGGTGGTCGAACATCGCCGCCTGCGCGGCGATCACCACCGGGTGCGATTGCGAGAGGTTGGAGGTCCCGGTCGCGAGCTTGATCGTCCGGGTCTCGCCGATCAGCGTCGCGAGGAAAATGAAGCTGTTGCTGACGTTCTCGCAGCGGTCGGTGAGGTGCTCACCGACGAAGGCGTCGTGGAATCCGAGCCTGTCCGCGAGGACGATCGCCTCGCGGTCCTCCTGCAGCGTCTGCGCCGGATCGCGGTGCGGCGGATGCAGCGGCATCGTGAAGTAGCCCAGTCGCATGGGCGGAATGTGCCGCATCGGGGCGCGGCAGTCAAACGCGATCGCCTGTCCTTTCGCGGGGTACGTTAGAATCGCGCGAACCACTCAGCCGCACGGGCTTCGCGATACGAGGGAACCCATGCCCCCTTTCGGACACAGGGACACGCGATATTCGGGCTACCCGGCTGAGCCGGCGGGGCGAGCATTCTCCCGGGATCCGGGCCGGAGCGAGCCTCGCTCCGCTCAAGCCAAGCCGGGGATACGACTCGATGAATCGACCGTGATCAAGTACTTGTCCATGGCGGGAGGGGATCCGGAACAGGCGGCGCGGCTGCGCCGCTTCATGCTCGCTTCGGCGGCCTACGCGGCCTGCGTGCCCCTGGTCTGGCTCGCTTGCAAATTCAACCTGATCGCACCGAAGCCCGCCTGGATCCTCGTCGCCATGATGGTCGCGGTGAACGCCGCGCTCTACGCGGCGCTTCGCACCGGCGTCAACCGGAAATTCAGCGACCCGGACCTGACCTGGCTGCACGTCTTCCTCGGCAACGTCGTGGTGATGGTCGCCGTCTACAGCTTCGACCAAGGGCGCGCCGTCGTGCTCAACCTGAGCCTGGTCGTGCTGACTCTCGGCGTCTTCCACTTCACCACCCGCGAGTTCGTTAAGGCCGCGCTGCAGATCCTCGCCGGCTACGCGGCGGTGATCAATCTGCTCATGTATTTCAAGCCGGAAACGGTGAACGTCTACCACGAATGGTTCCAGTGGGCGGGGCTCGCCGCCGTGCTGCCCCTCTTCGCGGTCATCGGCGGCAGAATCAGCGGTCTGCGTCAGCGCCTGGGCGCGAGCAACGAGGAGCTCCGCTCGGCCCTCGGCAACGTGCGCCAGATCGCCACGCACGACCATCTCACGGGGCTGCCCAACCGGGTATTGTTCAACGAGGAGCTCCAGCGCGCGCTCGCCAGGGCGGAGCGTCACGCGAGGCCGGTCGGGCTGTTCTTCATGGACCTGGACCGCTTCAAGAACATCAACGACACGCTCGGCCACCAGTTCGGCGACCGGGTGCTGCAGGAAGCCGCCAAGCGCCTTGCAAGCTGCGTGCGCGAAGGCGACATCATCGCGCGCCTCGGCGGAGACGAATTCGTGCTGCTGGTCGAGGAGCTGGGCGACCCCGCCGCGCTGACCGAGATCGCGCGGAAGCTGCTCGCGGCGGTGTCGGAGCTCCGCAAGATCGACGGGCAGGACCTCAACGTTACGCTGAGCATCGGGATCTGCGCCTATCCGGCCGACGGCCGCGACGCGAAGACGCTGCTGTCAGGAGCGGACATCGCCATGTACCGCGCCAAGGATCGCGGCCGCAACGGATTCTGCTTCTACTCCGCCGAGCTGCAATCGCACACGCCCGAGAAGCTCGCGCTGGAGGCCGGGCTGCGGCACGGCCTGGAGCGGAACGAGTTCCGCGTGTACTACCAACCCAAGATCGACATGACGACCGGGGCCATCACGGGGGTCGAGGCGCTGCTGCGCTGGCAGCACCCCGAGAAAGGCCTGCTCCTTCCGGAAAAATTCATCCACCTCGCCGAGGAAACGGGACTGATCGTTCCGATCGGCCTGTGGACGCTGCGCGAGGTCTGCACGCGCGCCAAAGCCTGGAAGGAAGCCGGACTGCCGCGGATGCCGATCGCGGTCAACCTGTCGGCGCTCCAGTTCCGCGAGGAGCAGCTCGTACCGCAGCTCGCGGAAATCCTAAAATCCACCGGGACCGAAGCCGGCATCCTCGAACTCGAGATCACCGAAAGCATGGTGATGCGGGATCCGGACCTGGCGGTGAAGCTCATGCGCAATCTGCGTGCGATGGGCGTGCACCTCACCATCGACGATTTCGGAACCGGCTATTCGTCGCTCGGCTACCTCAAGCTCTTTCCGATCAACAATCTCAAGGTGGACAGGAGCTTCGTGCGCGACCTTGCGCATTCCAAGGACGATGTCGCCATCACGCGCGCGGTCATCGCGATGGCGCACAGCCTGGAGATGAACGTGATCGCCGAGGGCGTCGAGCTGCGCGAGCAGCTCGAGGTGCTGCGCAACGAGGGCTGCGACGAATTCCAGGGCTATCTGTGTCGGCCGCCGCTCGCGGAGGAGGATCTCATCACCTTCATCCGGGAAGGCGGCACGCGCGGGACCCTGAGCTAGCGCGGGACCCCGACCCGTCCGGGCCGGGGTTTTCCAGCGAAACCTGCTGCGACTTCAGGCCGGAACGGGTTCCTTGGGCTTCACTTCGGGGGCGGCAGGTTTCGCGGGCGCGGAGGGCTTGTCTCTTTTGCTGTCGTCGGCCGTCTTCTTTCTGCGTTCTTCATCGGCTTGGCGCGCTTTCCAGTACATCTCGTCCAATTCGTAGCACATGACGAACTCCTTTCGCATCAAGTGACTGGCAAGTCTCCCCTGTTACGCTTGGAGTTGCGCGATCCATGCTACTCCCGCCGTCCACGAAGTTCAACGGGAACGATCATGAAGCGTCCCGGGTGCGAAAACCTGTGCTACCGTTGCCGGAAAACCCCTTCCCCTTCGCGGCACCGTGAAAGATAATCCGATCGGCTCAGTCCGGGCTACAGCGCTTCTCGCCGGCGCGCTCATTCTCGGCGCGGCCTTCGCGCAGTCCCCGGGGTATCCGGCGAGGACGATTCGCCTGGTGGCGGGCACCGCCCCCGGCGGCATTACCGACTATCTCGCGCGCATGTCGGCCGAAGGCCTGGCGGTCCAGCTCGGGACGCAGGTCGTGGTCGAGAACAAGGCGGGCGCGACCGGCAATCTCGCGATCGAGCACGTGGCGAGATCGGCGCCCGACGGCTACACGCTGCTGCTCGTGGCGGGCGGAAACGTCGTCATCACGCCTTTCCTGTACGGCTCGCTGCCGTTCGATCCTCTGGAGGACATCGTGCCGGTTTTCAACATCGCCGGTGCGCCGCAGCTCCTGGTCGTGCCCGGGGCGCTTCCGGTAAACAACCTGCGGGAGTTCATCGCTTTCGCCAAGGCGAATCCGGGAAAGATGAACTACGCGTCGGCGGGTCCCGGAAGCACCACGCATTTGGCCGCCGATCACTTCGCGCGGCTCGCGGGAGTGCAAATGGTGCACGTCCCCTACAAAGGAACGGGGCCGGCGCTCACCGATCTCGTCGCGGGCCGCGTGCAGATGCTCTCGGTGGGTTTGGGGCCGGTGCAGGCGCACCTGAAGAGCGGCGCGCTCAAGGCGCTCGCGGCGGCCTCCAAGACGCGTCTCGCCGCGTTGCCGGGCGTGCCGACCTCCGCCGAAGCCGGGCTCCCGGGCTACGAGATGACCACCTGGTTCGGCATCTTCGCGCCGAAAGGCACGAGCCTCGAGATCGTGCGCCTGCTCAATGCAAGGATGCAGGCGGTGATCGACGACCCGAACACGAAGAAACGCCTGCTCGATTCGGGCATCGAACCGATCGGCGGATCGGAGCAGGCGTTCGCGGAGCTGGTGCGCTCGGAGAGTCGCGCCTGGGAGCGGGTCGTCAGGGCCTCGGGCGTGAAGCTCGACTGAGCCTGTTTTCGCGATCGAGGGAGAAGGCGATGAAGATCTGCCATTACAACGAGGGCCTCGCGGGGGCCGTGGTCGGGGAGAAGCTGTATCCGATCGGCGACGTCCTCATGAAGGCGGGCCATCTGAAGCCGGGCCACACCATGCTCGAAGTGATCGAGCGACTCGCGAACGAGCCCGCAGCGATGAAGTTGGCGCGTTTCGCCACGCAGACGGGCTCGTCCCTGCCGCTCGCCCAGGCGAGGCTGCTCGCGCCCGTTCTCAATCCGCCCGCGATCTGGGCGGCGGCCGCGAACTACAAGGCGCACCAGGCGGAGATGCGCGAAAAAATGGGCTCATCCGACCGTTCGGACCTCTCCAAGGACGAGCTGATGGCGGAGTTTTTCCTCAAGCCCGCCTCCTCGATCATCGGCCCGGGCGGGACCGTGATCCTTCCGAGAATATCCAAGGACGTGGATTTCGAATGCGAGCTGTGCGCAGTGATCGGAAAGACGGCACGCCACGTCAGCGAAGGCGAGGCGCTCGACCACGTGTTCGGCTACACGATTTGCTGGGACTTCAGCCAGCGCGATCCCTGGGGGCGGGGCAGGCAGAACACGCGCAACATCCGCAAGGGCTTCGACACCTTCACCGGCCTCGGACCGTGGATCGTGACGCGCGACGAGATCGACGATCCGCAAGGCCTCGCGATCCGCGTCGAGCAGAACGGCAAGCTCGCCATGAGCGCGCATACCGGCGACATGATCTGCGGCCTGCGCGAGCACATTCGCTTTCTCTCGGACGTGATGACGCTCAAGCCCGGAGTCCTGATCACGACAGGGACGCCGGCGGGCGTCTCGAAGCTCGCCGACGGCGATCACTTGAGAGGCAACATCGAGGGGATCGGCGAGATGGAAGTCGCGGTGCGGGCCGAACGCTAAGCTTCGCAACGATGACCGCGGCACCGGCAATGGCGTAGACTTGCGATCGGCATCCGAACAAGAACAGAATGAAATCGCCTCGCGCCGCTTTCCTCGGAACGGTCGGCCTCCTCGGCCTTGCTCTGGGCACGGGTGCGACGCTCGCCGCAGCCCAGGGTGCGTATCCGCACCGCGCGATCCGGATGGTCGTGGATACTTCACCGGGCGGGCTCACCGATATCCTCGGGCGCCTCGCCGCCGAGGGCCTCGCGCGGGAGCTCGGCAAGCAGGTCGTGGTCGAGAACAAGGCGGGCGCCTCGGGCAACGTCGCCATCGAATACGTGGTGAAATCGCCCCCCGACGGACACACGCTGATGATCTGCGCGGGGGGAAATCTCGTCATCAAGCCTTTCCTCGAGCACTCGCTCGTCTTCGATCCGCTGGTCGATCTCGTCCCGGTGTTCAATTTCGCCGAGGCGCCGCACATTCTGGTCGTCCCGAATTCGATTGCAGCCACTGATCTCGCGGAGTTCATCGCGTACGCCAGGGCGAATCCCGGCAAGGTCTACTACGGCTCGGCGGGGACCGGGAGCCCGCCGCACCTCGCCGTAGATCAATTCGCGCGCCTCGCGGGCCTGCAGCTCGTGCACGTGCCGTACAAGGGCGTGGGGCCGGCGCTCCCCGATCTCATCGCGGGCCGCCTGCAGGTCATGTCGATGAGCTACGGCTCGGCGCAGCCGTATCTCAAGAGCGGCGCGCTGCGCGCGCTCGCGGCCGCATCGAAGCGGCGCCTCGCCGGACTGCCCGAAGTGCCGACCTCCGCGGAGGCGGGACTGCCGGGCTGGGAGATGAGCGCCTGGTTCGGCATCTTCGCGCCGAAAGCGACGAGCCCCGAAATCGTGCGCCTGCTGAACGAGAAGCTGGAGGCGGTGATCGAGGAGCCCAGGACGAGGCAGCGGCTGCTCGAGGTCGGCGCCGAGCCGCTCGGCGGTCCGGCTCAGGCATTCGCCGAGCGCGTGCGCGCCGATTATCGGATGTGGGGGCAGTTCATCAAGGAATCGGGAATCAAGCTGGAGTAGCGCTATGGCTCGTTCCGTGCTCAAGACGAAATTCATCTCGCACGGCACGCTCGGCTCGAAAGATCTCGAGGCGACGCGCCGTTTCTACGAGGAGTTCCTCGGCCTGGAAGTGGTGCGCACCAGCCCGGTGTCCCTCATGATCCGCCTCGGCGGCAACCATGTGTACGCCGTCGTCTACACCAAGAAGAAAGAGCGCATGCCGCGCGTCTACCACAACGGCCTGGACGTAGCCACCGACGCCGACGTGGACGAAGCCTGGCGGGCGTGCCACTCGCAGGCGCAGACGTGGGGGCTGCACGACATCGGCAAACCTTCCGCGCGCCACGGAACCTACAGCTTCCTTTTCTGGGACGCCGACGACAACGCCTGGGAAATCCTCTCCAATCCGAAGGGCGGCTATACCTGGATCTTCGAGCAGGGCGATCTCGAAGGCCGGGGGCATTTTGAGCGCGGCTTCCGTCACAAACGCCCGGACGCGAAGAAGGAAACCGCGTGAGGGCGGCGTACTACGAGCGCAAAGGGCCTGCGACGAAAGTCCTCGTGCTCGGCGAGCTGCCCGATCCGCAGCCCGCGCCTGGCGAAGTCCGAGTCAAGCTGCATTTTTCCGGAATCAATCCGACCGACACGAAGTTGCGCGGCGGCTGGGACGGAAGCATGGAAATGCCGTTTCCGCGCGTGATTCCGCATCAGGACGGAGCCGGCGTCATCGACGCGGTCGGGCCGGGCGTGCCGCGATCGAGGATAGGTGAGCGCGTGTGGATTTACGAGGCGCAGCGCGGCCGCGCTTTCGGCACCGCCGCCGAATACGTCGCGATCCCTTCGGAGAATGCAGTGAGTCTTCCCGAGGGCGCCAGCTTCGAGATCGGAGCCTGCCTCGGCATCGCCGGGATGACTGCGCACCGCTGCCTTTTTCGGGACGGGGGTATTCAAGGGCAGACCGTGCTCGTCGCGGGCGGCGGCGGCGCGGTCGGCCACGCGGCGATCCAGCTCGCAAAATGGGGTGGAGCGCGCGTCGCCACTACCGTGAGCCGGCCCGAGCAGGAGAAGGTCGCACGCGGGGCGGGCGCCGATCTCGTGGTCAACCGCAAGACAGACGACGCCGCCGAGAGAATCAGGGCGTTCACGCGGGGACCGGGTGTCGACCGCGTGGTGGAAGTCGCCTTCGAGGCGAACCTCGAGCTCAATCGCGCGGTGCTGAAGGCCAACGGAGTAATCGCTACCTACTCGTCCGGTGCGTCCGACAGCGCGCCGCGCATCCCGTTCACCGCTATCATGCGGCAGGGAATAAGCGTGCACTTCGTCCTCGTATACGTCATGCCCCGCGAAGCGCACTGGGCGGCCGCGCGCGACCTGAACGCCGCGCTCGAGGCGGGGCGCTACCGCCCCCACGTCGCAGGCATCTTCAAGCTCGATGAAACGGCCAAGGCACACGAAGCGCAGGAAAGCGGCGGCACGGTCGGCAAGCTCCTCGTCGGCATCTGAGGCCATGCGCAAAGCGAGCCCAGCCGCGAAGAAGCTCGGCGCGTACGCGCAGGCGCTGGGGTCATACGCCGCCCGGCTGCGTCCCTACGTCGACAAAGCGCGCCTCCACGCCAACAAGCTGCGTCCCTACGTCGGCAAAACGCGTTTCTATATCGGCAAGCTGCGACCCTACGTCGATAAGCTGCGGCCCCTTACCGACAGGCTGCGTCCCTACGTCGACAAGCTGCGCCGGCATGCCGTGAAAGCCGTCGATGCCGTCGGGAGCTGGCTGCATCGGGGGATCGTCCAGGTGGGCAAGGTGAGCCCGCGCACGGCGAGGCGACTCGAAGCCGTCGAAGCTTGGGTCTGTCAAAGCGACGGGCGCAAGCTCAGGGGCGCGGCGCTCGTAGCCGTGCTCGTGCTCGGGATCGGTTTCGCGGCGATTTTTCCGGAAGCGGCCGGCCGCTACGGCCGCGTGATATTCACCTCGAACCGGGTCGTGCCGCTGCCGGACGAAACGCGCCGCGCCGTCCGCGAAAAAGCGAAAGAGCTTGCCGCGGCGCTCGACGGCCGCCTCGACAGGAAAAGAAAGCTCGCCGGCGAGACCTGGACCTCCGCCCGGATTCTCGTCGCGCTCAGGGAAAACGATCCGGACTACGCGAGCCGGATCGACGTCAAACGGGTCGAGCAGTATTTCCGCTCCATGGCCGGACCCGAATGCGCCTGCTGGCGCCGGTTTCCCCAGGGCAAGCATCCGAATCACCTCGGCGTCACGTCGTGGGTGCTGTGGACTTTCGCGCAGTACGGGATTCCGGCTCACAAGAGCGAGCTCGAGTTCCTCCTTTCGGCCCAGAGTGCGGACGGGGGGTGGCCCCTGTTCGGGGGCGCTCAGGAGGAGAAGTTCACCTCGAGCTACGGGACGGCGGCCGCCATCCTCGCCTTGCACGCGCAGGCGCCTCTTCAGCCCGACCGCGGGCAGAGGAAACGGGTCGCCGCCGCGGTGGACCGCGGAGTGGACTGGCTGAAGAGCCGCGTCGTCGCCGGCCGGGCGCGATGGGCGGACTATCCGGCGTGGCCCGAGCCCCAGGAAGACTTCCTGGGCGTCTCGGGATTTGCGCTTTTCGCGCTGCATCGCGTGGGCGCGTGGTGGCTCGGCTCGCTCGACCGCGACTGGCTGCGCGAGCTTCCCGCGCAGGCTCCCGCCGCGCTGCGCGGCGAAGCCTCCGCGAAGGCGGTGCAGGTCGGCAACCGCCCCTTCACCGACGAGACGCGCTATTACGAGCTCCCTTGGACGATACTCGCGACGGAGGAGGTTTACCGCAGCGCCGGGATTTTCCGAAAGATTCGCGCAGTGCAGTGGCTCGAGCGCGCCCTCGCCCCCGGGGCTTCGATCTACGAGCTCACCGGACGCGAGAAAAGCGCGGCGCCCGTCGCCGAAGCCCTGCTCGCCTTGCGGAACGAGGCGAAGCATGAGTAGCGCGAGCCGTCGCGGGGCGCAACCCACGCTCAAGCGCGACGTGGCGCTCGCCAACCTCATCGTCGAGCGTTTCGGCCTCTCCAACGCCTTCGGGCATGCGAGTGCCCGCATCCCGGGCACCGACACCTTCTTCATGCCCACGCGGCGCAGCCCCGGTCTCGCCAGCGCGAGCACGCTCTTGGTTCTGGACAGCGAAGGCAAGATTCTCTCGGGCAGGGGGACGCCGAACAGCGAGCTCTGGATCCACGCGCGCATCTACGCCGCCCGACCCGACGTGGGCGGCATCGTCCACGCACATCCTCCGGCCTGCGTCTGCCTCACGCAGATCGGGCAACCGCATCGCGTCGTCCACAACCAGGGCGGGGCGTTCTACGCAGGCGTGCCGGAGTACGAGCGCATCGGCCTCATCCGCACGCGCGAGCTGGGCGACCTGCTCGCGCGCAAGCTGGGCTCGGGACTCGCCGTCATGATGCGCGGCCACGGCATCACCACTGCGCTCCCCGACGTGCGCGCCGCCACCGTGGCCGCGTGCATGCTGGAGGAGAGCGCCGCGATGCAGCTGCGCATGCTCGCCGCCGCCGGCGGGGACGCCGCGCGCCTGCGCGCCTACAGCCGCGAGGAAGCGGCGAGCGTGAGCGATCAGATCAGCCCTCGGGTCGTGGAGCGGGCCTGGGAGTACTACGCGCTCGCGGCGGAGCAAAGACCGCTGGGCGGCTAGAGAGCGCCGGTATCGTCGCGATGGAAAGAACCCCGTCGATCGGCCTGCCTTGCGCAATTTTCCTCGCGATGTCGGTGGCGCTCGCACCGGCATTCGGAGCGGATGGGGTGCTGGAAAAGTGCCGCGCCATTCCCGAACGGGAGGCGCGTCTCGATTGCTTCGACTCGGTGACGCAGGACGGGCGCGGCCCCGGCCATTACCTTTCGAACCTCTGGAGGCTCGGTCCCGGCCAGGAGCGCATCGGCATCGACCAGGCGCAGCCGCACCGGCCCGTATACGTTCTAGTGGACCGCTGGACGAGCAGTGTCAACCAAGCGCCGTCGAGCCCCGCGCCCGGGCACAGCTTGCGCACCAGCGAGTCATACTGCGACTTGTCCTGCTGGGTGGCGGTCAGCAGCTGCGTCTTTTGCTGCTCCAGCGCGGCGATCTGCCTGCTCAGGTCCGCCTGCTGCTGCTCCAGCGCAGAGCGCTGCGACTGCAGAGTCTGCACCTGCTCCTGGAGCGTGCCGCGCTGTTTCTGCAGCGCAGCGATCTCCTGATTCTTGTCCGCTTCCAGTTTCTCGTACGTGCCCGTGCTGACGCAGCCGCACAGCGTGAATGCTCCAGCGAGCGCGGCGCCCACAGCGTGCAATCCACTTCCTTTCATTTCCATCTCCTTCTTCAAAGCGATGACTCCCCTGGGCCGCTACAATATAGCACCGCAAAAGACAATACGGAGGGGTTCGCATGAAGGGGAACGAATCGCCGCTCTGCACGCCCGTCGCCGCGCTAGCGGTATTCCTCTCGGCATGCGCCGCCACGCCCCTGGCGACCGCGCCTGGGGTGAGAGCCGAGCTCGCTCCGACGGCGTGCGCGTCGCGCCCTAGCGGGAGGTGAAGTTTCCCGCGGTGATCGCGTTCGGGCCGTTGAAAGTTCCGGGCATGATGCCGGGGCCCACGACGTTTCCCGCGCCCCGTCCCGTGAACGAGGTGCGCACGAACACGGGACGACGGTGCCTGACCGGGACCACCGCGATAGGCCCAGCATACGGCATGGTTCCGCCGTAACTGTCGCAATCCACGCGCCGTTCCGAAATGCAGCGCTCATAGGCCGCCTGCGAAAAGGCGGCAAGGTCGACCTGTTGCCGCGCCAGCCGCTCGGCATGCAGCTGCCGCTCCAGCCGGTCCACCCTGTCCGAAAGGGCCGGGTCCGGTGCGGCGTTCGCCGCGGCGCGCGCGAGGAAAGACGGATCGGGCGAATAGACCGAAATTCTGTCCGCGACCGTGTCGGACTTCTTCCCGACCGCGGGCGCCTGGTCCGAGTAGTGAGTCTTGCCGGCTTCGTCCACCCACTTGTAGATCTGGGCATAAACCGGTGCGCAGGCGGCGGTCAGCAGAATCACGGATGAGATGAGCGTCTTCATGATCGCGTGCTCCGGGACGATGATTCAAATGCTAGCAAAGTCCCGAGCCGCGCGGCGCGAATAAAGTGTTTCAAATTGTGTGGCCGTAGCACTTCGGCTACATCTGGCTAGGCCTGAATCCGGATAGGCAGCGAGCGAATCGGCTTGCCGGTGGCCGCGAACAATGCGTTCGCGACTGCAGGCGCGATGACCGGCGTGGCCGGCTCGCCCACGCCGGTGGGCTTCTCGTTCGAGCGCGCGATGTACACGCCTATCCGCGGCATCTCGTTCATGCGCAGCGGAATGTAGTCGTGGAAATTCGACTGCTCGACCACGCCGTCCTTCAGCGTGATCGCGCCGTGCATGGCCGCGGTGAGGCCGTATACGATCCCGCTTTCCATCTGCGCGCGGATCACGTCCGGGTTTACCGCCAGGCCGCAATCCACCGCGCACATGACGCGGTCCACGCGCCAGGAGCCGTCGCGCCTGACGGTGACTTCCGCGACCTGCGCGACCACCGTGTTGAACGACTCGTGCACGGCGATTCCGCGCCCGCGCCGGTCGCCGACCCGCGCCGACACCAGGGGCGTGTTCCAGTCCGCCTCGGTCGCCGCCATCTTGAGCACGGTCTCGTGCCGCGGGGATTTCGCGAGCAGCGCGCGGCGGAACTGGTAGGGATCCTTTCCGGCCGCCAGGGCGAGCTCGTCAAGAAAGGTCTCGGTCGAGAACGCGGTATGGGTCGAGCCGACCGAGCGCCACCACTGCACCGGAACGCCCATCTTGGGCGAGTGCAGCTCCACGCCCAGATTGGGAACGGCGTACGGGAGGTTCGCCGCGCCCTCCACCGAAGTCGCGTCGATCCCGTCCTTCACCATCATGCCCTCGAACGCGGTGCCCGCGAGGATCGATTGCCCTACGATGCGGTGCTGCCAGGCGATGAGGTTTCCTTGCGCGTCCAGGCCCGCCTTCAGCTCGTGGTAGTACATCGGGCGGTAGTGGCCCGCGCGCATGTCGTCCTCCCGCGTCCACACGAGCTTCACCGGAGCGCGGCCCTCGATGGCTTTCGCGATCTGCGTCGCCTCGACGAGGTAATCCGCGTGCGGATTGGCGCGGCGCCCGAAGCTGCCGCCGGCGAAGAGCATGTTGAGCTTGACCTGCTCGGGCTTCATTCCGAGGACCGCCGCGACCTCCGGCTGGTCGATCGACTGGAATTGCTCGCCGTTCCAGATCTCGCAGGCGTCCGCCGAGAGCTTCACGACGCAGTTCATCGGTTCCATGCAGGCGTGCGCGAGATACGGGAACTCGTAAGCCGCCTCGAGCGTCTTCGCCGCGCGGGCGAACGCTCCGGGAAGATCGCCTTCCTTCCTCGCGGGCAGGCCGGGCGTTGCGGCAAGGCTCTTGTACTCGGCCATGATCTCGGCAGAGCCCAGCTTGAACGCGCCCGACTCGTCCCACTCCACGGCGAGCGCGTCCCGGCCCTTTTTCGCGGACCAGAAATCGCTCGCGAGCACCGCAACGCCCTGGGGGATCGCCACCACGTCGACCACGCCCTTCACCGCTTTCGCTTTCGCCGCGTCGAAGGCCTTGGGCTTTCCGCCGAAGCGCGGCGGATGCGCGACGAGGGCCGTGAGCATCCCGGGGAGCTTCACGTCCTGCGTGTAAATCGCCGTGCCGTTCGACTTGGCGCGGGTGTCGGTGCGCGTCAGTCGCCGGCCGATCAGGGCGAAATCCTTCGGGTCCTTGAGCTTCACGTCCTGCGGGACCGGAATCTTGGCCGCGCTCGCCGCGAGCTGGCCGAAGGTCGCCTTGCGGTTCGAAGGCTCGTGCACCACCGCGCCGCGCGCGATCGTGATCGAGTCCGGCGCGACGTTCCAGCGCTCGGCCGCCGCGGCGAGCAGCATCGCTCGCGCCGCGGCGCCCGCCTTGCGCATCTGCTCGTACGAATTTGCGAGCGCGGTGCTGCCGCCCGTGCCCTGCATCGCGCCGAGGAAAAGATTGTTGTAGCGGCTTGCGTCCGCAGGCGCGCCCTCGACCCGGATCTGGCTCCAGTCGGCGTCGAGCTCCTCGGCGACGAGCGTCGGCAGGCCCGTGTATGTGCCCTGGCCCATCTCGAGGTGCTTCACGATCACGGTGACCGTGCTGTCCGTGCCGATGCGAACGAAGGCGTTGGGTTCGAGAGCGCCGGCCGCGACGACGCTTCCTCCGCCTTGGCCGGGGCCGGCCATTTGCGCGAGCGACGGCACGGTGACCCCGAGAGTGAGCCCCATGCCCGCCTTGAGGAAGTCGCGCCGGCTGAGGTTGATGATTCCGAATTCGTTCATGCCTTTCTCCCGGCGCGTCATTTCAGATTCCGCGACGCCTGCCTCACGGCGAGGCTGATGCGGTTGTAGGTGCCGCAACGGCACACGTTGCCGCTCATGGCGCTCTCGATTTCGGCGTCGGTCGGGCGCTTCACCTTGGCGAGCAGCGCCGCGGCGCTCATGATCTGGCCCGACTGGCAGTAGCCGCACTGCGGCACGTCGTTCGCGACCCAGGCCTCCTGCAGCACTCTGCCTTCCTTGGTGTGGCCGATGCCCTCGATCGTCGTGATTCTCTTGCCGGCCGCCGAGCTGAGCGGCGTCGAGCAGGACCGCGCGGGATGTCCGTTCACGTGAACGGTGCAGGCGCCGCACAGCGCCATGCCGCAACCGTACTTGGTGCCGGTCATGCCGAGGTGGTCGCGCAGCACCCACAGGAGAGGCGTGTCGCGATCGGCGTCCACCGACATGGGTTTGCCGTTGACGTTCAGGGTGATCATCGAGGAGCTCCTAAGGAAAAATCCGCCGCAACTATTTTCTGCCTTGCCGGCGCATTTGTGTAGGGGTCAGGCGCGGGGCGGCGGGAAGCCCCGCCATCGGGACGTTCCGGCGGGCGCCCGCGGCCGGGCCGCGGGCGCGCAAGTGCGCTCGCAGCGGCGTGTTCCCCGCCTAATGGTTGGAGGAGCTCGTGGTCGTATTGGACGTGACCACTGCCGCCGTCGCGGCCGCCCCCGCAGCGATCAGGGATACCAGGGTCGACATGGCGCTGCCTGACGACGCCGTCGCGACGGCGCCTTGCGACGCGCCGCCGGCGCCTTGAGCCACCTGCGTCGGACCTTGGGCGGGCATTTGCGCGAGAGCATCGGCCGCGAAGACGAGCGAGACAAAAACGAGCGAGACAAAAACGACCGATACAAAAACCGGCGAAGTTCTCACCTGTCCTCCTTTTTCTTGGGGTTCGAAGACCCGGACTCCCGGATTATAGGGTAGAGCGATTGCGCCGTGCGGAAAAAAATCCAGTCGTGGTCCCGCTGCGGCAGCGCTTCGAACGCCGCGCGCGCCTCGGCGAGGAGGCCCGGCAGGCTGCCCTCTGAGGCGGGGAAATTCGAGCCCCAGGCGATGCGTTCCGCGCCGAATTCGCTCACAACTCGGGAAAAAAAACTCTCCGGCGTCGCCCTGCCTTGACGCGCTTCGCGTACGTTGTGCGTAGTGAGCTTGAGGTAAAGATTCCGATGGCGCGCTAGCGCGAACAGGCTCGCCGCGGCGGCATACGGAGGTCCGTCGGCCATCGTCGGTCTCGCCATGTGGTCGAGGATGACGCGCACGCGCGGAAAGCGCTCGAGCACCGTCGCGAGCTGGGGAAGTCCGGCCGCGCGCAGCTGCACGGACACGGGGATTCCGGCCTTGCCCGCGTATTCCCACGCGGGAAACGAGCGGCTGTCGTCCAGCCGCGCGTCCTTCACCGCGGCAGTGTGCCCGGCGATGAATACGCGCAGGCCGGTGAGCCCCTTGCTCACCCAATAGTCGATGCGCTCGGGAGCGTCGCGCTGCAGGACGTCCACCGAGAAGACGCCGGCGAAACGCTCCGGGTGCGCAGCGACTGCGTCGGCGACGTAGGAATTGTCGTGGCCGTAGCTGGTCGAGGCCTGCACCAGCGCCGTCTTCGCGATGCCCGCCTCGTCCATCGCGGCGATCATCCGCTGGAAACTCACGGGCCGCTCGAGCGACCAATCCGAGGGATGCCCGCTCAAGGGCGCGAGGGGGTAGCGCTGCGCGTCGGCGGAAATGACGTGCGCGTGGAGATCGATGACGGCGCTCATTCGATGCGCCCGACGGTCTTCACCACCTTAGCCATGTCCTCGTAGTCCTCGCGCACGAGCCGCTCGAACGCCTCGGGGCTCAAGGGACGCGGGGCTACGCCCTGGCCGGCGAGCCGCGCGAGGATCACCGGCTCGCGCAGCAGCTTCGCCACCGCCGCGTTGATGCGCGCGATCACCGTCGCGGGCGTCTTCGCCGGCGCGAGCAGGCCGAACCAGGAATCGAACCGGTATCCGGGAACGCTCCCGGCGACGGGCGGCACCCCGGGGAGGAAGGCCGAGCGCTTCAGCGAAGTCACGCCCAGGAGCCGGATGCGCTCGTCCTTGACGAAAGGAATGGCGCCGACATTGGGCACGATCACCGCGTGCGAGCGCGCGGCGAGCACGTCGTTGTTCGCGTCCGCCGTGGACTTGAAGGGGATGTGCACCATGTCCAGCCCCGCCAGGCTCGCGAAGTACGCCATCGCCAGATGGCTCGAGCTGCCGTGGCCCGCGGAAGCGTAGTTGAGCTTGCCGGGATTCGCCTTTGCGTACGCGAGGAATTCGGCGACGGTCTTTGCCGGGACCGACGCGCTCGCCATGAGCACGTAGCTCTGCATGCCGATGTTGGCGACCGCCGCAAAATCCCGTATCGGGTCGTACGCGGGACTCGCGCCGAGGAGCGCGGTGATATTGTGGCTCGAAGCCGCAAAGATGAGCGTCTGGCCGTCGGGCGCCGCCTTCGCGACGCTCGCCGTGCCGATCGCGCCGCCTGCGCCGGGGCGGTTGTCGATGATCGCGGTCACCCTCAGCGCCGCGCCCAGTTCGCTGGTGAAAGTGCGCGCGAGCACCTCGCGCGCGCCGCCCGCGGCGAAGGGCACGACGATGCGCATCACTTTGCCGCCGGGCTGGGCTTGAACCGGGCAGGCGAAAGCAGCGCACAGGAGCGCAAGGGCTATTGATACGCGGCTGACGATCCGGCTCACGATGCCGGAACTCTAGCAAATTCGAGCTTATCGAGAGACGACGTACGGTCTGGCGGGTGGCCGATTCTTTTTCCGCCGTCGTAGCAATTCGAATTTGTTGTGGCGTTATGACGACCGCATGTCGTCATTTCAAAGACAGCAGCCTGGGCGCGTCTCCCCGGGACGCGGCTATACTCCCGCGTGTCGGCATCAGGGAGGGATGATCGGATGAGATCGCACGCGAGCCTCTTCGTCGCGTTGCTCGCCTGCGCGGCGCTCGAGGGTGGGGCCCGCGCCCAGAGCGACTACCCCAGCCGCCCGATCCGCTACATCGTCGCGAGCGCGCCCGGCGGAATCGCCGACATCACCCCGCGCGTGCTCGCTCCGCACCTCTCTCAAGCGCTGCGCCAGCCGGTGGTGGTCGAGAACCGGCCCGGCGGCGGCATCGTCGCCGGCGGCGAAACGGTCGCGAAGAGCGCGCCCGACGGCTACACGCTGCTTTCGGCGACGCCGCAGGTGGCGATCGTGCAGTCGATGGTGAAGGACCTCGCTTTCGATCCGCGCCGCGACCTCGCCCCGGTCGCCCTCGTCGGGGTGATACCGAACGTGCTCGTCGCAGGCCCGCGCACGCCCGCGAAAACGCTCGCCGAGCTCCTCGAGCTCGCGCGCCGCAATCCCGGCAAGATGAATTACTCCTCGACGGGCGCCGGAACCTCGGTGCACCTTTCCGCGGAGCTCCTCAAGTACTACGCCGGCGTCGATATCGTGCACGTGCCCTATCGCGGCGCGGCGGCGGCGATGACTGCACTCCTCGCTGGCGACGTCGACATCATGGTCGACTCGGTGCCGCCCTCGCTGCCGCATATCCGCGCCGGCAGGGTGCGCGCCCTCGCGGTGACCAGCGCGCGGCGCGTGCCGCAGCTGCCCGAGGTGCCGACGATGATCGAGTCGGGATATCCGGACTTCGAGATCAACGGCTGGTCGGGCGTCGTGACCACCGCCGGCACGCCGGGCGCAATCATCGCGCGGCTCGAAGCGGAAATCAGGCGCTCGCTCGCGCTGCCGCAGGTCGTCGCGGCCTACGAAAACGCGGGCCTCACGGTGCGCTTCATGGGCGCAGCCGAGTTCGGCAAATTCTGGGACGCGGAGATCGCGAAGTTCGCGCTCGCGATCAAGCACTCCGGAGCGGTGAAGGAGTAAAGGAGGCGCACAATGAAATCGATCCGGCTGATTTTGATCGTTTTCGCCGTGCTCGCGGGCTGCGCCGCGCCCGGACCGCAGCGCGAGGAAGCTTCCAAGGTGCCGACCATGACGACTCTACCCAAAGACATCCATCCCGAATCACGCTCCCGGCTGCCGCTCCCGAAGCGCGAGGCGCTCGACGAGCAGGGAAAGCGCGTCTACGACTCGGTTCTCGATCCGAAACGCCCCACGCTCGCGGGGTTTCAGGGGCCCGCCGGGATCTGGCTGCACAGCCCCAGGGTGGGAGAGCCGTTCCGGGAGATGAACCGCATCCTGCGCAACGAGGTGCCGCTAGCGCCGCACCTGAGAGAGCTTGCGATCCTCGTGACCGCGCGCGAGTTCGACAGCCAGTTCGAGTGGACGGCGCACGAGCCTGTCGCCCTGAAGGAGGGCCTGGATCCCGAGATCCTCGACGCAGTTAAGTTCCGCAAGCCCGTCACGGGAGCGCCGGAAAAGGAGGCGGCGATCATAGCGTTCGGCCGCGAGCTCTTTCGCGACCGGAAAGTCCGCGCCGAGACCTACGCGGAGATGGTGAGGGTCTTCGGGCAGACCGCGGTCGTGAACATCACCGCGCTCATGGCGAACTACGCGTTCACTGCGGTGATGCTCACCGCCTTCGACCAGCAGCTGCACGAAGGCAGGAAGCCGCTGCTGCCGCTTCCCTGAGCCCTCCCGTTATCGTGTGCCGCGTCCGCCATTCAGCTCGTCGAACGCTTTTGCGCAGCGGTCGAGCTCCTCGAGCGGCATGCGCGGGTCGATGAACCTGACTTTCACCCCGCGCAGGGACGAGGCGATCCGGGTGTCCGCAGCGAGATAGTTCATTTTCACCATCAGGGGCTGCGCGTCGCTGATCAGGTATTCGTAGAAGAGCAGGGCGGCGTTGGGATGCGGAGGCCGCCTGGAAACTCCGGCGCCGTTGGCCCGGCCGATCACCGGGTCGATGCCGAACCACTCGACCGGCGCGCCCGCGCTCTTCAACTGCTCGATGCGGTAGCTGTAGGCGGTCAGCGCGAGCGGCACCTCGCCCGAGGCGACGAGGTTCGCGAGCAGCGTATGGCCGCTCCTCACCGACCAGCCGGCCGTCGCGACGATGTCGCGAAACAGTTTCGCGCCGCTTTCCCCGCCCAGGTGCGTGAGCACGCCGCAGTACCACTCGCTGTCGGACGCCTCCACGCCCAGCCGGCCCTTCCACCTCGGGTCCGCGAGCTCCGCGTAGGACTTCGGCAGATCCTCCTTCCTCACGAGGGAGGTGTTGTACGCCTGCACGAATACGTTCAGGAACTGCGGCACCCAGGCCCGGTGCGAAGGCATCGCGTCGCGAGCCAGGTCCGCGTGATGGACCGAGCGCACCTCCTGCAGCAGCAGCTCCCGGTGCATCGCCTCCATCTCGGGCGACGAAATCGCGGCCGCATCGAAGTCCCAGCGGTTCGCGCGCGCTTCGGCCGTGGCGCGTTGCAGGACCTTGACGGAGGAGGCGCGCCAGACGTTCACCTTGACGCCGTAGCGCTTGTGGAAATCGGCGGTGAGCGCAGCCATGTCCTTTTCCGGGATCGAGGTGTACAGAGTGAGCGCGCCTTCCTCCTTCGCCCCGGCGACGAGCCGCTCGAAGCGCTCGGGCCGGCCGTCCAGGGCGAGCTCGGAAAAGGACTGGCCTTGAGCCTTCGCGCAGCAGGCGAGCGCGACCAGAGCGGCTGCGAGCGCGGCGGGCTTCATGGCCGGTTCATTGTAACGTTATAGTAACGGTCTGGCCGCCGCGGAAAAGGGGAGCGAAGGAAAATGAACAGTGCAGCCGGCGAGCGCCGCGAAATCGAATATGCGGTCCACGGCGGCGTATCGCTGAAAGGGCAGCTGTATGCGCCGAAGGGGCCGGGGAAATTTCCCCTCGTGATCGCGGTTCACGGCGGAGGATGGCGCCTCGCCAATCTCGACAACTACCGCATCCTCGGGCCCTGGCTCGCCGAGCGCGGCTACGCAGTGCTCGCGGTGACGCACCGTTTGTCCAAGCCCGCGGAGAAGGTCTATCCGGAGGCGGTGCAGGACGTGCGCGCGGCGGTGCAGTTCGCGAAGGGCAGGGCGGCGGAGCTCAAGATCGACCCGGAGCGAATCGCCCTCATGGGCGATTCCTCGGGCGGGCACCTCGCGGCGCTCGTCGCGCTCGCGGGGGAGCACGCGCTGTTCCGCGAAGGCAACGCCGCCGATCCCCACGGCCGCGAGTCGACGGCGGTGAAAGTCTGCGTGCCGATCTACGCGGTCCTCGATCTCGCGCGCCAGTGGCGCCACGACCAGATCTCGCGCCCGCGCGACCCAATCGTCGAGAAGTTTCTCGGCGCGAGCCTCATCGACGACCGGCGCATCTACTTCGACGCTTCGCCGCTTTCCTACGTCTCCGCCAGGAACAGCGGCACCGCTTTTTTCCTCGCCTGGGGCACTGCGGACGACATCGTCGATCCGGCGACCCAAAGCGAAGCGTTCCTCGAGGCGCTCAAGCAGGCCGGGCATTACGTGCGCCCGGCCGTGATCGCCGGCGCGCCGCACTTCTGGATCGGCGACCCGATCGACGAGCCGGGAAGCCACTCCGGATTCTTCGCGCAGCGGTTGCTGCGGTTTCTGCAGGCGCGGCTGTGATGCGCGTCCGCGCGGCACCGCTTCTTCTTACGCTCGGCTTTGCGCTTTCCTGCGCGGCGCAAACCTACCCCTCGCGCGCGATCAGGATCGTGGTCGCGTTCCCCGCGGGCGGCGGCTCGGACCTCGCGGCGCGCGTGGTCGCGCAGAAGCTCTCGGAAGGCTTCGGGCAGCCGGTCGTCGTGGAAAACCGCGTCGGGGCGAACGGCAGCGTCGGCGCTGAGGCCGTGGCGCGCTCCGCCCCCGACGGGTACACGTTGGTGATGGGCAGCAACGCGAACATCACCACCAATCCGCATCTGATGGCGCTCGCCTACGATCCGATGAAGGACCTCGCGCCGGTGGCGATGCTGACCGTGAATCCCTTGCTGCTCTTCGTCAATCCGGCAGTAGTGCCGGTCGCCTCGTTCCGCGAATTCCTCGACTACGTCAGGGCCCGGGACGGCAAGGTCGACTACGCCTCGGCGGGCAACGGCTCGCCCGCGCACCTGTCCGGCGAGCTGCTGAAGCTCACCGCGGGGATCCAGATGGTGCACGTGCCCTACAAGGGCGGACCGCCCGGGGTCAACGACGTGCTCGGCGGGCGCGTCGGAGTCATGCTCGCGGCGGCGCCGACAGTGCTGCCGCACATCCGCTCCGGAAAGCTGCGCGGCATCGCCATGACCGGCGCGCGGCGCTCGGCTTTTGCGCCGGAGATCCCGACCGTCGCCGAGTCCGGCTTTCCGGGTTTCGACGTGGTAATCTGGAACGCCTTGTTTGCGCCCGCGGCGACTCCGAGCGCGGTCCTCGCGAGACTGCACGTCGAGATCGACCGCATCCTCACGCAGCCCGACGTGAAGGATGTGCTGCTCAAGCAGGGCGCAGAAGTGCAACCCATGAGCGACGCGGCGTTCCGCGAGCTGCTGAAGACGGAATACGAGCGCTGGGGCAAGGTGATACGCGAGGCGAAGATCAAAGTGGACTGAAACATGGATTCTGCAGAAGGCCCGGTCACCGAAAAAATCGCGGGAGTGAACATCGAAATCCTCAGGCGGGGGAAAGGGCGTCCGATCCTCTTCCTCCATCCCCACATCGGCATTCACGGCTCGGGGCGTTTCATCGAGCGGCTCGCGCGCGAGGCGCAGGTGATCGCGCCTTCGCATCCCGGGTTCGGGCACTCGGAGCTGCCCAGAGGGATGTCCACCGTGGACGACCTGTCGTATTTCTATCTCGACCTGATCGAGAACCTCGACTTGCGCGACCTCGTCGTCGTCGGCGCTTCGTTCGGCGGATGGATCGCTGCGGAAATCGCGACCAAGACTCGCGAGCGCCTGTCGCGCCTCGTACTGATCGGGGCGGTCGGCGCGAAATTCGGCGCGCGCGAGAAGAGCGACATCGTGGACATCTTTGCCACGCCGCGCGGCCGCTGGGAGGAGCTGTCGTTCCGCGATCCCGCGGTGTGGCTGCGAGACTACGAATCGCTCCCGGAGGAAGAGCTGACGGCGATGGCGCGCAACCGCGAGGCGACCGCGCTCTTCGCGTGGAATCCCTACATGTACAACCCGAAGCTGAGAGGGCGCCTGCACCGCATCCGGATCCCGACGTTGTTCCTGTGGGGCGCGAACGACGGCTTCGCGCCGATCGCCTACGGCAAGGATTACTGCGCGGCCATCCCCGGCGCCAAATTCGAGGAGATCGCCGACTCGGGCCATTTCCCGCACATGGAGCAGCCCGAGGCCGTAGCGCGGCACGTGATCGGGTTCGCAGGCGACAGGCCGCGCCGACGTGGAGATACGAGGTGAGACCATGAGGATCTACCACTTTTCCGAGCAACCGTGTCCCGACGCCTGGGCGCCGGAGCACAAGTCCCTGCGCGTGATCCTGCCCAGCCGCAACTGCGATCCGCGCGTGATGGCCGAGAACTATCACCACCGCCTCGACGAATGGATGCTCGCGGACGAGCTCGGTCTCGACATCATGATCAACGAGCACCACGCGACCGCCACCTGCTGCTGTCCGGTGGCCGCGGTTCCGCTCGCGATCCTCGCGCGGCAGACGAAGCGCGCGCGCCTGCTCACCCTCGGCTACCCGATCGCGAACCGCCTCGACCCGGTGCGCGTCGCCGAGGAGTTCGCGATGATCGACGTGATCTCGCGCGGGCGCCTGGAGATGGGCCTGGTGCGCGGCGTGCCCTACGAGGTGCCGCTCTCGGTGCGCTCCGCCGTCGGCCAGATGGACCGCTTCTGGGAAGCGCACGATCTCATCATCAAGGCGATGACCTCGATCGACGGGGCGTTCGACTGGCAGGGCGAGCACTTCCAGTACCGCAACGTCAACGTCTGGCCGCGCGTCTACCAGCAGCCGCACCCGCCGGTGTGGATCACGGGCAGGAGCCCGCAGAACATCCGCGAGATCGCCGAGCGCGGCTACGTGCTCGGCACCTTTCTCTCCGGCTTCCAGACGAAGGACCTGTTCGATCACTACCGCAAGGCCTGCGCCGACCTCGGCCGGCCTGCGCCTGCGCCCGACCGCTTCTCCTATCTCGGCATCGTCGCGATCGCCGAGGACAGGAAGGAAGCGCTGCGCCGCGCGGAAGTCATGGTCGGTTACCTGCGCTCCTCGGGCCGCGTCGCCGAGCCCTTCGGCACGCCGCCCGGATATTTTTCGGTGAAGGACGCGGCGCGCATGATCAAGGCGCGCGGCAAGCGCACCACGACCACGCGCGAAGGCAAGGCCGTCGACACGCACCACGGCGCGATCGAGGACCTCGTCAAGGCGGGAATCATGTTCGTCGGCACGCCCGACGACGTCACCAGCCAGCTCGCGGAATTCGTCGACAACGTCGGCGGCCTCGGCCATTTCCTCATGATGGGCCACGCGGGGCACATGACGCACGAGGAAGCGGTCGACCAGATCACCCTCGTCGCGAAGGAAGTCCTGCCGCGGCTGCAGAAACCGCGCGCCGCATCCAAGCAGGCGGCGTGATTTTTTCCCCTCCTTTCAAAGGAGGGGTGGCGCGAAGCGCCGGGGTGGTAACGCTCGTCGCCACCGGACTGTTTCTTTCGCTGTCGGCGCTGGCTCAATATCCCTCCAAGCCGATCCGGCTCGTCGTCACTTTCCCGCCGGGCGGTATCACCGATTTCACCGCGCGTGCTCTGGGCCCGCGCCTTTCGGAAACCTTGGGACAGCCGGTCATCATCGAGAACAAGACCGGCTCCGGCGGCAATATCGGCACCGACTTCGTCGCGAAGAGCGCGCCCGACGGCCACACGCTGCTCATCGCGGCGCCGCCCAACGCGATCAACGTGTCGCTGTACCGGTCGCTGCCTTTCGACACGAAGAAGGACCTCGCCCCGGTCGCGCTCGTGGGCAGCGGCGCGAACGTTCTGGTGGTCTCCGCCAAGACGCCCGTCGCGAGCGTCCGCGAACTCCTCGAGCACGCGCGCCGCAATCCGGGCAAGCTCAACTTCGCCTCGAACGGCAACGGCACCAGCATTCATCTCTCCGGCGAGCTGCTCAAGTACTACGGGAAGTTCGACGCGGTGCACGTTCCCTTCCGCGGGGCGCCCGCGGCGATGGCCGCGCTCCTCGCCGGCGACGTCGATTTCATGTTCGACGCGCTCTCCATCTCCGCGCCGCAGATCAAGGCAGGCAAGATCCGCCTGCTCGCGGTCACTTCGCGCGAGCGCAGCCCGATGTTCCCCGACGCGCCGACCCTGGTCGAGTCGGGCTTTCCCGAGTTCGACGTGAGCGGCTGGACGGGCGTCATGACCACGGGGGGCACGCCTGCCGCCGTCATCGCGCGCCTGGAAGCCGAGCTGCGCAGGATCCTCTCCGACCGCGAGCTGATCGCCGCGTTCGAGAGGCCCGGCATGACCGTGAGCTTCGCAGGCGCGCGCGAGTTCGGCGAGTTTCTCGACGCGGAAATCCGGCGCTGGGCGCTGGCGGTGAAGCATTCCGGCGCGCAGGCCGATTGAGCGGGCGCGACTGGCGTAGTAGAGTGCAGGGGTAATAAAGGGATACGAGTCCTCCAGCTCGACAAAGGAGGCCCCGGGGTAACACAGACCCTCTCTGGTCTGGCTTGCGATTCTGGCATTTGTCTTCGAGTCACAGCGCGCCAGAGCGTCCCTCCGCCAATTGTGGGAAAAATGGTGGCAGATTCACCGACGATATCGCTCGTTCTCGGGGGTGGCAGCGCCCGCGGCTTGGCCCACATCGGGGTGATTCAGTGGCTAACCGAAAACGGCTACAACATTCGCTCGATCTCGGGCTCCTCCATGGGCGCTCTCGTCGGGGGAATTTACGCTACGGGCAAACTCGAACTTTATACGGAGTGGGTGTTGGCGCTCGAGCGCATCCACGTCGTTCGCTTGTTCGATCTGGCGTTCCGCCGCGCCGGGCTTTTCAAGGGCGATCGCATCATGGGCGCACTGCGCGGGCTCATTGGCGAATTCGCCATCGAGAATCTCCCGATATCGTTCACGGCTGTCGCAACCGACCTCGAGTCTGGCGAGGAAGTGTGGTTGCGCGAGGGCAAGCTGTTCGACGCGATCCGCGCCTCGATCGCGACCCCTCTGATCTTCACGCCCTTCGAATATCGCGGTCGAAAGCTGCTTGACGGCAGCTTGGTGAATCCGGTTCCGATTGCGCCCACTCTCAACGATACGACCGAACTGACTGTCGCTGTCCATCTGGGCGGCCCAATCGAGTTTAGGCCGTCCGTGCTCCCAAGCGCGCCCGTCCTTGACGGCAACGCCTATCGGCGGCGCATCCGTGCGTTCATCGAGAGCCTACGCCGCTCTAAGGCAGGCGCTGCGCCTGAGTACGGGATTTTCGACATTGCGTTCGCATCCATGGAAGCGATGCATAACACGATCGCACGGCTCAAGCTCGCCGCATACTCGCCCGACGTAACGGTAGAGATACCGCGCGATGCGTGCGGCTTTTTTGAGTTCTGGCGCGCGAAGGAGCTGATCGCGCTTGGGCGCGAACGTGCCGCGCAGGCGTTTGCAGCGAGCGGGCGCTGACGAACTCCATGATCACCGGGATGATCCGCTTCACCTTATGCGTCGCGGGGATGTCTTACGCGCTCGGGCTGCAAGCGCAGGGGCCTTCGGCGGGCTCAGGACGGCCGTATCCAAGCCGCCCCATCCGCCTGATCGTTCCGTTCCCTCCGGGCGGGTCGAGCGACAGCGTCGCGCGCGTCGTCGTCCAGAAATTCTCCGAAGGCCTCGGCCAGCCGGTCGTCATCGAGAACCGGCCGGGGGTCGGCGGCCTGCTCGGCTCGGAGGCGGTGGCGAAGGCCGCGCCCGATGGCTATACGCTGCTCCTCGGCAGCGTGAGCTCGCTCGCCGTCGCGCCGCACTTGTTTTCCAATCCACGGATCGACCCCGGGAAGAATTTTGCGGCGATCGCGCCGATCATGAGCAGTCCGCTCACCGTGATCGCGCGAGCCACGCTGCCGGTCGATTCGATCGCTGACCTGGTCGCGCTCGCGAGATCAAAACCCGGCGCGCTCAACTACGGGGCGGCGGGTCTGGGCACGCACGTATACCTCGTGGCCGAGCTTTTCAAGAAGCAGGCCGGCTTCGACGCCGTATTCGTTCCATTTCAGGGCGGCGCGCCCACCATGACGGCGCTGCTCGCCGGCAACATCGACTACAAGTTCGACGTCGTCAACACCACTTTGCCGCAGGCTCGAGCCGGGAAGGTGAAGGTGCTGGCCGTGACGAGCGCCGGGCGCGTGCCTTTGATGCCCGAGGTCCCGACGCTCGCCGAATCCGGATTTCCCGGAATCGAGGCGACCGCCTGGGTCGGTGTGGTCGGCCCGGCGAGACTGCCGGCGGGCATCGTCTCCCGGTTGAACGCGGAAATCGGGAACGCGGTTTCCGATCGCGACCTGAGCGAGGTCTATGTTGCGCAGGGCGTCGTGCCGGAGCTTGCGAGCCCGGCCGAATTTGCGGAGATGATCAAGCGCGAATACGCGAGGTGGGGGGCGGTGGTGAGGGAGGTCGGCGCGAAGCCCGACTAGTGCATGCACGCTCCGCCGTCGACCACCAGAGTCTGACCGGTGATGAAGTCGCTCTCGGAGGAGGCGAAGAAAACGATCGCGCCGACGAGGTCCTCGGGCTTCTGCGTTCTCTTGAGCGCGCGCTCCCCCGCGGCCGCCGCGCGCATCCTGACGATGCCCTCGCTCGGATTCTCCTCCGACAGGGTGCTGCCCGGCGCGACGCAGTTGACGCAGATGCCGTGTTGCCCGAGCTCGCGCGCGAGCGTGCGCGTGAAGCCCAGCACCCCCGCTTTCGAAGTGACGTAGTGGATGCGGCTCGCCGAGCCCTTCAAGGCGGTGCCCGAGCTGATGTTGATGATCTTGCCGGAGCCGCGCTTGCGCATGTGCGGCACCACGGCGCGCGAGGCGAGCCAGGTGCCGCGCAGATTGACCGCCATCATGCGGTCCCACTCCTCGATCTCGATCTCGTCGAAGGGCGAGCGCGACATCGGGACGGTGGCGAAGATCGCCGCGTTGTTCACGAGGATGTCGATTCGCCCGAATGCCCCGAGCGCGCGCTCGACCATCGCCCCGACGCTCGCTGGGTCGGCGACGTCGGTGCGCACTGCGATCGCCTCGAAGCCCCGGCGCTTCAAGTCCGCGGCGACGGCCTCGGCGGCGATCGCGTCGATCTCGGCGACCACGACCTTCGCGCCTTCTCCCGCCAATCCGAGCGCGTAGACCTTGCCGATGCCGTGGCCGCCGCCCGTGACGATCGCCACCTTTCCCGCCAAACGACCCGCCATGCCTCGTTCCTCCTTGAGGGGCCTCAATGCGTCGGCTTTCGGCCCCTATAGTGCTGCGCGATCTCGGCCCCGGTCGCGCGCCACACGCCTTCGCGCCGGAGAATGTGCGCTAGCGCCGCGTCGAGGGCGCCGATGCGGTGGGGCACGCCGGTGAGATACGGATGCAGCGCGATCGCCATGACGCGGCCCGACTCGGCGCCTTCCTCGTAGAGGACGTCGAACTGACGCACGATCATGTCGCGGAACTCCTCCGCCGTGCGGTTGCGCTTCTCGAACGCGGGCTTGTCGTTGATCTCGGTGCTGTAGGGCACCGACACCAGGCTGCGGCCGCTTTCGAGCGTCATCAGGTAGGGCTGATCGTCGTTCACCCAGTCGCAGACGTACTCGCAGCCTTCGGCGGCGAGGTATTCGAGCGTGTCCCAGGTTTCCTGCAGCCCCGAGCCCAGCCAGCCGACCGGCCGCGAGCCGGTCGCTTGGGCGATCGTGTCGAGCGCGCTGCGGATGGTGCGGCTCTCCTGGCCGGCCCGCAGCTCGTTCAGGCGGCGCGTGTTGCTCTCGTTGTGCCCCATGAACTCCCACTTGCGCGCCTTGCATTCCTCGATGATCTCGGGATGCTGCGCGCACAGGTCGCTGTTCAGCGCGGCCGTGCCGCGCACCCCGTAGCGGTCGAGCACTTTCATCAGACGGAATACGCCCACGCGGTTGCCGTAATCGCGCGCGGCCCACGCGGGGACATCGGGGGGCTTCACGCCCGAGCCGCCGGCGCCCGCGGGAATGTTTTCCGAGAGCGAGAAGAACTCGATGTTCGGGATCACCCAGAGCGCGACGCGCGCGCCGCCCGGCCATTCGAGCCGCGGCCGGCGCGTGATCGGCGAGTAGGGGAACGGCCCGTATGTTGCTGCGCGCGGCTTCATCGCGGCCTCATCGCAACTTCGCCCGCATTCCTTCAAGGTGGGCGATGACCTCCTCCGCGTGCAGCACGTCGGCGTACTTGTGGTGCATGTCGAAGAGGTTGACCTTGTGCGAGAGCAAGCTGCGGTCGAAGCAGCACTCCTCGACCAGCGTCACGTGAAAGCCGTGGGAATAGGCGTCGACCGCGGACGCGCGCACGCAGCCCGAGGTGCTCTCGCCGCACACGATGACGCTCTTCACGCCGAGCTGCGTGAGATGCGCGGCGAGCGGCGTTCCGAAGAACGCGCTCGCGCGGACCTTGGTGATCACGACGTCGTCGGGGGCCGGCTTGAACTCGGGCCGGATCGAGTAGAGCTCCCGATCGGTGCTCACGCCCTGGCGCCGGGTCGCGCGCACGTTCTTCGGCTGGCTCTGCCGCCGCGTGTCGCCGGTCGAGTAGAAGACGGGCAGCCCCGCCGCGCGCGCCGCGGCGAACAGGCGCTTCGTCGGCGCGATCGCCGCCCAGGCGTATTCGCCGCAGGAGTTCGGATACCTCTTCATCACCTCCGGCACGGGCTTCGCTCCGCCCTGGTACACGAGCTCGTACAGGTCGATCGCGACGAGCGCGGGCGAGGGACCGACGCCGACTTCGCGCCGGTAGTTCGAGTAGAGCTCGATCACATCGGGCGGCATGATGTCCTTCCAGCAGTGATCCTCGAAGGGATCGTCCCGACGGGGGGCTTCGGTGATTCGAGTTGCTGCTTTTTGCATGATCAGTCCGCCTTGATGTCCGCCTCGCGCACGATCCTCGTCCAGCGCTCGAAGTCCGACCGGATGAGATCGTGCAGCTCCTCCGGCGTTCCGCCCGCGGGCGAGAGCCCCTGCTTGGCCATGATGTCCGCCACCTCGGGCTCCTTCAAAAGCGTCGCCACGTCCGCGTTCAGCTTCGCGCGCGCCTCGCGCGGCGACCCTTTCGGCACGAGCATCGCGAACCAGGTGCCGACGTTGAAGTCTTTCACGCCCGCCTCGATCAAGCTCGGGATGCCGGGCGTGCGCGGCGTGCGCTTTGCGGCGCCGGCGGCGAGGATGCGGACGCGCCCGCCTTCGGCGAGGGGCAGCGCCACGCCCAGGGAGGTGAACATGAGGCTCACCTGTCCGCCGGCGAGATCGGTGACCGCGGCGGCATTGTTCCGATACGGGACGTGGACGATATCGATTCCGACCGTTGATTTGAACAGCTCCATCATCAGATGCGCGGGCAGGCCGCTGCCGGGTGAAGCGTAGAAGATCTTGCCGGGCTTCGCGTGCGCCATGGCGATCAGCTCGGCGACGCTCTTCGCGGGAAAAGACGCCGAGGCCATCAGCGCGTAATCGCCCCGCGCGAGCAGGATCACCGGCTCGAGGTCGTCGACCGGGTTGTAGCTGCGGTTCACGCTCGCAGCGGAGGCGAAGTTGTCCGCGATGACGAGGACGGTGTAACCGTCGGCGGGGGCGGCCACGGCCGCCTGCACGCCGATGATCCCGCTCGCGCCGGCGCGGTTGTCGACGACGAAGGGCACTTTCCAGGCCTCGGAAAGCCGCGGGCCCAGGTTTCTCGCGATCAAGTCGGCGCTGCTGCCCGGAGTGTAGGGTACGATCGCCTTGACCATGCGGCTCGGGTACTGCGTTTGCGCGGCTGCCGACGCAAGCCATCCGCAGAGAAACAGCAACATCGCGCGTGCAACGCTACCGCTACGCATCTTGGCTCCTTTGCAATCAGTATGCCACGCTCCGCGCCGATCTCGTCGAGCCGACTCTTCGCGAAAGGCGGGAAGCGAGAGTAGACTTTCGCCGCAGGAGGAAACGTCATGAATCGGGGATTCGGAGCCGTCGTCGTCGTTTTTTTGGCGCTGCAGGCCGCATCAGCCCATGCGCAGGGAACCTGGCCCGCCCGGCCGGTGAAGTTTATCGTGCCGTCGTCGCCGGGCGGGGGCACCGATCTCTACGCGCGCCAGCTCGCGCAGGCGCTCTCCGAGCCGCTCAAGCAGCAATTCATCGTGGACAACAGGCCGGGCGCGAGCGGCAACATCGGCGCCGAAGCGGCGGCGAAGTCGGCGCCCGACGGCTACACCTTTCTCGTCACCGCGAATCCGGCGATCGCGGTCAACCCGAGTTTGTACAAGAACCTCCCCTACAACGCCGAGCGCGACTTCGTGCCGGTTGCCCGCGGCGTCGTCGCGCCGCTCGTGATCTGCGTTCACCCTTCGGTGCCCGCGAGGACGCTCGCCGAGCTCGTCGCGCTGGGCAAACGCGATCCCGGGAGGCTTTCCTTCGGATCCGCCGGAACGGGAAGCCCGACCTTCCTCGGAATCCGCATGCTCGAGGAAGTCTCGGGCGCGAAGTTCCTGCACGTGCCCTTCAAGGGCATCGGCAACATGATGCCCTCGCTTCTCGGCGGGCAGCTGAGTTTCGCTTTTCCCGACGCCGCGGTCGCGCTCGCGCACATCAGGGCGGGGAAGCTCGTCCCGCTCGCGATCATCGATCACGCTCCCCAGCTGCCCAAGGTGCCGACGTTCGCGGAAGCCGGATTTCCGGGCCTGGAGATCTACAGCTCCTTCAGCGTGGTCGCGCCGGCGGGGACACCCGCAGCGATCGTGCAGCGCCTGAGCGCCGAGATCGCCCGCGCGATGAAATCGCCGGGGCTCGCCGCGAAGCTCGAGCACGAGACCCTGATCCCGGTGTTCGACACTCCGGAGCTCTTCGCCGCTCACCTGAAAAAGGAAAGAGCCGCCTGGGACGCGGTGATCCGCCGCAATGCCATCGTGCCGGACTAGGGAAGGAGCTGACATGGCGGGGACGCGATGGCTGCTGCTCGCGGGAGCGATCGTCCTGCAGGCCTCGGCGCTCGCGCAGTCCTACCCCTCGCGCCCGGTGCGCGTGATGGTCGGATTCGCGCCGGGAGGCCCGAACGACATCATCGCGCGAGCCTACGGCGCGCGGCTCGCCGAGAACTTCGGCCAGCCCTTCATCGTCGAGAACCGCACCGGCGCCGGAGGCAATCTCGCCGCGGAAGCGGTGGCGCGCGCCGCGCCCGACGGTTACACGCTCACGCTCGGCTCGACCGGCCCCAGCGCCGTCAACCCCGCGCTCTACGCGAAGCTCCCCTTCGACCTGGTGCGCGACCTCGACATCGTGAGCCTCGTCGCCACCGGCAACAGCGCGCTCGCCGTGCACCCGGGCGTCCCCGCGGCAAACGTGAAGGAGCTCGTCGCTCTCGCGAGGGCCCAGCCTGGCAAGCTCACCTATGCCTCCTCGGGCAACGGTTCCTCGCTGCACCTCGCGGCCGAGTTCTTCAAGCAGATGACGGGCGTGGACTTGGTGCACGTGCCCTACAAGGGCGCGGCGCTGGCGATGACCGACCTCGTGTCGGGCCAGGTGGACATGAGCTTCGCGCCGGTCGCGAACGTGGTGCCGCTCGCCAAGTCCGGGAAACTGAGGCTCCTCGCGCTCACCGGCGCGAGGCACTCGGCCTTCGCTCCCGGCACGCCGACGCTCGCCGAGAGCGGATTGCCGGGATTCGACGTTTGGACCTGGTACGCGGTCCTCTGCACTGCCGGCACGCCGGAGAACGTCGTCGACCGCCTCCACGCCACGCTCGCGAAAATCGCGCAGAGCCCGCAGCTGAAGGAGCAGCTCGCGAACATCGGCATCGACGCGGAGGCGAGCGCCTCTCCCGCGGACGCGCGCGCCTACCGCGCGTCCGAAGTCGAGAAGTGGGGAAGGCTGGTGCGCGCGATCGGGGTGAAAGCGGAGTAGGATTTCACCCGGGGTTTTTCAAGAACATCTCTGGGGAGGCGCCCATGCGCTTTGGAACACATTCAATCGTCGCGACGGCGGTTTTGAGCGTCGCGCTCGCCGCCTATTCCACCGGCGCCGTCGCTCAAGCGCTCGCCGGCAAAGTCAGCTCCGCCGAAGAAGGCGCGATGGAGGGCGTGCTCATCAGCGCGAAGAGGGCGGGCGCTACCGTCACGATCACCGTCGTGAGTGACAAGGAAGGCCGTTACGCTTTTCCCGCCGCGAAGCTCGAGCCCGGCCGCCACTCGATCCGCATCCGCGCCGTTGGCTACGACCTCGAGGGGCCGGGCGCCGTGGACATCACGGCGCAGCCCGCCGCGCTCGATCTCAGGCTCAAGAGGACCTCCGACCTCGCCGCGCAGCTCTCCAACGGCGAGTGGATGGCGAGTGTCCCCGGCACGGATGCTCAGAAGGGGCAGCTCTTGAATTGCGTCGGCTGCCACACGCTCGAGCGCGTGGTGCGATCGCAATACGACGCCGACACCTTCACCAAGACCATCCTGCCGCGCATGCAGGGCTACGTGAACCAGAGCATTCCGCAGCATCCGCAATTGCGCAAGGCCGAGCGGCTGATGGAAGAGCGCGGCGACCAGCGCGTGCAGGTGTACCGCTCCACCGCCGAGTATCTCGCCACGATCAACCGCGGGCCCGCGCAGAAGTGGAGCTACGAGCTGAAGACGCTTCCGCGCCCGAGCGGCCGCGCGACGCGCGTCGTCTACACCGAATACGACCTGCCGCGCGAGACGATCTCGCCGCACGACGTCATCGTCGATTCCGAGGGCATCGCCTGGTATTCGAGCTTCGGCGAGCAGAACCTCGGCCGCCTCGATCCGAAGACGGGCGAGGTCACGGAATTTCCCATCGACGTGCACAAACCGGGATTCCCGACGGGGCTCCTCGGTCTGCGCGCTGATCGCGCGGGGAACCTGTGGCTCGGCAACATGTACCAGGCGACGATCCTCAAGTTCGACCGCAAGACGACGAAATTCACCACCTGGAAGCTGCCGCCCGAGCGGAACATCGACGCCGCGCAGGTGAACATGGTGAGCCCGCAAGCCATGCACGTCGACGGCAAGGTGTGGACGCAGAACAACGGCTTCGCCGGCGTGCACCGCCTCGACGTCGCCACCGGCAAGATCGAGACCTGGGAGCCGTTCAAGAGCGCGCCCAAGGGCGAGCCGCACAACATCTACGACGTCATCCCGGACTCGCAGAACAACGTCTGGTTCACCGACTTCCGCTGGCGGCATATCGGGCGCATCGACGCGAAGACGGGCGAGGTGAAGATGTTCGAGATACCGGCTGCGGCCAAGGTCGTCGCGCCGCGCCGCGGCATGATGGACGCCAAAGACCGGCTCTGGTTCGCGCAGTACCGCGGCGACAAGATCGCGATGCTCGATACGCGCACCGGCGAGTTCAAGGGCTGGACGATATCGCCGCGCTGGTCATCGCCCTACGACGTCGTGATCGACAGGAACGAAGAAGCGTGGACCGGCTCGATGATCACCGACCAGGTGACGCGCCTGGATACCAGGACCGGACAGTCCGTCGACTACCTGCTGCCGCGCACGACCAATATTCGCCGCGTGTTCGTGGACGACTCGACCACGCCCGTGACTTTCTGGGTCGGCAGCAACCACGGCGCCTCGATCGTGAAGCTCGAGCCGCTCGACTAGACGCGGCTCGAGGCTTGCACGCTAGTGCCCGAGCCCCGGCAGGCTCGGCAGGGTCGGCAGGGTTGGAGCCGGTCCCGTCGTTATCGGAGCAGGGGCGACGATCGGCGGCACGGAGGGCGTTCCGATCGGCGAAGTGATCGGGGTTCCTCCGGGCGCAGGCAGCCCGATCGGCGGAGTGGTCGGGGTTCCTCCGGGCAGCCCGATCGGCGGGGCGGCAGGCGTTCCGACGGGCGCCCCAATCGGCGCAGTG
The DNA here is from genome assembly GCA_005881575.1 of Betaproteobacteria bacterium. Taxonomy (GTDB): domain Bacteria; phylum Pseudomonadota; class Gammaproteobacteria; order Burkholderiales; family SG8-39; genus VBDM01. The sequence continues at coordinate 47,265 of VBCA01000019.1, forward strand.
ATCGGGGTTCCAGGCAACCCAACGGGCGGTAGGATCGGCGCCCCAATCGGCGGAAGGACCGGCGTCGTGATCGGCGTTCCTCCGGGCAGCCCGATCGGAGCGACCGGGGTCGGGACAGGAGAAGTTCCGACGAGCGGCAAAGTCGCAGCCAGGCTCGACAGGGTCTGGGTGAGATTGCCGAGAGTCGAGTCGAGGGCCGACGATAGCGGCAGGGACTGAAGCGCGCCAGCGAGCGTGGCGGTCAGACCACGGGTCGGGCTTTCCGCGAGAACGCTGCGGACGCTCCGGGTCAAACCGCCGGTCAAGGTCCCGGTCAGGTCGCCGAGGTCGGTCAAACCGCCGTTCAAGGCCCCGGTGACGCCGCCGACGCCGGGAAGGCCGCCGCTCAAGCCGCCGCCCGTCCCGCCACCCGGCCCGCCCAGTATCGGGGGCAGGGGCGCGATCACGATTCCCGTCCTGTCCGCAAAGCGCGCCTGTTCGTCCTGCGCGCTGCGCAGGAACGGCGGCGGCAGGAACAGGGGCGTGGGGCTCGAGCGCTCGTCGGCGAGGTGGAAGAATTCGCCCGCGCCGAATTCGCGCTCGAGCAGCCGGTCTTCGAAGGGCGTCACCGCGATCCTGCCCTGGATGACCTCACCGTACAGTCCGCTGGCGGCGGTGCTGCCGTCGGAATCCTTGCACTCGCGCTGGCACATGACGACGCTGAAATCCGTGCCGCGGATTCCGATCGTGGCGACCGGCACGCGCAGCCTGAAATTGCTGCGGGTGCGGCGGCCGATCAGGCCCGTGACGGAGCGTGCGCCGCCTTTCAGCAGGCTGAAGAAAGCGGCCTCATGGCGACCCTGCGCGTAGGAATACTCGTCGACGACGAAATACGAATTGGCGCGTATCCAGACCAGGCCCGAATCGGTGAAGACGATGAGCACCTTGCCGTCGCTGCCGGTATGGATTTGATCGCCCGACTCGACGGCGGCGCCGCGGGAGAGCCGCAGGATCTGGCTGCCGCGGAGCACGAGCGCGTCGCCGTCCGCGCCCAGCACTTTTCCGGCGGGTTCCGCGAACACGGGCAGAGCGAGCGCAGCGGCGCAAAATGCGACGCACAACATCCCCAGAAGACGCGTCGAGCGCATGCGTGCATTGACTGAAGGTTTCATGCTCACCTCGCGAATAAGGTAGAACACTCCCACGCAATCAACATAGAACACTCCCGCGGAATTCGCTGTCGTCGCGTCCGTATTTTTCTTGTACCGGATCGTTTACCCGGGATGGCCGCCCAGCTACGCAGGCCCGGCCGGCGCCGGGCTCACCCAGTGTGTCGGGGGCGAAAGCCCGCATCAATTCGAAGGCGGGAGGCGCTGTGATATTTTTCCGCGCGAAAACGCGGCCCGGCCCCGGGCCGCTTCGTTCACGTCGGATTTCCACGACTCCCTGTAACGCTTGCGCGACATTCGGATATCATTTCCTCGCAAGGAGGAGACCCTGAAAAACAGCCTCATTTCTCACGCGGCGTTCGGTTGCGCAACGGCATTGTTCGCTTCCTGCGTTACCTACGTGATGCTCGCCAGATGGTCCGAATGGATGTCGCCGCGGCAGTCGCGCGCGCAGTGATGCTGAAATCGGCGCCAAGGAAATGAAGATCTCCGTCGTTGTTCCCGCGTTCAACGAAGAGCGATTGCTGCCCGGCTCGCTCTCCAGCATCCGCGCGGCCGCGGAAGGATTCGCCCGGCTCGGCTGGGAGTCCGAGCTGATCGTGTGCGACAACAATTCGAACGACCGCACGGCGCAGATCGCGAAGCGCGCGCGGGCCGAGGTCGTGTTCGAGCCGGTGAACCAGATCGGCCGGGCGCGCAATACCGGCGCAGCCCGCGCCCGCGGAGACTGGATTTTTTTCGTGGACGCCGATTCCTATCCGAGCGCCGAGCTTTTTCTGGACGCGGCCGATGCCATCCGCGCGGGCTGTCTCGCCGGCGGAAGCACCGTGCGCTACGAGGACCCGCATCCCGCCGTCGCGCTCCTGACCGGGATCTGGAACGCGGTGAGCCGGATCAACAAATGGGCGGCGGGGTCGTTCATCTTCTGCGAGGCGGCGGCGTTCCGCGAGACGGGCGGCTTCAGCGAGGAGCTGTACGCGAGCGAGGAGATCGACCTGTTCCGGCGCCTGAAGCGCCTGGCTCGCCGCGACCGGCGAACCATCGTGATTCTGCACCGCCATCCCCTTCGCACCAGCGACCGCAAGCTGCGGCTCTACGGCTGGCGCGAGTTTTTCTGGTTCGTGGTGAAGGCCGTCGTGTCGCGCGGGCGCACGCTGCGGAGCCGGCAGCACTGCTTCACCTGGTACGACGGCCGGCGCTGACACGCCCGGGACGGGCGTCCCGGGCTCTTGCTAGGACTGCGTCTGCGCTTTCAGGTGCGCCTTGGATTTTCTGCCGGGAGCGGCAGGCGGAATATAGCCCGCGATCCTGCAGAGGAGGCCCTCGCTCCTCTTGCCGTTGTTGAACCGGATGGACTGGCACAGCATGACCTCGCCGCGCGCCGAGAGCGCGGACACGTGCAGCCGCACGTTTTCGAGCGAGATTCCGGTATCCGACGCGATCTCCGAGTCCAGCCGTTCGCCGCGGTCTTTCAGGTACTTGAGAATTTCCTGCAAGGCGGTACTCCTTGTTTTCCATGCCGGGGATGTGCCTGGCCACCCCGAAAGCGGAGCCGTATTCTACGCTAAAGTGAGGGATCTCGCCCGGTTTCCCGGCTCTCGGCGGCAAGGCCTTGATCGGGCAGCGATCTGCATTACCTTTTCGCGAGAGAGCTCGGCGTATCGCTCGACTAGGCGTTCGCTACGCCCGCGCGCGTCTTCTTCGCGCTGCGCTTGGCGAGATTCTTCGCCCGCTTCGCGGTTCCGGCGAAATCCTTTTTCGCCCGTTTCCTTCTGCGCCGGGTCTCCAGCATCTTGGAGTGAGTCACGTGGGTCAAACTGGCCTCCGATCGGTTGCGTTGCGGTTCTACTGCCCCATGATCTCGCGCACGAGGTCGGTCGCGCCGTAGACCTTGCTCAAGCTTTCCAGGATCGCCCCGCTGTGGACTGCGACCGCGCGGTTGGTGCGCGGGTCGAACCAGAAGGCGCCGCCCAGCGAATGGATGTTGCCGTCGAAGATGAGGCCGACGATCTCGCCCGCGCGGTTGATCATCGGGCTGCCGGAGTTGCCGCCGATGATGTCGTTGGTGGTCGCGAAATCGAAGCGCTGCGCCAGGTTCAGGCTGCCCTTCGCCGCGTGCCATGACGCGGGCAGGGCGAAGGGATCGGCGCCCGTGTCGCGCGCGAACGCGCCGGCGAAATCGGTGAAGGGCGCGATCTTCCTGCCGCCTTCGCTCCAGCCGGCGACTTCGCCGTACGAGAGCCGCAGGGTGAACGTCGCATCGGGATAGGCGCTGGTTCCGTGCCGCGCGAATCGCGCCTGCGCGATCAATTCGGCGTTTTTCTGCACGACGGCTTCCACTTCGCGCTCATAGCGCTTGCGGATGGCGCGCGCCGCCGGGTCCACGGCCGATGCGAGCTTGATGAACGGATCGTCCGATCCCGCGATCGCCTCCTTGCCGCCGGCCCACAGGGCCCTGCGCACCGCCGGGTCGCCGAGCCGGGTGCCGGCGATCCATTCCGCCGCGAGCTGTTCGGGCGACTTCCTGCCGAGCACGAAGCGCACGAAAGGATCGTCGGCGCCGAGCAGCTCGCGCATTTTCGTCAGCGACCAGGTGAGCCTCATCGTCTCGTACTCGGGATAGATCGGCGCGGTGGAAAACAGGCGCTGCTCGACCTCCGGGAGGCGCGAATCGTTGAACTCGGGCAGGCGGTCCGCGTCCGGCTTCGCGCGCTCCTCGGCGCCGCGCGCGAGCGCTCGCGCGTATCCGAAGTGGCGGCCTGTAAAGGCGCGCGCCTGCTCGATCGCCGAGTATTGCGCCTCGATCTCGCGGTAGACCTGCTGCGCCTTTTCTATCGCATCCCACGCGCCGCCCACCCGGGCGCGCAGCGCGGGCCGCGAAGCGACGAAGGCGCGCAGCTCGTTTTCCTCCTTCTGCTTGTACTTCATCAACGCGGGGTCGAGCAGGGCCTTCAGCTCGCCGACCAGCGCCTTGTAGCTGTTCTCGATGCCGAACAGATCGTTTTCAGCGATGCGCGCCGCCTCGGGCCCGAGCTTGCCGTACTGCTCGAGGATGCCGCGCTCCTCGGCGAGGCGCAGCAGGCCGCCGATCAGACGCACATCGCGGAAGGTTTCCAGCTCCGACATCGTCAGCTGTCGCTGGGTCGAGCCCGGATGGCCGCTGACGAAGACCATCTCGCCCGCCTCGGCGCCCGCCTTGCTGAACGGGAAGAAATCCTTCAGCCGCGCCGGTCCGCCGTTTTCGTAGACGCGCAGCAGCGCGATGTCGAGGTCGTAGCGCGGGAAGTTGAAGTTGTCCGGGTCGCCGCCGAAAAACGCGATCGCCAGCTCCGGGGCGAAGGCGAGGCGCACGTCCTGGAAACGGCGATAGCGGTACAGATGGTACAGACCGCCGTGATAGAGATCGACCACGTCGCAGCGCGCGGTTTCCCTTTCGGCGCCGACGCAGGCCGAGGACAATTTCGCCTCGACGGCGTTTTTCGCGAGCTTGAACGCCTCGCCGTCGAGGCCTGCGACGGCGCCCTTGACCTTGTCGGTCACGTCGCTGATTCTCTCCAGCCGGTTGATCTCGATCTCCGGGCAGCGCACTTCTTCCCCGCGGCCGCGCGCGAGGAAGCCGTCGGCGATGAAATTCTTCTTCGCGCTCGAGAGCTGGGCGAGGCACTGCGCGGCGCAATGGTGATTGGTCATCACCAAGCCGTCTTTGGAAACGAACGACGCCGAGCAGCCGCCGGCGATGCGCGCCGACGCGCGCATCACGTGATCGACCCAATCCCTGCCCGGCGTGAAACTGTATTGCGCCTTCAGGCGCGAGACCGGCAGATTGTCCAGGGGCCACATTCCCTCGGCCGCGATCGCGGCGCAGGGGATCAGCAACGCGGCCGAAAGGAAGCGCATCAGCGTGCCGGCTCTTCCCTCGCCGTCCAGTAGAGCAGCACGATGAGGGCGGCGTACGGCAAGAGAGAGAGGAGGTCGGCGGCGCGGCCTTCGAAGAACGGATTGTGCGCGGCCGACCAGGCGGTGACCGCCTTGTCGAAATCGCCGAGCACCCCGGCCGAAAAGGCGATGAGGATCCCGGCGAGCGCGCCGCCGGCGATGTAGCCGGAGGCGAGCAGCACCCCTGGGCTGCGGTCGCCCGCCGCGGCGCGCTCCTCCTCGCTCGCGTTGGCGTACGCCGGCAGCCGGTTGCGGCGGCGGTCTACGAGCCAGCGCACCATTCCGCCCACGAAGATCGGCGCCGAGGACGAGAGCGGCAGGTACACGCCGACCGCGAAAGGCAGCGAAGGCACGTTCGCCATCTCCAGCACCAGCGCGATGACCACGCCGAAGATCACCAGCGCCCAGGGCAGCTGCTGATCGAGAATGCCCTTGATGATGTAGGACATGAGCACCGCCTTGGGCGCGTCGTACTTGCGCACTTGCGTGCCGTCGGGGCGCGTCGTGTGGCTGCCGTTGATTCCCGGGTCGACGAGGTAGACCGCCCTGCCGGCGTCGTCGACGAGATATTTTCCGGCGGGGCCGCCCGCGAGGTCCGTCTTGTGCCACACGCGGTAGCTGCCGGCGTCCTTCAGAGCCTGCGGTCCCTGCAGCACGGCGGTCTCACCGAGCGCGGCGGCGTCGGTGCGCAGCCCCGGCGCGACCTGAGCGATCGGCACGTACACGGTCGCGGCGTCGTTCAGCTTGAGCAGGATCGGCCCCAGCACGACGGCCGAGGCGAGCGCGCCGGCGAGGATCGCGATCTGCTGCAGCCGCGGCGTGGCTCCGATCAGGAACCCGGTCTTCAGATCCTGCGACGTCGAGCCGGCGTTGCTCGAGGCGATGCAGACGATGGCGCCGACCGACAGGGCGGTCACGTAGTACGGACCGCCGGTCCAGCCCACCACGAGGAAGATCAGGCAGGTGAGGAGCAGCGTCGCCACCGTCATCCCGGAAATGGGATTGCTCGACGAGCCGATTTCCCCGGTCAGCTGCGACGATACGGTGGAAAAGAGGAACCCGAACACGAGGATCAGCAGCGCGCCGAGCAGGTTCATGTGCAGGGGCGGGGAGAGCATGATGGCGATGATGATGGCAAGGCAGCCGACGAGCACCCACTTCATGGGGATGTCCCGATCGGTGCGCCCGGCTGCCGCGCCGCCCGCGCCGCCGCCATAGCCCTTGAGGCTTCCGCCGAGGCTGCGCCAGATCATCGGCAGCGCTTTCACGAGGCTCACCACGCCGCCCGCCGCCACCGCACCCGCGCCTATGTAGAGCACGTAGGCGCCGCGGATCTGGTTGGGGCTCATGTCGTGGATCAGCTTCGCGCCCGGCGCGAGCGGAACCGGGAGCGCGTCGCCGAAGAACTTGATGAGCGGAATGAGCAAGAGGTAGGCGAGCACCCCGCCCGCGCACATGATGGAGGCGATGCGCGGGCCGATGATGTAGCCTACGCCGAGAAGCTCGGGGGAAATCTCCGCGCCCACCGAGCCGCCTTTTAAAGGCGCACCGAAGACCTTCTCGGCCACGTCTTTCCAGCCCTTCAGGGCGATGTTGACGGTCTTGTAGGCGAGGCCGATGGCGAATCCGAGGAAGATGACGCCGGCACGGCCCGAATCCACCGCCCCCGAGCCGCCCGACTGCGCCGATTTCGAGATCTCCGCCGCCTTCAGCACCTCGGCGCACGCCGTGCCTTCCGGATATTTCAGCTGGCCGTGGCGCGCGACGATCAGCGTGCGGCGCAAGGGGATCATCATCAGGATGCCGAGCAGGGCGCCGAGCACGGCCACCAGCGTGACGCGCGCGATCTCCAGGTCGAACCCGAGAATGAGGATCGCGGGCATGGTGACCCCGAGGCCGAAGGCGATCGACTCGCCCGCGGACCCCGCGGTCTGCACGATGTTGTTCTCGAGGATGGTGGAATCGCGCACCCCGGCCTTCGACGCGAGGCGAAAGAGGGCAATGGCGATCACCGCCACGGGGATCGAGGCGCTGACCGTCAGTCCGACCTTGAGCACCAGGTAGAGCGAGGAGGCGCCGAACAGCATGCCGAGGAGCGCGCCCATGACGACCGCGCGCAAAGTGAATTCGTCGAGGCTGGCGCTGTCGGGGACGAAGGGACTGTGCGAGGGGGCGGGCACGCCGGTTATTCTATAATGCCCGCTCGCCACGGTCTGCATCAGTCCTTCTCCCCACATGAAACACCTTCGATTCCTTCTCGCCGCCGCGGCATGGGCCGCCGGCGCGTCCCAGCCGTTGTCTGCGGCCGAACCGGCCCGACCCGTTCCGCCGCGCTTCAGCGTGGGCTACATGGATGCGAGCGTCGACCCGCGCGCCGACTTCGCGCGCTACGCCTTCGGCGCCTGGCAGAAGGCGAATCCCGTGCCGCCCGACAAGGCGCGCTGGGGCAGCTTCAACGAGCTCGAGCAGTACAACCAGCTCGCGCTCAAGGGCATCCTCGAAGGCGCGGCGGCGCGCGCTCATCAGCCCGGCTCGGTCGAGCAGAAGGTCGGCGATTTCTTCAAGTCGGCGATGGATACCGCCGCCGTCGATGCCGCGGGCCTGAAGCCGGTCGAGGCCGACCTCGCGCGGGTCGCGGCGATCTCCTCGACGCCCGAGCTCGCGCGCTCGCTCGCGAGCCTGCACGACCATGGCATCGACGGGTTTTTCCGCGTCTTCGTCAGGGCCGACCAGAAGAAGAGCGAGATCAACGCCCTCTATGCCTATCAGGGCGGCATGAGCCTGCCGAGCAAGGCCTACTACTTCGACGGGCAATTCGAGAAATTCCGCGCCGCGTTCGTCGAGCATGTCGCAAAGATGCTCTCGCTCGCGGGCGACGCGCCCGAAATCGCCGCCGCCGGCGCGAAGACGGTGTTCGAGGTGGAGAAAGCGCTGGCCGCCGACGCCAAGACTCCCGCCGAGCTGCGCGACGCGCTCGCCAACTACAACAAGATGGCCACCGCCGATCTCGCGGGCAAAGTGCCGGTCTTTCCCCTGGCGCGCTACCTGACCGATCGCGGCATCGCCGGTCCGGCCGCCGCCGATATCATCGTCGGTCAGCCGCGGTTCTTCGAGGGCCTGCAGCGGCAATTGAGCGAGCGCCCGCTCGCCGACTGGAAGGTCTATCTGCGCTATCACGTGCTGCGCTCAGCAGCCCCCTATCTCGCCGCGCCGTTCGAGGCGGAGCACTTCCGCTTCTACGGCACCGTCCTGCGCGGCACGCCCGAGATGGAGCCGCGCTGGCAGCGCTCAGCGAGGACGATCGACGGCGCGATCGGCGAGGCCTTGGGACAGCTCTACGTCGAGCGCTACTACCCGCCCGAGGCCAAGGCGCGCATGGACGAGATGATCCGCAACATCACCGCGGTCATGCGCGACCGTCTCTCGAAGCTCGAATGGATGACCGAGCCCACCCGAGCGAAGGCGCTCGCCAAGTTCGACCGCTTTTTCGCCAAGATCGGTTATCCGGCCAAGTGGCGCGACTACTCGAGCGTCGCGATCCGGCCCGGCGCCTTTCTCGCCAACGTGCGCGCGGCGACCGAGTTCGAAGTCAGGCGCCGCCTCTCGCAGCTCGGCAAGCCGGTCGACAAGGCCGAATGGAGGATGACTCCGCCCACCGTGAACGCCTACTTCGATCCGACGGCCAACAACATCAATTTTCCCGCCGGGATCCTCCAGCCGCCGTTCTTCGATTTCTCGCTCGACGACGCGGTCAACTACGGCGGCATCGGCGCGGTCATCGGCCACGAGATCACGCACGGCTTCGACGACCAGGGCCGCCACTACGACGCGGAGGGCAACCTCGCGGACTGGTGGACGCCCGAGGATGCCGCCCAGTTCCAGGCGCGCGCGAAGAAAGTCGTGGAGCAGTTCTCAGGCTACGAGCCGCTGCCGGGAGTGAAAGTGAACGGCGAGCTGACCCTCGGCGAAAACATCGCCGATCTCGGCGGCGCGAGCCTCGCCTACGAAGCCCTGCAGCGCTCGCTCGCCGGCAAGGAGAAGAAGCTCATCGACGGGCTCACGCCCGAGCAGCGCTTCTTCCTCTCGTGGGCGCAGGTGTGGCGCACCAACATGCGCGAGAATGCCCTGCGCCAGCAGCTCGCCGTCGATCCCCACTCGCCCGGGATGATCCGCGCCATCGGCCCGCTCGTGAACCTCCAGCCCTTCTACGACGCCTTCGGCATCCGGGAAGGCGATCCGATGTGGCGCAGACCCGAGGACCGCGCCAAGATCTGGTGAGCGCCCGGACGCATCTGCTTCTCCTCGCGCTCCTGGGCGCGGCTAGCCCCGCTCTTCGCGCGGAAACGCCGCTCGCCTCGCTTCCCTACACTCCCGGCCTCGACGTGAGCGCAATGGACAGGTCCGCAGAACCTTGCGTCGACTTCTACCGCTTCGCCTGCGGCGGATGGATGAGGAACAACCCCATCCCGCCCGACGAGTCGCGCTGGAGCGTGTACGGCAAGCTCGCGCGCGAGAACCAGCGTTTCCTCTGGGGGATACTCGAAGACCTGGCGAAGCGCAGCGCCGGCCGAAGCGCTACGCAGCAGAAAATCGGAGATTATTTCGCCGCCTGCATGGACGAAGCCGCGGTCGAGAAATCGAGCGCGCGGCCGCTGAAGCCGCATCTGGAGCAGATATTCGCGATGAAATCGAAGCGCGATCTTCCCGCAGTGCTCGCCCGGCTGCATCTCGTGACCGGCTCGAGCGGCCCCTACTTCGTATTCAGCTCGAACCAGGACTTTGCCGATTCCACCAGCGTGATCGCGTTCGCCGGCGCGGGCGGTCTCGGCCTTCCGGACCGCGACTTCTACACGAAGGACGACGACAAGTCGAGGGAGCTGCGCACCCGCTACGCGGCCCACGTCGCGCGCACGTTCGAGCTTCTCGGCGATCGGCCAGGCGCGGCGGGACGCGAAGCCGCCAAGGTCATGGAGATCGAGACGAAGCTCGCCCGCGCCTCGCTCACCCGCACCCAGCGCCGCGATCCCTACCAGTTGTTCCACAAGATGGACGCCAGGGGTCTGAAGGCGCTTACGCCGGGATTCGACTGGGACCTCTACCTGAAAACCGCCGGTCTCCCGGGATTGAATGCGTTCAACGTCACCGAGCCGGAATTCTTCAGGGAGCTGGACAGGCAATGGCGCTCAATCGCCCTCGCCGACATCAAGACCTATCTGCGCTGGCACGCCGCCCACGCGAGCGCGCCGTTCCTGTCTTCCGCATTCGTGAACGAAGACTTTGATTTCTTCGGCAAGACCCTTTACGGAGTGCCTGAGCTGAAGCCGCGCTGGAAGCGCTGCGTAGCGCTGGTCGACGCGCAACTGGGCGAAGCGCTCGGCCAGGAGTTCGTGAGCCGCGCCTTCAGCCCCGAGCTGAAACAGAAGACCCTGCACATGACGAAGCAAATCGAACAGGCGATGGAGGACGACCTCAACCGGATCGAGTGGATGAGCGCGGCGACCCAGCAAAAGGCCCTGGAAAAGCTGCACGCCATCGTGAACAAGATCGGATACCCGGACAAATGGCGCGACTACGGACCCGTGGACGTCAGGCGCGATGACTTCGCCGGCAACGTGGCGCGCGCCAACCTGTTCGAGTCGCGGCGCAGGCTCGCGAAGATCGGCAAGCCGCTCGACCGCGGCGAGTGGAGCATGACGCCGCCGACGGTCAATGCCTCGTACGACCTGCAGATGAACGACATCAACTTCGCCGCAGGCGTGCTGCAGCCGCCCCTGTACGATCCGAAGATGGACGACGCGCCCAACTACGGCAACACCGGCGGCACCATCGGCCATGAGCTGACGCACGGGTTCGACGACGAGGGACGCCAATTCGACGCGCAGGGCAATCTGAAGGATTGGTGGACTGAGAAGGACGCCAAGGAGTTCAACGACCGCGCGCAGTGCATCGTCGACCAGTACGCGCAGTACACGATCGTCGACGACATCAGGATCAACAGCAGGCTGACCGAAGGCGAGGACATCGCCGACTTGGGCGGCCTCGTGCTCGCGTGGCTCGCCTGGAAAGCCGAGACGGCCGGCACCGAGCCCGAGAGCCGCGACGGCTTCACGCCCGAGCAGCGCTTCTTCGTCGGCTACGCGCAGTGGGCCTGCGAGAGCAACCGCCCGGAGGATCTGCGCGCGAGGGCCCTCACCGATGCGCACTCGCCCGGCAAGTACCGCGTCAACGGGCTGGTGGTGAACATGCCCGAGTTCGAGCGCGCGTTCTCGTGCAAGGCCGGAGCGCCCATGGTCCGCGAAAACCGCTGCCGCGTGTGGTAAGGACGGCGATGGCGAATTCCCTGACCGGGGCCGCCGCGGCGCCCAGCCCGGGCTTGAGCCCGCTGATCCTCGCCTGCCTCGCCGCCACCTGGCTGATCTGGGGCTCGACCTATCTCGCGATCAAGTGGGCGCTCATCAGCCTGCCGCCTTTTTTCCAGATGGGAACGCGCTTCCTCGTTGCGGGTGGGCTGCTCATGGCGTGGATGCGCCTCGCGCGCAAGGCGAGCTGGCCTACGCGCGCGGAGTGGCGCAACGCGTTCTTCGTGGGCACGCTGATGCTGGGCGGCGGCATGGGAAGCACCGCGTACGCCGAGCAGTCGGTGGATTCAGGACTCGCGGTGGCCTTCATCGCCGTGGTCCCGATCATGATCGCGGCGATCAACATGCTGTGGAAGGTGTATCCCTCGAGGCTGGAGGCGACCGGCATCGCGGTGGGCCTCGCCGGCGTTCTGATGCTGACGCAGGGCGCGGGCTTCCGCGCGTCGCCGACCGGCCTCGCGGCGATCGCCGTCGCGTGCCTCAGCTGGTCGGCGGGGAGCGTGCTGAGCCAGCGCCGCTGGACGCTCGCTCCGGGGGCGACGGGCTTCGCGAGCGAGATGCTCTGCGGCGGATGCGCCCTGATGCTGATTTCGCTCGCCTCGGGCGAGACGGCCGCCGTGGCTTCGCACTGGCCGTTTCACGCAAAAGCGCTGCTCGCGTGGGCCTACCTCGTGGTGTTCGGGTCGCTGCTCGCCTTCAACGCCTACATGGTGCTGCTCGCGCGCGTATCGGGCGGCCTCGCGTCGAGCTACACTTTCGTCAACCCCGTGATCGCGCTCTTGCTCGGCGTATGGCTCGCGGGCGAAGTGGTCACCGCATTCGAGTGGCTGTCGACCGCGGTGATCCTGCTGGGCGTGGTCCTCTTGATGGCGAGGCGACCCGCCTGAAGCCGTCGGGAATCTCTCGGGAGGAGGCGTCGTGAAGAAAATCGTCCTGATCGCCGCGTTCCTGGGAGCGGTGCTCCCCTCCGCGCGGTTCGCCGCGGCGCAGGGCGAGGCGTATCCAGCGAGGCCGCTGCGGCTGATCGTCGCCTTTCCTCCCGGCGGCAGCGTGGACGTGGTCGCGCGCCTCGTCGCGCCGCAGCTCTCGCAGAGGCTGGGACAGCCGGTGGTGGTCGACAACCGCAGCGGCGCCTCGGGCAACATCGGAACCGAGCTCGCGGCGCGCGCGAAGCCCGACGGCTACACGCTTTTGATCCACACGATTCCGTTCGTCGCGAACGTCCACCTCTACAGCCCGCTGCCTTACGATCCGCTCGCCGATTTCGCTCCGGTCTGCCTGCTGTCCTCCTCGCCCTCGGTGCTGGTGGTGCACCCCTCGTTGCCGGCGCGCTCGGTGGGCGAGCTGCTGCAGCTCGCGAGAGCCAAGCCCGGGGCGCTGAACTACTCGGCGGCGGGCGCCGGCACCAACCCGCACATCGCCGGCGAGCTGTTCAACATGCTGGGAGGCGTGGACATCGTGGCGGTCCAATACAAGGGCGGCGGCCCGGCGCTGGTCGCGGTGCTGGGCGGTGAGATCGGGATCACGTATCCGAACATCTCGGAAGCGGTCCCTCACGTCGCCGCGGGGAGGCTGCGCGCGCTCGGCGTGACCGGAGCGAGGCGCGCCGCGGCCTTGCCGGAGGTTCCGACGATCGCGGAAGCCGGAGTGCCCGGATACGAGTTCGTCACCTGGCACGGCGTGCTCGCGCCCCGGGGTACGCCCGCGGAGATCGTCGCCCTGCTGAACGCGAAGCTGAAGGCCGCCCTGCGCTCCCCCGAGCTCTCGGCGCGCTTCGCGCAGATGGGCCTGGACGTGATCGCGAGTTCTCCGGAGGAATTCTCCGCCCACCTGAAAAAAGAAATCGAGAAGTGGGGCAAGCTGATCCGGGAAAGGCGCATGCGCGTGGAGTGAGGGCGCGATTTTTTCCCCTCATGTCTTCAGGAGGGGTGCCGCCGAAGGCGGCGGGGTGGTGAGGGTGGCTAACCTAGGGAGGGAAATATGGGTTCCATGGAGTGGATCTTGGTCGTTGGGTTCTTTTCTCTGGGGTTCTTGCTCTTTTTGATCTACCGTGAGTTGGCGGCGCTTAGAACGGATTTTCGCCAAACCGCGGCCTTCCTTTCTGTCCGCCTATCAAATGAGCGTTACAAACCGGACTGAGGCACGGCCGTTTTTTTTTCGACCACACGCCGTGAACACAAGCGTAGGATGACCGCTGGCCAAAGCGCGGCCCGCAGAGACCGCGCAGGTTTCACCATCCGAGGGGAGTCCTCATGCCGTCCTTCAACGAGCAGTTCGCACACCGCCGCCGTCTCCTTCAATGGTTGTCCGCGAGCCCCCTGCTCGCCTCGCCGGGCTTCTCATTTGCCGGAGTGGACCGTCCCTCGAAGCTCCCCGAGCTCGAGGCGAACGCGCCGCTCATCGGAAAACCCGAAGAGGCGATCAACGTGTTCGACTTCGAGCCGGTGTTCTTCAAGAACGTGCCGCCCGCGCACGTCGGCTACATGGCCTCGGGGATCGACGCCGAGGCGACGCTGAAGGCGAACCGCGAGGCCTTCTCCAAATACTATCTGCGGCCGCGGCGCCTGAACGACGTGTCCAAGGTGGACATGAGCGTCGACATCTTCAGCGTGAAGTATCCGAACCCGATCTTCATCTGCCCGACGGGCGGCAACAAGGCCTATCACCCGGAAGGCGAGGCGGCGGTCGCACGCGCGGCGAAGACGGGCGGGCACCTCGAGATGCTCGCGACCCCCGCGACCACTTCGATGGAGGACGCGATCGCGGCGCGCGGAGCCCCGGTCTGGTACCAGCTCTACGCCTCGCCCAAGTGGGAAGTCGCCGAAGCGCTCGTCAAGCGCGCCGAGCGCGCCGGGTCGCCGGTCGTCGTGGTGACGGTGGACCGCGTCGCGGGGAGAAACCAGGAAACTTTCTTTCGCCTGCGCAAGAACGACACGCGCGAGTGCAAGGGCTGCCACTCGCAGGATCTGCAGCAGAGCGTGAAGCGCAAGCCCGCCTACGCCGGCATCGATCTCTCGGGCCTGCCCAACCTGCAGTCGGCGAACATGAGCTGGGACTTCATCAAGCGGCTGCGCGGCGCGACCCGGATGAAGATCGTCGTCAAGGGCATTCTCACCGCCGAGGACGCGAAACTCTGCGTCGCGAACGGCGTCGACGGCCTCGTCGTCTCCAACCACGGCGGGCGCGGCGAAGACAGCGGCCGCGCCACCATCGACGTGCTGCCCGAGGTTGTGGACGCGGTGCAGGGCAAGATCCTCGTCCTGATCGACAGCGGCTTCCGCCGCGGCACCGACATCGCCAAGGCGCTCGCGATGGGGGCGAACGCAGTCGGCGTCGGCCGGCCTTATCTGTGGGGGCTGGGCGCCTTCGGCGAGGCCGGCGTGGCGAAGGTCCTCGAGATTTTGCGCACGGAGACGCGCGTGGCGATGATGCAGTGTGGCGTGCGCACGGTGAAGGAATTCACGCCGGCGTTCGTGCGCAAGGTGTAAGGCGCAAGGTGTAAGGCGAGCGGGCGCGCCCTCCGTCAAGATGGGGCACGCGGTGCCTGACCGTCAAGGGTGCCGGTTTCAGGCCCTGCGTATTCGGATATCATTTCCCCACCAGGAGGAGACCATGAAGAAATCCGTCATTTCCCATGCCGTGTTCGGTGGCGCGACGGCCCTGCTCGCTTCTTTCGTTACCTGGCTGGCGCTCGCGCCCGGATCGATGTCGCTGCTCGAGGCGCACGCGCAGACACCGCCCACGAACGCCCCGGCGCGCCAGACGGAGCTCTTCAAGAAGACGATGAGCGATGTGCTCGGCCGCGAGGTGACGATCCGGCGCCTCGAGCGCGATCCCGGGACCGGCAGCGCCCCGCACCGCCACCCCGGCAGCCACACCTTCGGCTACGTGCTGGAAGGCAGCTACGAGGTAAAGATCGGCGACAGTCCGCTGCAGAAGCTCGGGCCGGGCGGAACGTTCTACGAGCCGCCCGGAGCGCTGCACGCCGTCTCGCGCAACGGCAGCTCGACCCGGCCCGTCAAGTACCTGGTCATCCAGGTCTCCGATCCGACCCAACCGCAGACCGTGCCCGAGTGAGGGGACGCTGAAGGAGTCGACGCCGCCGTTCGGGCGCAGGGTCTGAACCGGGAGCACCCGCGTGAAGCCGCTCTGGACCCTCCTGCGTGCGAGCCTGGGGTTCGCGACCGACCTCTTCGCCGTGCTGCTCGCGTGCCGCCTGAGCACGCTGCTCACGCTGCTCGGCTTCGTCTTCTTCGTGCTCGTGGGGCAGGGGCGCGAGTTCGTCGAGGCGCTCGCCAGCGAGACCGAGGATCCGCGCTACTGGGCGCACCAGCTCTTCTTCCTCGCGGCGGTGCTGATCTGGTTCTGGACGACCTGGCTCACCTCGGTCGCGCTCCTCGCGAACCAGCCCGCGCGCGCGGTGAGCGACGCGGCGCGCGCGAGGAAGATCGAGCGCTTTATGCCGAGAACGCTGGCGTTTCTATCGGTGTTGAGCGTCGCGATCGGGTCGATCGTCGTGGCCCGGCACCTCCAGGGCGCGGCGTACCTCCTCCTCGCCGCGGGTCTCCTCGCCCTCGCCTGGCGGTACGAAGACGGCGTGCGCGAGGCGCTCGCGCAGAAATCCCGCGTTGCCGTGCCGGCGAAGATCAACAAGCTCTTGAGGCGCGGGGAGGCGCCGCTCGTGTTCTCGGTCTCGGGGATCACGCGCGCGCTGCTCGTCGTGCTCGGAGCGAGCTGGGTGCTCCTCGCCTTGTTCGTGGTCTCGCCGGTTTGGCTGCCGCAGGGGATCGGCACGCTCGCGATCGTGCTCTTCGCCTGGTCGGCGTGGCTCGTGTTCGGCAACTTCGTGCTGACCTGCATGCCGCGCATGAATCGCGCCCCGACCCTGCTCCTCGCGCTGATCGTCTGGGCGGCCGCGATCAGCAGCTTGAACGACAACCACCGCGTGCGCGAGGCGCAAGGCGCTCCCGCCGTTCCCCGCGGGCTCGAGGTGCGCGAGCACTTCGATCAATGGATCGCCTCGCCCGAGCGCGAGCGCGACCCGAAGAGGCGCTATCCGGTCGTGATCGTCGCCGCGGAAGGCGGCGGGATCCGCGCGGCGTACTGGACCGCTACGCTGCTCGCCGCGATCCAGGAGAAGCAGCCTCGCTTCGCGCGCCACGTCTACGCGATCAGCGGCGTGTCGGGCGGCAGCCTGGGCGCCGTGGTGTTCGACGCGCTCCTCGCCCAATCCCCGGGCGCCGCGGGAGGACTGTGCGAGGTGCGGGGGACGGCGGAAAAAAGTATCGAGCGCTGCGCCGCGCAGGTCCTCGGGCAGGATTTCCTGTCGCCGGCGCTGGCGGGGTTGCTGTTCCCGGATCTGGTGCAGCGGTTTCTGCCTTTTCCGGTCGAGCGCTTCGACCGGGCGCGCTCGCTGGAAGCGTCCTGGGAGGACGCGTGGAGGAAGGGCATGGGCAACGACCGGCTCGCCGAGCCCTTCGACGCGCTGTGGAAGGGCGAGCGCGCGCACCGCATCCCGTCGCTACTCCTGAACGGCACCTGGGTGGAGACGGGCAAGCGAATGATCGCGAGCAACCTCGCAGTCGACGCCAGCATCTTCAACGACACGGCAGACGTCTTCGCCTTCATCGACTACCCGGTTCCGGCGAGCACCGCGGCGCACCTCTCCGCGCGCTTCACCTACGTGAGCCCGGCGGGGTCGCTGCGCAAGCGCAGCGAGAAGGAGATCGCCGCGCACGTCGTCGACGGCGCGTATTTCGAGAACTCCGGCACCGCGACCGCGCTCGACCTCCTGTCCGCGCTCTACTCGCCGGGGGAGAGGCTGAAGCTCGATTTCGTCGTCGTGTACGTCAATAACGATCCTGGCGAGGAGGAGACCAGCACGGGCGAACCGCAGCGCCCGGCGGCGTCGCGGTGGCTGACCGAGCTGATGTCGCCGATCGACGCGCTGTTCAACACGCGCGTCGCGCGCGGAACCTACTCGCAGTCGCTCACCAAGGAATTCGTCGAAGCCAATTCGCGGGACTCGCGCCGCCGCTACTTCCACTTCGGCCTGAAGCAGGAGAAATTCGCCCCGCCCCTGGGATGGTTCCTGTCGGCGAAGTCGCGGCGCAGCATCGACCAGCAAAGGCGCGAGCTGATCGAGAGCGACCCGAAGTTCCAGGAGCTGCTTGCGGTGCTGAAGTGAAGCGGCGCTCGCCTGCCTAGGGTAGCCGGGCACTGGAGAACAGGAGGATCGACTCGGGGCCGAGCGGCCCGCTGTAGTCGAACGCGACCTGTCCGGGCGGACCCTGCAGCAATCTGGCGGGAGGGGCCCATTCGAACGGCGCGTACAGAAGCGGATTCCCCGCGGTCAACGTCGCTGCATCGGCCACGAGCATGTTGCCCTGATAGGGTCCCCCGGCAGCCAGGCACAGCAGGCCTGTTCCCGCCCGCGCCGCCCAGCAGTTGTAGGCATTCGGGATCGTGCCGAGGAGGGTGAGCCCGGTTGCGTCGAGCACCCTCGGCCCAGCGATGATTCGGTTGTCGGCGAACGAGAACGCATTCGTCCTGAAAAAGAAGGACAGTCTGATCTCCGTCTGCGGAGTCAAGCCGTCGGGGAGCACCTGCCACCGCTCAACGATGCCGTTGTCGTCGTTGAGGCCATAGAGCGCCGTCCCTGCCGGGTCGAAGACGAGCTGGTCGTACCAGTCTCCTGACACCGTGTTCGGCTGCGCCACCATGTCCCGCAGCAGCGTTGTTGCCCGGACGCTATAAGGTGTCATCGATACCGCGGCCACGCTCGAATCCACCGGGGACACGGCCAGGGCCAGCGCATTGGCGTGGCCGAGGAACGAGTCCACGGGCAGACGCGTCCGGCCCTGCTCCGCCATCGACGGTAGGGCGAGTTTCACCACTTCGCCCGAGCCGTCGAGCCCGACATAGAGCGCGCTGCCGTCCGCGGCGATCGCGAGCGCGTTGGGCTCGGAGCCGATTGGCGCCGAATAGGCGATCTGCCCGCCGGAAGGATCGATGGTCGCGATGCTGTTGCCGAACCCCGGCACCGTTCCCGGGATGCTCGCGTAATACGCGTTGCGCCCCCGGTCGAAAACGAGCTCACGGTGCGGAATTGCAATGCTCAGCGCGCTGCCGTCGTGTGTGGTGTAGGTCGTAAGCAGCCACGACGGCGGCGCCAGCGCGGGGGGTGCGAGCAGGTCGGCGCTGGAGAACAGGCGGATCTTCGACGCGAATCCCGAAGGGTTCGCGCGGTAGCTGAAGGCGACTTGTCCGGCCGGTCCCTCGACGAAGCGGCGCGGCGCGGCCGACTCGGAGCCCGCGTAGAGGGGCAGCGCCTTGATGACGAAGCTGTCGCCGTCGACGACCAGAATGCGCGGCTGACCGCCCCCGCCTTCGGCCGCGCTCAGGCACAGCAGACGATTGGCCGAGCGCTGCGGCTGGCAGTCTCCCTGGCTGGGGGCAACGCCCGCCGCGCTGAGAGCCGGCGTGTCGTACACCGCGCGTCCGGCGATTACTCGGTTGCCGGCGAAGCTCAGCGCGCGAACGATGCCAGAGGCGGCGTTGCCTAGACTGAGAACCGCGACGAGACCGTCCGCGAGCACCTGGATGCGGCTCAGCGCGGGGCTGGTGCTTTCGGCGTCTAGGCCGTAGAGCGTGGTTCCCGCGGTGTCGAAGACGATGAGACTGCCGCCGAAATTCAGCGTTTTCGGTTGCGCCACCAGGCTGCGGAACAGCACGACGCCGGCGTCCGATGGAATCGAGTTTGTCACTTTCCTCGACACGGCGACGACGTCGGGGTCCACGGGTGACACGGCGATGGTCCCCGCGATGAACTGGCTGCCGATGTTCACTCGCCCGAGCTCGGTCATCGACGGGAGGGCGAGCTTCGCCAGCTCGCTCGTGCCGTCGAGCCCGACGTATAGCGCGCTCGCGTCGGCGGAGATGGCAAGGGCACCGGGCTCCGGTCCGACGGTCCTCGAAAAGGAGAGCTGGCCGGTCGCCGGGTCGATGGTGGCGATCCGGTTGCCGCTGCTCGCGACCGATCCGGGAACGCTTGCGTAATACACGTTGCGCGCGGCGTCGTAGACCAAAGTGTTGTGCTTGAGAGGAACATCGACGAACGACCCTCCGAGCACGGGAGGAGGCTCGGACAGGTCCCAGACGGCGCCGCCGACCAGGCCGCCGGCGAACACGAGCGTATGCGGGGCGTCGACCAGCGCGCCGATTTCGTCGACGGCCACGCGCTGCGCCCTGACCAGCCCGAGTCCCGGCGCGAACCACGCCTCTTCGGTGAAAGCGATGCTTCGATCGGCCGAGCGAGTCCCGCGCAGGATGAGACGGATGACATTGCGGAAGTGCGCGACGTCGTTCAGCGTGACCGTGGTCGAGAGCTGCATCGTCTCGAACCCGAGGAACACCTGGGTGTATTCGAAGCGGAAGCTCTCGCCGATCCCGTCACCGTCGAGGTCTTCGCCCCACGGCCCGCTGCGCACGTGAGTGCGCGTGGCGCCGACCGGATAGAGCGGAGTCGCGTATTCGAGAATGGCGCCGGCTATGTACGCTGCGCCCGCCGGTACGTCGCCCAATGGCCGCGTATTGAGAAGGCCGTCGGGCGTGACCGTGTACGGGGTCACGTCGGCGCCGCCGTCGTCGTCCTCGAGCGCGACGTGTCCCGCACCGTCGTCGGACACCACCTTGCGGATTATGATCCCGCCTGGACGGGTGGTCAGGTCGTCGATGACGCTGTACGACCAGAAGTCGCCCGCGCCCATCTGGAAGAGGTTCTTCTGGCTGACGTCGATGCGCGCGCCCGAGGGAAGCTGGTCGATACTTTCGGTGGGGAAGGGCGTCGGACCGCCGCCGTCGCCGCTGCACGCCGCGAGCAGCAGGTATGCCGCCGCGCAAGCCATAGCGCACAAGCTCTTGCGGGTCAGCCGCATCGACATCGCCTCCCTTTGCGCGCGGCCGCGCTCGAATGGAGAGCGCGTGCCGACCGCGTACCTATCCTACCTTCAACGGGTTCGGCGTCGCTAGTCGCGCCGTAACGAGCCTTGTAGGGTTTCCACTACTTTCCCTTGCAGGGAGCGCGAGGGTAGGATGCTCCCTGGGCTCATCGTTGGGGGGGAAATGATTTCGTCATTCCGCCGGAATTTTCTTTCCGGCGCTGCGGCGTTTGTGGCGACGGCGGCGCTCGCGCCCGTGCGCGCTCAAGTCACGGCAAAGCCGAAGACCCGGCTTGTACTCCTCGGTACCGGCGGTGGTCCTCGAATCGTCGCGCCCGGGCGCTCGAAGTCGGCGAACCTGATCGTCGCGAACGGCGTGCCCTATGTCGTGGATTGCGGCGAAGGCGTCGCGCATCAGATGGTGCGGGCAGGGGTCGCGCTCAGCGCGCTGCGCTACATCTTCATCACGCATCACCATTCGGACCACAACCTCGACTACGGTAACCTCGTCTACGACGCCTGGGCCGCGGGGCTGCGCGCGGCGGTGGAGGCGTACGGCCCGCCGCCGATCAAGGCGATGACCGAGGCGTACTGGCAGCTGAACCGCTTCGATATCGAGACGCGCATCGGCGACGAGAGCCGGCCAGACTTGCGTAAGCTCGTCACCGCGCACGAGTTCAACGCACCGGGTCTCGTCATGCAGAACGCGGACGTCAAGGTCACCGCGGCGCGCGTGCGCCATCCTCCGATCGTTCACGCCTACGCCTACCGCTTCGATGCCGCCGACCGCTCTATCGTGATCTCGGGCGACACCACCACTTCACCCGAGCTGATCGCTCTCGCCAAGGACGCGGACGTGCTCGTGTCGGAAGTCATGCACCTCGGCGGCCTGGAAGCGCTGCTCAAGAAGGTCCCCAACGCCGCGACGCTGCGCGGGCATCTGCTGGCGAGCCACATCGTGACCCAGGACCTAGGCAAGCTGGCGGCCGCCGCGGGAGTGAAGACGCTCGTCCTCACGCACTTCGTGCCGCCCGACGACAACTCGATCACCGACGACATGTGGACGGAGGGCGTGCGCAAGCACTACAAGGGGGAAATCATCGTCGGTCGCGACCTGATGGAAATCTGAGGGAGACCCATGAACGCGCTCGCCGCAATCGCAGCCATGCTCGCCACGGCTTTCCATCTCCGCCGCCGAAATCAAGGTTCTCGCCTCCAACGGCGTGAGAGAAGCGCTGAAATTCGCACCGCCCCTGGGATGGTTCCTGTCGGCGAAGTCGCGGCGCAGCATCGACGAGCAAAGGCGCGAGCTGATCGAGAAGAGCCCGCAGTTCCAGGAGCTGCTCGCGGTGCTGAGGTGAAGGGGGACTTGGTAACGGCATTTATCCCCTCCTCTTTTGAGGAGGGGTGCCCGCGAAGCGGGCGGGGTGGTGTGTAAGGTTTTCTCGATTGTGCGGCCCGGGAACGCGGGAGTAGGATGGGCCCGGGAGGGTTCAAAAATGAAAACGCTGCTTACCGCGGTCGTCGGTCTTACCGTGCTGTCTGCCGCTGCCTCGCTCCGCGCCGCTGAAATCAAGGTCCTCGCCTCGAACGGCGTGAGGGAAGCGCTGCACGAGCTCGCGTCCGCCTTCGAGCGGGACACGGGAAACAAGCTCGTCATCGGCTTTGGCCTCGCCGCCGCATTGAAGCGCCGGATCGGGGCGGGCGAAGCCTTCGACCTCGCCATACTCCCCGCCGCCGCGATCGACGACCTGGTCAAACAGGGTAAGATGGACGCGGGCGCCCGCGCTCCAATAGCTCGCTCGAGCGTTGGCATCGGCATCATAAAAGGCGGTCGTCGCCCCGACATCCGCACGCCGCGGGCGCTCAAGCGCACGCTCCTCGCCGCGGATTCCATCACCTGGGCGAAAGAAGGCCAGAGCGGCGTCTACTTCGCGGGCCTGCTCGAGCGCATCGGCATCGCCGAGCAAATGAAACCGAAAATCGTCCACGCGACCTCGGGCGTCGAAGTCGGCCAGCTCGTCGCCGGCGGGCAAGTCCAGCTCGGCGTCATCCTCGTCAACGAACTGATGGCCGCCCCCGGCGTCGAAGTCCTGGGGCCTTTGCCGCGCGAGCTGCAGAAGTACACCGTCTTCCATGCCGGCGTCGGCGTGGGCTCGAAGGACTCGTCGGCGGCAAAGGCGCTGATCAAGTTCCTCACCACGCCGGCCGCTGGCGCCGTGTTCAAGTCGAAGGGGCAGGAGATGGGGTGAGATCGCCGTAGCTTTCCGATCAAGGAGGAGCCATGCATCCGCAGATTCACTTGAACTGGGTCGCGGTCGTCGTCGCGGTCGTTGCGAGCTTTTTCTTCGGCTGGTTCTGGTACGGGCCTGCCGTATCGCCTCGACGCCACGCGCGAGCAATTCACCCGGGCTTATCCTGAAGCCGCCGAATTCTCCGCGCTGAAGGCAAGCGTTGATCCGGACAAGCGGTTCCGGAACCTTCTCTGGGATGCCTATCTGCCCGACGAGGGCGTGAAACCGTAGCTAGCGGCGTTTCTTCCCGGCCTTTTGCGCCTTCTTCGCCGCCGCGGCGGCTGCCGCGTGCTCCGCGCCCCAGCGGATCCATTTTCCGAGCGCCGTGCTGCTTCGGTATCCGGTAGGGTCGACATAGACGATACCGGCCATCGGCTTTCCGGTGAAATCGAACGGCCGCGCGTGCGGCTGCGCGAGGGCTTTCGCGTCGAGCGCTTTGCCGAAGCGCACGATGAGATCGTCCTTGAGGATGCCGCAGCACATCGCGCCGTTCAGCATGAACGCGATTCCGCCGAACATTTTCTTCTCGCTCACGCCGCGCCAACCGGACAGCGCCTTGCGGACGCGCTCCGCCGCCTTTTCGTCATAGCTCATTGCGGTCCCGTGCGTTCAGTGGCTGAATTGTAGTGTGTCTGCGTCCGCGGGGCAGCTTCGTTTAGAATCCACTTTCCGCTTCCCGCCCCAGCTCCGGACTCCCGTGACGCAGTCCCGCTTCAAGCTCTTTTCCTCGCGTCGCGACCGCACTGCAGCGATGCCTTTCATCATGGCGACGGCGCTGATCGACATGATCTCGATCGGCCTCATCATTCCCGTGCTGCCGGCGCTGGTGGGCAGTTTCACCGGCTCGCAGACGGATCAGGCGTTCTGGTACGGGGTGGTGACGTTCAGTTTCGGCATTGCGAATTTTTTCGGGTCGCCGATCCTGGGCGCGCTCTCGGACCGCTACGGCCGACGGCCGGTGTTGCTGATCGGGTTTTGCGGTTTTGCGCTCAATTTTTTCGCCACCGCGCTCGCGACGTCGCTGTGGATGCTGGCTGCCGCGCGGCTGGTGGGCGGGGCGATGCAGGCCAATATGTCGGTCGCCAACGCCTACGTCGCCGACATCACGCCGCGCGAGGATCGGGCGAAGCGCTTCGGCATGATGGGGGCGATGTTCGGCATCGGCTTCATCCTCGGGCCGGTGATGGGCGGGCTCCTGGGCGCGGTCAATCTGCAGCTGCCGTTTTTCGTCGCCGGGAGCCTCGCGATGCTCAATCTGCTCTACGGTTATTTCGTGCTGCCCGAGTCGCTGCCGGCGGATCGCCGGCGCGCGTTTCAATGGAAGTCGGCCAACCCAGTCAGTTCGCTGCGCGGCCTGGCACAGTTGAAAGGCGCCGGACGCCTCGTGGCCGTGATCGCCTGCAGCGGGCTTGCGCAGTTCGTGCTCTACACCTGCTGGGTGCTGTATACGACTTTCAAGTTCGGCTGGGGGCCGCTGGAGAACGGCTGGTCGCTCGCGGCGGTGGGCATCGTGTCGGCCGTGGTGCAGGGCCTCTTGCTCGGACGCATCCTGAAGCGCGTCAGCCCGCGGAGATTGGCCGTGCTCGGATTGCTGTCGTCCACGCTCGCCTACGTGCTGTGGGGCGCGGCCACCCAGGGCTGGATGATGTTCGCGATCATTTTCGTCAACCTGCTCGGCGCCACGGTCGCGACGGCGATCCAGAGCATCATCTCCGGCGCCGCCGACGAGCGCAACCAGGGCCAGACATTGGGAGCGGTCGGCGGACTGAACAGCCTGATGACGGTGATCGCCCCGCCGATAGGCGCGGCGATCCTCACCATGGTGTCGCACTTTCCAAAGGGCGACTGGCGCATCGGCGCGCCGTTCTACTTCTGCGCGGCGCTCCAGGCCGCGGCGCTGCTGCTGGCGGTGTCTCACTTCCGCGGCAAACGTCGCGAGCGCGCGGCGGAAACGCCAGCCTGATCGGGCTGAAGGCGCTCGGTGACAGTGCAATAGAAGAGGAAAGGGAACCCGCCGTGCTCAACAGCCTGCTCGAAAGCAGCGACGCGCCGATTCTCCTGGCGCGCGTGCTTCTCATGACCTTATTCCTGATCACCGGATGGCAAAAGCTCACGAACTTCCCGGGAACCGTTGCATACATGA
The DNA here is from genome assembly GCA_005881575.1 of Betaproteobacteria bacterium. Lineage (GTDB taxonomy): Bacteria > Pseudomonadota > Gammaproteobacteria > Burkholderiales > SG8-39 > VBDM01. The sequence goes on from VBCA01000019.1 coordinate 72,084, forward strand.
AGACGACCGGCGCGCCGGCACCGGAGCTATCGGCCGTCATCGCCATCGTGGTGGAATTCTTCTTCGGTATCGCACTCGTCCTCGGAGCGTTCACCCGCCCGCTCGCACTGCTCTTCTGCTTGTTCACGCTGGGGACCGCCTTCCTGGGGCATCGCTATTGGAAGCTGGAAGGCGCGGAGCGCCACGCGAACATGCTCAACTTCTACAAGAACCTCAGCATCACGGGCGGGCTGCTGTTGCTCGCGGTGACGGGCCCCGGCAAGTACGCGCTGACGGGCCTCTCGGGGTCCGCTTGAAGAGCCGGGCGTAAGGCCACGGGGTGGAAATCCCGCGATTCGCCCCCACTTCGTCTGTTCCGATAAACTGGAACGCCATGACCAAGACCGCTGCCACCAAGCTCGACAAGCTGCGGGCTGCGCTCCTGCAGCTCCACAAGGCGCTGCTGGATGCCCAGCGAATCCGCTACGAGCGCGAGAACGGGCGCGTCGAATCCAGGGGCGAGCTGCTCGCGCTCGTGCTCGAGGATGCGTCTTTCGAATGGCTGCGCGTGCTCTCCGCGCTGATCGCGCGCCTGGACGAGCTCGCCGAGGCGGACAAAGTGGACGATAAAAGCGGGGACGCGCGCGCGGAGATGCGCGGGGTGATCGAGAGGCTGCGCACGCTGGTGCGCTTCGAGGGAAACGAGGGCTTCACCGGTCCCTACCGGGAGATCGTCGAGGCCGTGCCCGACGCGCTGGTCGCACACGTGCAGCTCTCGCGCCTGCTTAACGATCCCGGGAGCCGGGTGTAGGATGTGCGTGACGCTCAGCCGCGAGCGATCGGACTACCCACAAAGCGGCGCCAGCTTCAGGGAGGCGTTATGAACTCTTCTTGTCGCATTGCCGCGCTCGCGAGCTTTTCCTTCGCGATCGCCGGATCCGCCACCGCAGCCGAACCGGACCGATCCGAGAATCCCTGGTCCCACTGGTACATCGGCAGCGGCATCGGGCCGGGATTCGGCGCGAAATACAAGCTGAACGGACGATCATTCAGTTTCGACGACGGCCTCCAGGGCGCGACCGACAAGTCGCCGCTCATCGCGCTGAACGTCGTCAACGCGGGAATAGCCCTCAGCCCGAACCTCCTGTTCGGGTTCAGCGGGTCGGCGGCTTCGCAGATCGGCAAGCTCAACGGCAACGACGCGCAGCTGCAGATCAACAACTACTTTGCCGCCCTCACCTGGTTCCCCGCCGAAAAGGGCTTCTTCCTGCGCGGCGGGGCCGGGCTTTCGAGCATGCTGATCGACACGGGCGTCAGCAGCAACACCGCCCACGGATTCGGAATTCTCGTCGGAGCGGGGTACGCGCTGCCGGTCGCACGCCGCCACAACATCACCTTCACCGTCGACTACAGTCGCCAGTCCTACAGCGGATCGAGCACCAAGCCCGATAGTTCGGAGTTCGGCGCCGCATACCTGGGGTACATGTACCGGCGCTGATCGCGCCCTCGTCAGGTGGAAAGCGCCCCGGCGCTGCGGAGGTTCCCGGGCGCCGGCTGCGCCTCGGCGGAGCTCCGCTCCGCGCGGCGCGAGGCGATGAAGGCCGCGCGCTCGCCCACCGCCTTCAAGAGCGCGGTGCCGAATTTCGGGCTCCTCTTCACCAGGTGCAGGAACATGTGGCGGCTCATCGCGAGCAGCGCGCAGTCGGTTTCCGCGACAGCCGTGGCGAGCCGCGGCGTGCGATCGACGAGCGACATTTCGCCGAAGATGCCGCCGGTGCCCACTTTTTCGACCACCGAATCGCCGATGCGGATCGCGACGCGGCCTTCGAGCACCGCGAACAGCGCCACGCCCAAGTGCCCTTCCCGCATGATGATCCTTCCGGCTTCGTAGCGGAAGCGCGCCGCCGGGCCGACCATCTGCGCGAGATCGGCGAGCAGCTGCGGCTCGAGCGCGGCGGCTTCCCGCCACCCGGCGTCCGCCGGAGCGGGGGCGCTCGCGATCGTATCGCGCAGGCGGCCGATCATGATGCTCATCAGCATGAGCGCGAACCCCGGGGTCCTGCCGAGTGCGGCGCGAAACTGCGCGTCGTCGAGGCCGATCACCCGGCAGTCGCGCTTCGCCACCGCGGAGGCGCTGCGCGGCATCTGGCCCATCGAGGCCATCTCGCCGAAAATCTCGCCGGCCCGGATGGTGGCGATGGGCTCGCCTTTCACGACGACGCCGACTTCCCCTTGCAGGAGCAGGTAGATCCGATTGGGCATGAGCAGCAGCGGCATGCTCTTCCGGTTCTCGGAGAAGATGATCGTGCCCTTCGCGATCGTCTGCGGCTTGCCCGCGAACTGGAAGAAATCCAGCGCGACGGCCGGATCGTAGAGCGAAGGGCTCCCGGAAATGCGGGGACTCGTCGTATCCAAAATTCTCTCCTCCCGGAGATCGGATCAGGCCGCGATTATGCCTACGGCCCGAGGGCGGGAGGAAGAAATGAAGCCGCGGAGCGGGCATATTGCATACTTCGCTCCGCTTTGCGGGCGGAGACGGCGGCTTTCAGCTAAGGGCGGTGCTCCTCGTGCCGCACCACGACGATGCGCGGCGGGCCGAACACGAGCGCGCTCGCCGCCCAGGAGATGAGTGCGTAGACGATCGCGCCGAAGAACGCCGACCAGAACCCCTGGACCGAGAATCCCTTCACGAAGGACGCGACGAACCAGAAGAGCAGGCCGTTGATCACGAAGATGAACAATCCCAGCGTGAGCACGGTGGCGGGCAGGGTGAGCAGCACGAGGAGCGGCCGGATCAGCGTGTTGACGAATCCGAGCAGCAGTGCCGCGACGAGCGCCGTGTAGATGCTGTCCACCTGCACCGAGGGCACGAGGTAGGGAAGGGCGAGCAGCGCGAGCGCGTTGATCAGCCAGACGATAAGAAGATTGCGCGCCATCGGAACGCCAAGCATAGCGCAAGGGAGCGGCGCGCAGGCGCTCAAGCGGAAGTTTTTCATGTTTTCCCCCATCCGCAAGCCGCCATGACATTGTCATTGATTATACGTTGACACGTCGGCTCCCTCCGGCGAAGAATGCGCAAAGGGGAATCCGATTTTTGGCGAAGAAGGAGTCACCATGAAAAAAGTCATCGCCGTGCTCTTGATCCTCGCGGTCGCCGGTTGCATCCTTTTCCGGGATGAGATTCCGTCCCAGGACGATTCGCTTTCGGCGGCCCGCGATCCGGGGGTGCGCGGCGGAGCCGCGGGCGCGGGTGCGCCCATCGCGGGCCTCTCCGCGACCGAGCTCGCGCTCTTCAACGCGGGCAAGGACGATTTCGAGGAGCAGGAGAAAGCCGCCGACGGCCTCGGGCCCACGATGAACCTCGACGGCTGCGCCGGCTGCCACCTGCACCCGGCGGTCGGCGGAACGAGCCCGGCGGTGAATCCCCAGGTCGCGTTCGCCAGGGCGAACGGCGCAACTAACGCGGTGCCGTCGTTCATCGCGCCCAAGGGGCCGGTGCGCGAGGCGAGGTTCGTGAACAACGCGGACGGCACGCCCGACGGGGGCGTGCACGACCTCTTCACGATCGCCGGCCGCGCCGACGCGCCGGGATGCTCGCTCGCGCAGCCGGACTTCGAGGGTGAGCTCGCGCGCCGCAACGTGATCTTCCGGATTCCCACGCCGGTGTTCGGCGCGGGCCTGATCGAGCAGATCCCCGATAAGGCGATCCTCGCGAACCAGGCCAACGACGCGCCCCGGAAGAAGGATCTCAGGATCCAGGGCCGGCCCAACATCGTTCTCGCCGGCCACGCGATCTCCGGCCAGGCGAACAACAACGGCAACGACGGCACGGTCGCGCGGTTCGGATGGAAGGCTCAGAACAAGTCGCTGCTCCTGTTCTCCGGCGAGGCGTACAACGTCGAGATGGGGATCACCAACGAGCTCTTTCAGACCGAGCGCGACGAGACCGCGGGCTGCCAGTTCGCGGCGGTCCCCAACGACACCACCAAGAGCGTCGCCAAGACGCTGGTCGAGGGCTTGAGCGCGATCGAGAAGTTCGCCCTCTTCGCGCGCTTCCTCGCGCCGCCGGCGCCTTCGCTCGATGCGCCGGGGGGTATCGAATCGATCGCGAGGGGCCGGAAGCTGTTCGCCGCCATCGGCTGCGCGCTCTGCCATACGCCCACGCTCAACACGGGAAACGCGGCCGTCGCCGCGCTGCGCAATCAGCCGGTGAATCTCTTCTCCGACCTCTTGGTCCACGACATGGGCCCGGGGCTGGCCGACGGGATCACCCAAGGACAGGCGGGCGGGAGGGAGTTTCGCACCGCTCCCCTGTGGGGACTGGGACAGCGGCTGTTCTTCCTGCACGACGGGCGCACCTCGGACCTGCGCGAGGCGATCCGGGCGCATCGCAGCGGCGGCTTCTTCACCCGCAACGCCTCGGAGGCGAACGCGGTCGTCAAGAACTTCATCGGGCTCTCGGACGCCCAGAAGCAGGACGTTCTCAACTTCCTGCGTTCGCTGTAGCGCACCGCCCGCCACGGGCCCAGCCGGCCCGAGAGTCGTTGCGGTCCACGCGGGCCCTGTGTTACACTGGACGCCCAACGTATTACAGATTTGCCGTTCATGCCCGATACATTGAACGCCCGCATTCCTCCCCGCGTGGAGCAGAAGCTCGCGGAGTATTGCGCCAAGCACGGACTGACCCGAACCGATGCGACCGTGCGCGCGCTGGACGCGTATCTCGACCGCGAAGGGAGCGGAGGAGACGCCTATGCGCTGGCCGCGGATCTGATTCCGAAGCGCGGCGCCCCGAAGCTGCAGTCGAAAGCGGTACGGAAATTGGCACGCAGCGCCTTCCGTGGCTCGCGCGCTCGTTGATACGGGCGCGGTCGTTGCGCTGATCAACCGCGCCGATCGTCATCACGCGCGCGCGGTGGCCTGGTTTCGCGGATTCCGCGGGCAGCTTCTGACGACTGAGGCCGTGATAACCGAAACCGCCTACGTGCTGGCGGCGAGCCCCGAGCACCAGCACGCTGCGCTGACATGGGTGCAGCGCGCGCGGGCCGCGGGAATCCTGCAGGTTGCAGCCGTGGAAGACCATTCGGTGCTCGCGCGGATCATCTCGAAGTACTCCGACCTTCCGTGCGATTACGCGGACGCCTCGTTGATCTGGCTCGCAGACAAGACCGGCGTGCGTCAGATCGCGACGATCGATCAAAGCGACTTTTCCGTTTATCGGGTGCGCGGACGTCGCGCGTTCCGGATACTGATGCGCTGACCGCGCCGCTCGCACGGTCGCGAATCGCGCCGATCGCCCCTCAATCGAAGGCGACGATCTCCACCCAGTTCGCGCCTTTCCCCGCCGGAACCTTCTGCAGGAGCCTGAGCGCGCCGCTCGCCGGGTCGATCGCGTAGACCGAGATCGTCTCGGATTTTTCCCCGGAGGCGACGAGGAACTTTCCCCCGGGATCGATCGCGAATCCGCGCGGCTGGCGCTCCGTCGGCGTGCTCGAGAGATAGCCGAGCTTCCCGCTCGCCGCATCGACACGGAACGCGGCGAGCATGCTCGTGGTGCGCTCCGAGGCGTACAGGAATTTCCCGTTCGGCGTGAGGTGCAGGTCCGCGGCCCAGATGTCGTTGTCGGTGTTGCGCGGCGGCGGGCCGCCGGGGGCGCCGACCGCGCCGCGCGGCGCGCCGGGCTGGAGCTTCGAGTCCGGCGGCAGGGCCGAGGCCGAGCTCGATTCGGCGAGCAATCCGGTCTTCGGATCGAGCGACAGCGTGGTCACCGTCGCGACGAGCTCCGAGAGGAGATACACGAAGCGGTTGTCGGGGGAGAAGACGAAATGGCGCGGGCCCGTCCCTTGTTTCATCTGTGCGACCGCGGGCGTGTTCGAGGCGAGGCGCCCTGACTTCTCGTCGAAGACGAACTGGAAGATCTGGTCGGTGCCGAGGTTCGGGACGTAGACGAAGCGGTTCGTCGCGTCGACGAGGATCGAATGCGCGTTGCGGCCCACGGGGATCACCTGCTGGGGCTCAGGCAGCACGCGCCCGTCGCCGCCGATCGCGTTGACGCTCACCAGGTGAGCGCCGTAGGAGGCGCCGAAGAGGAAGCGCCCGTTGCGGTCGAGCGAGATGTACGGGAAGCTCTCGGCCAGAGGCGCGCTGGACAGGGCCTTCAGCGCGCCCGTCCCCGGGTCGATGGCATAGACGTGCACCGTATAGGGCTTGGAGCGCGAGGCCGCGTAGAGCAGGCGCCGGTTCGGGCTCACCGCCATCGGCATCACCACCTTCGCCGCCGGCGTGCGCGCGAGGGCTTTCAGCATCCCGTCCGGCTGCATCGCGTAGGCGCCGATCTCGCCGTCCTCGGCGTTGGAAACGTAGACGAAGGTCGCGGCGGGAGCCGAGGTGCTTGCCAGTGCCGACATGAAGAGGATCCCTCTGGTGAAGTTCGAGAACGGGTTTCATGCTGCTTCTCCTTTCATTTCATCTCGAAGGCCGCGAGCCGCGCGATCCGGCGGCGAAGTTCGAGAATGCCTTCATCGTTGCCTCCCTTCGGGCGTTCATGCGAATGAAGCGGTCCGCGGCCTGATCCGCTCGCGCGTCATCTCCGAGAGCTTGGTGATGCCGAGCAGCGCCATGTCGCGCTCGATCTCCTCCGAGAGGAGCCTGATGCCGTGGCGCACGCCGGCCTCCCCGCCGATCGCCGCGGCGTAGAGGAACGGCCGGCCGACGAACACGAACTGCGCGCCGAGCGCGAGCGCTTTCAAGACATCGGTGCCGCGGCGGATTCCGCCGTCCATCATGACCGTCATCCCGCCCGCCTGCGCCACCACCGCAGGGAGCGCGCGCAAAGGCGCGAGAGCTCCGTCGAGCTGCCGCCCGCCGTGGTTCGACACGATGACGCCGTCCACGCCGCTCTCGCGGGCGATGCGAGCGTCCTCCGGGGAGAGCACGCCTTTCAAGACCAAGCGCCCTTTCCACAGCCTGCGCATGAGCTCCAGGTGGGTCCACGCGAGCCGGTCGCGCTCCCCGTCGCCGCGGGAGGCGCGGGTGATGAGCGGGATGCGCGCGCCCATGTTCTCGAAGTGCGGCATGCCGTCCACGAGCAGCGTCCGCAGGAACATTGCGAAGAGCCAGCGGGGCTTGAGCGCGCTCTCCCAGGCGAGGCGCAGCGTCGGCCGCAGCGGCCGGCTGAAGCCGCTCCTCGCGTTGTTCTCGCGGTTCGCGCTCACCGGCACATCCACCGTGAGGACCAGCGCATCGAAGCCTGAGCGCGCGACGCGCTCGAGGAGGCGCGTGATCGGCCCGGTCTCGCCCGGCAGGTAGGCCTGGAACCAGGCGGTGGCGCCGGCGGCGCGCACGTCCTCCAGGCGGGTGAGCGACGCGCCGCTCATGATCATCGGGATGCCGGCGGCCGCCGCCGCGCGCGCGAGCACCACGTCGCCGCGGAACGCCGCCATCGAGGTGCCGCCCATGGGAGCGATGCCGAAGGGCGCGGCGTAGCCGCGGCCGAAGAGCGCCGTCTTCGCGGTGCGCGCGGACACGTCCACCAGCACGCGGGGGCTCAACTCGATCTCGTCGAACTGGGCGCGGTTCGCGCGGAGCGACGCGTTCGTCTCCGCGCCGCCCGAGACGTAGCCGAACATGGGCCTTGGCAGATAGCGGCGCGCCGGCTCTTCGAAATCGTCGAGCGCGAGGACGCGCGCGAGCGCCCGCGGCAGCGACTTGTCGACGCGCCACTCGGCATCGGTGCGCGCTGATCCTGGGTTCGTCGCGGAGGCGGGTTGGCTTGTTTCGCTAGTGTCGGGCATGGGTTCGCCGGCGAGGAAAACCGGAGATTGTAGAGGGGTTCGCCCTCGATTGCTTCGCCGGTTAGAATCCCGTCCAGCTCTCGACTGGAACATCCCATGCGCGTCGTCGTGATCGGCGGCTACGGCAATTTCGGCGCCCGCGTCTGCCGCGCGCTCTCCGTGTCGCCCGCGATGGAAGTCGTCGCCGCAGGCCGCCATCCGGAGAGAGGGCAGGGCGCCTTCGACGGCCTGAAGCTTCAGCACGTGCGGCTGGATCACTCCGAGCACGACTTCCCGCGCGCGCTCGCCCGCCTCGCCCCCGGCCTCGTGATCCATTGCGCCGGGCCGTTCCAGTCACAGGACTACCGCGTCGCGCTCGCCGCGTTGGCGGCCGGCGCGCACTACCTCGATCTCGCCGACGGCCGGCGGTTCGTGACGCGCTTTCCGTACTACGTCCATCCGGCCGCGCGCGAGGCGCAGCGCTTGGCCATCTCGGGCGCGAGCAGCGTGCCCGCCCTTTCCTCGGCCGTGATCGACAGCCTGAGCGCGCGCCTTTCTCAGATCGAGGAGATCCAGATCGCGATCGCGCCGGGACAGCGCGCGCCGCGGGGAGAAGCGACGGTCGCGGCCGTGCTCGGCTACGCCGGGCGGCGGTTCAAGTGGCGCAGCGGTGGCGCGTGGCGCGACGCGTGGGGCTGGCAGGAGCTGAAGCGCCTGCGCTTCTACGGCCTGGGCGGGCGCTGGGCCGCCGCCTGCGACGTTCCGGACCTCGAGCTCTTTCCGAAGCGCTATCCCGGCGTACTGACGATGGAGTTCCGCGCCTCCCTTGAAGTCGGCGCTCAGCAGTTCGCCCTATGGCTCGCCGCGCTGCTGCGCCGGCGGGGCATGGCACTGCCGATCGAGCGCTGGGCGAAGCCGCTCGCCCGGATCGCCTCGTGGATGGACGCCTTCGGCGGCGATCTCGCCGGTATGCTCGTGAACGTTACGGGCAGGCGGCCCGACGGAAGCCGCGCGCGCATCGAGTGGCACCTGACGGCCGACGCGCAGCACGGCCCCGAGATCCCCTGCATGGCCGCCATCTTGCTCGCGCGCAAGCTCGCGCAAGGCGGCGTCGCGCAGCCGGGCGCGTACTCCTGCATGGGATTCCTCGCGCTGCCGGAATTCGAGACGGAGTTCGCGCGCTGGCGCATCACCACGGTGGTGAGGGAGAGCGCCGAATGAGGCGAAACTTTCGAACATGAACCTCAAGCGGCAGGACCTGGACGACATCGCGGCCCGTACCCTGGACCACTACGACCAGCGTGCGGAGGACTTCTGGAAGGGCACGCGCGATCACGACGTCAGCCAAAACATCGCGGCGCTGCTCGGATACATCGAGGGCGAGCCGCCGTTCGCGATTCTCGACCTGGGCTGCGGGCCGGGGCGGGACTTGAAGGCCTTCGCCGGGCTCGGCCACGTCGCAATCGGGCTGGAGGGGTCGGAGCGCTTCGCGGCCATGGCGCGCGAGCACAGCGGCTGCGAGGTATGGCGGCAGGATCTGTTCGCTTTGAAACTCCCCGATGCGCGCTTTGACGGCGTGTTCGCCAACGCGGTGCTGTTCCACGTGCCGAGCCAGGAGCTGCCGCGGATCCTGCGCGAGCTGCATGCGACGCTCAAGCCGCGCGGCGTGCTGTTCAGCTCGAACCCGCACGGCGGCAACGAGGAGGGCTGGAACCGCGGGCGCTACGGCGCGTATCACGATCTGGAAACCTGGCGGCGTTTCATGACCGCTGCAGGATTCACCGAGCTCACGCACTACTACCGGCCCGAAGGCCTGCCCCGCGAGCAGCAGCCCTGGCTCGCGAGCGCGTGGCGCGCTCTGCGTTGAGCTACGCTCCCCGCTGTCCGATCAGGCCGAGAAACTCCTCCCGCGTCGCCGCGGAATCGCGGAAGGTGCCCACGACCGATGAGGTGATCATGACGGAGTTCTGCTTCTCCACGCCGCGCATCATCATGCACAGGTGGCGCGCCTCGATCATCACGCCGACGCCCGCCGCGTCGATCGAATCCATGATGGCTTGGGAAATCTGCTCGGTCAGCCGCTCTTGCAGCTGCAGGCGCCGCGCGTACATGTCGACCAGGCGCGCCAGCTTGCTCACGCCGAACACCCGGCCGTTCGGGATGTACCCGATGTGGCAGCGTCCGAAGAACGGCAGCATGTGGTGCTCGCACAGGCTGTAGACCTCGATGTTCTTCACGATGACCATGCTGTTGGTCTCTTGCGTGAAGATCGCGCCGTTGATCAGCTTGGTCGCGTCGGCGCGGCTGCCGGAAGTCAGGAAGGCGAGGGCGGCGGCGACCCGCTGCGGAGTCTTCACCAATCCCTCGCGCTGCGGATCCTCGCCGATTTCGGCCAGCAGCTCGCGCACCAGGCCTTCGATTTTTGCGGCGTTCAGAGGCATTGCGGGATTATAGGCGCGCTGCGGCGCGATAGAATGCCCCGCATGTGCGGGCGTTTCGTCTCTCCCGATGAAGCCGCGGTCGAGCGCGCCTGGCACATCGGCCGCCGCAACTGGAAGACGCCCTTCGGCAAGCCGCGCTACAACGTCGCGCCGACGATGCGCGTCATCATGCTCAGACGCGACGCCGCGGACCCCGGCATCGAGCTTGCGCACGCGCGCTGGGGATTCGTGCCGTACTGGTGGAAGCAAGCGAAGCCCCCGCGCGGCAGCTTCAACGCGAAGTTCGAGACCGCCGCCGCGAACGGCATGTGGCGCGAGGCGTTTTCGCGCGCGCGGTGCCTGCTGCCGGCGCTCGGCTGGTACGAATGGCGCGAGGAAATGCGCATCGACAAGGCGACGGGCGAGCTCGTGAAGGTCAATCAGCCCTACTACATCGTCCGCAAGGACCGCCGGCCGTTGTGCTTCGCCGGGCTCATGTCCCGATGGAAGGACCCGGGCGACCCCGAGCCGACTTTGACCTGCGCCGTCCTGACGCGTCCGGGCGCGGGGCGCGCGGGCGAGATCCACGAGCGCATGCCGGTCGTGCTGCCCGATGAAGTGCACGCGCGATGGCTCGATCCGGCGCGCACCGATCCAGCCGAGGCCGCCGCGCTGATCGAAGAGAACGCGCAAACCGATTTCGATCTCGTGCGCGTGGGGCGCGGCATCAACCGCACCGAGGAAGACAGCGAGAAGCTGATCGAGCCGCTGGAGGCGGGGTAAGGGAGCGCAGTCAGAACGGCAGCGAGCCGGGAACGGGCAGGCTCTCGCCCTCTTCGAGCAGCCCGTGCGCGCCCACGCCTAGCAGGCGCACCGGCCGGCGCGCGGCCTCGGTGCGCTCGAGCAGCGCCAGAGCGCGCGCGGCGATCTGGGCCGCATCGCACGTAGGCGCGATCCCGGTGTGGCTCCGCGTGACGGTGGTGAAGTCCGCGTAGCGCACCTTGATGGTCACGGTGCGCGCGCGCAGTTTCCTCTTCGCTAGCCCTTCCGCGGTGCGGCGCGCGATGCGCTCGATCTCGCCGCGGATCTGCTCCAAGTCCGTGAGGTCTTTCTCGTAGGTGTTTTCGTCGGAGAGCGATTTCCTCTGCCGGTCGGGCTCGACCGGCCGCGGGTCTTCGCCGCGCGACAGGGATTTCAACCAGCCGGCCTGGCTCCCCACCGCGCGATGCAGCCGCTCGTCCTCCGCCGCGCGCACGTCGAGGAGCCGCTCGATGCCGATTGCGCGCAGCTTTTTCGCGGTGACGGGGCCCACGCCCGAGAGCGCCTCGACCGGAAGCTCGCGAAGGAACTCCTCGACTCGCTCGGGGGCGATCACGGTGAGCCCGTCGGGTTTCTTCCAGCCCGAGGCGATCTTCGCGAGGAACTTGTTGGGCGCGACGCCTGCGGAGGCGCTCAGATTCAGTTGCCCGCGAATGAGCGCTTTCAGCTTCTTCGCGACATTGCTCGCGAGCGGCTCGCCCCAGAGATTGTCGGTGACATCGAGGTAGGCTTCGTCGAGCGACAGCGGCTCGACGAGCGCAGTGCAGGAGCGCAGGATCGCCATCACCTGCTGCGACACCGCGCGGTAGCGCGCGAAGTCGGGCCGCACGATGACGAGCTCGGGGCACAGGCGCAGAGCGCGGGCCATCGGGATGGCCGAGCGCACGCCGAAAGCGCGCGCCTCGTAGCTCGCCGCGGCCACGACGCCGCGCGACTCCGCCGGGCCGCCGACCGCGACCGGCCGGCCGCGCAGCTCAGGGTAGTCGCGCTGCTCCACCGACGCATAGAACGCGTCCATGTCCACGTGGATGATGCGGCGCGGCGATTCGGGCATGGCGAAAGTGTAGCGCGCCGCGGGGACCCGGGGGCGCGCGATCCCGATTCACCTCTTTCCTTGCTATTACGCGCCGCAGCCACCATACTGACGGCATCGAATTCCACTTGGGTCAGTCCTCGGCATCCCTTCCGGGGTGCGTCGTTCTCCCACCGACAATTTGATGCCCCGCGCACTCCCGCGCGAGGCGACTTCATACATCGAGAGTATCCATGCCTATCGGCACCGTGAAATGGTTCAATCCCAGCAAGGGTTTCGGCTTCATTCAACCTGACGACAAGTCCAAGGACGTGTTCGTGCACATCTCGGCGGTGGAACGCGCCGGACTCGGCAATCTCAACGAGAATCAGAAGATCTCCTACGAGCTCGAACAGGGACAAAACGGCAAGACGTCCGCAGTCGATCTGAAAGCCGTTTGACGCGCTTCCTCGCTTTTCGCTTGTGCGCACGGGCCTTCCTTGAGCGATCCGTAAATGTGTTACCGTGATCGCTGCAAGGAAGGAGCTTCATGGCCATGCACCGCGAGGAGCGCGGGAGATATCTGATCGAGGCGAGCGCGTTTCACCTCGGCGACGGGAACAAGTGGCAGCCCCGGCTCACGATGACGCGGCTGGCGTGTGCGAACGCCCTGTCGAAGAGCCAGTCGTTTCCCGGGCTGACGCCGCTCTTTGAAACCGCGAAGGGCGCGGTGCGCTACGCGACCGATCTCGGTCGCAGCATGGCCGACGAGGGATCGCCGCGGCTGAAGGTGTAGCGGGACGCTCCTGCGCCCTTGCAAGGCGGTGGATCAGTCCACCACGGCGACGACCTGGATCTCCACGAGCTGTTCCGGCTCGCCCAGCTCGAGCACCGCGAGGTTGGTCGTGGTCGGCTTGTGGTTGTGGGGCGCGAAGTAGGAATTCACCACTGCGCTCGCCTTGCCGATGTCGCCCATGCGCGGGCGCGCGCGGAAGATGAATACGTGAACTACGTCCTTGGGCGATGCGCCCGCGGCCTTCAGCGTTTCCATGATGCCGTCCATCGTCTGGCGCACCTGGCTTTCCAGGTCGTTCGTCAGGTACTTGAGGATCTGCTCGCGCTTGTGCGGATGGTCGTGATACACGGGGAGCGCGGTGCCCCCGGCGAGCCAGAGGATCTTGCCGCTCTTCACCTTGATCGCCGGCGAGAACGGCATGAACACGCTCTTGTCGTAGTTCGGGTGGTGGATGATTTCCAGATGGCTGCCGCTTTGCGCCCGCGCGGGCGCCGTGGTGAAGGCAAAGGCGAGCGCGCCGAGTGCAAGAGCGGCGGAAGTGCAAACGGATTTCCTGGCGTTCATGGTGAATCCTCCTTGGGTTTGAATGTCGGCCGTGACCGGCGCGTCTTGCAGCAAAAACGCCCCGGGTAAATCCCGGGGCGTTTTGTTTTCAGAAGCGAAAAGCAGATCCTTCGCTTCGCTCAGGATGACGCATCGCGCAACGGCGATGCGTCAGTTCGCGAGCGGATCCGGACGAATCTGGATCTTGTAGACCTTGGGCTGGTTCTGCGTGCCGCCTTCGTTGTGGAACACGGTGCGCGTGCCCGACATCGTCCACAGCCCCTTGCCTTTCCAGCCGGCGTTCGGGTCGTCGATGCGGCCGTCGACTAGCTTGGTGTTGAACCCCAGCGGATACGGCACACGAAGGTCCACCATCTTCCCGTCCACTACCGCGAGCAGCGACTCGGCGCCGTTGGCCGAAGCGATCGGCACGTTCGCCCCCAGTCCCAGGGTGTTGTAGCGATCCACCCAGATGTAATAGGCGTGGTTGGCGCTTCCCGCGGGGTCCAGGCCCTTGAACTGCGGCCCGGGCATCCTGAATAACGTCCAGCCTTCCGGGCAGAGCTTGCCGCTCGCCGCCCCTGGTCCGTTCTGCGGCCCCTTGCACTTCCTGCGGTCAAAGCTCGCGATGTGCCCGCTCGCGAGCGGCGTCCACACCACGCCGTCGGTGGTCATGTCGATGCCGCGAGGGCTCCAGGCGCCCTCGGGCGGCACGAAGACCTCGGAGAGCGCGGTCTCGGCGGGGTTGGACCCGGGGATGATGCGGATGACGTAGCCGGGCTGGTCCACGCGCCCGAACCCCTTGCCCATCGACTGGCCCCAGACCGAATCGTCCACCGGGCTCGGCATGATTCCGTAGAACGCGGCCGTCAACCGGGTGTCGCCATCATCGCGCCTGCTGTTACCATTAGTGTCGACGATGATCGGCGTCCAACCCTGCGACTTCGCCGAGTCGCCGGTCTCGAGGAACATCTTGGTGTTCACCCAGCCGACCACGCCGCTTTGCGGGCCGCCCGCGCTTGTCCACAGCGTCTTGTTGGCGTCGTGGCCGAAGTATAGGTGGTGCGTGGAGAAGCAAGTGTCGACGTGCGCCCACTTGCCTGTCCTCGGGTCGTACACGGAGAGCTGGCGCGCCGATTCGTTCAGCGGCGCCACTTTGGCGGACGGGTGATCGGAGCCTTTCTTGCAGAAATCCGGGTTCGGCGCCGGGCGGTGCCTGGCGCTGAACCATACCCGCCCTTCGCTATCCATCATCGCGTTGTGAATGCTCGAGTGGCCGTCCCAGATCGGCTCCTTGCCCCAGTAGGCGGAAGGCTGCATGGGGAGCGACGTCGAAGACGGCGTCTGGGGATTGTTGACGGGATGCTTGATGAAGTACGGGCGATGGTTCACCGGGTCGAGCACCGGAACCATGTCGGTGCTCTCCTCGGGCGCGCCGTAGATCGGGCCGTTGGCATTGAGTCGCGGATTGTCGCGGTCGGTCGAGATGCCGTCGTGGAGATAGTATTTCGGCGTCGAGAAATCCCACATCGTGACGACCATGTTGCGCTCGACGCCTTGCGGCCGCTCGGGCTTGGCGAAGGGGAGCTCGCCCCTGGCGATGCGGTCGGTCCAGTCGGCATAATTTTTCAGCGCTGCCTCGGCACCCATGTAACCCAGGCCGAGCGCCATGTTGCTCATTGCTTGCCCGGACTGCGTGCGCCGCGCCCACCCCGCGAAGCCGGGGCCGAATTCCTTCGGCACCGTGCGCATGCCCTTGCTGCCGAGCGAGTGGCACGACTGGCACGCGTTCTTTACCGTGTCGACCCATTCCTCCTGTGTCTTGATGTTGGCGCTGATGCCGTTGCCCTTGTCGCCGGTGCCGGGAAATTCGCTCTTGGCCGGTATGCTGATCATCGAATACCAATACATGCCGGGATAGTATTCAGCCGCCGCGGCCGCGCTGGGCGCCGGGGTCGCGCTCAGGTTGAGGGTTCTTCCCGGCGTGCTGCTCACCTTGGGCGAATCGACCAGTCCGTAGCCGCGCACCCACACGCTGTAGCTGGCTTTCGGAAGGTCCGGGATGACATAGCGGCCTTGCTCGTCGGTGACGACAAGCTTGGCGAATTTCGTGGGAAGATCGGTCGTCTCGGCGATTACCCAGACGCCGGCCTCGGGACCGTTGGCGCTCGTCACCACCCCGCCCAGGTCGTTTGCGCCGACGCTGCCTGGAGTTTGTGGCGTGCTCTGGCACGAGGTGAGAAAGGCGGCAATCGCGATCGCGGCTGCGCCGATGTGCAAAGTCTTTCCTATCTTCATCAGATCCTCCTTTGGATTGCGGCGTGCGACCGCCGTCCGGCAGCCTGAACGAGATTTGTTTGTGCCCGAGTTCCCGAGATGACGTACTTTCCGGTCATCAGGATGCACGATTCCCTCCGCGTCGGCAAGCCGGGAGGGGTCGGGCAGATAAGGAGGGTGGAGCGAGCGCCGGAGCGCTGTCGCCCGGGTTTCTCCCCGTACAATGCGCGGATGCTCAGCCTCGTGTTCGGGACGATCGCATTTTTCGTCGCGAGCTATTTCATCAAGCGTTACCTGGACGAGATCGGCATTCCGAAGACTTTGGTACGCGGCTTGGTCGTCTTCGTGCTCGCCTTGGTCGCGGCTTATGGTGTTGCGTTCATCGTCGATCGGGTTGCGGGTCTGGCGGGATAGGCTAACCTGTGCGCGGCGAAACTAGCGCGCTGGGGTGGTCAGGGTCAAAAAACTCGAACCCGAGTTTTTTCAGGCCGAGCGTCCTAAACGGAACGCGGCGTCCGGCGATCTTCACGTATCCAGCGAACCCGACTCTACGCCTTCCCAAAAACTCGGCGGCGGCAATGCTGGGATAGTTGGAAATCTCGCTGAACCCTACTTCGGCGGTATAGCCCCGCTCCATAAAATATTTGTCGCATTGAAGCGAAAGGGCGACGTGAATACGCTTGCCCCGATAGGGCGGCAGGGTAAACGCGTTGTACGCGTAATGGCAAGGGCGATCGACCCTGACCCATAGAACCTCCTCGTGCGGTGCTGCGGTGAAGGTACGCCACACGTAAGCGATCAGGTGATCACCATCGAACGCCCCGAAGGCGAAATCGCCTCGCGCCAGCGCCGCACGGACGAAGCTCGGCTCCATGTGGAGTTCCGGATCGGCGGCCGCAGCCACCAGTTTCTCGGGTGGCGCGATGGCCAAAGTGATGCCGTTCGGGAGATCGGGCGTACCGGGATGCCGACCCAAAGGCCGCTTGTTGACCCGATAAATGTGCAGGCCGGCGTATTTGCGCAGATAACACATTAGGTGTTTGAACAACACCCGCATCCAGCCCCAGCGTTTGATTTCCGCCCGAAGGTTTTCCAGCTTCATGACAATCTGGTGCGTGTCGCGTTGAATTCTGAGGGCTAGGAGCATATCCGTTCAGCGTTCCCGGAAGTCGGCAATCGCACTGAAAGCGTGACCTTTTGCACGCGATGACCTTACGCTTGTCCGACACGGCGCTACTCGACAAGCTGCCACGCTCGCCGCTGCTGATGCTACGATGGCGCCGCAATGAAGATCGTCGCCATTGACAGCTTCGTCCTCACCGTACCGACGCCGAAGCCGATGGCCCTGCAATATCCGCAGCACAAACTCGTCGTCGCGGAAATTTTGGCGGACGACGGTATCGCGGGGCTGGGTTACAGCCTGGTCTTCGGCGGAGGAGGCGCGGAGGCCGTGCATGCGTATCTCGACACGCGCCTCAAGCCCGCCCTTATCGGCGAAGATCCGCTTTTCGTCGAGCGCCTTTGGGAAAAAATGTTCCGCACGGACATGGGGATGAAGAAGCAGGGCGTCGTCGCCTACGCCCTTTCGGCGCTCGATATCGGCCTGTGGGACATCGCAGGGAAGGCCGCGGGCCTGCCGCTCTACAAGCTGTGGGGCGCGGTCACCGACCGCATTCCCGCCTACGGCAGCGGCGGCTGGTCGAAGTACAGCGAAAAGGAATTGATCGCCGAAGCGGAAAGGTACGCCGCGCAGGGCTGCAAGTACTACAAGATGAAGATCCACCATTCAGACCCGCGCGAGAACGCGAAACGCGTCGCGGCGGTGCGCCGCGCGCTGGGCGACGGCATGCGCATGATGGTGGACGTGAACCAGCGCCTCGACGTGCTCGCGAACATACGCCAGGCGCAGACGCTCGAGGAGTTCGATCTCGTGTGGTACGAGGAGCCCGTGCTCGCCGACGACATCGCAGCGTGCGCCGAGGTCGCGCGCTCGATCAGGATTCCCATTGCGACCGGCGAGAACAATTACACGCGCTTCGAGTTCCGCGAGCTGGTGGAGCGCGGCGCGGCGCGCTACCTGATGCCGGACGTCTGCCGCGCCAACGGTTTCTCGGAGACGCTGCGCATCGGCCGCCACGCGGCTGCGCACCAGATCGCGGTCGCACCGCACGTCGTGCACGAGCTCTCGCTCCAGGTCGTCGGCGCGCTATCGAACGGTTTCCTCGTGGAATTCATCGACTGGACACCGCCCGATCTGTTCGAAGAGATGCCCGAATGCACGGACGGGTGCTTCCGCATTCCCGAGCGGCCCGGGCACGGCATGGCGCTCGCCCGAGGGGCGAAGGAAAAGTATCGAAGCGCTTGAGTTCTCAGTGTCCGGGAGGTCAACTCATGACGAATTACAGACAGTACGAGCCACTGCCACCGCCTGAGGGACCCACACTCATTTCCCGACTGGGGCACTGCGGGGCCTTTCCGGAGGGACGCCCGAACCTGACACAAAGCTTGCAGGGCGCCCGACTGCCGGCCCTTTTATGACGCGGGCGTGTATGTTGCATCACTCGGCTACAAAGGAACAGATTCGGAAGGCAAACATGAAATTGCTGGCTTCCCTGCTGGCGTCGTTGGCCGTCGCGCTGCTCGCGGCGGCGCCCGCACGGGCCGAACTCATCCTGGCCATCAACGAAGGCGTCACCTACTACGTCACGCCCTTCGAGATCCGCGAGAAGTACAAGGATCTGGCCGACCTGCTCGGCAAGACGCTGAAGACCACAGTCAGGGTCGTTCCCGTCGACCAGTACCCGGCCCTGAGGAAGGGGCTGGACGAGCAGCAGTACGACCTCGCGTTCGTGCATCCGGCGCATCATTCGCTCATATCGTTGCGCGACGGCAAGTATCGACTGGTGGCGCTGACCAAGGGGTACACGGAATACAAGGCCAGTTTCTTCGTGAAGAAGGACGCTCCGATGAAGCGGCCGGCGGACATGAAGGGCATGCGCTTCGGAATGCCCGATCCGGACTCGATCACCGCGGTGATCACGCGCGCCACAATGCGCGACCTCGGCATCGACGCAGCCAAGGCGGACATCCGGACCACCCGGTATCAGGACGCGGTGCCGTTTTTCGTAGAGAACGGATTCAGCGATGTCGGCATCACGGGTTCGAGTGCGGTGGTCAAGCAGTGGCGGGAAAAGGGCGGCGCGGTGCTGTACGAGTCGAAGGCCGTTCCGATCAAGCACGTGATCGCCTCGACGAAAATGAGCGACCCGGACTTGGAGAAGGTGCGCGCGGTGTTGCTGGGCCTGGACAGGTCGGAGTCCGGCCAGAAGATCCTCGCGAAGATCGGCTACAAGGGCTACGAGATCGGCGACCCGCAGAAGCTCGCCGTGCTCGCCAAGTGGCTGGGCTACTGAGTCAAGTTCGAACGGACGGCGAAACGACGGCTTCGGCCGCCGTTTTCATTTCAGGGGCTGCGGTCCGACGGCACGTTGAAAAAAAAGGGCATGTCCCGAACTGTTAACGCGAGGCCGTGTACCGAGCGCGGGCGCTCACGGCGGCGAGCAGCGAGGCTGCGAAGCGGCGGCTGTGCTTCACCAGGTTGAGAAACGCGTTGCGGTTGATCGCGAGTAGTTTGCAGTTGCTTTCCGCGACTGCGCTTGCAAGCCGCGGCGTGCGATCGACCAGCGCCATCTCGCCGAACAACCGCCCCGGACCCACGTTCTCCACCAAGTTCCCGCCGACACGGATCGCCACTTTGCCCTTGAGGACCACGTACATGAGCACCCCGATCTGGCCTTCCCTCACGATGGTGGCCCCGGGTTCGTAAGCGAGGTGCGCGTCGGAGTCGAGCACGCGCCCGAGATCTTGGATCAGGTCCTTGCGCAGCGGCGCCGATTCCCTCCACTGGGTTCCGGTCGCGGGCGACGCGGGACTGGCGAGCCGGCCGATGGATTCGCGCAGACGGCCGATCATGACGCTCATCAGCATGAGCGCGAACTCCGGATATCTTCCGAGGGCGGACTGAAGCTGCCGGTTGTCGAGCCCGATGACGCGGCAAGCCGATTTCGTCACCGCTGTCCCGGAGCGCGGCCCCTGGTCGATCGAAGCCATCTCGCCGAAGATCTGGCCGGGCCGGACCGTGGCCACGGGTCTGTCCCCGGAAAATATGCCGACTTCGCCGTCGAGGAGGAGGTACATGCGGTTCGGCATGAGCAGAAACGGAATGCCCCTCTGGTTCTCGGAGAAGATCTTCTTACCTTTGGCGAAGGTCTTGGGTCTGCCTGCGAAGCGGAAAAACTCCATCGCGACCGAAGTGTTGTAGTGGTACGCGGGACTGCTCTCGCCGATCATCTGTTGTTCCTCGGGGCAGGGGGGGGGCGCTGCCGCGCGCAGGGGGCGGCGGCGCGCTCGGCCGGAAACAGAATTATCCTCCAGGCATGTCATCGGGGCGCGTTCATTTTTCACACTGCAGAAAATTCGTGGCCTCCGCGACGACACCGTTGAGATTTCCGACCCTCAGGCATGAGATCTCAGCTTGTTCGCAAAGTCGGAAATCGGGGGAAAATAGCGGTTCGTCAACCAAAGGAACGAAATGGGCTCCCCGCGCTTCCTGAGTGGGATAGCAACCGGCGTCGCGCTCGCCGCAGCGGCATCGGCCTCGCAGGGCGATATGCCCCTGACGGCGCCGGTGCCTGGCGGGGTCGCGATCGTCTGCGTCGGGCGGGCTCCCGGCCCGGCTCCCCAAGTGGTGTTCGACGGCCAGCGCGTGTTGGTTGCGCGCGTGGGGGATGTCTGGCAGGCCGTGGTCGGCTTGCCGCTCGCGTTGCGGCCCGGCGCGCACGAGCTCTCCGTGCTCGACGGCGAGAGAGCCGCGCGCGCGATCCCCTTCAAGGTCGGCAAGCGCAACTACGAAACCGAGCATTTGACGCTCGCCAACCGCCGCCAGGTCGAGCCCGAACCCGAAGACCTCCGGCGGATCGCGCGAGAGCAGGAATCCCTTGTCCGGGCGTTTTCGACCTTCAGCGATGCCGCGCTGGATACCCTCGCTTTCGACTTGCCCTCGGAGGGGCGCGTCTCGGGCGGGTTCGGATTGAGGCGCTTCTTCAACGACGAGCCGCGGCAGCCCCACAGCGGCCTGGATATCGCCGCTCCGGAAGGAACGCCTATCGCCGCGCCGGCGGCGGGGACCGTGATCGAGATCGGCGACTATTTCTTCAACGGGCTCACCGTGGTCCTCGACCACGGCCAGGGATTGGTCACCATGTACAACCATCTGAGCCGCATCGATGTCGCGAAGGGCGCCCGCGTCGCACGCGGCGAGAAAATCGGCGCGGTCGGCCGAACCGGCCGGGTGACCGGCCCGCACTTGCACTGGTCGGTCAGCCTCAACAACGCGCGCGTCGATCCGGCGCTCTTTCTTTCGAGCGAGGTCCGCAAGCAGGACTCAGCGGGCTTGCGTTCCGCCGCGCTCGGGGGCGCGTCCGCGGGGTCCGCGCCGGTTCCGTGCAGCGAGTAGGCACTGCGTGAGCCTGTCTGGAGACGCTCCCGCGATGGATTTGGCTCCGTCGCGCAACGACACCCTGCTCATCGAGGCGGAGGGGGGCTCGCACTCCGAATTTCATCTATTCACTCATTTCCAGCCGATTTTCAGTCTCGCCCATCGCCGGCCGGTAGGCTACGAGGGCTTGATCCGCGGGACCGACTCGAATGGAAAAGCCTATCTGGCGACGGAACTGCTTGCAAAGGCGCCGGCGGGTGTGCCGCGCATGCAGCTCGATCGCCAGTGCAGGGCAGTCCACGTCCGGAACTTCCGGCGACTGGGCAATGAGGACAGCTGGCTCTTCCTGAACGTCGACCCGTACATCGCGGTCCAGGGTCTACGGTTCGGCTCATTTGCCCAGATGCTCGAGGAAAACGGACTGCCCGCGCACCGGGTGGCCGTGGAGCTGATCGAGACGCCGTTCGACGACGAGAAACGCCTGGTCGCCGCGGTCGAGCACTACCGCACGATCGGATGCCTCATCGCGATCGACGATTTCGGCGCGGGGTACTCCAACTTCGACCGCATCTGGCGGCTGAAGCCGGACATCGTCAAGATCGACCGCGAAATGACGCGCCGCGTGACGGTCGAGCCGCTGGCCCGACGCATGTTCGCCGGGATCATTTCGGTGCTGCACGAATCGGGCGCGCTCGTTTGCGTGGAAGGAATCGAGACCGAAGCGGAGGCGCTTTGCGCGACCGACGCGGACGCCGACCTGGTGCAGGGTAATTACTTCGCTTCTCCGACGACGCAGTTGCAGCCCGAGCACGCCTGCGACGATCTGTTTGCGCGGCTCTTCAGGAATTTCCGACTCGAGACCGCCGAATTCTACGACCAGCGGCGCATTCGGCTCCAGCCTTACATCGCGGCCCTCGCGGATGCGGTGCTCGCGCTATCCGCCGGTGCGGATCGCGCGAGCGCCGTACGGGCGCTCCTCGACCTCGATTGCACCGAGCGCTGTTACCTGGTCGCAGGCGACGGCTCCCAGATCGGCGCGAGCGTGGAAACCGAAGGCAACGTCGCCGCGCGCGACCGGCGCCTGACACCGATACGGCCCGTCACAGGCACCAACTGGCAGACGAAGCCGTTCTTTCGGCGGGCGATCGAGGCGCCGGGAAAGGTACAGATCACGCGTCCCTATCTATCGGCTACCGGCCCGAAGTTCTGCGTCACCCTGTCTTACGCCCTTTCCCTGAATGGGTCGTATCACGTGCTCTGCGCGGATCTCGACTTCGCCGCCCTCGCGGGAGACGACCTCGCCTTCGGCCTCACCAAGCTGCCGCTTTAGACGCGCTTGCTCGCGAATCCGCCCCGGGCCCGGGTTGCATGACGCATTTCACGCGGCGTCCCTTCCTCGGGACGCGTCCTATGGCATACTCGTCGTCCTTTTGTCGGTAACGAAAAATCCGCAGACTCGCTGGGGCGCCGTGAACATGGTGGATCTTTCTCCGCCTCTTCTTCTTGACAAATACTCCTCGCGAGGAGAACGCGGCGAGCGCGACGAGTTCAGCCTTTCCAGCCACTTTCAGCCGATCTACAGCCTTACCCATCGCCGTCCCGTCGGTTACGAAGGCCTGATTCGCGCCGTCCACTCCGCGAGCGGAAGGCGCGTCGACCCTCCGGAGCTGTTCAGCAAGGCGCCTCGAGGCGAGGAGAGGATTCGCCTCGACCGCCAATGCAGGGCCCTGCACGTTCGGAACTTCCAACGGCTCGGCAACGCGCGCAGCTGGCTGTTTCTCAACGTCGATCCGCAGGTCGCCTCGGAAAGTCTCCGGCACCGGCCTTTCTTCCTGAAGATGCTACAGTCGAACGGATTTCCGGTGCACCGGGTGGCGGTGGAGTTGATCGAGACGCCTTTCGAGGACGAGACCCACCTGGGTGCCGCGGTCGAGCACTACCGCGAGATCGGCTGTCTCATCGTGATCGACGATTTCGGCGCGGGGTACTCGAACTTCGACCGCATCTGGCGGTTGAGGCCGGACATCGTCAAGATCGACCGGGAGATGACGCGCCGCGTGACGGTCGAGCCGCTCGCGCGGCGCATGTTCACCGGGATCATCTCGGTGTTGCGCGAGGCAGGCGCCCTCGTATGCGTGGAAGGAATAGAGACCGAGGCCGAGGCGCTTTGCGCGATCGACGCCAATGCCGACCTGATGCAGGGCGATTATTTCGCACCCGCAAGCGAAGTACTGCCGGCGGAGAACGCGCGCAGCGACATGTTCACCCGCCTGATCGCAGGTCACCGCTCGGATTTCGCCGAATTCCAGAAGCGTCAGCATTCCCGGCTCGTGCCTTACCTGGCCGCGCTCAAGAATGCAGTGCAGGATCTCTCCTTCGGCGCCAAATTCCAGCCGGCGGTGCAGGGGCTGCTGAAGCTCCCCAGCGCGCAGCGCTGCTATCTGATCGGCAGCGACGGATTGCAGATCGGCGCCAACGTGGACGCGGAACGCAACGTGTATTCTCACGATCCCCGCTTCGAGTTGATGCAGCCTACCGAGGGGACGGACTGGCAGACCAGGCCCTACTTCCGCCGTGCCATCGAGACTCCGGGAAACGCCCAGATCACGCGGCCCTACCTGTCGGTCACCGGCGCGAAACTCTGCGTGACCCTTTCGTTCGCTTTCGAGGCCTCCGACGGGTCGCAGCAGGTGCTGTGTGTCGATCTGGACTTTGCCGAGCTCGCGGGCAAGGACGTCGCGTACGGCGTGAGCAGCTTGCACACTTGAGATTCGCCGGGCCGCGACGGCGGCCGCGGAAATCGGCGTACCATAGCGGGCGCAGTCCAACAACAAGGAGGAGCGATGAAACCGGAGCTGAATCTGCTCGTGTGGGCGGTTGTGCTGACTGTTGTGCAGATGTTGGTGGCGGCGCAGGCGGCGTTCAACAAGGTGGGTCTCATGGCACTTGTCGGCAACCGCGAGGGCATGCCCGTGCTCACCGGTTGGGGAGGTCGCGCGACGCGCGCGCACCGCAACATGCTCGAGAACCTGGTGCTTTTTGCTGCCCTGGTGCTCGTCGCGGTGACGGCGGGCAAGACGAACGACATGACGCTCCTGGGCGCGCAACTCTTCATCTGGGCGCGCCTCGCCTACGCGGCGATCTACGTTGCGGGGATCATCTGGCTGCGCACCGCGGCCTGGGCGGTGTCCATGGCCGGTCTCATTGTTATCTTCGCGCAGGTCGTGAAGTAGTTTGTCCGCTCTAAGTAAGCGATAGGAGCGCGCGGCCCGTCGGCCGCGCACTTTCGCTGACCACCGCGCGGTAGAATGCGCGCATCGCTCTTTTCAGAAGGTCCCCATGAACATCTCTATGTACCAGGCGAGCACGCCGCGTTTCGTCAACACACTCAAGAACCTTTCCGCTATCCTCGACAAGGCGCAGGCCTACGCCGAGGCGAACAAGATCGAGCCGACCGTGTTGACCAACTGTCGGCTCTTTCCGAACATGTTTCCCATGAAGCGCCAGGTGCAGATTGCCTGCGATACCGCCAAGGGTGCGGTGGCGCGCCTGGCCGGAGCGGAAGTGCCCAAGCACGAGGATACCGAGGAGACCTTCGCCGAACTCAAGGCGAGGATCGCCAAGACCGTCGATTTCATTCAAAGCATCAAGCCTGCCCAGATCGACGGCAGTGAGGAGAGGAACATCCACCTGAAGCTCGGGCCCCGCGAAGTGGACTACAAGGGCATGCAATACCTGCTTGGCCACGCGATCCCGAACTTCTACTTCCACGTTACGACCGCGTACGACATCCTGCGCCACAACGGCGTGGAGCTCGCCAAGCGTGACTACCTCGCCAATCCCTAGCGCGAGGCGACGAATCTCGCCCGGTCGCTTACCGCACCGAGGAGCGACACCGCGAAATCGGGACTCGCCTTGATGAGGTCGAGAAGGGTGTTCCGGCCGAACGCGAGCAGCCCCCAATCCGCTTCCGACATCACAGTCGCAAGGCGCGGCATGCGCTCGACCAGCTCATTCAATCCACCTTCGCGCCGGACGCGCTGATCACCTTCGCCCATTTCTCGATCTCGCTCCTGATGTGGGCCGCGAATTGTTCGCGGCTCCCGCCGATCGGCACCAGGCCGTCGCTCGTCATCCGCGCCCTCATGTCCGAGGTTTGCATGATATTCGCAACTTGCACGTTGAGCAGGTCGAGCACCTCGCGCTGCGTGCCGGCCGGCGCGAGCAGTCCGTACCACTGGCTGGATTCATAGCCCGGAAGACCCCCTTCGGAAACGGTCGGCAGGTCCGGCATCGCCTGCAGCCGCTCGCGGCTCGTGACCGCGATCGCGCGAAGACGGCCCGCCGCGACGTGTCCGCCCGCGTTGATCGCGGGGAGGAACATGACGGGCGCCTCGCCCGCAAGCAGGCCGATCATCGCCGGACCCGAGCCCCGATACGGAACGTGCACCAATTGCACCCCGGCCATCACGTTGAAGAGCTCGCCCGCGAGATGCGGCGTGCTGCCCGAGCCCGAGCCGGCAAACCCGATTCGCCCGGGCTGCGACTTGGCGAGAGCGATGAGCTCCTTGACCGATTTGACCGGCAGCGACGGATGCACGACGAGCACGTTGGGTCCGAGGGCCATCAGGCTGATCGGCTCGAAATCCTTCACCGGGTCGTAGGGGACGCTCCTGTAGAGGCTCGGGTTGGTGACGAAGCCCGCGCCCGTAAACAAGAGCGTGCTGCCGTCGTTCGCCGATTTCGCGGCGGCTTCCGTCCCGATGTTTCCGTTGGCGCCTCCGCGGTTTTCGATCACGAAGGGCTTGCCGAAGCCCTCGGCCAGCTTCTGGGCGAGGATGCGCCCTGCGGCGTCGACACCCCCACCGGCCGGAAACGGCAGGATGACGCGCACCGGGCCCTTGGGATAGGGATGCTCGCCGCCCGTGGAGCGTTGCGCGAGAGCGCAACACACGGTGAAAAGCAGGGCGATCGCCGCGAGCGCGCGTGCCGGATTCATTTCCTGGCTCGCTGGATTGCCCGCCAGACGTTCTGGGGCGTCGCGGGCATGGCGATGTCGCGCACGCCCAAGCCGGCGAGCGCGTCGACGATGGCGTTGACGACCGCGGCGGGCGCGGGCGTGGTCGCGCCTTCGCCTGCGGCCTTGATTCCGAGCGGGTTGGTCGGCGAAAGAACTTCCACGATCTCGGCGCTGAAGGAGGGCAGGGTATCCGATCTGGGAATGGCGTAGTCCATCAGAGACCCGGTGTGCGGCTGCCCCGTTTCCGGGTCGACGTGATAGATCTCGGAGATCGCCTGGCCGATCCCTTGGGCTGCGCCGCCGTGCGTCTGGCCGTGAACGATCAGGGGATTGATGCAGCGACCCACGTCGTCGACCGCGGTGAATCGGGTGACGTCGACCGCGCCTGTTTCGGGATCCACCTCGCACTCGCAGATCGCGCAGCCGTTCGGGAATACCGGATCGTGCATCTCGCTGTCGGCGACGACGGCGAGTCCGCCCGACAATTCCCTGGGCAGGAGGGCTTCCGCGGAGTCTCGCGCCAATTCCAGAAAGCCGTACGCCCTGAGCGCGTGCGGAGCCGAGAAGCGGCCGTCTGCGAACTGTACCTCCGCCGCGCCGGCCTCCAGCATGTGGGCCGCGATTTTCTTCCCCTTCTCGATGAGCTCCTTTGCGGCCAGGGTGAACACGGTCGCCGCGTGGCGCATCGAGCGGCCGGAATGCGAGCCGCCGCCTATGCTCACCACGTCGGTGTCGCCGAGGAGGATGTCGATCGCTTCCACGGGTACCGACAACAGCCAAGACACCACCTGCGCGAAGCTCGTCTCGTGACCCTGCCCCGACGGCTGCGTGCCGATCACGACCTTCACGCGCCCCGCGGGAGTGATGCTGATCTCGGTGCGCTCTTTGGGTGAGCCGATCGAAGATTCTACGTAGTTCGAGAGGCCGCGCCCGAGGAGCCTGCCGCGCGCGGCGGCGCTCTTGCGACGGGCCTCGAAACCGTTCCAGTCGGCGATGCGCATCGCAAGATCCATGTTGGCCTCGTAGGTGCCGCTGTCGTAGGTCATTCCCACCGCGTTCCGGTAGGGCATCGCGTCCGGGCGGACGAGGTTCTTTCTACGCAGATCGATCCGGTCCATGCCGAGCTCCGCGGCGGCAGTGTCGATCAGGCGCTCGATCGCAAAATTGACCTCGGGCCGTCCGGAGCTGCGATAGGGATTGGTCGGCACCGTTGTGGTGAAGACCGCGCGGCTTCTCAAGGTGGCAGCGGGAATGTCGTAGCAGCCGGTGATAAGGCCTGATCCTTTCGAAAGCGGCGAGAGCGAAACGCAGCGCGCGCCGACGTTGGAGAGGTTTGAGGCGCGCATCGCGAGAAATCTTCCATCGGTGCGAAGCGCAAGCTCGACCTCGGTGACGAGGTCCCGCCCCTGGTAATCGGAGAGGAAGGCTTCGGAGCGCGAGGCGGTGAACTTGACCGGGCGCCCGAGCTTGCGCGAAGCCCAGAGTGCGAGTCCGTATTCCACGTATACGCGATTCTTCGATCCGAAGTTGCCGCCGACGTCGCGGCAGACGACGCGCAGGTTTCGCGGCTCGATTCCGAGGAGCGAAGCGAGGTCTTTCTTGTAACGAACAGCGCCGCCGCCGCCCGCGTAGAGCGTGTAGCGGCCGGTGCCCGCGTCGTAGGATGCGAGCGCCGCGCGCGGTTCGATCGCAACCGCAGTGCATCGCGCGATGTGAAACTTC
This sequence comes from Betaproteobacteria bacterium, assembly GCA_005881575.1. GTDB lineage: Bacteria > Pseudomonadota > Gammaproteobacteria > Burkholderiales > SG8-39 > VBDM01. The sequence continues at coordinate 99,941 of VBCA01000019.1, forward strand.
ATCTTGACGACGTGGCCGGCTTCGGCGAATGCGCGATCGGTCGCCTCGCGGTCACCGAAATGGGTGTCGACGATGACGTTGCCGGGCGCCTCGTTCCACGCCCGCGGGGCTCCTTTTTCGAGGGCGCGCTCGGAGTGGATGACCCAAGGAAGCTCCTCGTACTCGACGTCGAGCGCCTCTGCCGCGTCGAGCGCTTCGTCCCTCGTTTCGGCGACGACCATCGCAACGGCTTCGCCCACGTGGCGCGCCTTGTCCGTCGGCAGCAGCCAATGCGGGCCTTCGAAGATCCTGCCGCCGCCGGGGCCCGTGAGCTTCATGTCTTCCCGGGTGGACGGGAGCGGATTGTGCGGAATCGGGCCGATGCCGTCGGCCGCGCAGTCAGCGCCGCTGTACACGCCGACAACGCCCGCCATCGCCCGCGAGCGGGTGGAGTCTACGCGGAGAATGCGCGCGTGCGGATGAGGCGAGCGCACCATAGCGGCGTACGCCTGACCTTTCAGGTTGAAGTCGTCGCTGAATTGCCCGGCGCCAATGAGGAGGCGCAGGTCTTCCTTGCGCGGCAACGGTCGGCCGATTGCGCCGGCTTCGACGCCTCGCCCGCTCGACTCGTTCACCCGTCCCTCTTCTTTCAGGCGCGCAGATGCTTCCGGAAAAAATCGATCGATAGCGCGAGCGCGCGGTCAGCCTCGGGCCTGCTGTAGGTCTTGCCGCCGTGCCGCGCAAAAGCGTGATCGGCTCCCGGATACTTGTGGATGGTGACAAGAGGATTCGGCGAAAGCCTGCGCTCGAGCAGCTCGTTCACCTCCGCCTGCACCCAGCGGTCCTTCATCGCCATGTGCAGCATGAACGGCCGGTGCAGGTTTTTCGCTTCGCGGATGCTGTGTTCGATGTACGTGCCGTAGTAGGCCACCGTGCAGTCGATGTCGGTGCGGCAGCACATGAGATAGCAGAGCTTGCCGCCGAGGCAATAGCCCACCGCGCCGACCTTGCCGTCGCATTCGGGCATGTTCTTCAGGCACGCGGCCGTATCCTCCATGTCGCGCACGGCGAGGTCGTACTCGAAATCGTAGTAGAGATCGAACGCCTTTTTCACGTCTTCGGGATTCGTGTCGTACAGTTCGACTCCCGGCTCCTGGCGCCAGAACAGGTCCGGCACGAGGCATACGAATCCGGCCTGGGCAAACTCCTGCGCGTGACGCCGCATGGTGTCGTTCACGCCCCAGATTTCCATGATGGCGATGATGGCGCCCGCGGGGGTGTGCTCGGGGAAGGCGACGTGCGCCCCCATCTCACCGTCCCTCAGGCGGACGCGGAGCTCCCGGGTTCGCATCAGTTCAGCTTCAGCAGCGCACGCGCGTTGCCTGCGAAGATACACTCCTTCTCCGCCTCGGGGATCTCGAGGCCGTTCACCGCGTTGATGGTCTCGCGGATCAGCATGCGGCCCTTTTCGGCGTCGAAGGGCGCGTCTGTGGCGAAAACGCAGTGTCCCGTGGTGAAAAACGCGTGCCCGCAGCGCGTAGCGGCGAACGATCCGTTGAGCGCGGTGTCGCCGTAGAGCATTCGATAGTACTCTCCCGGAGGCTTCTTCAGACCGGCCCTGCGCGCCACGGGGTTCTCGGTCGTCCTTCCATGGAAGATCTGGTCGAACCCGAGATCGATCTTGCCCGCGTAGAACGGCACCATCCCCCCCATGTGGTGGGTGATGATCTTAAGATTCGGCAGCTCGTCGTAGATTCCCGAAAAGATGAGCCGCGTCACGCAGGCGGTCGTCTCGTACGGCCAGCCGAAGGTGAACCAGATTTCGTTCTCGGAGGCCTTTTCGGAGGCGTAGTCGGCGAACTGCGGACCGCGGATCGGATGGATCCAGACCGGCAGGTCGTGACGCGCCATGTTGCGGAAGATCGGCCGGAACTCCGGGGAGCTCAAGGGTTTTCCGAGCACGTTGGTGAAAATCTGGATTCCCTTCGCTCCGAGATCTGCGATTGCGCGGTCGGCCTCGCGCAGAGAGGCCTCCACGTTGTTCATCGGCATCGAGGCGATGAACGCCGGAAAACGGTCGGGATGCCTGCGGCACAGCTCGGCGAGCCCGTCGTTCGCGATGCGCGCGAGCTCGGGCGTCTTGTCGGGCTGTCCCAGCATCTCGATCGGCGGGTTGGCGAGCGAGAGCACCTGCTGCAGGCCGTCGAACTCGTCCATCATCTTGAGGCGTGCCTCGACGTCCCACAGCGTCGGCAGCTCGGGAAACGCCGTGAGCGTCACGTGGCCGGGGACGAGCGAGCTCAGCCGCTCGAAGATGCTCTTCGGCATGAAATGATTGAAGACGTCGATCATCGCGCTGGGTCCCTTCAGTCGATGGTGATCTTGAATTCCCGGATCACCTGCGTCCACTTCGCGATGTCCGCTTTCAGAAACGCGGAGAACTGCTCCGGCGTGCTGGCCGCGAGCTCGATGCCTTGGCTGCGCGTGCGCTCCCTCAACTCGGGCAGGTTCAGGATTCGCAGCGTCTCCGCGTTGAGCTTGGCGACGACTTCCTTCGGCGTTCCGGCGGGGGCGACGAGACCGTACCAGGTGTCGATGTCGATGGGATAGCCGAGCTCGGCGAGAGTTGGAATGTCCGGCGCGAGCGGCGAGCGTTTTGCGCTCGCCACGGCGAGCCCTGTGAGCTTGCCCGCGTGCACGTGCGGGAGCGGCAGCAGAATGATGTTGAACGCGATCGACACCTCGCCCGCCAGAAGCGCGGCGGCCGTGGGCGCCGCGCCCTTGTAAGGCACGTGCACCAGATCGATTCCCGCCATGCGCTTGAGCTGCTCGGCGGCCAGATGCTGCGGGCTGCCGTTGCCGTTGGATGCGTAGCTGAGTCTCCCCGGGTTGGCCTTGGCGTACTGGACCAGATCCGCGACCGTCTTCACCGGAACCTTGGGGTGCGCCGCAAGCAAGTTGGGCTGCGTGGCGACGCGCGAGATCGTCTCGAAGTCCTTCACCGGATCGTAAGGCAGCTTCGCATACAAGCCCACGTTGAGCGCGAGCGGGCTGTTGCCACCCATGAGCAGCGTGTAGCCATCCGGCGCGCTCTTCGCCGCGGCATCGGTGCCGATGTTGCCGTTGGCGCCGGCCTTGTTCTCGACCACGACCGGCTGGCCGAAGGTCTTCGACATTTCGGCGCCGACTAGGCGCGACAGGAAATCGTAGCCGCCGCCCGCGGGGAAGGGCGCAATGATGTGGATCGGCCGGTTGGGGTAGGCTTGCGCCTGGGCGCCCGTGCCGGCGCCCACAAGCACCGCGGTCGAGAGGAAGGCAAGAACGATACGCGCGCTGGAATTGCTTGGGTGCACAGTGCCCTCCGGGAAGCATCATATCGCAGGGGCCTTCCATGCAGACTATGACAAAATTTCGCGCCGCTGTCAGCGTCCGACTCGGCGCCGCGTTGGGCGTGGTCCTGTTCGGGTTGTGCGCGCATGCGCAGGACTATCCCTCCCGGCCCGTGCGGATCGTCGTGCCGTTCGCCCCCGGCGGGCCGAACGACATCATCGTGCGTCTGGTCGCCCAGAAGCTCACGGAGACCTGGGGGCAGCCGTTCGTCGTCGAGAACCGTCCGGGCGCGGGCGGCAACATCGGCACCGACTTCGTCGCCAAGGCCGCGCCCGATGGCTATACGCTGCTTTCGGTCGGGCCGGGAAGCCTCATCATCAATCCCCTGATCGGCAAGGTCCCGTACGACACGGCGCGGGACTTTGCTCCGGTGACGCTGATGGCGAGGGCCCCAAACGCGCTCGTCGCGCATCCGTCGCTTCCGGCAGGTTCGGTGAAGGAGCTGATCGAGCTTGCGCGCTCGCAGCCCGGGAGGATCAACTACGGTTCCGGCGGCAACGGTAGCACCCCCCATCTGGCGGGGCGCTTTTCGCGGCCATGGCGGGCATAGCACTCACGCACGTTCCCTACAAGGGCACCGCGCCCGCGACGGCCGACCTTATCGGGGGGCAGGTGCAGATCGCTTTCCTCGGCATCCCGACCGTGCTGCCGCATGTCAAGTCCGGCAAGCTGCACGTTCTCGCCGTGACGGGCAAGCATCGCTCCCCCGAGCTCCCCGGAGTGCCCACCGTGGACGAAGCCGGCGTTCCCGGATACGAGCTGAGTCCGTGGTACGGCCTGCTCGCTCCGGCAGGCACGCCGCGCGAGGTCGTCGTACGGCTCGGCGAGGAGGTGAGCAGGGTCGTGCGCGCCCCCGAGATGAAGGAAAAACTCGCCGTGCAAGGCGCCGAGGTCGCCGGCGGCTCGCCCGAAGAGTTCGCGGCGTTGATCCGGGCCGACACCTCGACCTGGTCGCGCGTCGTCAAGGACGCGGGGATACGCATCGAGTGACCGCAGCAGCGGCGGTTCGTCGACGCTGCGCGTCAATTACTGCCAAAATGCGGCTTCCGCGTTGCCGTATCCGGAATGCGCTTGCGGTGAAATTCGAGCTGTTTCATAATTGATATCAGAGGTTTATTCTGCGGAGGTTTATCTGGCATGCTGCTTGCGGCAATCCGGTCATTCTGCGCTGCCTTGCTCCTCGGAATCCAACGGGAAACAGTGAGCCAAATGCGAAGAACCAATAGCCGGCAGGCCGGGTTCACCATCGTGGAACTCATGATCGTGATCATGATCATCGGGGTGCTCGCCGCCCTGGTCTTGCCGGGCGTCAGGGCGAACTCTATCCGCGCGAGGATGTCGGAAGCGATTCTTGCATTGAGCCCCTGCAAGAACGCAGTCACGGAGCTATACAATTCCGGTGGGGATCCGCCTGGGCCCGGAAACTGGGGTTGCGAAGCCAGCGACGTGTCCATGTACGTGGATACGGTCACCACCGATGATGTCGGTGTGATCAAGGCGTCGTTGCGGGGGTTTGGCGACCTGAGGATCGACTTTCACGATCTCACTTTGGCGCCGCTGGACAACACCGGAGGTCTCCCGGCTCCAGGCTCGATCATCAGAAGTTGGCGATGCGGCTCTCCCTCCGACTGGACGGGCACGAACGTGCCGTCCCAGTTTCTCCCGGGCAGTTGCAGAGGTTGACGGCCGGAGTGCTGCGGGCCCATCATCTCGCCTGCATGAAGTAGTCCGGGCCCGCAAGCGGGGGCTGACCGGCGCGCCGGGAGTGGGCGTGCCAAGGGAAGCGTTCCGTGCCGCAGGCCCGCGTCCCTTTCCTCCCAACTACCTGGAGAACAAACATGTCCGTATGGCGTTACGCGAGCCGATGCCTGTCAATCCTGATGCTTTCCGCGAGCGCGGTCTGCGCCTTTGCCCAGGCACCGAGCGCCGAGTACACGCCGGAAGTCGGCCAGTCGGGCAAGGATGTCGTATGGGTACCCTCGCCGCAGGAACTGGTCGACAAGATGCTCGACATGGCGAAAGTCACTCCCAAGGATTACGTGATCGATCTCGGCTCGGGTGACGGCCGTACCGTGATCACAGCCGCGAAGCGGGGTGCGCGCGCGCTCGGCATCGAGTTCAATCCGGACATGGTCGCATTGTCCCGACGCAACGCCGCCAAAGCCGGGCTGAGCGACAAAGCGACCTTCGTTGAGGCCGACATATTCCGCAGCGATCTGTCTCCCGCGACGGTGATCACCCTATTCCTGTTGACCGACCTGAACCTCAAGCTCCGCCCGACGATCCTGGCCCTCAAACCCGGAACCCGCATAGTCTCGAACACCTTCCGGATGGGAGACTGGGAGCCGGACGAGACGGCCGAGCTCGGTTGCGATACGTATTGCACCGCCTATTTGTGGATCGTGCCGGCGCGCGTCGAGGGCCGCTGGAAAATTGCTCAGGGCGAGCTCGTACTCAAGCAGGCTTTCCAGAAGGTCTCCGGAACGCTCAATTCCAGAAATGTTGCGGCGCCGATTTCCAGAGGCAATTTGAGCGGCGATCAAATCAGGTTCGTCGCTGCAGGCGCAGAGTATCGCGGCCGCGTAAACGGAAACATGATCGCGGGGACGGTAAAGTCGGCGGGAAAATCGGCCGACTGGAAAGCGACGCGCTGATCCGAGCCCGTCCCGGTTTTCGGGCAGCGCGGCGCATTACGCTCGCGCGAATTCGTAGGACAAGCTCGAGACGGGGCTAGTCGATCTTGGCCCCGACGGCCTTCACGACCTCGCCGTACTTGGCGTACTCCGTGCGGATGAGCGCGGTGAATTCCTCGGGCGTGGAAATGAAGGGCTCGAGCCCGCCGACGCTGTGCACCTTTTCGCGCATGTCGGTGCCGGAGAGCAGCCGGTTGATTTCGCCGTGCAGCCGAGAGAGCACGGGCGCCGGTACTCCCGTGGCCGTGAAGATTCCGATCCACGCGGTGACCTCGAGACCCGGAAAGAACTCGCTCAAGCTGGGAAGCTCAGGGAACGTCGATGAGCGCTTCTTGCCGGCGACGGCGAGCCCGCGCAGTTTTCCTGCCCTGATGTGTCCCGTCACGGAATTCCCGCCGAACATGACCGGTACTTCTCCCGCGAGCAGAGCGACGGTTGCGGGGCCGCCGCCCTTGTACGGCACGTGAACGAGCTCGATGCCGGCGCGCCCTTTGAGCATTTCCATGGTGAGGTGATGCTGGCTGCCGTTGCCGATCGAGGCGTAGGCGAGGGGCGGCTTCGCGCGGCGGGCGTACTCCAGGAATTCCTGCAGGTTCTTGACCGGCAACGCGGGATTGCATGTGAGCACCATCTGGGTCGTGACGAGCGTGGCGACGGGCGCGAGATCTTTCAGCGTATCGACCGGCATGTTCGCGTACAGGTGCGGGCTGATGACGATCTGGCTGTCCTGCCCGAGGAGCAGCGTGTATCCGTCGGGCGCGGCTCTTGCGACGAGTTCGCTCGAGAGATTGCCGTTGGAGCCCGGGCGATTCTCGACGACCACCGGCTGCCCGAGCGCCTCCCCGAGCCGGGGGGAAACCACGCGGGCAATCGTATCGGTCGCACCGCCCGGGGGATTGGGCACGAGCAGGCGAATCGGCCGGCTCGGGTATTGCGCCGAAGCGACTGCGGCCAGCAGCGCGAGCGTCATCGCTGCCGCGACTCCTGAGAGATTCAAGACGGGATTCGGTTTCATCGTTTTAAGGCCTTTTCGTACGGTGTCTCCGTTCGGTTACATCAAAATCCCTGCACGTCCGGTCGCCATGCGGATTGAGCCTGACAGTAATGCCCCGCGATATTTTTGTAATCTCACAATTCGATACATTTCTGGTCAATTTTATGTTCGATCCGGGAAAAATGTGTCTTATGTCTCGTCTTGCGATAGTAATAGCAATAGGATATTCGCTACGAATTGATAATGGGTGCAACTTCGATCACAAGTGCGCTGTGGGGAGGCTACCGAGGATGTTCCCAATCTCTAATGACCAACATCCGGACTCAATACAAAGAGGTCTACGCGCCTCGTACTATCTCCAAGGGGCTTCTCAAAGCTCTTGTGGAGGCACTCGTCGACTTCAAGCCCGGGCTGCCTACTGCATCTAGGAAGATCAAGGCCAGGGCGATCAGCCCCGGAAAGACCACCGAACTGGAAGGGCCGGAGTCCTGGAAGGTAACCGATCCCCATTCCTTGGCCGAGCTCGAACACCTGCGCGTGGAACTCTTCCTCGCGTCGGCGGAACACCGCAGATGCGAGCTTCACGTTGAATTTCGGGGCGGACACATCTCATTAAGCGTATCGGATGAGACCGGCTGGGGCAAAAGTGTTTTTGAGGATGCCCTCAATCTGCTCGGCTCTTTGGGAATCTCCTCGAAAGGGCTCAACGAAAGACTGAGAAGAGCATACGGTCTACTCGACATCTTCCAGAACGTTCTCCTGGTGCTCTCGGTGGCGGTTTTTGCAGTTTGGGTCACCGGTAAAGGGATAAGTTATCTTTACGCGTGCCTGGCGCTGTTCATTGCCGGCGTCATGCCGGCGATGATCCGTTCGTTCCATTTCTTTTCTCCACCCAAGAAAGCTCCGATCATTCAGGAAACGGTCGCCAAGAGCAGGAACTTTCCATGGACGGAAGCCACCGCGGTCGTCTCTTTCCTTGCGGGCGTGCTTCAATTGGTAAAAGCGCTGGTTGCCATCGTCTGGTGAGGGAACCCCATCCGCTTCATTGCTTGCCCGGAGCCGCGCACGGACCCGGAAAATTACAAAAATGTAATGGGCCGGTCACGTCTGCGTTCGGAAGGAATTTCTAGAGTGGATGCCTGCCCGGGGTGAACTACTTTCTGGATCCACCGGGTGTGACCCATCTCTCTGAAAGGAAGCGCCATGAGATTGTTTGTTTCTGCTGCCGCAGCATTGACCCTTTCCGCCGCGAGCCTTGCCGTCAACGCCAGCATGACCCAGGCCGATGTGTTCGGCAAGCCTGCACAAGCGTCGGCCGCGCAGCGAACCATCGTCATCGATACCAAGACCCGATGGATCACGGTTGAGCGCGGCGACGTCGTGAAGTTCGTCGCGAACGGACAGGAATTCGCCTGGGCCTTCAACGGCCTGGCTTCCTCGTTCGAGCTGAACCGCGTCGCGCCTTCCGGTGTACTCGATCGGAACCTCAAGGTCTATGTCTGGCCCAACGCCGAGGACATGGCGGACAAATAAATATTTCTTGCCGCCCGTTTCGGCGGCGGTCGGCCTCTTCCTTTTCCCCCGAGCTGTACGGCTCGGGCTGCCGGCTTTTTCGCGAAAATTCACCTGCGCCCGCCTTTCGCCGGGATATGACACAATCATCGCCATAATTCGAATCGCCGCGTTGCAGACGGGGAGAGCGTGTGTCGGACCCTGCCGTTCAGATGGACCTGAGCCTTCAGGTCGGGAAGTACGACGTCCAGAAGGCGATCGGCAAGGGCGCGACAGGTACGGTGTACCTCGCCAAGGATACCTTTACCGGGGGTGAAGTCGCGCTCAAGACGATCGAGCCCGAAGTATTCCGGGATCCCGAATTCGGTACGGTGTACCGCTCGCAGTTCCAGAACGAGGCTTCGCTTGCCGGAAAGCTCCGGCATCCGCACATCGTGGCGATCCTCGACGCTGTGGTCCAGGAAGACTCCGGCTACATCGCCATGGAGTACGTCAAGGGGGGCGATCTTTCCAGGCACGTCGCTGCGGGTAAGCTTCTCCCGGTCGCCGATGTTTTGCAGATCGCGTTCAAGTGCTGCGGGGCACTCGAGTACGCGGCCAAGGAAGGTATCGTTCACAGCGACATCAAGCCGACGAACCTCATGTTGGCCGAAGGCACGGAGGTGAAGATCTCGGACTTCGGCGCGGCTTACCTGCGCAAGAGTCAGGTTGTGCAGACCGCGGCGATGGGTTCGCCCTACTACATGTCACCCGAGCAGATTTCGGGCGAGGAGATCGACTTCCACAGCGACATGTACTCGCTGGGTGTGTCGCTCTATGAGCTCCTCACCGGCAAGAAGCCCTTCACCGCGGAGACGATCGAGGCGCTGGTGCAGAAAATCCAGAACCAGGATCCGATCCCGCCGAGCAGCGTGCGGTCCGGATTGCCTAAGTTCGTGGACCCCGTCGTCCTGCGGGCGATGGCAAAAAAGCCCGAGCGCCGCTATCCGAGCTGGGCAGAGTTCGCGCTGGAGCTCTCCAAGATCGTCCAGCAGACACTTCCGCCCGGCGTCGTTCCCGATAGCGAGAAATACGTCGCGCTGAGGAAAGTCGAGATGCTCGCAGCCCTCTCGGATACGGAATTCTGGGAGCTTGCGCGAGCCGGCGACTGGGCGCGCGTCGGGCCCAATCAGACGATCGTGAACGAGAACTCAAAAGGAAAGAGCTTCTATTTCATCGGCAAGGGGCAAGCCAAGGTGACCCGTCAGGGGCGTCTGCTCAACATGATCAACGAGGGCGAGTGCTTCGGCGAGATGGCATACATTCGCGGCGGCGAGGTCCCGCGGAACGCGACGGTGGATTCGGTGACGGAGCTTCTGCTCGCCAAATTCAGACCCGACGCATTCAACAAGATGAGCGTCGGCGCTCAGCTCTATCTGACCCGCGCGCTGGCGCGCAACCTCGCTGACCGGCTGGAACTCGCCAATACCCGTATCGGGCGGTGATTACCGCTCGGTCGCCCGGCATGAAAATCGATTGGGACGTTCCGGTCAGGATGGACGACGGCCTAGTGCTCCGCGCCGACGTGTTCTGCCCCGCGGCGGAAGGGCGCTATCCCGTGATTCTTTCCTACGGCCCGTACGGCAAGGGGCTCGCGTTCCAGGAGGGCTACAAGACGGCATGGGAAATCATGGCGCGCGACTATCCGGACGCGGTCGCTGGCAGCAGCAACCAATACGCCAACTGGGAAGTGGTCGATCCCGAAAAATGGGTGCCCGACGGCTACGTCTGCATGAGGGTCGATTCGCGCGGAGCCGGACGCTCGCCGGGCTATCTGTGCCACAACAACGCACGCGAGACCCGCGACATCCACCTGTGCATCGAGTGGGCGGCGGCGCAAGCCTGGTGCAGCGGAAAAGTCGGGATGAACGGAATCTCGTACTACGCGAGCAACCAGTGGCGCGCGGCCGCGTCGCGGCCCCCTCACCTCGCGGCGATCTGCGTGTGGGAAGGCTGGAACGACGCCTACCGCGAGAGCGCGCGCCACGGCGGCATCATCTGCAGCTTCCGCAAGAACTGGCAGGACATGCAGGTGAAGACGGTGCAGCACGGGCAGGGCGAGCGCGGCGCGAAGAGCCGCGTCACGGGCGAGCTCGTCTGCGGTCCCGAGACGCTGTCGCCGGATGAGCTGGAGAAGAACCGCGAGGACATGTGGCAGGCGTTCCTCTCGCGCGAGCTCTGGGGTCCGTACTACGCCGAGCGCAGCCCCGATCTTTCCAAGGTGACCGTGCCGCTGCTCTCGGCGGCGAACTGGGGCGGTCAGGGGCTCCACACGCGCGGCAACTTCGAGGGCTTCGTGGGGGCCGCGTCGAAGCAGAAGTGGCTGGAAGTGCACGCCGGCTCTCACTGGGCACCGTTCTACACCGACTACGGAGTCAAGCTCCAGAAACGCTTCTTCGATCATTTTCTGAAAGGCGCGGCCAACGGCTGGGACAAGCAACCGCGGGTGCAGCTGCAGGTGAGGCATCCCGGCGAGAAATTCGTCCTGCGCCACGAGAACGAATGGCCGCTCGCGCGAACGAAGTGGACGCACTTCCACCTCGATCCGGGGGAGATGAGGCTGTCCACGGTGCCCTTTGCCGGCGAACGGTCCATTGACTACGATGCGATGGGCGAAGGCCTGACCTTCTCCACGCCTCCGCACGAGCGCGAAACGGAGATCACCGGGCCTTCGGCGCTCAAGCTCTTCGTTTCCTCCTCGACCTCCGACGCCGACATCTTCGCCGTGCTGCGCGTCTTCGACCAAAAGGGAAAGGAAGTCTCGTTCTACGGAGCGCTCGACCCGCGCACGCCCGTCGGGCAGGGCTGGTTGCGCGCGTCGCACAGAAAGCTCGACCCTAAACGCTCGCTGCCTTACCGCCCCTTCCACGCGCACGACGAGAAGCAAGCCTTGAAGCCGGGCGAAGTGGTCGAGCTCGATATCGAGATCTGGCCGACCTGCATCGTCGTTCCGGCGGGCTATCGCATCGCGATCACGATCCGCGGACGGGACTATGAGCACGACGGCGAAGCGGCATCCCTCTCCAACATGAAAAATCCCATGCGCGGCTGCGGGCCCTTCATCCACGACGACGAGGTCGACCGCCCGCCCGCGATCTTCGGCGGGAAGGTCACCTTGCACTTCGGCCCGGGACGGCGCTCGAGCGTCTTGCTGCCCGTGATTCCCCCGAAGTAGTCGCATGCGCGCCGAGCTCGTCTCCATCCCTACTGATGCGATTCCGCTCGACGGCTTGTACTACGGGCCCGAGGGCAAGGCCACGGGCGCGGCACTGCTGTTTCACGGCAACACCATGAACTTCTATGTCGGCGCGCCGCGCTTCCTGCCGCCCGTGCTGGTGAAGCTCGGCCTGGCGTGCTTGACGTTCAATCGCCGCGGGCACGACATCCTCAGCACCCGCGCGAGCCGCATCGCCGAAGGCGGCGCCTACCAATTAGCACACGAAGGCATCGAGGACAACCGGCTGGCCGCGCGCTGGTTGGCGGCTCGGGGATTTCCGGCTCCGGTCGTTATCGGGCACAGCAACGGCGGCATGCTTGCCGTGCGGCATGTCGCCGATCATCCGGAAACGCCGGCGCTCGTGCTCCTGTCCGCGCACGGCGGCGGCAAGAACATCGTGCAGAGGGGCGCCGGGAGCGGGCTCATGGTGGGCGACCGCATCGAGGACTTCGCCGCGCGGGCGCGCGACATGGTGAAAGCGGGCCGCGGCCGCGAGCTGATGCTGATGCCGGGCTGGTGGTACGCGATCAGCGCGGAGAGCTTCCTCGACCGGCTAACCGAGACGCCGGACACGCTCGAGCTCGCACCCAGGGTGAAGTGTCCGACGCTCTACGTCCGCGGAGACCGGGAGCCGCGCGCGAGCTACCCCGCCGAAGACTTCAAGGCCCGCGCCGGAGGCCCGTGCACCGTGGAGATCGTCCCCGACTGCGACCACTTCTACAACGGGCGCGAGGAACAGATCCAGGCGATCGTCTCGTCGTGGCTCGCGAAGGTATTGCATTTGGACGCCACGGGGTAGCAGATGCCGTCGCACAAAGGAGGTTGTCAGGAGGGTTCCCTTGAATCACTTCTGCTTGTCCTTCACCAAATCGTACGTGATATCACGGTCCAGCCCGATGGGCCAATATATCAGGGCAAGAGGTGGCCAGAATATTGAAACCACACGGAACCTTGTGCGTAGTCGTCCTTGTTTAATCACCCTTCCATCTTTCTCAAGCTTGTATTGCACGCCACCCGCGGCTGTCCAGAAGAATGGACGTGTGTCCACCGTTCCATCTTTTTGAACCTGCTCAGGCTGGGGGCGGTCGTGGAGGTAGAGCTTTGAGCCTTGCGGCACTACGAAGCGTCCGTATGTGGAGCAACCAACTAGGAACCCGCTTAGGATGCCAACGCATAGCAGCTTGTATCGCTGTTTCATATCGTTCCTTTCTGATCTTGTCAATCGGACACCGCGGAAAAATCAGACCGCACAAGATTACTCCCAATTGCCGGGCTAGGAAATGCGCGGAGATGCGGGTTTGCCCGATATATTTCTTACGGGAACCAGGACACGGTTTTACCTGGTTGAGGGCCCAAGGACTCCCGGTTGCCGGATTCCCGCTTGCGCGGGAATGACAGGGGTGATCTCCGCTCGTAGAATGACGAAGCGTCGGAATCGGGTGAGGAGAGCGAAGATGAGACAGCTCCGCGTATTCGCGCTTGCAGCGTTCGCCCTGGGATTCGCCCCCGCTGTGCTCGCGCAGTCCTGGCCCTCCAAGCCGATCAAGATCGTCATACCTTTTCCGCCCGGCAACACCATGGACATCATGACGCGCCTGATCGGGCCGAAGATGACCGAGCGGCTAGGCCAGCCTATCGTGGCCGAGAACCGCCCCGGGGCGAGCGGGATGCTCGGGCTCGATTTCGTGGCCAAAGCCGCGCCCGACGGCTACACCATCGCAGCGGGTCAGGGCGGCAATCTCACGGTCCTGCCGCATACGAGCAAGAACATCAGCTACGATCCGCTGAAGGACTTCGCACCGATCGCGGTGTCGACGACGAATTACCTCGGGATCGTCGCCAACCCCGAGGTGCCGTTCAAGTCGGTCGCGGAAATGATCGCCTACGCCAAGGCCAACCCCGGCAAGCTCACGGTGGCCACGAACGGCGAGGGCGGCTTTCCCCACCTCGCGTTCGAGCATCTGCGCCTCATGGGAGGTTTCAGCTTCACGCACGTTCCGTACAAAGGCTCGGCGGCGATCGCGACCGACGTGATCGGAGGGCAGGTCCAGGCGGCGATCGACGGCATCACCGGCCTCACGCCGCATGTCCGCTCGGGCCGCCTGCGCCTGCTTGCGATCACGAACAGGACGCGCGTTCCGCTCTGGCCCGACACGCCGGCGGCGGCGGAGACGGTTCAAGGCTACGAATCGGGCGGCTGGTTCGGCTACGTCGCGCCGGCGGGAACGCCGCGCGCGATCGTCCTGAAGCTGAACGAAGAGATCAACCGCGCGATGAAGCTGCCCGACGTGAGCGACAAGCTCGTAACCGCCGGACTGATCGTCGTCGCCGAATCGCCGGAATACTTCGGCGAGGTCATCCGCAGCGATTACGCCAAGTACGGCAAGCTCGTGCGCGACATCGGATTTCAGCCGCAGTGACGGACACCACAATCTCTTGCTGAACTCGCGGGTCCTTTGCGCGCTCCTCGCGCTTTCGCCGACGCAAACCGCTCTTGCTTGGGGCCCGGAGGGACATCGCATGGTGGGCGAGATCGCGGCCCGCTACACCGGGCCGAAGGCCAATGCGGAAATCCTGGGCCTGCTCAAGAACGACCGCCTCGCCGACGGTCAGCCCTCCGGCCGGCGCACTCTCGGCGAAGTCGCGAACTGGGCCGACGAAATCAAGGACACGGAGTGGGGAAAGCGGCGCGCTTCGTGGCACTACGACGACGTCCCGCTGTGCGAGGCCGCGGAGTACTCGAAGTACTGCCGCGGCGGACGGTGCGCTTCCGCGCAGCTCGCCCGTCAAATCGAAATCCTCGGCAACGAGCGGGCGAGGCCCGGCCAGCGCAACGAGGCTCTAAAGTGGGTCGTGCATCTGGTGGGCGACCTCCACCAACCGCTGCACGCCGCCAGCCGGGGCGACCGCGGGGGGAACCGGGTGCGGGTGTCCTTCTTCGGAGAGCGCGACAACCCGCCCTACGGTACTCTCAACCTGCACGCCGTCTGGGACGAGAGCATGGTGCGCAGGCTGATCGCGGATCGCGGCGGCGAGCGCGCCATCGTTTCCGCGCCGATCACGGACGGGAACAGGAACGCGTGGGAAAAGGGCTCGATTTCCGATTGGACGGCCGAGAGCCACCGGATCGCGAGAGACGCCGTCTATCCGCTGCTCCCGGTCGCGGCCTCGTGCTCACGCAAGATCGTAGAGGTGGTCGCGATCGACCAGGCCTACTACGCAAGAGCGGCCCCTCTGATCGAAGTACAGATCAGAAGGGCCGGCGTTCGGCTCGCGCGGGTGCTGAACGAAACGCTGGGCCGGTGACGCCGCGAAACTCAACCGAGGGGAGGGAACGATGGCAGATTCGACGCTGTTGGAACAGTACAAGGCCCTGATAGGCGACGTGGGAAACATCGGCACGCGCTACGCGACGGCGAACGGGTTCTACCTTTCCATAGTCTCGGCGCTGCTCGGCGTGGTCGCATTTACCGAGTCGGGGAAGCCCCTAGCCCAGGTCGATCTGGTTCTCGTCCTGACCGTCGCGGCTTTCGCCATCGTCGTCTGTCACGTCTGGATGAAGACCCTGGCTTTCTACCGCGGCCTCTTCGGCGTGAAGCTGCAATTGCTCGGCGAGATGGAGAAGGAGCTGGCGTTCCCCGCTTTTTCGCGAGAGCACGAGCTCATGAAGGAACGCGGCGTCCGGCCGCTGATCGACAACGAGATATGGGTTCCGCGCGTCCTCTGGGTGTTCTTCGCGGCGGTCGCCGTAACGGCCCTGGCATTGATTTTCGTGGACGGCTGAGGGGCGAGCTCAGTCCTGGAGCGGGATTTTCGCGTCCCGAATCACCTTCGCGTAGGTGGCAAGATCGAGCCTGCACTTTTCAGCGAACTGCTCGGGCGTACTTCCGACAGGCTCGTATCCCCAGGCGGCCCAGCGCTCGCGCATGTCCTGCGCAACGACCGCTTGGGCAATGTCGCGCTGGATCTGGATCACGGTGTCGCGCGGGGAGCTCGCGGGCGCAAACACGCCGAGCCAGCCCGTGAATTCGAATGGAATGCCCGCCTCGGTCAGGGTCGGCACCTCCGGGAGCGTTGCCGAGCGCGCCTTGCCGCTCACTCCCAAGGCGCGCAGCCGGCCGGACCTGATGTGCGGCAGGACGCCAGCGAGCGGCATGAACGCGAGTTGCACTTCTCCGGCGAGAAGAGCCTGGCTGAGCGGCGCGTCGCCCTTGTAGGGGACGTGCAGCATGTCGGTGCCGGTCATGCTCTTCAAAAGCTCGCCCAGCAGGTGCGGCGGCGCTCCGATGCCGGTGGAGCCGTAGTTGATCGTGCCGGGCCTGGATCTTGCGAGCGCGACCAGCTCCTTTGCCGATGCGGCCGGAATTTGCGGATTAGTCACGAGCACCACGAAGGAGGAGGTGAGCTGCGTCACCGGCGCGAAATCCCTCGCCGCGTCGAACGGAAGTTTCCTGTAGAGGCCGGGGCTGATCGCGAAGCCATGTGTCGTGATGAGCAAGGTGTAACCGTCCCCCGGGGCCTTGGCGACATGGTCGGCCGCGATGTTCCCGCCCGCACCAGGGCGGTTGTCCACGAGCATCGGCTGCTTCCAGGTCTCCGCGAGCTTCTGCCCGAGCGCCCGCGCGACCGTATCCACGGCGCCGCCAGCGGCGAACGGGACGACCATGCGCACGGGCCTCGCGGGATAGCTCTGCGCGAAGGCGGGTGCGCCGAACAGCGTCGCCAGCGCGATTGCGGACAACGGGCGCGAAAACGGCTTCATGGGTTCCTTGGCGGCATGCCGTTTCGCATTATCGTCGGGTTGCCGTAGGGATGAGAAGCCCCTGACGGCACCCAGGCCGGTGCGGTTTTCGTTAGATAGTTCATACGCACGAGGTCCGATCGGTGTCACACTCGGCATTGCTCGGTATCGGGGAGGTCCGAGGTCTCATGAAATCGGATAAACGTCCGCAGGGTGGGCCCGCCGTTCCAGACGGCGATGCCCTGTTCGACTCTCTCTTCGCGCAGACCGCGGTCGGGGTCGCGGTCGGATCGCTCGACGGCCGCTTTCTGCGCGTCAACGAAGCGTTGTGCCGCCTGCTCGGCTACAGCGAGCAAGAGCTGGTGGAAAAAAGCTTTGAAGAGATCACCCACGCCGACGATCGGCAGGCGTCCAGGGACTTCCAGCAGGAGCTCGTCACGACGTCCCAGTCGCGCGTCTATGAAAAGCGCTACGTGCACAAGAGCGGCTCGACGGTCTGGGTGCGGATCACCGGGACGCTCGTGCGGGACCGCTCGGGCTCCCCCCTGTGCTCGGTCGCGCTGATTCACGACATCACCGAGCTCAAGCTCACCGAGGAAGCGCTGAAGGCGAGTGAATCGCGGTTCCGCAGCATGGTCGAGATGAGCTCGGACTGGTACTGGGTGCAGGACGAGAATTTTCGCTTCGTCGAGCTGCCCGGCGTGGAGAAGCGGGGGATCGATCCGGAAGCATTCATCGGCAAGGCGCGCTGGGAGCTTCAGGGTCCCGGGTCCCTTCCGGAAAAAGCCTGGCAGCAGCACCGCGAAAAGCTCGAGCGTCACGAGCCGTTCAGCGACTTCGTGTACACGGTTACCGACGGTGCCGGCGAAATGCGTTATCTGAGCGTGACCGGCGAACCGATTTTCGACGCGCTGGGCAAATTCAAGGGGTACCACGGCGTCGGAAAAGACGTCACGGAAAAGGCGCGCGGGCTGAAGGACCTGGAAGACAGCGAAGAGCGCTACCGGATGCTGTTCGACATCCATCCCCGTCCGATGTGGGTGGTGGAAAACAAGACCTTGCGTTTCCTCGCCGTCAACCAGGCGGCCGTCGAGCATTACGGCTACTCGAGGGAGGAGTTTCTGTCGATGACCGCCGAGCAGCTCCGCCCGCCGGAGGATATCGCGCAGCTGCTCAAGGACTTTCAGGACCCGAGCCGTTCCTACATGCAGCGCGTGGCGCGGCACCTCAAGAAGAACGGGGAGCAGATCAACGTCGAAATCGTCTCCTTCAATCTCGCTTTCGATGGTCGGCCTGCGCGCCTGGCCGTGATCAGCGACGTTACCGAGCGGCTGAAAGCGGAGCAGCAGTCGCGCGAGCTCGAGGCGCGGTACCGGGCGCTGATCGAGTCCCGAAAAGGCCCCGACTAGCGTCCGGGATCGCCGGGGCGGGGAGACGCCGACCCCGGCATATGGACTATGACTCCGCAGCGTACCAGAGCGAGGATCCGACACGCAGGAAGGTAGAATTCGTTTCGAGAGCACGGCCGGCTGCAGGGAGAGGCGCGGCCGGTCTCGCGGATGAAAGGTGGGCGCCATGATCCATCTTGACGAGCACTCGATGGGACCACTGTGTAAGGTTACGAGCGCTCTGGCACTTGCATCTGCTTTGGCGTTGGCAGGGTGCGGCGGGGGCGCCAGCAGCGCGAGCTCACCGAGCATCATGCTCCTCGCCGCCAACGATGGCGTCAGCGGCTTCGAGCTGTGGAAGACCGACGGCAGCGCCATGGGCACGGTCTTGGTGAAGGACATCAACCCGGGGGCCGGGCATTCCTCTCCCGGCGGGAGCGGTCTTTTTCCTTCCGAGTTTGCCTTCTTCAACGGGGCGTGGTTTTTCTCCGCCGACGATGGCACCGGCCCCAAGCTGTGGAAGAGCGACGGCACGCAAGCCGGCACGGCGCGGGTGACGGCCGTAGTTTCCTCCCCCCGTGAATTCACCGTCCTCGGCAACGCCTTGTATTTCTCGGCTGACGACGGCGTCAACGGCCGCGAGCTGTGGAAGACCGACGGGACCGAAGCGCGCACGGTGCTGGTAAAGGACATCGCCCCCGGCACAGTTTCCATTGGAGGTATCCAAGTGCCTAGGAGTTCCTCGCCAACGGGACTCACCGTGTTCAACAACACTTTGTATTTCTCGGCCGACGACGGCATGAGCGGCATCGAGCTGTGGAAGAGCGACGGCACGGCATTGGGCACGGTGCAGGTGAAGGACATCAACCTCTCGGGCGATTCCTTTCCGTCCGGCTTCACGGTGTTCAACAACGAGCTGTATTTCTCGGCCGACGGCGGCACCGGCTTCGAGCTGTGGAAGACCAACGGCACGCCGGGCAACGCGGTTTTGGTGAAGGACATCAACCCGACGGGCGATTCCGGCTTCACGGTGTTCAACAACGAGCTGTATTTCTCGGCCGACGACGGCGGCACCGGCTTCGAGCTGTGGAAGACCAACGGCACGCCAGGCAACGCGGTTTTGGTGAAGGACATCAACCCGACGGGCGATTCCTCTCCGTCCGGCTTCACGGTGTTCAACAACGCCTTGTATTTCTCGGCGGACGGCGTCGCAGGCGCCGAGCTGTGGAAGAGCGATGTCGCCGGCACGGTGCGGGTGGGCGCAGTTTCCCTTGTCTCGGGACTGACCGTATTCAACAACGCTTTGTATTTCTCCGCCAGCGACGGCGTCGCCGGTGTCGAGCTGTGGAAGACCGATGTCGCCGGGAGCCCGGTGCAGGTGAAAGGCATCAACAACACGACCCTGGGTGCTCCGAATGCCTTAACCGTCTTGAACAACGCGCTGCTATTCTCGGCCGACGACGGCATGACCGGCCGCGAGCTGTGGAGGACGGACGGCACCGTAGGGGGCACAATGCAGGTGAAGGACATCTGTCCCGGGCCTTGCGATGGCGTGCCGGTTCTGGTGATCCTCCCCTAGGACGACGCGCTTCGATCAACGACAACAAGCCTCTGAAACCCGTTTGAAATTTTCCTTTTTCCACCTGATGCCTTACACGCATCTGGAGCTGGAATCTCACGACTGGCCGTTTCCCAACCGCTACTTCGACCCGGCGAAGGCGAGCGCCCTCTACAGGACCTACGTCGAGAGCATGATCCACGCCGAAACTTGCGGCTTCGACTGGGTCGGCTGCAACGAACACCACTTCAGCCCCTACGGCATGATGGCCAACTGCAATCTCATCGGCGGCGCGCTCGCCTACCCCACGAAGCGCGTGAAGATCGCGATGATCGGCAATCTCGTCCCGCTGAACAACCCGATCCGCATCGCCGAGGAATACGCCATGCTCGACTGCATGAGCGGCGGCAGGCTGGTAGCCGGGTTGATGCGCGGCATTCCGCACGAGTACCTCGCCTACAATATCCCGCCGGGGGAATCCTGGGAGCGCCAGCGCGAGGCCGTGCAGTTGATCATCAAAGCCTGGACCGAGCCCGAGCCCTTCGGCTGGGAAGGCAAGCATTTCCAGTATCGGCAGGTGTCGATCTGGCCCAAGCCGATGCAAAAGCCGCATCCGCCTTTGGTGATCTCGGCGAGCAACGCGGACTCGGCGAAATTTGCCGCGGAAATGCGCGCGACCATGGGCATGGTGCTGCTCGCGGACCTGCCGAGCGGCAAGGAGTGCATCCGAATCTACAAGGAAACCGCAAAGGCCAACGGCTGGGAGCCGACCGCGGAAAACGTGCTGGTCGGCATGCACACCTGCATCGCCGAGACCGACGAGGAAGCGCGGCGCTCGATGGCGCACGGCCTGAAGTATTTCGATCAGGTGCTGATGGGCGGCCTGCAGGCCTCGCAGCGGATCGTGCTGCAGAAGACGCGCTATTTCGAGAACGAGGAGAGCCGCGACCGCTGGAAGAGCCGTCTCGACAAGCGCCGCACGCTGACGCTCGACGAGGCGATCGAGCGGGGCACCGTGCTCTGCGGTAGTCCCGAGACCGTGGTCAAGCAGATCAAGCGCATACATAGCGAGCTCGGCCACGGCGTGTTCAACTTCACCGTGAAGGTGGGCACGCTCCCAGACGAGGTGATCCGGCGCGGCATGGAGCTCTTCCGCGACAGGGTCCATCCGCACGTGCGCGATCTCTGAAGGAGGGCTCCAATGCAGGCGCGCAAGGTTTCGCTCTCCACCGGAGAGCTGACGTATTTCGTGGCGGGCGAGGGCCGGCCAGTTCTGTATCTGCACCCGGCGGGCGGCGTGCGCCGGACGCGCGTGCTCGAAGGGCTCGCAAAATCGTTCGCGCTCCACGTTCCGGTGATGCCCGGGTTCGACGGTACGAGCGCCCACGGCGCGGTGAAGTCGATGCGCGGGCTCGCGAGCCTCGTCGGCGAATTCATCGAGAAGGTGATAGCGGGTCCCTGCGACGTGATCGGTTGCTCCTTCGGCGGCTATCTCGCCGCCTGGCTCGCGGCCGAGCGCCCGAACCTCGTAGACCATCTCGTGCTCGAATGCCCGGCCGGTTTCCGCCCGAAGGGAAAAGGCGAACGGCCCGCCGACGCCGGGGCGCTGCGCAAGCTGCTGTTCCTGCACCCGGAGAAACTTCCGCCTGAATCGAAACCCGCGGAACAGGAGGTCGCGAACCGCAAGATGCTCCCGCACTACGGCTACACGCTCGACACGGACGAGGAGCTCCTCGCGCGCCTGCCTTCGATCGACAAGCTCACGCTCATCCTGCACGGCACCGCCGACCGCATGATCCCGAAGGAAAGCGTGCAGCTTCTGAAGGGCCGCCTGCCGCGGTCCTATCTCGTATACGTCTGGGACGCGGCGCACGCGATCGACGTCGATCAGCCCGAGCGCGTGCTCGCGGTCCTCGGGAGCTTCCTCGAGCGTTCCGAGGGCTTCATGGTCAACTGGGGCACGCTCGCGGTGAATCCCGGGTGAGGGAAGGGCGATGAGCGCGAGAGCAACGCCGCCTTTCCGGGCGGACCAGGTCGGGAGCCTCCTGCGACCGGCCGAGATCAAGAAGGCGCGCGCCGAGGTCGAGCGCGGCGAAATGAGCGCCGGGGAGCTGCGCACGATCGAAGACCGTTGTATTCGCGAGGCGGTCGCGCGCCAGGAGGCGCTCGGCCTGCAGGTCGTGACCGACGGCGAGTACCGCCGCGGCTGGTGGAACCACGATTTTCTCGGCAAGATCGACGGGGTCGAGATCGAGCTCGACCAGCAATCGTACAAGTTCGCGGGATCCGACGATCCGCGCTACACGCCCAAGGTGAGGCGCCGCGTGCGTCGCACGCGCCCGATGATGCTCGAGCACTTCCGGTATCTGAGGTCGGTCGCGAACAGGACGCCCAAGTTCACCATGCCCTCGCCTTCCATTCTCTATCACCGCGGCGGGCGGGCGGCGATCGACCGCGGGGCCTATCCGGATCTCGATCGGCTCTGGAGCGACGTCGGCCGCGTCTATCGCGAGGAAATCCGCGACCTCGCGGCCGCAGGGTGCACCTACCTGCAGATCGACGACACGAGCTTCTCTTTCCTGTGCGACGAGAAATTCCGGGCGAGCTGTCGCGCCCGCGGCGACGATCCGGATGAGCTTCCGCATATGTACGCGAAAGCGGTCAACGCCGCCATCGCCGACCGCCCTCCGGGAATGACGATCGTCATGCACACGTGTCGCGGCAATTGGAAGAGCACCTGGCTCGCCGAGGGCGGCTACGACCCGGTCGCTCAGGCCGTGTTCAACGAGACGGACGTCGACGCCTGGTTCCTCGAGTACGACAGCGAACGCGCCGGCGGCTTCGAGCCGCTGCGCTTCGTACCGAAGGGAAAGAAAGTGGTGCTCGGGCTGGTGTCGACGAAAACCGCGCTTCTCGAAAAGAAGGATGTTCTGAAAAAGCGGATCGACAACGCGGCGAAATATGTTCCGCTCCAGAACCTGTGCGTGAGCCCGCAGTGTGGTTTCGCCAGCAGCCACCACGGAAACCTTCTGACCGAAGACGACCAGTGGCGAAAGCTCGAGCTGGTCGTGGAAGTCGCTCGCGAGGTTTGGGGCGGCAACTGAGGGCGCTATTCGACCGTCACGCGCGAAAGCTTGATCAGCCGGTCCCAGCGCGCGTATTCGGACTGGAGATATTGGGCGAATTCCTCGGGTGTGTTGCCGACCACCTCGAACCACTGCTTGGTCACATATTTGTCGCGGAAGGCCCGATCGAGGAGGATCTTGGCGGTGTCGTCGTAGATCCTGGCGACGGTCTCGCGCGGCATGCCGGCGGGCCCCACGAGCGCGAACCACGTTCCGGCCTCGTAGCCCGGGACGCCTGATTCGGCGACCGTGGGAAGATCAGGCAGGGCCGCAATCCGGCGCGAGGTCGCGGCGGCGAGGAGTTTCAGCCTGCCCGCGCGCGCGTGCGACTCGACCAGAAGCGGGGTCACCATCATCATCTGTATCTGGCCGGAAAGAAGATCGGTGACCGCGGGGCCGGCGCCTTTGTAGGGCACGTGCACGATGTCGATGCCGAGCAGGTTCTTGAGGTAGTCGACGCTGATGTGCGCCGAGGAGCCCAGCCCGAAGGAACCGTAGGAGAGCGAGCCGGGTTTGGCTTTCGCGAGCGCCACCAATTCCTGGAAGGTGTTCGCGGGCACCGAAACGTGCACGGCGATGACCCACGGGAAACGCACCAGCACCGTGATCGGCGTGAAGCTCTTCACGCCGTTATACGGGAGGTTCCTGTACAAATGCGGGTTGATCACGAACGAGGAGGCGTCGGAGACGAGCAGCGTGGCGCCGTCGGGCGCCGACCGCGAAACATACTCGGCGCCGACAATCTGGTTCGCGCCCGGGCGGTTCTCGACCAGCACCGGCTGCCCCCAGATTTCCGAAAAGCGCGGCGCCAGCGCGCGCGAAAAGGCGTCGGTCGCGCCGCCCGGCGAAGTCGGCACGACGATCTTCACCGCTCGGGAGGGGAAGGTTTGCGCCGGCGCGAGGAAAGGCGCTGTGGCGAGCGCGGCGGCCACAAATGCGAGCAAGCGCGCTGAAATCCCGGACACCTGAAATCCTCCGTTGTAGGCCCTTATTGTAGTTCGGGCCCGCCCGAACGGCCGCGGCGGTCGCTCAGCCGAGACCGTGAATTTGTCACGCTTTTTGCGGTCATCCCCGGCCCGGAATTTGCGTTAGAAGAAGAGGGGCTAAGGTTTTTGGAAAGCCCCTGCCGGGATCTTCCTGATTGGCCCGGTAGCGGTGCGACGGTAGCCTAGTGATTCGAAAGGAACCGGAACAGACCGACGGGACTTACGAAAATGCGACAGATCGCGAACCTGACTCCGCAGCTCAGCCGCGTCGAAGCGGAACTCTCGGCCCGCATGTGGGCGGTGTTCGGCAGCTTCCCCCATCTCTGCGGCTTTTCGCTCCAGGACCGGACCGGCATTCCGGATTTTATCGATCCATCCAGTCTGCGGGACGAGCTTTTCGTCACTGAACTCGGCTTCTCCGCCGCGGTCAGCGAGACCGAATACGACGAAGCCTACAGGCTGATCACCGAAGCCGTCGCGGACATCGTGTCCGAACGGCCCGAGGCCCTGGAACTGTTGCGCGGGCGCACTTTCGCGAGGACGCTCCACTAGCGACGTTCTACCGTCTCCCCTGGTAGTGCAGCGATACCAGGGATCTCGGCGAGTCTCCTTTCCCGGATTCTGCGGCGTTGCCGGGGCGCGTCGCGAGCCGGTCGCCCCTTATAATCCTCGCTTCCACCCGAGGAGAAAGTCCGCATGACCCGAAACCCCGGACGATCTCGCCGCCGAGTGCTGTGCGCGCTCGCCGCGGCGGCCGTCTCGCCGTTCGCGCTCGCGCAGGGGCTCTCCAAGCGCCCGGTGCGGATCGTCGTTCCGTTCACGCCGGCGGCCGGGCCGGACATCGTGGCGCGCTTGCTCGCGCCCAGGCTGCAGGCGCGCTGGGACCAGCCGTTCTTCGTCGAGAACAAGCCGGGTGCCTCGGGCACGATCGGCGCCGAGATCGTGGTGAAGTCGGCTCCCGACGGCCACACCCTCATGGTGGGGCCGGCGTCTATCGTCACCGCGCCGCATCTCTATCCGAAGATCCCGTATGACGTGGTCAAGGATCTCTCCGCAATCACGAACGTCGGCTCGACGAGCCTCGCGCTCGTGGTGCACAAGGCGGTGCCCGTGAGCACGGCGCGGGAGTTCATCGCCTGGGTGAGGTCGCAGCCCGGCAAGCTCAACTACGGCTCTCCCGGAAACGGCACGCACCATCACTTGTGCATGGAGCTGCTCAAGCTGCAGGCGGGCCTGGACATCGTGCACGTGCCCTACAAGGGTTCGGCGCCCGCCGAGAACGACTTGATCGCCGGCGTCATTCCCACCATGTTCCTCCCTGTGCACGTTGCGCTCCCGAAGATCAAGGCGGGCCAGATCAAGGTGCTCGGCGAGAGCCTGAAGGAGCGCCATCCCTTGTTTCCGGACATTCCCTCGCTGCACGAGCAGGGCGTGACCGGCTACGACGTGGACCTGTGGATCGGCGTGTGGGGCCCCCGGGGAATGCCCGCCGACATCGTCGCGAAATACAACTCGGAGATCCGCGCGATCGTCGCGCTACCCGAGATGCGCGAGCAGCTCGCGAGCCAGGGCCTGGTGCCGAACACCGGCACGCCCGAGCAATTCGCCAAGCTCGTCAAGGACGATTTCGAGAAATGGGGGAAGGTGATCCGCGACGCGAAAATCAAGGCGGACTAGATGAAGTCCCTCGAAACGGTGGGAATTCTGGGCCTGGGCAAGATGGGCATGGGGCTCGCCATGCCGGAGATCCCGGAGCGCCTCTAGCGCCTCGCGAGTCGGGCGGCTTGATTCGTGCGGAGTTGACTCCGTCCGGCAAGCTCGGCTACTTTGGAGTAGTTTTTTCGGAGGACACATGGGTGCAACCAGCAATTTGATGTGGCAGCTGCTCGTCCAGTTCCTGATCGTTTTGTTCCTCGTCGTGGCCGTTGCAGGCCTCGCGGTGGGGGTCGGGCTCATCGCTTCCAGCCCGAAGATGGCGCAGTACTTCCACGTGCTGAACCGTTGGGTGTCCACGCGCCACATTCTCAGGCCGGTCGAGGTGCCCGTCGATACGGAACGGGCGACTCACCGGCACTATCGCTGGCTCGCCGGAGGCTTTTTCCTCGGAGGTCTCATCGCGGTTTTCGGACTCCTGACCGGGCTCGACGCGACCGCCGTCAGCGCGGCGTTTGCCGCAAAGCGTTTCGCGCCCGTCGTAGCGATCGCAGTGGAAAGCGCAAAGTGGGTTCTGATCGCGGGCAGCGCATCCGGCGTCGTAGTCGGCGCGATGCTGCTCTTCTATCCGAACGCGGAAAGCATGCTCGAAAGATTCGCAAACCACTGGGTGTCTCCCCGCCGCGTGACCCGGAGCTGGGACGACATGCGCATGACGCTCGACGTGCTGGTAGAGGCTCATCCCAAGCCCGCCGGCTGGGTCATCGCCTGTACTTCGGTGGCGGCGATGATCTGCGCAGTCATCATGCTCGTGCGCTACTACTGAAAAGCAAGACGGTCGCGATACTCGAGAGTCGGCTGGGCCGTCAGCTCGCCGACCTCGTTGAGAAGCGCGGGGGGCGGCCGCTCCTCGCCCCGGCGCTTGCCGAAGTTCCCGATATCGACCACGCGGGCATCGCCAGGTTGATCGGCGAGCTGGAGACGCGTCCGCCGAAAGCCGCGATCTTCCAAACCGGCGTGGGCACGCAGGCGCTTTTCGCCGCGGCCGATTCCCTGGGGGCGACGCCGAAACTTCTCGGCTTGCTCGCGAGCTGCGTGGTTGTCGCGCGCGGACCCAAGCCCACCGCCGCGCTTCGCTCGCGCGAGGTGCGCATCGATCGCAGCGCCAGGGAACCCTATACGACCGTGGAAGTGCTGGAATCGCTCGAGGAGCTGTCGTTCCGGGGCGAAAGCGTCGTGGTTCAGCGTTACGGCGAAAGCAACCTGGAGCTGGAAAAGGCGCTGCGCGCGAAGGGCGCGGAGGTCGTGGAGATACCCACCTACCGTTGGGCGCTCCCTGAGGACAGCGGACCGCTCGCGGGGCTGATCGAGGCGCTCGATCGCGGCGAGGTCGATGCCACGGTGTTCACCAGCGCGTCGCAGGCGCACAACCTGTTCGCCCTCGCCAGAAAACTCGGCAGAGACGGCCCTCTCGCCGCCAACCTGAGCCGGACGCTCGTCGCCTCCATCGGTCCGGTGTGCAGCGCCGCGCTGCGCGAGCACGGCGTGAAAATAGCCCTGGAGGCGAAGCCGCCCAAGCTCGGGCCGCTGGTGGCCGCGCTCGACCGGGCCCTGTCGAGCTAGTACAATGCGCGACCTTCCACGCACAGCCTCGGTTCAATGCCCCGTTCGGTCCGCAATCTCGCGATCATCGCCCACGTCGATCACGGCAAGACGACGCTGGTCGACAAGCTGCTGCACCAGTCGGGCACCTTCGCCGCGCACCAGCACATCGCCGAGCGCGTCATGGACTCGAACGACCTGGAGCGCGAGCGCGGGATCACCATCCTCGCCAAGAACACCGCGGTCGACTACGACGGCGTGCACATCAACATCGTCGACACGCCCGGACACGCGGATTTCGGCGGCGAGGTCGAGCGGTCCTTGTCGATGGTCGACGGCGTGCTGCTCCTCGTCGACGCGGTCGAGGGCCCGATGCCGCAGACGCGCTTCGTCACACGCAAGGCGCTCGCGCTGGGCCTGAACCCGGTTCTCGTCGTCAACAAGATCGATCGCCCGGGCGCGCGGCCCGACTGGGTGGTGAACGCCACCTTCGACATGATGGACAAGCTCGGTGCCTCCGAGCACCAGCTCGACTTCCCCGTCGTCTACGCCTCGGCGCTGCTCGGCACGGCCACCCTCGACCTGTCGAAGCCTGGGACCGACATGCGGCCGCTGTTCCGCACGATCATCGACCGCGTCCCGGCGCCCAAGGGCGACCCCGACGGGCCGCTGCAACTGCAGATCAGCAACATCGACTATTCGAGCTACGTCGGGCGCATCGGCATCGGCCGCATCGCGCGCGGCAGGCTCAAGTCCGCGCAGGAGATCCTGGTGCTGCACGAGGGCCGCGAGCCCGCGAAGGCCGAGGTCGGCCAGGTCATGGGCTTTCGCGGGCTGGAGCGGATCCCGATGGAGGAGGCTTCCGCGGGGGACATCGTTCTGGTCACGGGCGTGGAGGAGACCGCGATCGGCGTCACCTTCGCCGACCCGCTCGCCCCCGAGGCGCTGCCGATGCTGCGCGTCGACGAGCCCACGCTCACCATGAATTTCCAGGTCAACACCTCGCCCTTCGCCGGCCAGGAAGGGCGCTTCGTCACCAGCCGCCAGATCCGGGAGCGCCTGTTCCGCGAGCTGCAGGGCAACGTCGCGCTGCGAGTCGAGGAGACCGCCGACGCCGACGTGTTCCTCGTCTCGGGCCGCGGCGAGCTGCACCTCACGATCCTGCTCGAGAACATGCGCCGCGAAGGCTATGAGCTCGCGGTGTCGCGGCCGCGCGTGGTGACGAAGGAGGTCGGCGGCACGAAGCACGAGCCCTTCGAAGCGCTCACCGTCGACGTGGAGGAAGCCCACCAGGGCCCGGTGATGGAGGCGCTGGGGGGCCGGCGCGCCGATCTTCTGGAGATGATGCCCGACGGCCGCGGCCGCGTGCGCCTGGACTACCGTATCCCCGCGCGCGGGTTGATCGGCTTCCAGTCGGAGTTCCTCAATATCACGCGCGGCAACGGGCTCATGAGCCACGTGTTCGACGAATACGCGCCGATGAAGGCCGAGATCCCCTCGCGGCGCAACGGCGTCCTGATTTCGGCCGAGCAGGGCGAGGCGGTCGCGTACGCGCTGTGGAAGCTGCAGGAGCGCGGGCGCATGCTGGTCAGCCCGGGCGAGCGCGTCTACGAGGGCATGGTGGTCGGCCTGCACAGCCGCGACAACGATCTCGTGGTCAATCCGATCCGCGAGAAGCACCTCACCAATATCCGCGCCGCGGGAAAGGACGAGGCGATCCTGCTCACGCCTCCGATCAGGCTGACGCTCGAGCTCGCGGTCGAGTTCATCGAGGACGACGAACTGATCGAGATCACGCCGCGCTCGATCCGCGTTCGCAAGCGCTATCTCTACGACCACGAGCGCCGGCGCGCGGCGCGCGCCGAGCCCGCCCCTCAGACCATTTCGTAGCGCTTCACCGCCTTCTCGTCCCAGGCCACTCCGCTTCCCGGACGGTCGGGGATCACTGCCTCGCCCCCGACGATGCGCAGCGGCTCGGCGAGGATCGCCGCGGCCCAGTCCACGTACTCGAGGTAATGGCGGGTCGGCGTCACCGCGAGCAGGTGCGCGCTCGCCTCGGGGAAGAGATGCGAGGACATCGGCAGCTTGCTGCCTGCTGCCAGCGTGGCCGCACGCTGCCAGCCGCTCACCCCTCCGATCCTCTCCAGGTCCGGCATCACGAAGTCGGAGGCCCTCGCGAGGATGGCCTCGCCCATCTGCTCGGGCAGAGAGAAGTTCTCACCGATCTGGATCGGCGTCGCGAGCTCGCGCGCGAGCTCGGCGCAGTTGCGGAAGTCGTCGTGGCGGATTGGCTCCTCGATCCAGGCGACGCCCTCGGAATCGAGCGCTCGACCTCGCTCCAGTGCCTGGACGAATGTTAGTGCCTGGTTGTAGTCGACCATCAGCTCGACGTCGTCGGGAAGGCGCTTGCGCACCGCGCGCACCGCGGCGAGATCGGCCGCGGGCGTCGGGTAGCCGAGGCGCAGCTTCACCGCGCTGAATCCTCCCTCGAGGAGCTTCTCGGCCTCGTCGGCGGCCGCCTCGGGCGCCATCAGCCCCAGGCCGTTGCTGTTGTACGCGCGGATGCGGCGCGGCGCGCCGCCGAGCAGCGTGACCAGGGGCTTGCCCGCCGCGAGCGCGAGCGCGTCCCAGCAGGCACAATCGAACCCGGCCATCGCCATGCGCACGATGCCCTGCACGCCGATCAATTTGAAGCGGCGCGCGAGCTTCGCCCAGAGATCGGCGGGCGCGATGCGATCGCCCCTCACGCTGCGCTCGACTTCACCGAGCACCGTCGCGATCGCCGGCACCACTGCGTTCAGATAGCAGAACAGATAGGAATGGCCGGTGACGCCTTCCTCGGTCTCCAGGTCGATGAGGAGGAGCGGTGCGCTGCGCAGCGTCCCCGCACTGGTGCCGAGCGGCAGCTTAAGCGGCGCGTCGACGCCTCGCGCGCTGAGCGCGCGCACGGTGAGGCGCGGCTCGCTCACGCGGGCTTTCCGCCTTCGGCGTATAGCGCGAGGATGTCCCACACCGCGCGGTTGGCCGGGGTCGGAACGCCGGCCGCGGCGCCGAGCTGCACCACGCCACCGCTTAGCCACTCGACCTCGAGCCGGTTGCCGCGCTGCAGATCGTGCGCCATTGAAGCCGTCATCTCGGCGGGAAGCCCGTCGGCGCGAGCGAGGCAGGCATCGGCATAGTCTGCGGGGAGGGCGATGCCCTGTGCGCGTCCCACCGCGACCACTTCGCGCATGATCTCGAGCAGGAAGGCGCGGGTGCGCGGGTTCCCGCGGATCGGCCCGATGGTGGTGCGCATCGCGGTGGTGGTCGCAGAAATTCCCACCAGGAACGCGTACTTCTCCCAGATCGCGCGGCGCACGTCGTTGCTCAGCTCCGAGGTCACGCCCGCCTTGAGCAAGGCCTCGTGAAGAAAGCGCGCGCGCTCGGAGATCCTGCCGTCGTACTCGCCCAGCACCACGCGCTGCATCGTCCCGGTCTGGTGGATCACGCCCGGCCGCGAGAGGGTAGTCGCGACGTAGCCCACACCGCCCATCACCGGCGCGTCGCCGAGCTCGCGGCGCAAGATGTCGTCTTTGATCACCCCGTTTTGCAGCGAGATCACCCCGGTGCCGGGCTTCACGAGCGGCTTGATCTGCCGGATCGCAGCCTCCGTATCCCACAGCTTCACCGATAGGATGACCAGATCGATGGTCCCTAGCGACGCGGGATCGTCGGTGGCGCGCACCGTCGGGATGCGAATGTCGCCCTGGGATTCGTTCTCGATGGTGAGGCCGCGCTCGCGCATCGCGGCGAGATGCGCGCCGCGCGCGATGAAGCTCACGTCGTAGCCGGCATGCGCGAGCCGCCCTCCGAAGAAGCCGCCCACGCCGCCCGAACCCATCATTGCGATCTTCATGGGTCGAATGGTAACCTGGCTCGTCCCGGGCAAAGGAGCAATCATGTTCCGTGTAGTTCTTCGCGCCGCCGCCGCGGCGACGCTGGTGGCTTGCGCGCTCGAGCCGCTCACGGTCGTTGCGCAAGCCTGGCCGACGAAGCCGGTGAAATTCGTGGTGCCGTTTCCGCCGGGGGGCTCGGTCGATCCGCTCGCGCGCATACTCGGCGCGAGGCTCGCGGACTCTCTGGGGCAGCAGTTCATCGTCGAGAACAAGACCGGCGCGGGGGGCTCGATCGGCACGGCGTTCGTCGCGAGGAGCGCTCCGGACGGCTACACCTACGTGGTCGTGTTCGACACCCACGCGGTGAACCCGGCGCTCATCCCGAACCTTCCCTACGACACGGTCAACGACTTCGCCCCCGTGATGCTCGT
The DNA here is from genome assembly GCA_005881575.1 of Betaproteobacteria bacterium. Classification (GTDB taxonomy): domain Bacteria; phylum Pseudomonadota; class Gammaproteobacteria; order Burkholderiales; family SG8-39; genus VBDM01. Next base: position 131,124 of record VBCA01000019.1, read on the forward strand.
CGGCACGGCGCCGATGGCGATCGTCGCCAACGTCGCCAAACCCTACAGGAGTTTCGGCGACGTGATCCAGGCGGCCAAGGCGAAGCCGGAGGCGCTCAGCATCGGCTCGGTGGGCAACGGCAGCCTCGGCCACCTCGCCATGATCCTGCTGCAGCAGGCGGGCGGGTTCAAGGTCACCCACGTTCCCTACAAGGGCGGCGGGCCGATGATGGCCGACGTGATGGGCGGCCAGGTCGACCTCGGCATCGCGTCGGTCGCCGCGCTCTCCGCGAACGTGAAAGGCGGAAAGCTGCGCGCGCTCGCCCTCACCGGCGACAAGCGCTCGCACACGATGTCCGACGTTCCGACTCTCGCGGAGCAGGGCTTTCCGGGCTTCTCGGCATTCGCCTGGTGGGGCATCTTCGCGCCGGCCGGAACTCCCAGGCGTATCCTCGACAAGTTCCACGCCGAGCTGGTCAAGGTGCTCGGCCAGCCGGATCTGCGCAAGCAGCTGACCGAGACCCTGGGCATGGATCTCGCCGCGAGCAGCCCGGAGGCGCTGCAGAAATTCCTCGTGGGCGAGATCGATCGCTGGGGCAAGGTCGTGCGGAGCAACAACGTTCGCGCGGATTGAGGCGGCTCTCATGAGAATCACCGGCGGCTGTCATTGCGGCGCGATCACGTACGAAGCCGAGGTCGACCCCGGCAAGGTGTCGGTGTGCCACTGTACCGATTGCCAGACTCTGACCGGCTCGGCGTTTCGTGTCGTCGTCCCGGCCAAGCGGGAAGGTTTCAAGCTCAAGGGCGAGCCGAAGATCTACGTGAAGACCGGAGAAAGCGGAAGGAGGCGAGCGCAGGGGTTCTGCTCCAACTGCGGCACGCCCATCTACTCCGCCGACGTCGCGGATCCGCAGGTGTTCAACATCCGCGTCGGCACGGCGCGGCAGCGCGCCGAGCTGCCGCCGAAAGTGCAGATCTGGTGCCGGTCGGCGCTCGGCTGGACGATGAACCTCGAGCCGGTCGCACAGATCCAGAAGCAATGAGGGCCGCCGCTCTCCTGCCCGGCCTGCTCGTCTGCGCCCTCGCGGCGGCGCAGGACTACCCGGCGAAGCCAGTGCGGCTCATCGTCGGCTTTCCTCCGGGCGGCAACGTCGACGTGGTGGGCCGGATCGTCGCGCAGAAGATGGGCGAGGGTCTCGGGCAGCAGGTCGTTCCGGAGAACCGCACCGGCGCCGGATCGATCATCGCCAACGAGTACGTCGCCAAGTCCGCGGCCGACGGCTACACCTTGCTGGTCGTGAGCGGCGCATTCGTTACGCAGGCGGCGACGATGAAGAAGCTTCCCTACGATCCGCTTCGCGACTTCTCCTTCATCTCGACCATCGTGACCTACCCGCTCGTGTTCTCGGTGCGCTCCGATTCGCGCTTCCGCACGCTCGGCGAGTTCATCGCGTTCGTGAAGAGCAATCCGGGAAAGATCAACTACCCTTCGCCGGGAATGGGCACGCTGTACCACCTCGCCGGGGAGATGTTCGTCTCGATGGCGGGAATCGAGATGCAGCACGTGCCGTTCCGCGGCGGTTCCGAGCCCTTGACCGAGGTGCTTTCCGGGCGCATGGAGCTCCTCATCGACGCGCTCACCAATTCCTATCCGCAGATCCAGGCGGGAAAATTCAGGCCGCTCGCGGTAAGCTCGGTGGAGCGCTCGAGCGCGCTTCCCGAGGTGCCCGCGGTCGCAGACAGCGTGCCCGGATACGAGGCGACCTCGTTCATCGGCCTCGCAGGGCCCGCCGGAATGCCTGCGGCGGTGGTCGACCGCTTGAACAGCGAGGCGCGCAGAATACTGGCGCTGAGCGACGTCGGGCGAAGGTTCGCCGAGTGGGGCGGCACGCCGAGCGCGAGCAGCCCTGAGGAGATGAAGCGCCACGTCGGCGCGGAGATCGAGAAATGGAAAAGAGTCGTCGCGGCGAGAAAGCTCGAGCTGCAGTAGCGGCGCTGCTGCTGTTGGCGCTCGCAGGCACGGCTTCTGGCCAGTATCCGGCGAAGCCGGTGCGCTTCATCGTGCCCTCCGCGGCCGGCGGCGGCACCGACATCATCGCGCGCGCCCTCGCGCAGAAACTCTCCGAGTCGCTCGGAGCGCAGTTCGTCGTGGACAACCGCCCGGGCGCCGGCCAGATGATAGGCATCGAGATGGCCGCAAAATCCCCCGCCGACGGGCACACCATCCTGATGGCCGCGAGCACCCTCGCAATCAATCCGGTCATGTACAAGAAAGTGCCTTACGATCCGCTGCGCGATTTCGCTCCCATCACGCAGGCGGCGTCGCTCGCCAACGTGCTCGTAGTGCACCCTTCGCTGCCGGTGAAATCGGTCGCGGAATTGATCGCGTACGCCAAACAGCGCCCGGGTCAGCTCAATTTCGCCTCGGCGGGCGTCGGCACCTCGCCGCAGATGTCGATCGAGCTCCTGAAGAGCATGGCGGGAATCGACATGGTCCACATCCCCTACAAGGGAACCAGCCCCGGCGTGGTGGACCTGCTCGCGGGGCAGGTGTCGGTGATGGCGCCGAACCTGCTCACCGCGCTGCCGCACATCAAGGCGGGCAAGCTGCGCGCGCTCGCGGTGACGAGCGCGAAGCGAAGCGAAGGCTTGCCGGAGGTTCCAACGGTCGCCGAATCCGGGCTTCGGGGTTACGATTCGACCCAGTGGTATGGCGTGCTCGCGCCGGCGGGAACCGCGCGCGCGATCGTCGCGCGCCTGCACGACGAGATTGTTCGCGCCCTGCGCGCACCCGAGGTGATGCAACGGCTGGCCGCGGACGGCGCGGAGCCCGTCGGCAGCAGTCCCGAGGAATTCGCCGCGTTCATCAAATCGGAGATCGACAAGTGGGCCAAGGTCGCGAGCGCCGCCGGAATCCACGCGGAATGAATTTGCGCCGCTGTCTGCTCGTCTTCCTGGCAGGGGCGGGGTGCAACGTTCTCGCCCAGGGTTATCCGGAGCGCCCGGTCCGCTTGATCGTCCCTCAGGCGGCAGGGAGCGCGACCGACACGGTGGCGCGCATCCTGGCCGCCGAACTGCCCAATCATCTCGGACAGCCGGTCGTCGTCGAGAACAAGCCTGGGGGCGCGCTCACGATAGGGCTGGACATCACCGCGAAGTCCACCCCCGACGGCTACACGATCGGGATGGGGCCCGTGGGAGCGCTCGCGATCACGCGCCACATGGTGGCGAAACTTCCCTACGACATCGAACGGGATTTCCAGCCGATCGCCCTGGTGACCCGCGGGCACCTGCTGCTCGCGGTCTCGCCCTCGCTCCCGGTGAACTCGGTGCAGGAGCTGATCGAATACGCGCGCAAGAATCCGGGCAAGCTCATGAACGCGTCCTCGAGCAACGGCTCGCCCGGACACGTGGGCGGCGAGCTTTTCAAGTACATGACCGGCACGGAGATCGTGCACATTCCCTACAAGGGCGGGGCGATGGCGATCAACGACCTGATCGCAGGCCACGTGCAGCTGATGTTCGAGAGCCTCAACTCGATTTCCACGTACGCGCGCTCGGGCAAGGTCAAGGCGCTCGCCGTGAGCGGCCCGCGGCGCTCGCCGGGTTTTCCGAACCTGCCGACGATCGCCGAGGCGGGAGTCCCGGACTACGACGCGACCACCTGGAGCGGCGTGATCGGACCTGCGGGAATCGCGAGGCCGGTCGTCGACAAGCTGAATACCTCGATCAACAAAGCGATCGTCTCGCCTATGTTCAAGGCGAGGTTCGGCGAGATCGGAGACGAACCTGCGGGCGGCACTCCCGAGGAGTTCGCGGAAGTGATTCGCAGAGACTCGGCGAAGTGGGCTGAAGTCGTGAAGCGCTCCGGGGCGAAGATCGATTGAAAAATCCTGTAGTCTGATCCGCGTCTCGTGCGTTCATCTACGAATCGGCCGCGTCGCGCGTGTCACAATTTGTGACAATTGGTTACCTCGGCGCAAAGGCGCTTTTGTTAGCATTGGCAGTAGCATGAGGCGGAAGGGCGATGATGAACCGGATCAAAGCGGTTTTGACGTTGAGCGCGGTTCTGCTGGCCGCGACGGCGAGCGCGCCCGCGTTGGCTTGGCACCACGGGCGCGTGCATTTCGGCGTTGTGATCGGCGCTCCGTTCTACCCGTGGTACTACCCCCCCTATTACCCCTACTACTATCCCCCGGTCGTGGCGGCGCCTGCCGTGCCTCCGACTTACGTCGAGCAGGGCGGCGCGCAAGCGGGGCCGTCGCAGTCTTCCTCCTATTGGTACTACTGCGCCGAGACCAAGACCTATTATCCTTACGTCAAGGAATGTCCCGGGGGCTGGCAGCGCGTGACGCCGCGGCCGGCGCCCGGCGGCTGAGCCAACCATGAATCTACTTCGAGTCTCGACGGTATCGGCGGCATCGCTGCTGCTCGTTGCGTGCGTGAGCATGCCCAAAGGCCCCAGCGTCATGGTGCTGCCCGGCACGGGAAAGACCTTCGACCAATTCCGCTACGACGACGTCGAGTGCCGTCAATTCGCCGACGTGCAAATCGGGGGAACATCGCCTTCGGACGCGGCCGCCGACAGCGTCGCAAAGAGCGCGGTGGTGGGCACAGCAATCGGCGCGGCCGCGGGCGCAGCGCTCGGCGGCCGAAGCGGCGCAGCGGCCGGTGCCGGCGGCGGGCTCCTCGTCGGGTCGGCGGCCGGGGCAGGCGCCGGAGAAACTTCCGCGTACGGGCTCCAGCGGCGCTACGACTACGCCTACATCCAATGCATGTATGCAAAGGGCCACAAGGTTCCCGTGTCCGGTCGCCTGACCTCCTCCCAGCCCGGTCCCAGCTACGTTCCACCTCCGCCTCCGCCGCCTCCGCCTCCGCGGTGAGAGGTGCATGAACGCAGGACATCTGGCGGCTGTCTTCGCCGCCGCGACGGCGTTCGCGGGGACGCTCGTGCAGGCGCAGACCGCGTGGCCGTCGAAACCGATCCGCTGGATCGTACCGTTTCCACCCGGCGGACCCGCCGACGTGGTGACGCGCCTCGTGTCCGCGAAACTCGCCGAGCGCGTGGGTCAGCCCGCAATCGTCGAGAATCGCGGAGGGGCGGGAGGCAACGTCGGGCACGAAGCGGCGGCGAAGGCCGCGCCCGACGGATATACGGTGGTGTTCGTCGTCCCGGCGATCATCACCAACCCGTTTTTCCTCAAAGCCAGCATCGACCCGTTCAAGGAGCTCGCTCCGGTCATCCATCTGGACAGCGCGTCGATGGTGTTGTTGACCCATCCGGGGTTCCCCGCGAACACGGTGGCGGAGGTCATCGCGCGGACGCGTGCCAAGCCCGGCAGCGTGAGCTGCGCTTCCTCCGGCGCGCTTCCGCAGGTCGGCTGCGAGATGCTGCGGGTCCACGCCGGCGCCGAGATGATCATGGTGCAGTACAAGGGCAACGCTCCGGCCTTGAACGCGCTGATGGGCGGTGAGGTGAACCTGCTTTTCGACGTCGTCAACGTCGCGCAGGGGCAGGTGAAATCGGGTCGCGTGCGCGCCATCGCTTCGACCAATCCAAAGCGCGGCATCGGCCCCTTCGGGGAGCTTCCGGTGCTCGCCGAAACGATACCGGATTTCGAGCTCGTCACCTGGCACGGCGTGATGGTGACCGCCGCGACCCCGAGGGACGTCGTGCTGCGGCTGAACCGGGAGATCCAGGCGGTGCTGGGAGAGCCCGACATCCGCCGCCGATTCGCCGACGGCGGCCTCGACATCACGGGCGGGACGCCCGAGGAATTCGCAGCGATCCTGAAGCGCGACTACGCCAAGTTCGGAAAGATCCTGATGGCGGCGGGCATCAAGCCGGAGTAAGGCGCCCGGGAGCGGATTTCAGCCGGCCGCCGCCAGCGCTAGCGTTCCGGCGTTGTCGCGGAGCAGCTTGGAGAAATCCTCCGCTGGCTGCGGCTTGCGGAAGAAGTATCCCTGGAACTCGTGGCACCCGTGCTCGCCGAGAAAGTCGAGCTGCTCCTGGGTCTCCACGCCTTCGGCGATCACCTTCAGCCGCAGGCTGTGCGCCATCGCGATGATCGCTTGCGTGATCGCGACGTCGTCCGGGTCCTGCGGAATGTCCTTGATGAAGGAGCGGTCGATCTTGATGCAGTCGAACGGGAACCGCTTGATCGACGCGAGGGACGAATAACCTGTGCCGAAGTCGTCGATCGCCAGGCGGATGCCCATCGACTTGATCCCGTCGAGTATTTTCTTGGAGCTCTGCGTGTCCCGCATCACCATGGTCTCGGTGATCTCGAGCTCGAGGCAGTTCGGTTTGAGCGAGCTCTCGGAAAGCGCTCGCTCGATTTCCCGAAGCAGGTGCTTGTCCTCGAACTGCCGCGCCGACAGGTTCACCGACACCGTGAGCGGGGTCGCGACTCGGCTCTGAAGGGTCTGGTTGTGGGCGCACGCGATCCTGAGCACCCAGGCTCCGATCGGGATGATCAGCCCCGAGTCCTCGGCGTGCCCGATGAACTCCACCGGAGGAAGCAGTCCCAGATCGGGGTGCTGCCAGCGGATCAGCGCCTCCATGCCCGTGATTCGGCCGGTATTGATTTCGACCTTGGGTTCGTAGTGGAGGATGAACTCGTTCCGCTCCAGGGCGCCCTGCAGCCGGGTCTCCTTGGCGATCCTGGCGGACAGGTGATCGTTCATTTCCCCCGAATAGAACAGGTAATTGTTCTTGCCCTGCTCCTTGGCGCGGTAGGTGGCGATGTCGGCGTTCTTCAACAGATTCGCGAAGTCCGCACCGTCGTTCGGGTACAGGCTGATTCCGATGCTCGCGGTCAGGTGGCAGGTCTCGCCCTGGAGCATGAACGGCCAGCGCAGGGCATGGAGGATTTTCTGGGCCACGCTGATCACGTCGCCGGGCTCGCTGAAGTCCTCGATGAGCGCGACGAATTCGTCGCCGCCGAATCGGGCGATGGTGTCGCTTTCCCTCAGGCACATTCTCAGACGCGCCGCAGCCTCCTGCAGCAGCCGGTCGCCGAACGGGTGGCCGAGCGTATCGTTGATGAACTTGAAACGATCGAGGTCGAGGAAGAGCAGGGCCATCGTCTTGCGGTAGCGCTGCGCATTGTTGAGCGCGTGGGCGAAGCGCTGGTTGAACATGTAGCGGTTGGGCAATCCCGTCAGCGTGTCGTGCGTCGCGACGTAAAGGAGGTTCTCCTCGGCCTGCTTGCGGGCCATGAACTGGCCGATCTGGCTGCCGATCACGCGCACCATCTGCAGAAGCGACGGATCGGGATTGCGGATCTCGCGGCTGAAGAATTCCAGCACGGCGAGGGTGACGTTGCCCGCAAGGACCGGAAAGGCGAACGCGCCGTGTAGTCCCGCCCTGGCGGCGAGCTGCGCCCGCTGGAAGCCCTCGTCGCGGCTCACGTCCGGTATCCAGTGCGGCGTGCCGCTCATCCACACCTGCCTCACCAGCCCGCGGTGGGTCGGCTGGAACGTCATCTCGCGCACTTCGGCGATAAAATCGGTGAAGGGCTTCTCGGGGATTCGGCGAGCACGCGCGTCACGGCGTGTTCCATCCTCTCGCGTTGCTCGGCGCGCTTGCGCTCGGAGATGTCGCGCGAGACGACGACAACCTTCGTCACCTTGCCGGCCGCGTCCCGGATGACCCGGCCTTCGGACTCGATGTAGCGGATGCCGCCGTCCTTGAGCACGAAGCGGAATTCGGTTCGCTGCCCCACGCCCGTTTCGACCGTCTCGCGGAAGATCGCCCTGACGCGCTCGCGATCCTCGGGGTGGATCTCCTTGAATGAATCCGTGTCCGGCTGGATCTCGCCGTCCTTGAACACGGTCCGGTACGACGGACTGTTGTAGATGCGCCGGCCTTCGGTGTCGACCATGGCGACCAGATCGCCGACATTCTCGGCGATGAGGCGAAAGCGCTCTTCGCTCTCGCGCAGCTTTTCCTCCGCGCGGCGGTGTTCGGTTACGTCGCGGAAGCTCCACACCCTGCCGATGGTCTGCCCCTCGACGAGCTGGGGCCTGGAATAGCGCTCGAAGATGCGGCCGTCCTTGAACTCGATGGTGTCGAAACTCTCCTGGCCGGGATACGAATAGAGCGCGTTCACCTTATCGCGGAACTGCTCGGGGTCTTTCAGCTGATCGAGGACGAAATTGAGTGCGTCCTCGTCCTTCCCGGAGGAAAGGACATGCGGCGGGAGACGCCACATCTCCGCGAACTGCTGGTTGTACGTGCTGATCTTGCCGAGGTTGTCGACGACCAGAACGCCGTCGGCTGTGGACTCGAGCGTCGCGCGGAGGAGCGAGAGCGATTTGCGGTGGTCGACCTCGGCGGGCCCGAGGCTCCTGCTCTTTTTCATGGCCCTCCCTTTTTCCCTTTTTCTAACGCCGGGTTTGGAATTGTATCCGGATTTGCTGCCCGGGCAAGTACTTATCCAGGCGAAGCGTTACAATTGTTCGTACACTGCGGTCGAATGGAATACCGCGCACCAGTCAGGAGCGAAAACATGAAGTTGCGCAGCATCGAACTCGAAGTGCCCGATCGCGAATCGGCTGTCCGGTTCTTCCGGGACCCTTGGGGCCTGCTGGAGGCCGGCGAGCGGAACGGGACGTCCTATCTTCGGGGCACCGAAGATATCCCCTACGTGGTCTCGGTCGCGCAGGCGGGCGAGCCCGCCGTGGCCGCAGTGACTTTCTCCGGCTCGAAGCCCGAGCTCGCGAGAATCCGCAAGCGCGCTGCGGCGGCTGGGGCGCGGCTCGGCCCTTCCCGCGACTTCGACGAGCCCGGCGGCGGGTCCGGATATCTCGTCGAAGGCCCCGAGGGCCACGTGTTCCGGTTCGTCACCGAGGAAAAGCGCGCGAAAAAACTGCGCCCGGACCGCGACAGGCCACTGCAGGTGACGCACGTCGTCCTCAACGCGCGGGACCGGGAAGCCTGCACGCGCTTCGCGGTGGAGGTGCTCGGGTTTCGCGTCTCCGATCGCACCGGATTCATGAATTTCGTGCGCTGTGACCGCGTCCACCACGCGATCGCCTACGCGCAGTCGGACAATTCCATGCTCAATCACATCGCTTTCGAAATGACCGACATCGACGCGGTGATGCGCGGCATCGGCAGGATGAAGGACGCGGGGATAGCGACCTTCTGGGGCCCCGGTCGTCACGGGCCCGGCAACAACGTCTTCGCGTATTTCGTCGCGCCGTTCGGCGCTGCGGTGGAGTACACGTCCGAAATCCAGCGCGTCGGCAGCTCGTATAGGGCCGGAAAGCCCGAAGACTGGAAATGGCCGCCGAACCGCAACGATCACTGGGGCGTCTCGGCGCGAAACGCCGCCGCGATATCCCAGGCCGAGCGGCAATTCCGCTTCAGGCCGCTCGCCGCCTGACGCTCTCCTTCCGCTGAAGGCATGGTGCAGCCGACCCGGCGCGTGGTCACCGGCCACGACGCGAGCGGAAGAGCGGTCGTCCTGATCGACGGCGCCGCGCCGAACGCGAAGCTCCGGAGGGCGACCGGGCTCACCTCGACGCTGCTGTGGGTCACGGACCGATCGCCGGCGGACAATTTCGGAAACGCGGACGCCGCCGCGCGCGAGATCGGGGTCGCTCCTCCGCCCCGCGGCTCGATCTTCCGCGTCGTCGACTTTCCCCCCGCAGCGGAATTCGGCGCCGTCGACAACGCGGCCATGCTGCGCGAAATGGGGATAGCGTCCGGTCAAGGCGGCGCGCGCCATGCGGGCATGCACCGCACGAGAAGCATCGACTACGCCGTGGTGATCTCGGGCGAGATCACCATGCTGCTCGACGATTCCGAAGTCCACCTGAAGGCGGGCGACGTGCTGGTGCAGCGGGGCACGAACCACGCCTGGGTGAACCGCGGGCGGGAAAACTGCCGCATCGCTTTCGTGCTGATCGATGCGAAGGAGCCGGCGTAGCGCTCAAGAGCTGCCGATCGCGGGCAACAACAGATACGATCCCTGCCCGCCGCCGCTGTACACGGTGTGCGTCCCGGCGAAGCTCCCGGGCGGCCGGTCGCGCGGATCGTCGTGCAGGAACCAGCCGGAGCCTTTCTGCACGCCGGATTCGCCCGGGCGCTCGAAGTCTTTTCCCTGCAGGGTGAGCGCAAGGCGATGGCCGGCGGGCAGCGCGAGGCTTGCCGGCCAGATTTCGACGTCGACTTCGTAGATCTCGCTGGGTTTCAGCTTCTGCGCCTCGTCGTGCGTGTGCCACGGCTGGTATTCGGTCGAGCGCTGCGGATCGAGTTTTCGCTGCGAGACGCGCAGCCAGCCTTGCGACACCGGGGCTTTGGGCTCGACAGCGGATAGAAACGTGACTTCGTTTCCCCTCGGGTCGAAGGCGCGCAAGGTTGCAAAGAGGTCCATGTCGTCGGTGCTCGACGAAACGAAGAGCTTCGCCTTGATCGGCCCGGCGAATTCAATTGGATGCTCAAGGGGTGCCGTGCGGAAAGTGACTCCGTCGCTGATCGCCGCGTAGCTTGCGCACGAAGATTTTCCGGGTGCCGTGGCGACAAGTTCCTTGCTCGACGCATCGAGATAGAAACGCGTCCACTTCGTTCCCGTGAGCGGCCACTGCGTGTCGCGCGCGACGCGCTTCACCGTGTCGTCGGCGGCGCGCACCGCGACTTCGACCTTGGGCTCGCGCTCCCAGCTGTTGTCGATATCCTTCAGGTACCGGTCGAAGAATTTCCGCTGCAGCGCGACGCTCTCGGGCAAGAGGAACGTCAGGAAGTACGATCCCGACTGGATCTTGAGCCACTTCTCGTGCGAGGCGATGCCGAGCCAGCCGAGGATCGTCCCGCGCAGGTGCAGGCCGAGCCCGCCCCAGTTGGCGACCACGAGCGCCGGCATCTCGATGCGGTCCAGCCGGGCGCTGCGCTCCTCGTACCAGGGGCCGTTCAGCGGGCGCTCGAGGAGGTTCTCGATGTACTCGACGCGGTTCGCGGCGAGCTCTTCGGGCGCGAGGCTCGCCGGCCCGGTGTTGCGCTCGCCCGTGCAGAGGTCGGTGAGAGGTGTTTCGGGATTGCCGTGCTGGTTCCGCAGCACGCTGCGGTTCCACCAGCGCCTGAGAAAACCGCTGCCGAGAATTCCGCCCTGCCGGGTGCGGTCGCGGTAGAAATCGTAGGTGCCCTGCCAGGGAAGGATCGCCGCGAGATGCGGCGGCCTCTGCGCGGCGATCATCCACTGGCCCGCCGCGTAATAGGAGATACCGAGCAAACCGACTTTGCCGCTCGACCAGGGCTCCGCCGCCGCCCACTCGATCGCATCGTGGAAATCGCGGAACTCCCCCGGTGAATTCACGTCGAGCTTCCCGGGTGATTTACCCGAGCCGCGCGAATCGACCTTGACGACTGCGTAGCCGTGCGGCGCCCACATCTCGGGATCCGGCGTCTCGAACACGAGGTATTTGCACGATGACGTCTTCAGGATTTCCGGATGCCGGCGTTGCAGCGCTTCCCAGGCCTCGGGCATGAACTGCGAGAGGTGCACGTCCTTGCCGTAGGGGCCGAGGGTCATCAGCACCGGAAATTTTCCGGGAGAGTCGGGCCGGAATACGTTCGCGCGGAGCAGCGCGCCGTCGCGCATCTGGACGGCGACGTCCTTGTCGAATACTCCCCAGGGCAGCGAGATCATTCTTTCCCTCTCCCCCTTGGGGAGAGGGTTAGGGTGAGGGGCTTGGCCGAAACCAGCACGAAGGCGATCGTGCACGGCTCGTCGGTGCGGTTGCTCCAGGCATGATTGGTGCCGCGCTGAACGAGGCAGTCGCCCGCGCGCAGCAGCACCTCGCCTTCGTCCATCACCGCCCAGATTTCTCCGGAGAGCACGACGCAATAGTCGAGCGTGTGCGTCCTGTGCATTCCGGGGTGGCGGCGGCGCGCCGGGTCGGCGGCCTGCGCGCCCATCTCGGCGAAGAACGTATCCGGGGCGAGGGTCGCGAGGCGCACGCGGTCGGGCGGATACTCGATGATGCGGAATACGGTGCCGCCATCCACGGGCGCGATGCGCCGCTCATGATCGGCGGCGTCCTTCGCATCGGAATTGTCCGCGGGCGATGAGCGCGTCTCCCACAGCTCGGTCAGCTGCAGCCCGCCCGCCTTCTCAAGAGAAAAGCTATAAGGCGATTCGCCGTCCATGAGGACGACGGAGCGCCCCTTGGCGTCGTGCCCGGTGACCAGTCTCCGGTGCCGTTTCGGCATTCTCTCTCCCCCGGTCATCGGGTAGGGGAGTCCTCGAGGCGGATGCCGGTTCTCGCGATTACCTGTTTCGCGTTGGCACGGTCCGCCTTGAGGAACTCGGCGAACTCGGCGGGCGAATTGCCCACCGCGTCGAAGGCCTGCACCTTCAGGAACTGCTCTTCGAAGCGCGGATTGCGCAGCGCTTTGACGAACTCCGCGTCGAGGCGGTCGACCACCGGCTGGGGCGTGCGCGCCGGAGCGAAGACCCCGAACCAGTTCTGCAGCTGCGGGTCGGATCCCTGCTCGGCGAGCGTGGACACTTCCGGAAGGTACGGCGAGCGCCGCGGGCTCGTGACCGCGAGCGCCTTCATTTTCCCGGAGCGAATCTGCGGCAGCACGATGCCCATCGCGATGAAGGTGACGTCGGCCTCGCCCGACAGCAAGGCCGGGATGATCTGCGCCGACCCCTTGTACGGCACGTGCACGATGTCGGCGCCACCAGTCCTCCTGAACCACTCGACGAAGAAATGCGGCGTGCTGCCGATCCCGAAGGAGGCAAAGTTGATCCTGCCCGGATGGGCCTTCGCAAACGCGACCATGTCGCGCACGCTGTCGTAGGGCACCCTGGCGCCCGCCACGATCACCCCGTTGACCCACACGAGCTGCGTGATCGGCGCGAAATCACGTTCGGCGTCGTAGGGGAGCTTCGCGTAGAGATGCGGGTTGAACGACATGCCGTCGGAGGACGAGGTGCACAGGGTTTGGCCGTCGGGCACCGCCTTTGCGCACGCTTCGAGCGCGATGATGGTGTTCGCCCCGGGACGGTTGTCGACGATCACGGCCTGGCCCAGCGATTCGCCGAGCGGCTGGCCGAGGCTGCGCACGAGGCCGTCCACCACGCCGCCCGCCGGATAGGGAACGATCACGTGGACGGGCTTCGAGGGGTACGGTTGCGCTTGCGTGGCGCTCGCGACCGCGCCCACTAGCAGGAACGTGGCGATCAGTGGAAAGCGCATGCTCCTTCCTCGCGCCGCCTCACTCCGGCTGGATCCCGATTTCCTTCACGATGCGGCCCCATTTCTCGCGGTCGGCGCGAATGGCTTCGCCGACCGCCTCGGGCGTCTCGGCGCCGTCGCTGAAGAAGCCGAGCGTCGCGAAGCGCTGCGCCGTGTCCGGATCCTTGAGGATCCCGTCCATCTCTCGGTTCACGCGCAGGACGATGTCGCGCGGCGTTCCGGCAGGCGCAACGATGAGAAACCAGCCGACGAGCTCGAAGCCGGGGAAGGTCTCCGCGATCGCGGGCACGTTCTCGTAGCCGGGAACGCGCTTCGCGAAGCTCCCCGCGAGCGGCCGCAGCTCGCCGCTCCGGATACGCGAGGCCGCCGCTGGAACAGCGAGGATGATGACCTGAGTCCGGCCGGAGATCGTGTCCTGGATGCCGAGCGGCATGGTCGTATAGGGCACGATGAGGATATTGGTCCCCGCGACCTTGTTCAGCCACGCCGCCATCATCCCGGTGAAGTTGCGCAGGCCGTCGGTCGCGAAGCTGAGCTTGCCCGGATTCGCCTTATCGTAGGCGGCGAGCTCGGCGAGCGTCCTCGCCGGCACGCCCGGATGTACGAGCACGAAGAACGGACCCTTGGCGATCATCGACACCGGCGCGAAGTCCTTCGCCGGATCGTAGGGCAGCGCCTTGAAGGTATGCGGATTGGAGACGAGCGTCGCGGCGGTGGCGCAGAAGAAGTTGTAGCCGTCGGGCGCTGAGCGCGCCGCGGCCTGCCCGGCGAGGATGTTGCCCGAACCCGGGCGGTTGTCCACGACGATGGTCTGCCCGAGCGCACGCGACAGGCGGTCGGTGACGAAGCGGCACACGATGTCGGGCGCCGAGCCCGCCGGAAACGAGACGATGACCCTGATCGGCTTCGCCGGCCAGCCCTGCGCGCTGGTGGGGCAGGTCGCGGCGAGCGTCGCGATCGCCAGCAGCGTTCGCAGGGCGCGCCTCACGATTCTCTCCTCGCCCCGCTCAGCTCACCGGCATGGCCGCGAGCTCGGGCATCACGGCCTGAGCGAGGAGCTGAGCCGAGCGCAGCGATTCCTCCAGGGACAGGTCGCCGAAGGCGAGGCGCGCGAGGACGTAGTTGACGCCGCTCTCGGCCGCCTGGCGAGCGATCGCCTCGCGCACCGTCCGCGGCGATCCGGCGATCGCCTGTCCGCTCTGCACGATCCCGTCGAAGTCCTCGGAATACGCGATGTTCGCCGGCAGCGGGACCTCGCGCCTGCGCCAGAGGTTCGTGAAATTCGCGAACCATCGCCGGTAGGCGCGCCGCCCGATCTCCATCGCCTCGCGGTCGGTCTCGGCGATCACCACGTGGCGGTTCATTCCCATGAAGGGAATGCGCTTCGGGTCGCGCCCGAGCTTCGCCCAGCGCCCGCGATAGCGATCGGTGATCGCGCGCACGGCCGCGGCCGGCAGGTTGGTGACGACGTTGACGCCTGCGCCCGCCGCCCATTCGGTGCTCTCCGCGTTGAACACGCCGTACCAAAGCGGCGGATGGGGCTTCTGCACCGGCTCCAGGATGAAGGGCGCGTCGTCGAACTGGTAGTGCTCGCCGCGGAAGCTGACGCTCCGCGAGGCGAACGCTTTCATAACGACCTGGTAGGCCTCGAGGTACATCGCCTGCGATTTCGCGGGTTCGACGCCGAAGGCGGCGATCTCGAGCGGCGACACGCCGCGGCCCACACCGAGCTCGAGCCTTCCCCCGCTCAATTGGTCGAGGGTGCAGATCTCCTCGGCGAGGCGCAAGGGATGGTAGAGCGGCAGCGTATACACCAGCGGCCCGAGGCGGAGACGTCGGGTGCGCTGCGCAGCGAGCGCGAGGAAAACCGAAGGCGAGGGCGACATCCCGAGCGGCGTCGAGTGGTGCTCGGCGACGTGCAGGGCGTAGAGGCCGAGCCGATCGTAGGCCTCGGCGAGCTTGAGCCGGTTCTCGAAGAGCTCCGCGAGCGGCTCGCCGCTCGCATCTATGTGATCGAAAACGCCGAATCGCATTTCCGGGATGTTACTTCATGATCCGGACCGGGGGGCGGTGGGAAGATACGCAAAAGAAAAGGCCCGCATCGCGGGCCTTTCCGTCCTACCGCCTGCCGAGAAGCGGCGCTTCAGAACCCGGTGCAGGCGACGCCTCCCCTCGCGTTGATGCCGATGCCCAGGGCAGCCGTATTAGCTACGCTCGATTCGAGGTCGGTGCAGTTGACGCCGAATCCGTCGTTTTGGGTGACGTTGCTGTTGGGTGTTATGCCGAGGACCGCCGAGCCACGCTGGAGCTGGATGCCGTCGCCGGCTATGACTGTGCCTGGGACGGCGCCTGGGATGGCCCTGTTGTTCTGGATCGTGCTGTTCCCGATCTGCGCCGTCGACCTCACGGCGAGGACCACGCCGAAGCCGACGTTGTTGCTGATCACCGCGTCGCGGATGGAGAGCGCCGATCCCAGGAAGCCGGAGATGCCGCCGGTAAAGGTCGGGTTGCCGTTGCCGGTGATGGTGTTGACGGTCGACATGTCGAAGTTGGCATCTCCGAGATTCACGGAACCGCTGCGCAGGTTGATGCCTGGTCCGGTATTTCCGGAGATCGTGTTGCCGCCGATGACATTGGCGGTCGCGTTGGCAATGTTGACCCCGTTGCCGCTGAATGCCGCCGAAGGGTTGGTCCCGTTGCCGGTGACCTGGTTCGCCGCGACGAGCGCGGTCGAGCCGTACACGATATGGATGCCGTTCACGCCGTTGGCGCTGATCGTGTTGCCTCCGGCGACGTTGAAGTTATCGATGCCGATACGTGCGGTGCCGCCGTTGAATACGCCAACTCCCATCCGGGCGTTCTGGCTGACCTGCGAATTGATCACGCTGCCGCTCGCGGCGTCGACCGCCACTCCGTCGCGCGCGTTGTTGAGGACCCTGCAGCCGTCCACCACGCCGCTCGCGCCGTGAGCGTAGGTGATGCCGTTGCGCCCGGTGCCCTGCACGAGCGCGTTTTGCACGATGAGCCCCGCCGCGCCGTCGGCTGTGATGCCGTTGCGGCCCCCGGTCACGGTGATGCCGTCTAGGGTCACGCGGGTGCCGGTGACGCGGATCACGTCGATCGCGGGGTCGGGCCCGCTGATGGTCGCGCCCGGCGCCGCCGCAGCGAGCTTGATGTCGCTGCGATTGATCACTACGTGCTCGCTGCAGCTGCCGTTGATCAGGATCGTCAGGGACTTGCGCTCGTCACCGCGCGTGAGCGCCCTGGCGACGGTGTCGCCCGCGGCGCAGTCGACCGTGGTGGTCCTGTCCTTGTCGCGGTCCCGCTCCCTGTCTCGGTCGGAATCCGCGCGCGCGTGGAGCGCGACGAGCGATAGTGCGGCGATAGTGAAGGCGAGCGAATGACGTGCGTTCATGGTCCCTCCCTTTGTTGTTGTGGTGAGCCCTTTCCCTCCCTGGGGAGTGGGCCTTGGGAAAAATCATGCGCGGCCGCCCGTTTCCTGTCAAGGCCGGGCGTACAATGCAGCGACTGGCAGCAAGCAAGGAGCCTCCTATGAACAAACCCGAACGCCTCGCTTCGGCCGTCGCGGCGGCGGAGTTCCAGGTGGGCGGCGTGATCATGCGCCGGCCGTTCCGCATCCGGCGCCTGGGCCATTTCGGCGTCAACGTCGCCGATCCCGAGAAGAGCAAGGATTTCTACTGTCGCCTTCTCGGCTTTCGCATCTCCGACCCGATCGACTTCGGGCCGCGGCTGCCCGAGGACAAGCGCGCGAGCGTCGGCACCACGACTGGTTACTTCTCGCGCCACGGCACCGATCACCATTCGTTCGTGTTTTTTCCGAGAGATGCCTACTCGGTTCTCAACCCGCATTCGCTGAAACCGTCGGGCGCCATCAATCAAATCACCTGGCAGGTCGGGTCGCTGCAAGAAGTGTCGGACGCGTTCGACTGGTTTACCCGGCGCGGCAAGCAGATCCGCCGCGCGGGCCGCGATCTGCCGGGGTCGAACTGGCATTTCTATCCGCCCGATCCCGACGGCCACACCAACGAGCTGTATTACGGCATCGAGCAGATCGGATGGGACGGGTACTCTAAGCCGCGCGAGATGTACGGCGTGCGCTATACCAAGCCGCCCAATTTGCCGCACCAATCCGAATACGCCGAAGTGATGCAGGCGACGAAAGACGGAATCGCCATCGAAGAGGGCCTGCGAGCGAGCGACATGGGCGGCCCCGAGACCTACGATGTCGGCGGCATCCTGCTCGCCCGGCCGTTCAAGATCGCGAGAATCGGACCGGTGCGCCTCTTCACCGAGGACATGGAAGCGATGGTGCGCTTCTACCGCGACGACCTGGGCCTCGCGATCACCGAAGAGGTGACCTACAAGAGCCACCACTGCGTATTCCTGCGCGCCAACACCGAGCACCACACCATGGCGCTCTATCCGCTCGCGCTGCGCGAGGAACTGCGCCTGCGCGCCGACACCACGCTCATGTCGTTCGGCCTGCAACTCGGGAGCTACAAACAACTGCGCGACGCGATCGCGTTCCTCAAAGACAACGGCGTCACCATCAAATACCTGCCGCCCGAACTATTCCCGGGAATCGACTATTGCGCCTTCGCCATCGACCCCGACGGCTTCGCCTTCCAGCTGTATTACTACATGGAACAAATCGGCTGGGACGGAAAGCCGCGGCCGGAATCACAGCGCCCGGAAATCGACAACGCGAAATGGCCGGAAGCGGTGGAGGGGCACAGCGACACGTTCTTGGGTGAGCCGTTTTTGGGACCGTTGGGTTAGGCGTTTTCGCTCTTTCACCGCTGTAGCGATTCTTGTTTTTGGTGACATCTGAACGTCCGCTATTCAATATGACCTCGGAGGCATTCATGTTCAGTTTCCCTCCCATGAAGCGCTGGCAGGGTTTTGCCTTGCTGCTGTTGACGATACAGGTTCCGGCGTTCGCGGAAGGAATTGATTTGCAGAATACCCGGAGTTTCCAGGGGGGGCCGATCAACAACGAGACCGTGAGTCGACTCAGGGTCAGGTGGGTCTACCAGACGACAGCCGACACGGGCACGGCAAGCAGTGCCCAGGGCAGCATCTCGTCCACTGCGGCCGTCGACGGCCGCTATCTCTACTTCAATGACATGTCCGGCTTCCTGACCAAATTGGATCGCTTCACCGGGAAACTGATCTGGAGAAAGAACTATGTGAACGATCTCTCGGTGCCGGGTTTCGTCGTCAAGAGCTCCCGCAACACGCCGTATGTCAAAGGCGACCTGGTCATCGTTGGCAGCAATATGGGGCTGGTTGACCGCCTTTGCCGGATGACCCCAGGGGCCACGCCGAGCGCGCTGGGTTGCGCTTCTGGAGATGGCGCCATCGTGCTCGCGATCAACAAGCACAGCGGTCAAGTCGTCTGGAGAACGAAAGCCGACACGCATGCTTCATCGAAGATCACGGGATCGATCAGCGGGCACGACAACATGATCTTCGTGCCGGTCGGCAATTGGGAGGAAGATTGGGCCAGGGCCTACCCGAACATCTTTGTCGAACCGGTCGACCCGGCCTCGCACTATCCGTGCTGCTCGGCGCGGGGAAGCCTGGTGGCCATGGATGTCAATACCGGGAAGATTCTCTGGAAACGACACACCAACATCGGGGATGACCCCGATCATGAACTGCCGCAAGCGCTGAGAGCGCTGCTGCAGCCCAAGGGATTCTTCGGCACTTCGACCTACGGGCACAATCCGACGGTCGACGCGTCCAGGCGCCAGGTCTATATCGCCACCGCCCAGACGACCACGGCGCCTCAAGTGGCTCAGGACTGCGAGCTTGCGAGGCGCAGAAGCGGCGATCCCAATGCGAACATTCCCGGTTTGCCCTCGGGCGTGAACTGCAACAACCTCAACGAGAAGCTGAAGACCTACGCGAATGCGATGCTCGCAATCGACATGGATACGGGGCGCGTCAACTGGGTCTACTACGCTCATAAGTACGACGCCTGGAATCACGCGTGTGGCGCGCCGGACTTGTACGGCTGGGCGACCGTGGTTCCCGCGCTCTTTCCGGTGCCGATCGCGAACGGAACACACAATTGCGTCCAGACTCCCATCGGGCCGGACATGGGATTCGGCCAGCAACCGAAGCTCGTCCGGAACGTCACACTCCGCGGCGGCAAACGGGGCGACATCGTGGTCGGCGGCAACAAGGACGGCAGGTTGTTCGGGCTCGATCCCGACACTGGGAGAAAAATCTGGGAGACCAACGTGGAGCCCGGCGGAGTCTACGGAGGATTGCAGTTCGGGCTTGCTGCCGACGATGGCAAGGTCTTCTTTGGAACGACCAATTCGAGGAACATGGGCAGGGACGTCAGAACGCCCTACGTCCCGGTCACGACGTTCCTCGACATCAACGGTTTTACGGCGCTCGGCTTGAAGACAGGTCCCTTCGTGAAGCGGGATGCGGCGATGCCGTCCGAGTACCCGGCTCCGGCAAATCAGAATCTGCCGTTCCCCGGTCCGAATCTGCTGTTCGGGATCAACGACTACCCCAATGTCTTTCCGGACCCCGACAAGAGGGGCGGTCCACCCAGCTTCATGAAAGGCCCCGCCAGCGGCCCGGTCGAGCTTTGGACGCTGGTGAATCCGCCATCCGACGTGATTGCCGATGGCGTCACCGTCTTCAACGATAGCGGGAGACTCCAGACCATCGACGGCATGGTTCATGCCGTCGATGCCGGTTCGGGAGAGATCTTGTGGCAGCGGCCTGCGTACGACGGCATCAAGGGCACTCTGGGCAACGGGCAGGCCTTTGGGACACTGACCGTCGGCAATGGAGTCGTGTTCATCGGGTATCAGGACGGCAAGGGAACCATGGTCGCCCTGGATGCCGAGTCTGGAATGAAGCTCTTCGAGTTTCATAACCAGATCAAACTCGCCGACGGCTCTCTGATGCGGTCAGGCGCTATCGAAGGCGGACCCCAGGTCGTTGGCAACATGGTCTATTGGGGTGTCGGCGCGGAGAGCGCAGGTTTGTTTACGAACAGGGACGGGGTCAACATCAACGCGGGAAGCCGCATTTTCGGATTCGAATTGATGCACGATCGCGAGGAAAGCCCTGAAGATCGCGGGGAAAGGTCTGAATAACTCGTGCGCTCGCCGAACTATCAGAAGGACCTGATCGCTGATCGCACCGTGTCGCGCAATCCTCCTCAAGGAAGCGAGCATGATGAAGAATTCCTTTGGACGCCGTAACTTTCTCAAGAAGATGACTGCATTGGGAGCCGTTGGCGTGCCGGCGGTCGCAGGCCTCGCATCTCGTTCCGCTCACGCGGCCTACGATCCCGCGGGCAAGTTCGATCTCAAGGTGAGCGAGGTCGAGTTCCGCCGCAACGCCACCGGGCGTAGGTTAATGGCGCGCATTTACCAGCCGCAGGGCGCGGGGCCGTTCCCGACTCTCTTAGATCTGCACGGCGGCGCGTGGAACAACAAGGACCGCCGCGCCGAGGAGCCGATGGACCGCGCGATCGCGGCGAGCGGCGTTCTGGTCGTGGCGATCGACATGACGCTCGCGCCGGAGGCGTCGTACCCGGCCTGCGTACAGGACGCGAATTACGGCGTGCGCTGGCTGAAGTCGAAGGCCGCCGGGTGGAACGGCGATCCCTCGAGGATCGGCGTGTACGGCAGCTCGAGCGGCGGCCACGTCGCGGAGCTGCTCGGCATGCGCCCGCTCGACGCGCGCTACGGCGCGATTCCCCTGCTGTCCGCGCCGAACGACGCGACGGTCGCGTACGTGGCGACGCGCTCGCCGATCAGCAACACCTACGCGCGCTTCCAGAACGCGGAGCAGAAAAAGCGCGAGAACATGATGAAGAACAACAAGACCTTCTTCGTCCCATGGGAGACCATCCACGAGGCGAACCCGCAGGAAATTCTCGAGCGCCGCGAGCCGGTCACGATGGTGCCGCTCCTCATCATGCAAGGCGCGCTCGACGACAACGTGCTGCCGGCGGTGCAGGAAAAATTCGCCGCGACCTACAAGGCGGCGGGCGGCCAGGTCGATTTCCACGTATTCCCCGACAGCGAGCACGAATGGGTCGCGAAGCCCGGGCCGCAGACCGACCGCGCCCGCGAGATGGTCAAGGCCTTCATCGCGCGCAACCTGAAGACGCCGAGGCGCGGGGCCTAGCCCCGGGCGCGGATTGGACCGCAACAACCGGGTGGCCGCGCCGCCCGGCTGGCGCAAATTCCCGAATCGCTGTACCGGCCTTCGCCGGATTCCCATTGAAGAGCAGGATCGACCCGGAAGAAATGTTCCTCCAGCCCTTCGCGCATAGCTGTTGGTAGTCCAAAGGGGCTACTACTAACGGACCATGGGTTTCACGGATGTGAAACACACAATAGCTATTTTGGCTCTGCCGCATTCACACAACCAACCAAGAAGGAGGAGATATGCGTCGTACAGAGCTAAAGCTACGCCCCTGGAACATCAGCGGAGTTCTTGTTGTAACGGCCAGTCTGCTCGCATGGCCTGCAGTCGGTGCCGCGCAGACCGTCACCGGGCAGGCGGCGGGCGTCCAAGCCACCGTTTTCAGCCTTTTCGGCGGAACGACGCTGGGGCTCGCCAACACCGGAGCGCTCAGCGGACCGACCGACGCCCTTCGGGCATCACAACTCGCGGGCAATCTTCCTCTCGCGGCCCTCACTGCGGAAGTCCCTTCGGCGACCACGATCGGCTACCCTGATCAGGTCGACTCCGCGGCTTCGCTCGCGAACCTCGCGCTGAGCATTGCCGGCAGCACCATCGGCGCCGATCTCCTCACGTCGCGGGCCTCGGCGATCCTGAACGGCGGGGGTGCCGGCTCCTCGAGCGTCAGCAACCTCCTGCTCAATGGGGCACCGGTTCCCGTCAGCGGGGCGCCGAACCAGACGGTTTCCATCCCCGGAGGCCAGATGGTGATCAACGAGCAGCTGACTTCACCGACCGGCATCGTCGTGAATGCTCTCCACATCACCGTGGGCGGCGTCGCCGATGTAGTCATCGCGTCGGCGGTCGCGGGTATTCAGTAGCTGGAGCTGCAAAGCCGTGAGCGACTTTCTTCAACAAGACGAGCGCACCGCGCGGCGAATCCGCGCGACGTATGGAGGAATAATAATGTGTAAGCTTCGGGTACGTATTGCGATTAAATTGGGCGTGCTGGCGCTGTTCTGCGCGAGCGGCTCCGTATTGGCTCAGGACTGCGACTTTGTGACTGGCGGCGGCTTCATCTTCTTCAACGGCTCCAGGGCGAACTTCGGTGTCGGCGGCGGCTGCAAGGACGGTTCGCCGACCTTCGGGCATCTGGAGTACGTCGATCACGGCACGGGTCTGAATGTCCACTGGACCAGCATCACGGGGTACTTCCTCCTCGGGGCCGACGGCGTCGACGACCACGGCCAGCCGACCGGCACCCGTCGTATATGCGGCACGGCCACAACGAACCAGTTCGGCGACGTCGGCTTTGCCGTTACGGTGACAGACGCCGGTGAACCGGGCGTCAATGACACGTTCGACATCCAGCTGACGCAAGCGGGGGTCGGAATCGTCTATGACACGACCACAGAGTGCTCTCCGCACTTTTTGGGCTCGCGCGTTCCATGCGTGCCGGGCACCAACGGAGGTGGCAATATCCAGCTCCACAAGCCCAATCCCTCGACGCGTACAACCACCTTCGGAGGTTTTTGTCCCGGCGGCGGCGCGTGACGAATACACGCCGTCCGTGCGGCGCGGGCGACTGAGCCCTTGCGGGCCCTGCCGAAATCCGTGACCTCAGTTCGACCTGCCCGTATTGCCCTCAAGCCCAATGGTCGCAGGGAGGTACTTCATTTCGCCTCCCTGCGAAACGGGCTTTGAAGGCTTGGGTTTCCTCAAGATCAGGGGCAGCAGCACGGCACCGAGGAGCATGCAGGCGACCGGCAACAGCGCGCCGCTATAGGACCCGGTCGCGTCTTTGACGCGCGCAGCAAACAGCGGGCCGGCGACACCGGCCACGCCCCATGCAGTGAGGATCGCGCCGTAGTTCGCGCCCATATAGCGGGCGCCGAAATACTCGGCGATGAGCGACGGCATCGTGCCGAATCCGCCGCCGAAGCACAGCAGCACGATGGCGTAGGCGGCCGCCACTGCGAAGAGGCTGTGAATTCCGTCCATCAACCCGAACACCACTATTTGGATTGCGAATATCAGCGCGAACGTGCGGACGGACCCGATGCGGTCGGATATGGCGCCCCAGAAAAAGCGGCCGAGCGCATTGAACAACGCGACTCCGCCGTACGTTGCCGCGACTAT
>VBCA01000079.1 GCA_005881575.1 Betaproteobacteria bacterium
CTTGCGAGCGCGCCACCCCTCCAAACGCGGAGATCGCCGCAAGCGTGGCTAGAAACCAAAATCTCGTTCGACCTGCAAGCATCATCGCAAACCTCTCAGTAAATTCATCCGGCAGTGATCGACCCGGCCCCTCGGAATGGACGCGCGGGAATCGGCTCAACGATTTCTTCTTGCCTTTCAAGCTGGAGAGTAATACTAGCATCCTTCGGAAAAAGGCGCACGCCACTAGACCGAAGTTTTCCAGGTCGTGGGTTCCGTTCAAGCTGAAAGAAGAGCACCAAAAAACACTGGCCGGGCCACGGCAGATTCGTGTAACGTGACGGCACCACCATCAAGGAGATCATGATGCGATATTGCCTGCGGAAACCTTTCAGACTTGCGGCTCTTGCCGCTGTGTCGGCGGTCGCACTTGCTGCGGCGGCACTCGCCGCCCAATACACCATGACAGTCAACAAGGACCGGTTGCTCAACGCGCAGAATGAGCCGCAAAACTGGTTGATGATGAACGGCGATTACGGAGCAACCCGGTACTCCAAGCTTTCTCAGATCAACCGGGAAAACGTCAAGAGCCTTCGGATGGTCTGGGCGCTGGCGCTCGGCGGCATGCAGGACGTTGGGCAGAACGGCCCGGAAAACGAGCTGAATCCGCTGATTGACAACGGTTTCATGTACACGACCGACGGCTGGGGCACGGTGTACAAGATCGACGCGCGCAATCCCAACAAGGGCGAGTTCGTATGGATTGCCGACCCCGGCGTCAAGCACCAGGGCAACGCACCGCGCACGCGCGGCATCGCGCTGTGGGAAGACCTCGTGATCGCCAACCTTCCCGACGGCCGGGTCATCGCGATCGACCGCGACAAGGGCGAGATCGTGTGGGACAAGCAGGTCGCGGGAAAGACCGAATTCGGCAGGCAGGAGAAATTCCTGACGGCGCCGCTGGTCGCCGACGGCAAGGTCATCGTGCAGAACGGCGCGGGCGACGGCGGAACGCGCGGATGGATTGCGGCGCTCGAGGTGAGGACGGGCAAGGAATTGTGGCGCTGGTACGTCGTGCCCAAGCCCGGCGACCCGGGCAGCGAAACCTGGAAAGACGACCACAACGCCTGGAAAACCGGCGGCGGCGGAATCTGGCAAACAGGGTCCTACGACCCGGCGACCCGTCTCTACATCGTCGGCACTGGCAACCCGTTCCCGATCTACGACCCGCAAGCCAGGCCGGGCGACAACCTCTACACCGACTCGGCGGTGGCGCTCAACGTCGATACCGGCAAGCCCGTCTGGCATTTCCAGTACACGCCCAACGACTCCTGGGACTACGACGAAGTCGGCGTCCACATGCTCTACGACGCGACGATCAACGGCGAGCAGCGCAAGATCGTCGGCCACTTCGCGCGCAACGGCTTCTACTACACGCTCGACCGCACCAACGGAAAATTCATCAAGGCCGACCAGTACGTGAACGATCTCAACTGGACCAAGGGGATCAATCCCAAGACCGGCAGGCCGCTCGATTACGATCCGAAGGTCGACGTACAGATCTACAACCCGGTAGCGCGGGCCCTGCGCGGCGACGGAAAGAAGCGCGCCTGCCCGACCTGGCACGGCGGCGTCGCTCACCAGCCGACGGCCTACCATCCCGTGAAGAAAATCGCCTACGGAGTCGGCATCGAAGGCTGCTTCACACAGAACGGCGCGGCCGTCGTGTTCAAATCCAAGGACGGCGACGTCGACGTGAAAGCGAGCGAGAAACGCGAGTATTCGAGCGACCTCTATTACGGCTCGGTCACGGCTTTCGACACCACCCGCCACAAAGTCATCGCGAAGGCGATCACCGATATCGAGATCCGCTCGGGCGCGATCGTCACGGCGGGGGGTCTCGTATTCACCGCGCTGCAGGACGGCTGGGTGATCGCGTATCACGACGAGACGCTCGAGGAGCTGTGGCGCTTCAACCTCGGCACGCCGCTCAAAGGCGCGCCCGTCACCTACGCGATCGGGCCGAAGCAGTATCTCGCCGTGCAGTCGGGCGGGCGTCACCTGCACCCGGTGAAGTTCGACAAGCTGGAGAACTCCAGCTACCTGTTCGTCTTCGCGCTGAACTGAGCTATTTCGGGAACTCGCCGCAGGCCTCGACCTCGGCGCCCCAGTATTCGGCGCACCGCGCGCGGTTCATCGCACCTTTGCCGATGATCTTCGCGTACAGGAAGTCGGCGAGCAATTCGATCTCGCGCGGCTGAAGCGTCGCCGGCGGATCGGGCAGACCCAAGCCACGCGACTTGAGGTCCGCCTGCTTCATGCCGTAGCAGCGCCCGTCGCTGTAGGCGAGCCTGTCGAAGGCGGGCATGCTCCTCCCGGGGCGCCCGCACTTGATCGCCACGATCAGATCGCCGCGCTCGAGCTTGGTCTCGCGCAGATTCGCGCCGTCGGGCATCTGGTTGTCCACCTTGCGGCCGTCCGCGGCCCAGCCGTGACACGCCTGGCAATTTCCCTTCTGCAGGAAAATCCTCATGCCCTCGGCGATGTCGGCGGCGTCGGGAGCTTGTGCCTGGACTGTCGCGGAGACGAGCAGCCAGGCAACGAACACCGGCGAGCCTCTGGACTTCGACCTGGTTCGACCCATGCGTTAGTTCTTGGCCAGAAACTCCTTTGCCCGCGCGAGTTCGGAGCGCTGGCCGTCGGATTTCGCGGTAAGTCTCAGCAGGTCGGCGTAGTAGCCCTTTGCCTTGGCCTTATCTCCGGATAGTTCAGCGGCGCGCGCCGCGCCGAGAAGTCCGCGAAAGCGGCCGGGCTCGATCTTGTGCGACGCTTCGAATTCCTTCAGCGCCAGCGCCGGCTGATTGAGTTCCAGGAGCATGTCACCCAGCAACTCGCGTGCCGGAACGACATGCCCGGGAGTCACCGGGTGTTTCTCGCTCGCATCCTCCATGTCGGCACCTTCGCGCATCATCCTCTGCGCTTCCTCCCTGTTTCCTTCGGCCAACGTGGCCCAAGCGGAAGCGACCTTGATCTGAATATCCGCTTGCTGCGCCCAGTAGGGAATCTTCGCTTCTATCATGTCTTGGCGCAGGGACTGCAGCTTATCGATCGCCCTGCGAACGGCAGGGGCGTCCCCGCTGCGTGCAGAGCCAAGAGCACGTGCATAGACCATCACGGCGGCGGCCTGCGGAAACTTCTCCCACTGAAAGTCCCGTTCGCCGGGCTGCGGGGAAACCTTGGCCGCCTCCGCCCAGCGCCCGCGCTCCAGTGCGTAACGCGAAGGAATCGCCGCCAGCGCATAGGCGGTGACGAAATGCTCCGGGCTTACCGTCTTGAGGACGTCGATTTCGTCCCGCACGTGTTTGGCGTCGCTGTCCCGGCCTTGCTGCAGGTACGCGTACTCCAGATAGTCCAAGGCGTGCAGGCTGTCGAAATGGTTCTTTGATGTCGCCACGGAACGAAGATTCGTCTCGATCGACTCGTCCCACAACCCGCGCCGGGTGAAGATGTGCCCCGGCATATGCAGCGCATGCGCCGCCGACGGCGCAACGCTGGCATAGCGTCGCGCCGCAGGCAGGCCTTGCGCGGCGATCGGCGGATAATCATAGCTGTGGATCAGATAGTGAGCCACGCCGGGATGATCGGGTTGCGCGGCGGAAACCTTCTCCAGAATCGCTGCGGCCTTCAACTGATTCGCGAAGGTCTTGTCGCTGGGCAGCGCGGTCACATCGAGGACGAGCGCATAGAACACGGAGGCTTCCGAGTCCTCGGGATAGCGCCGCGCGAGCTGCTCCATCGCGTTCGCGTACGCGAGCGCGCGGGTGCGATGATCCACCTTGTCCCAGTCTTTGTAGAACGCCTCGATCGTGCCGATGTAGTCGCGTTCGCGCTGGCTCTTGGCCTGCGCAGCCTTGGCTCTTTCCACCGCGGCCCCGCCATCGGCCAGTGCCTTGGGAGAAGGCGGCCAAGCGAAGGGATTTCCATACATGAGCATCGCGCTTCCCCAGTGGGCCATTGCGCAACCTGGGTCTGCCTGCGCGATGGCGCCGAATGCCTTGAGCCCCTCATCGAACCAGAAAGAATGCAGCAGCGCCACCGCGCGCTCAAATTGCGGCTGCACCGCCGGGCTGCATGAAGTCGAGAAATGCACGGTGCCGAGTTTTTCGGCGCCGTCGTCATGCGCTAGCACGGCAGTCGCGAGGAACGCAGGGGCAACTAGCGCCGAAATCCAATTCGCTTTCACGGTGAACTCCTTGTCAGGTGTTCCTTATGGGGTCTGGATTTGCCGCGGCGATGCGCGCCCCCGTAGCTTCGCCGCGCGCCAGTATCGCAGCTTCCTTGTGTGAAATAAATATCGCAATCGGTAATAGACTCTTCCAGAAATCGGAGTAATAATTCCTGCCGTGGACAAGCTTCTGGCCATGACGGTCTTCGTACGCATCGTGGACAAGGGGAGCCTGACTGCGGCCGCGAACGCTCTCGATACGTCCCTGCCGACCGTGGTCCGGACCCTGGCGGCACTCGAGCGCCAGCTGGGCGTGTCGCTGCTGAACCGCACCACGCGCCGGATCCATCTGACCGACGCAGGCGCTCGATATCTCGAGTGCTGTCGCATCATTCTTTCCGAGGTGCAGGACGCCGAGGCGAAACTGAACTCCAGTCAGGCCGAGCCGCAAGGCAGGCTGACGGTGACTGCGTCGGTGTTATTCGGCCGGCGCTACGTCGCGCCGATCGTGAGCGAATTCATCCGGCGCCACCGGGACGTCAACGTGGAAATGTTGTTCGTTGATCGCGTCGTGAACGTGGTCGAGGAAGGCCTGGATGTCGCAGTCCGTATCGGACATCTTCGGGATTCGTCGTTGGTGGCGATCAGGATCGGCGAGGTTCGCCGCGTGGTCTGCGCGAGCCCGCAATACCTTCGCCGCCACGGCGTCCCGCGCAATCCGGAGGAGGTTCGGTCGCATCGCTGCGTCAGGCACGCGGGCACGTCGCCGCGAAACGAATGGAACTTCCGCGTCGGCCGACGCGCCGTGGCCATTCCGATCACCTGTGCGCTCGTCAGCAACGAGATCGACAGCACGTTGAACGCGTGCGTGAACGGCCTGGGTCTGGGCATGTTCCTGTCCTATCAGACCGCGCCGTACCGGAAGTCGAACAAGATCCGGTACGTCCTGGAAGAGTTTGAAATCGAGCCGATGCCGGTGCAGGTCGTTTATCCGCACACCCGGCGGCTGTCGACCACCGTGCGCGCCTTCGTCGACGAATGCGTCAGAA